>DATIWB010000020.1:0-88384 GCA_035519675.1 Myxococcaceae bacterium
GGCACAGCGCTCCGCTCTTCCCTGCCCCGAGGACGGCAATCCGCATCCCGGGCCTCGCATGCCGCGCCACCAGCGCCGGCGCGCCGCAGACGTCGAGCGCGGCGAGCACCAGCGTCTCCGGCAGGTCGTCCGGGACCCGCGCCCAGATGCCGCTGGCGAAGAGGATGGCGTGACCGCGCACGTCGACCCGATCCACCTCCATCCGGACGGAGCGGACCTCGTCGATGACCAGCGGGGTGAGCGAGAGGCTGACCAGCGTGGCGATGCGCTCGCCGGGCCGCACCTTTCCCTGCGCCGGGTGCTCGGGGCCGACCTCGCGCACTCGGCCGAGCAGCATCCCGCCCGAGCCGGTCACTGGATTTTGCATCTTGCCCCGGGCCCGGACGATCTCCTGGATGCGCGCGACCACCGCCTCGGCCGCGCCGCCGCACGACTCGCGGATCTGCTTGAAGGATGCGGCGTCGACGTTCAGGCTCTCCACGTCGATCAGCATCTCGGAGGGGCGAATCGGCAGCGACGGGTCGAGCGTCCCCGCTCGCTGGGGGAGCACGCCCGGCTCGCCGACCACCCGGCCCAGTCCGTAGGGATCGCTGGTCACCGCAGGCGCGGCTAGCACGACCCGCGGGGGGTCGTCACCCCTGCTCGCGCTCGAGCCGCGGGGCGACGAAGGCCAGCGAGCGATCGAAGCGATACGCCGTCCCCATGTGCCCGTCCTCGTACTCCTCGTGGACCACGGTCGCCCGGCCACCCGCGACCAGGCGGGCCAGCATCCGCGCCCCCCACTGGAGGCCGAACTCGTCGCGGGTCCCGCAGTCGACGAAGAGGCTCTGCAGGGCGCGGTAGGGTTCCGGGTCGCGCTCGACGAAGCGCACCGGGTCCTCGGCCAGCCAGGTGGCCCAGACCTGCTCGTCGATGCGCGCGGTGGCGAGGTCGAACGGCAGCCTGACGCCCAGCGGCTGCGCCGGGTCCGGGGAGTAGGCCGCGGCCATCGCCAGGAGGTTCACCACCGCGTGGTCGTCGCCGCCCATCTTCGTCTCGCGCACCCGCCGCTCGAACCCGTCCCACCAGGCCTGGACGCCGCCGGCGCGCGACAGGGCGGAGGCAGCCTTGGGGAACTCGGGCAGGTAGCAGTACTCGAAGTAGGCGTCGGCGGAGTGCGACACCATGTGCCCGAACATCCCGGGGAACCTTCGCACCAGCTGCCAGCCGGCGTACCCGCCCGAGCTCCTCCCCGCCACTGCCCGGGCACCGGGCGAGCGGAGCGTGGGGTAGGTGCGGTCCACGTGCCCGAGCACGTCGTGGACAATCATCTGGCCGTAGGCGCCGTTCCCCGGCGAGTCGATCCACTGGCTGCCGCCGAGCCGGGTGAGCCCGTCGGGGAACACCGTCAGGAAGGGCGGCGCGCCGGCGGCGAACAGCGCGTCCAGCCGGTCGAGGATGCTGGGCGAGAACGGCGCGGTGTTGAACCACCCCGGGCCAGATCCCATGAAGGCGTGCAGCAGGACGACCACCGGGTAGCGCGCCCCATCGGCCTGGTAGCCCGGTGGCAGGTACACCGCGCAGGGCCGATCGACCGGGTCTCCGCGTGGGTTCCCGGCCAGGGCGGCACAGTGCAGCGTCCGGATGTCGAGGTGACCGCGAGGCACGGCTGGGCGAGTCTGCCCTCAGGCGGCAGGCTTCGGGAAGCGCGCCATGACCGCCTGGAGGTCCGTCCAGGCCGCCTTCTTCTCTGCCGGGTTGCGGAGCAGGTAGGCGGGATGGAAGGTGGGCATGAGAGGAATGCCCACGTACTGGCGCCACTGGCCCCGGAGCCGGGTGATGGGAGTGTTCGTCCGCAGAAGCGTCTGGGCGGCGAACTTCCCCAGCGCCACGATGACCTCGGGCCGGATGGCGTGGAGCTGCGCCTCGAGGAACGGCTGACAGGACTGGATCTCGTCCGGCTCCGGGTTGCGATTCCCGGGCGGGCGGCACTTCACCACGTTGCAGATATAGACCTCGTCACGGCTGTAGCCCATCGCGGCAATCATCCTGGTGAGCAACTGTCCCGCAGCGCCGACGAAGGGGATGCCCTGGTTGTCCTCCTCGGCCCCCGGCCCCTCACCCACGAAGACCAGCCGGGCCACGGGGTTCCCCACCCCGAATACGAGATTCCTTCGCCCAGAGCACAGCTTGCAGCGCTGGCAGTCGCCCAGCTCCTTGCGGACCTCGTCGAGCCGGGGCGGCTCGTCCGCAGGAAGGGCTGCCCCGGGCGCTGCAGCCTCGGCCGACCGAGACGGAGCGGGCAAGAGGGCCTGGACGATGGACTCCTGGAGCGTGACCGGGATTGACATCGCGGCGGCGATCGCCGCGAGGGCCCCGTCCTCGGAGGTGCTCAGCTCCTCCCCCGCGGAGTCGCGATGCCAGCCCAGGTAGCGCCGCACGTCCGTCAGAACCTGCGCGAGCGAATCGAATCCGGGAACAACCTCGTCCGCCACCTGTGATGTCCCTCCCCTGCCGAACGCTGCGGGGAGGCACTCTGTCACCCGGATCCGACGCGCCGAGCCGTGGGGGACAACGCCGAGGGTCTGGCTGACGACGGATCTCCGGGCTGCCCTGCTCGCGACGCCGGAGCCGGAGGGCTGCTTAGTTCGAGGGCACGGCGAGCGCGGCGGCGGAACGGACCGCCGCGATCCGGTCCCAGAGTCCGGCGGCGACCGCGTCCTTGCTGCCGGAGAGCTCGAGTCGGCCCCCGGCGCGGTCCACGACGATGACGACGTTGGTGTCCACGCCGAATCCCGCGTCCGACCGGGTCACGTCGTTGGCGACGATGAGGTCGAGGCCTTTCCGCAGCAGCTTCGCGGTGGCGTTCTCCACCACGTTCTCGGTCTCGGCGGCGAAGCCGACGATCAGCGGGCGGCGCCCGAGGAGGCGGGCTCGCTCGGCAGCGAGGGCCAGCACGTCGGGCGTCCGGAGCAAGGCCAGCGGCGCGTCGGCCCCGGGCTCGTCCTTCTTCACCTTCTGCTCGGCGCGGTGTGCCGGACGCCAGTCGCTCACCGCCGCGGTCGCCACCAGCACGTCGGTGCGCTCGAGGCGAGACAGCACCGCATCGCGCATGTCCTCGGCACTGACCACGTCCACCACCTCGAGTCCCGCGCGGTCCACCCCACCCACCGGACCGAGCACCACCGTCACCTGCGCTCCGCGCGCCCGCGCCGCCCGTGCCACCGCCAGCCCCATCTTCCCGGTGCTGGGGTTGCTGATGAACCGGACCGGGTCGAGGAACTCGCGGGTCGGACCCGCGGTGACCAGCACCCGCATGCCGGCCAGGGGACCGTCGCCCAGCAGCTCGGCCGCCGCGTCGGCGATCTGCTCCGGCTCGCTCAGCCGTCCCGAGCCGACCTCTCCGCACGCCAGCAGCCCGGCCCCGGGACCGACGAACCGGTAGCGCGCGTCCTTCGCCAGCACCGCCAGGTTGCGCTGCGTGGCCGGCTGCTCCCACATCGCGGTGTTCATCGCCGGGGCGAGCAGCACCGTGCCGCGGTAGGCGAGCAGGGTCGCGGTGAGCGCATCGTTCCCCATTCCAGCGACGATGCGCGCCAGGAGGTCCGCCGTCGCCGGCGCGACCACGAACAGCTCGGTCCAGCGCGCGAACTCGATGTGCCCGAACGCCGCCTCCTGCGAGGCGTCGAGGAGGTCGGTGAGCACCGGGTGGCCGCTGAGCGCCTGGAAGGTCAGCGGCGTCACGAACGAGGTCGCCGCGGGCGTCATCGCCACCCGGACCTGCGCACCCGAGCGCTGCAGCGCACGCACCAGCTCGGCGGCCTTGTACGCCGCGATGCCGCCACCGACGCCCAGCCCGATGCGCCGGCCCTGGAGCACGCTCCGGTCCATCTGCAGAGAAGGCTTAGCCTCGGCCTCGGGCCCCGGCAACTTCACAGCGAGAGCCGAGTCGCCCCCGACACCTGGACCGTCCGCAGCACCTTCGTCCCCTGCCGGAGTCCCACCACCGTCCACGTTCCGGGGCTGAGCCCGTCGAAGCGCGCCGAGCGCTCCACCCCGAACAGCAGCTGGCCCTCGCCCCGGGGCCCCGGGCGCTCGCTGGAGATGGGCCCGGCGACGGCGCCCTTCTCCACCCACAGCGCCTCCACCGGCGCATCGACGTCGACCTCGAGGCTCGCCGCGCCGGGGCCACCGCCGAGCACGATGCCGGCCGAGGGGACCCGGACGAACCAGACCCGGCCGGGCTGGGCCTCGGTGGACGCGCTGTACTCTCCGGCGAGCGCCCTGGCGACCACCGTCCCGTCCTCCCCGGTCGTCCAGGAGTAGCTCCGCAGGCCCGCCAGCTGCACCGCCCGGCCGCGCGCGGGCGTGCCGTCCGGAGCGAAGACCTGCACCCGGACCGGCTGCTCGCCGACGAGGACGATCTCCAGCTGTGCGCCGAGCCGCGCCTCGGCACTGCCCGCCAGCTCCCCCTGCACTGCGTGGACGGTGATTGGCCCTCCGGACGGCGGGGGGTCAGTGACGGGGAGGGTGAAGGCCCCGGTCGCGTCGGACCGGGTCGTGGCTCCACCGGCGCTCACCTCGGCGTTCGCTGCCGGCCGGCCGGCGCCGAGCATCACCCGGCCCTGCAGAGCCGGGGCGGGCTTCATCGCGATGTCGCCCAGCTCCGACACCGTTCCCCCCGCGGTGACGGTGCGGGTGAGCATCCCGTGGGCCGCGACGCGGAGCTCTACCAGCCCCTCGCGCGGCTCGAGCGGCATCGCGAACCGACCGTCCTCGGCCTCGAACGGGCGGCCCTCGACCGAGAAGGTCCGGAGCGGCTCGCCCCCCGGCCCCAGCACCCGGCCGCGGAACACCGGGCGGTCGCGGAGCACCAGCCGGACGTCACTCTGTCCAGCGCGGGCGGTCATCGGCGTGTCGAGCGCCAGCTCCGGGGTGCGGGCCGTCAACCGGTGGTCTCGCCCGGTCCGGAGGCCCTTCAGGATGAAGGTCCCGTCCTGGCCGCTTCGCGCCGGAAGCCCCTCCGCCGGCTCGACCCCGACGAACGCCCCGGCGACCGGAGCCCCGGCCCGGTTCACCACCGTGCCCCGGACCACGCCCACGACCGGCAGGAGCAGCAGGACCCGGGCGACGGTGCCTTCCGGGACGTCCAGCTCGACGCCGCTACGTGCGCCGGTCTCCTCGAGCAGCGCCTCCACCTCGAGCCGCCCGCCGGGCAATCCGAGGAAGCGCAGCGCGCCGCTGGCGTCGGTGACGCGGTCGGAGTGGAACAGCGCTGCCTCCCCGCCCCGCTGGCGGGCGGTCAGGGTGGCGCCGGCCACCGGGCGCCCCTCGGAGAGCACCTGGACCTCGAGGCCCGCGCGCGGCGCGAGGCGCAGCTCGACGTTCGTCGCCGGAGCTCGGACCTCGGTGCTGGCGAACCCCAGGTCCGAATGGTGGGCCTCGAGGCGAACTGTCGCGCCCTCCTCGGCCTCGAGCTGGAACCGGCCCTCGCCGTCCGTCCGGGCCTCCAGCCCCGATGGCGCAACTGCCACGGTCACCCCGGGCGCGGGCTGCCCGGCCTGCGTCGACACCCGGCCCGCGAGGCGGGCAGAGCGCACCTCGGGGCGCGGCGGCGGCGGCATGGTCGGGCGTGCCGACGCCACGGGCGCACCCCCCGGAGCCGCCGTGCCCGGAGCCCTCGCCGCAGGTCCAGCCGGGGCAGCGCGGTGAAGGCGCAGCCCCCAGAGCCCCACCGCCAGCAGCACCACAAAGGCGACGACCCACGGCCAGAGCCGCCGCTTCCGGTACGAGGTCGGGACCTCGAGCGTGCGCGGGCTCACCTCACTCCTCCGCGAACGGCTGCACCGCCTGCGCCGCGGCGAGCTCCTGCCGCACCTCGGACAGCTCGTTGTTCGTCGCCCGCAGCCGGTCGGACAGCACCTGCACGAAGCTCCAGAGGAGCTTCACCGCCAGGATCGGCTCGCGCTTCATGAGCTGCATCAGCTCGGCGCGGGCGATCACCATCGCCCGGGTCGGCTCCAGCGCTCGCACCGTGGCACTCCTCGGCGCGTGGTCCACCAGTCCCATCTCGCCAAAGTGGCCACCGGCGCGCAGCTCGGCGACGCTCACCCCGCCGGTCTCCACCCGCACCCGGCCGCGCACCACGATGAACAGCTCGTCCCCGGACTGGCCCTCGGTGAGGATCTCCGAGTCCGCAGGGAAGCTCCGGGTCGAGGCGATGGAGAGGATCGCCGTCTGCTCCTTGTAGGTGAGGTGGCGGAAGATGGGGATGCTCTTCAGCACCTCCATCCGGCTGGTGGTCTCCTCCAGCTCCTCGAGCGGCGCCCCGCCGTCGGAGATGCCCACCACGACCACCGTCACGTTGTCCTTGCCGCCGCGCTCGTTGGCCAGGGCGACGAGCTTCGCCGGCAGCTCGGCGAGGGGAATGTCGTCGATGACCGTCGGCAGCTCGTCGTCGGGGACGTAGCCGTGGAGCCCGTCGGAGCAGAGGAGGAACAGGTCCTTGGGGAGCAGGTCCACCATCAGGGTGTCGACCTGGACCGACTCCTGGATGCCCACCGCGCGGGTGATGACGTTGCGAAGCTGCGAGGCCTGCGCCTGCTCGCGGGTCAGCGTGCCCGCCTTGAGCTGCGCGGCGATGAGGGTGTGGTCCTCGGTGAGCCGGTGCGCCTGGCCGCCGCGGAGCAGGTACACCCGGCTGTCCCCCACGTGTCCCACGATGGCCTTGGTGCCGGCCAGCACCAGGCACACCACGGTGGTGCCCATCCCCCGCTTGCTCGGGTCGGCCGCGGCGAGCCGGTAGACCTCGGCGCAGGCGCGCTGGATGGCGGTCTCGACCAGGGCCGCCGCCGCGGCGCGTGCCTCCGAGGTGCTGGCCTGGCCGAGGTCCTCGAGCACCTGCCGCCCGGCGGTGAGCTGCTGCCGCACCACCTCGACCGCCCGCTGGCTCGCCACCTCACCCGCGGCGTGGCCACCCATCCCGTCGGCGACGACGAAGAGACCGAGCTCGGAGTCGACGGCGAAGGCGTCCTCGTTGTGCTGGCGCTTCCGCCCGACGTCGGTCAGGCCGTAGGCCTCGGCGGTCAGGGCCACTGGAGCGCTCCGCTCATCGCTGGCAACCGTGCGCGGAGAATAGCGTAAAGACCAGGCCGGCTAGCGCCAGTTGAAGAAGAGGCCGCCCGAGAAGCCACCGATGTCGTTCGGTGAGTAGAGGCGCGGATCCTTGTTCCACGGCTGGAGGACGCCGATGCTCAGGCCGATCACCACCCGGCCGACCCGGTAGCCACCCTCGAGCCGGCCCTCCACGGTGCCGGTGGTGCTCGTGTCCTCGTGCACCGGCGGGCCGAAGGCCGGGGCGTAGTTGGCGCCGAAGATGGTGACGCCGGCGGTGATCCGCCCGCCCACGTGCCAGCCCTGGGCCCAGTCGCCCTCGTAGGCGATCCCGCCCTGGATGTGCCACTGGTGCAGCTCGGTGAGGGGCGGGTCGGCGTTCTCGTTGGTGACGCTCCGCTTGCCCACCGCCCAGCCACCACCGCCCTCGACGATGAGGTTCAGGCTGTCGATCCGCTGCTGCACCACCGGGATGTGCCAGGCGATGCGGAGCTCGGGAGTGATGTTCCCGTTCTGGAAGAAGGTCAGGATCGCGACCTCCCGGGGCAGCCAGGCCGGAACCAGCGCGGGAGGCTTTTCGGCCGCCCGCTGGGCCAGGGCGGGGGCCCCGAGGAGGACGGCTGCCAGGAGGACGAGAGGGGGAACTCGGTGCATAAGTGGGCAGTCGCCTTGGCAGTTTTCCAAGGACATTGTCAACGGTCAGCCACGTCGACTAGAGACCGCCACTCGTGGTCAGCGCATACCCCACGATGCCGGTGCGACCCACCCCTTCCGGGGCGACAGGGAGCCGGCGCGAGGAGTCTCTCCAGGACATGGCACTCAAGACCATCAAGGCCCGGGCGGCACAGGCCGCCGAGCTGCTCGAGTCGCTGAAACGGCTGGCGCGGGTGCGGCGGGAGGCATGCAGCTCCCCGGTGCTCGTCGTCTACGGGCAGAACGAGGCCGCCAGCATCTACTTCGAAGGCGAGGACGGCACTCCCCGAACCGGCCGGGGCCACTGACGCCGGGGGGCGGTCGGGCTCCAGTTTCCTTGAGTTCGCGGATCCTTGTGTGTAGAGCCCCGGGACTGATCCGACTCATCTCCTCGGGGTTTGCTCGTTGCTCGTAGCGCTGTTGGCCCTCACCGTCGCGGCGCCCACCTGCGGCCCGCTGGACCTGCAGACCGCCCAGGCCCTCGCGCTGGCCCGGAGCGACGAAGTGGGCATCAAGCGCAGCGAGGCGGCGGCCGCGGAGGCGGACAAGGCGGTGGCGCTGGCCATCTGGTTCCTGCCCGAGTTCTACGCCAACATTCCGGTGGGGGTGGTGCCAGGCGCCGCCCTCAAGACCCAGCCGGACGGGACGAAGGACAGAAACAACATCTCTGCCATCGAGAGCGGGAGTAACCGGGGCCTCACCGACCTCGGGGCCTTCGTCCGGGTGGAGGTGAACGCGCTGCAGCCGCTGTGGACCTGGGGCCGACTCACGGCGGCCCGGGATGCCGCCGCGGCAGGCGCGCAGGCGCGGGGGTACCTCGTCGATGACACCGCGAACGCCATCCGCACCCGCGTGCTGCAGCTGGTCATGGGCATCCGGCTCACCACGCGCCTGCTGGCCATCGGGGCCGACGTCCAGGGCGCGCTGAAGGAGGCAGACGTCCGGGTCCAGAAGTCGCTCAAGGCCAACGACGGGGAGATCAGCCCCGAGGACCGCTACCGGATAGAGATCTTCCGCAGTCAGCTCACCCAGCGGATCGCCGACGGGGAGCGGGCGCTCCGGGTGGCGCGGGTCGGGCTGGCGGCAACCCTGGCCATGGAGCCGAACCAGCTCCAGCTCCGGGACGATCCGCTCCCCGACACCTCGAAGATTCAGGTGCCGGACCTCGAGGCCGCCCTGGGGGACGCCACGCGGATGCGCCCCGATCTCAAGGCGCTGGACAGCGGGATCCTGGCCAAGGAGGCGGACGTACGGGCGAGCCGGGCCGAGCTGTTCCCCCAGGTCGGGTTACTGGGGCAGTTCGCCTATTCGCGCGCGGCGGGGCGGGACACCATCAACAACCCCTACGTGGGCGACTACTTCAACGCGCTGACCATCGGCGCGGCGCTGGGAATTCGCCAGAACCTCTCCTTCTGGAACGTGATCACCCGCACCAACAAGAAGGAGGCGGAGCTGGACACGCTCCGCAAGCAGCGCGCGGGCGCGGTGCGGGCCATCCGGGTGGAGGTGGAGACCGCGGCGGCGGACCTGAACGCCGCCATCACCAAGCGTGAGGCCTCGGCGAAGGCAGTGGCCGCGGGTCGCAGCTGGTTCCGGAGCGCGACCCTGAACTTCGGGGTGGGCGTGGCCGATGGCCGGGACCTGATCGACGCCTATCGCGGCTACGCCGAGGCGCAGTACGGGGACGCACAGGCCACCTTCGACCTGCTGGCAGCCGAGGCGCGCCTGGAGCAGGTCACCGGCCGGATGCCCCCCACGCCCGAGCTGAACTGCCAGATGCCCTGAGCGGAACCGGGCTCAGCGTCCCGGCTCCGGGCCGGGCGCATTGATCGGAGCCGGCCGGGGAGCAGCCCCCTCCGCGCCCGCATCGGCGAGCTGGCCCACCGCCCGCACCTGCGCCTGCACCAGGTCGGCCTCGGGCTGGCGGTCGAGCAGAACGAAGTCGGCGTAGTCCGCCTCGCTCGGGGAGTTGGTGGCGTCGCCGTCGCTGAGCACGGCGAGGGCCACGAAGTCCGGAACGTCCTCCAGCTTTCCCCCGAAGTAGCGGACGAAGTCCCGGCGCGGATCCACTGCCTCGCTCTTCCAGGTGTCGACCTCGCCTCCGCTGCGCAGCACCACCACCCGCTTGGCGAAGAACAGGTTGTTGGCCAGCTCGCAGCTGCGGTGGGTCGGGCCGACCGAGTTCCAGACGTACTTGATGACCATGACCTTGAGGCCGGCCTTGAAGGTGGCGAAGACGCCGGCGGCCGCATCGCCCACCTCGGGGTTGCAGTCGTCGGCCCCCTTCGGGAAGGCACGAACCCGCCACCGCCACCGAACGCCGGCGAGCGTGCGCCGGAAGCTCTGCGGCGCCTCGATGCCGCGCACCACGGTGTCCAGCGGAGGGTGGTACCGCGCGGCGAGGAAGGGGCCCTCGGGCCCGGTCTCGACCTTGTAGTAGTCGACCGGCCCCGAGCTCTGCTTCACCACCTGGAAGGCGCGGATGTCGAGCGCGGTCCCGTCGGCGGGCGAGACCGAGAGCGCGACGCTGATCAGGACGGACAACAGGTGACGGACTCCTCGACGCGCGCCACGGCCAGGCGACCCTCAGCGAGCCTAGCAACGCCGCCCATCGAGGCGAGAGTCCGGGAGGGTCTTTCCGCGCGCGGGTCGGTCGTGGTACGCCCCGCGGCCCGACACTTGGGCCCGGCTAGGTAGCTCAACTGGTTAGAGCGGTGGTCTCATAATCCACAGGTTCCCGGTTCGATTCCGGGCCTAGCCACTCTCCCACTCCCCCGGCGTCAGAAGTAGTAGCGCGCGTCGAAGTGGACGCGGAGGTAGATCTGCCACCCGGTGGCCAGCTCGGGCGTGGCACCGGAGGCGGCCGGCAGGGTGAGCTTCGAGACGTAACGGACCTGGTTCGGGAACTCGACGCCCCAGCCAAGCTGGACGGCGAAGGTGAGCGCCTGGTTGGTCGCGAACTCGCGCAGCGGCCGGTACTCGAAGGTGGGAAAATCGAGCGACAGGACGCGGTAGGAGAGAAAGACCAGGTCGCTCCCGTAAGGCACCGTGGCCCCCGGAGCGGCGAGTCCCACGCCCTCGACCCGGTTGCCGAAGTAACCGAAGAGCGTCACCCCCACCTCCCGGCCGAGCAGGAACTGGAACGCGCCGGCGCGGGTGATGAAGGCCCGCTGCCAGGGGAGCAGCCCGCCGCTGGCAGCGACGATGCCCATGTTCACCATGGCGTCCGGCGCGGCCCAGCTGAGGATCGGAGCCACCAGGAGCAGATCGAACGGGACGAGGTAGAACGGGACACGCAGCCGGAAGGTGAGGCCCTGCCGGGCGGGAACCACCGCGGCGCCGGACTCGGCGAGGGCTGGCTGCGCGCCGCCGTACTGGGCCGCGTCGTAGGTGAATCCGACGCCGAGGAAGGCCTGGCCTGCGCCCGTCGAGGCGGTCAGCGCCTCCAGGCCGACGCCGATCCGGAACTCGACCTCCGCGCCGCCCCACCATCGGGGGTTGGCGTTGCCGGACTGGAATCCGCCGAACTCGAGTCCGCCGGTGAGGTCCCCGGAAAAGCCGACGAAGGGGCCGATCTCCTGCCGGAAGTGCGGCACGTGGACGTCGTCCTGGCTCCGGCCCGGAATCGGTGTCTCCGCGGCCACCTTCAGCGCGACCGTTGCGGTCTCGGCCGTCAAGGTCGACGTCGCCTGCCGGGTGGCGGTGCAGGAGTTGAAGACCGCTGCCCCCCCGGCGGCGGTGGGGGTGACGTCGCGGGCGGCCGCGGCGGCCGGGGTTCCAGTTCGGGTGGCGTCGAAGACTTGCCGGAGGCTCATCGCCACCACGCGCGCGGTCCGCGCCAGGTCGTCGGGGCGCATGTACCCGTCGCCGAGCAGGGTGAAGTGGGTTCCATTCCAGGCCGAGGTGTCGAGGCCGAACTCCGAGTAGTAGTCGTGCGTCCCCTTCCGCTCCGCGACGCTGCCCCAGCTGCCGGCCACATGGCCGGCGGCGAAGGTGTCCTCGAGGAAATGGAGGGCAAACGCCTCGGTGGCCAGCACCTTGCCCGCGAGCTCCGTGCGCGCCGCCGGGTCGGTGGCCACCGCCCACTGGCGGGCCAGCCCGAGCGCGCCGAGGTGGTAGTAGAGGTAGAGCCCGATCGCATTGGGCTCGGACTCCGCTCCCAGTGTCCGGGCGAGGTATTCCTTCGGGTCGTCCGAGGTGCGGGTGGTGAGGAAGTGCCCGTTGTTGGCTCCGGCACGCGTCGAGTATTCACGGTCCACGAACTGAAGCTTGAGGTTGTTGACCGCCGCCGCGTTCTGCTTCGCCTCGCGGGTGGTGGCCTTCTCCAGCCTGACCTTCGTCTCGGCGCTCACCGCGGCGACCTTCAGGATCCAGTCGCTGGGGAGCGTGGTGGCGATCAGCTGGTCCGGGGAGCAAGAGTGGTCCCCGGCGATGCCCGCCCAGGCAGCCAGGTCGATGCAGACCGGGGCCGAGCGGCCATCCCCGTCGACCATGGCGGCGCAGTACCGGGACTGCCGACCGCTGCGTGCGTCGGCCCAGAGCGCGGCGAAGAGCTGCTGCTGGTCGGGGGGTAGGTCCCGCAGGGCCTGGGCGAGGATGTCGCGGTGCTCGGGGTAGATCCACGCTCCGGCCGGTCCGGGCAGCAGGGCCACCGCCAGCCCGAGCGTCAAGACGATCCGTGTCCGGCTGGCTCGGAACGCACTCACCCGTCCGGACCAGACCACCGGCATCGCGCACCACGCAAGCGGAAGACCTGCTCATCCCCAGCGGGTACTCTCGGGACCTCGGGTTCCCCATCCCCAGTGGGCCTCTCCAGCCGAATCGAGCTCTGGCGCTTCGTGTCTCGCCTCTCTGCGACCCGGGGGGCGGCGCTGGCGCTGGCGCTGGCGCTGCTCGCCACGACCGCGGCAGCCCAGGACGAGTCGCCGGTCAGCGAGCGCTCATGGCGGTTCTCCGTCGAGCCATACTTCTTCATCCCGCTCTACGTGGGTGCCCAGGTCACGATCGCGGGTCGCACCGCGTCGCTGAACCTGGGCCTCGGTGACATCCTGAACCTCGATGCCGCGTTCGATGGCGGGCTGCGGTTCGAGGCCTGGAAGGGTGGCAAGGGCTGGAGGTCGACACCGTCCGCGTGGGGCTCACCACCGGGGGGACAGTGTCGTTCCCGGTGAACGAGAGCCTGAGCTTCTCCAAGGCCTTCGTGGAACCGTTGATCGGCGGAAGTCTCTGGTTCGACCTCGACCCGCGCTGGACGCTGGGCCTGCGCGGCGACGTCTCCGGCTTCGGGATCAACGGCGACCGGGACCTGACCTGGAACCTGCTGCTCATCGCCTTCTACCGCTTCTCGCCGACCGTCGCCCTCGAGTTCGGCTATCGCTTCAACAGCTTTCAATACCAGGAAGGATCGAGCCTCGAGAGAATGCGGCTCGATCTCCGTCAGAGTGGGTTCACCGTCGGCGTCCAGGTCGGCTTCTGACCTCAGGGGAGAGGATCGGCCAGGGCCCGCGCCGCTCCGCGCGTCCGGCTCATCCGCCGCGCTCCAGGTGGGTCCGCAGCGCGTTCAGGTTGGTGACCCAGAACGCGCGGTAGCCCTCCACCCAGCCGGAAACGCGCTGGAGCGGCATCGGGTCCAGCGTGTAGATCCGCTCTCGACCGCTCCGCTGCTCGCGCACCAGGCGTGCCCGGCGGAGCACCCCCAGGTGCTTGGAGATGGCCGGCCGGCTCTGGGTGAACTCGGCGGCAAGCGCATTCACCGGGGCTCCGCCGCCACGGAGCCGGTCGAGGATGGCGCGGCGGGTCGGGTCGGCGATGGCCCGGAACACATCGGAGTGGGCACGGATTCGACTCATGACACCGCAAGGTTACGAGTCCTCCGACCGGCTGTCCATCCTATGCTGGCAAGACGGCTTGACCGAACAGTTCATGTAACTTATTAGTTACTCATGACGCGCACTCAACCTCTCGCGCGGAAGGAGGGTCACTGCCATGCCGACACCCATCGAGATCCGAAACGAGGTGTACGTCGCCGCCCTGCCCGAAGCCGTGTGGCGCGCCATCGTGGACCCCGAGATGACCCGGGCCTGGGTCTACGGGACGCGGCTGCGGAGCACGCTGGCGCCCGGGGCCCCCTATGCCTATCTCGCAGAGAAGGACGTGATCGCCGTCTCCGGGACCGTTCTCGCCTGCGAGGCCCAGCGCCGTCTCGTCCTGAGCTGGAAGGCACACTGGGACCCCTCGGTCGAGGCGGATCCGCCCTCCCGCGTCACCTGGGAGCTCGAGGCGAGCGGGCCCCGGACGACCCGGCTCCGCGTCATCCACGATCAATTCCAGGATCTCACGCCGACCTACGTCGGCTCCGTCGACGCCTGGCCGTTCATGCTCTCCTCGCTCAAGAGCTTGCTGGAGACGGGCCGGGCGCTGGAGGCGGCGTCCGCTTAGTTGACAACCCGCCTAGACGCGGGAACCTCGGGGAACCGACGCGACAGGCCTGTCGCACCGGAGAGGAGTTCGCCCGCATGGAACCCATCCCCACCGCCCCCGAGGCACCGGCCGCGGCCGAGCAGCCCGGGGATCCGGACGGCAGCTTCACGGTCAGCACGCACGTGCTCGTCCCGGAGGAGGACGTCCGGCGGCTGAGGGCACTCTCCGCCCGCACCCGGGTCGCCCAGAGCGACTACCTCCGCGAGGCGGTGGAGGACCTGCTCAAGAAGTACGGCGTCGAGACATGACACCTCCCGCAGTCGAGCGCGTCCGCGAGCAGCCCAAGGCGCCCCGCGAGCCGGGGGCGCGTCCGCCGCTTCGCCCCGAGTCCCCCTCCCCGGCCCGCACCGAAGGCATCGTCCAGGCGATCCAGGCCTGGCTCGACGGACAGCTCTAGCCGGCGGTGGAGGCCACGTTCTCCTCCTGGTCCAGGCGCCCGGCGAGGTCGCGGAAGGACAGCTGGTCGATCGAGAGAAAGAGGAGCCCCAGGCCAATCTGCTGCGCCACCTGGCACAGCCAGAGCACGTTGGCGTAGGCCAGCCCGGGGCCGTTCACCACCGCTGCGGGCAGGAAGAGCGCCAGGCCGATCTTCACGAAGGCCTGGAACGTCCCGACGTTGCCCGGCGCCGCGGGAATCATCACCCCCACCACCACCAGGCACATCACCACGTACGCTTGCCGCAGGTCGAGGTGGAAGGGGAAGGCCCGCATCAGCACCCACATCCCGAAGCCATTCAGCGCCCAGTAGAGGATGGTCCATCCGACGAAGGCCATCAGCTCCGCGGGCCGATGCGCCTGCTTCAGCGCCGAGACGAAGCTGTCCACCACGCCGGCCACCCGCTCTCCCAGCCGCGGGGACATCCGCCCCACCGTCGCTCGCAGCAGGGCCACCGCCGGGTCGTGTTGCCAGGCGGCGAGAAGGAGGACGAGAAAACCCCCGAAGAAGATGAGAAACATCAAGTTCGCGCCGGCGCGGGCCACCACGGCCTTCTCCGGGTCGGGGTGGACGAAGAAGAGCAGCCCCCTGAGCAGCAGCGAGACGAACACCCCGTCGGCGATGCGCTCCAGGACCACGGTGGTCATCGCCGCGCTCCGGCGGATGGAGCTGCGCTGGGCGATGAGGAACGGCCGGGCGAACTCGCCGAGCCGGAAGGGCAGCACCAGGAGCATCATGAAGCCGATTGCGCTCGCGTCGTTCAGCGCCCGGAAGCGCACCCGCTCCTGCGAGGCCAGCAGCGCGCCCCAGCGCGCGGTCCGCGTCAGGTGGATGAGCAGCAGGATGCCCAGGTAGGGCAGCACCCAGAGGTAGTTCGCCGAGCGGAGGCTCGCCCACTGCTCCGTCCAGCGGGTGTCACGGAACGCCCACCAGCCGAACACCAGGGTCACGGCCAGGCTGGCCAGCAGCTTGAGGAGACGCTTCACGGGGTGCCGCCGTCTACCCCACCCCTGCCGGGCATTTCCACCGCTTCGCCGCCCAGCACGCGGGCCGGGTGGTCGCGGAACAGACGCTCCAGCCCTGCGTCGCCGGCGGCCGCCCGGAGGTCCGCCAGTGCACGCTCCATCCATCGCCGTGCCTCGGCCGGCGCGTGCAGGTCGGTCGCCGCCACCGCGTACAGGCCGTCGTCGAGGAGGGTGCGCGCGGTGCGGCGGGCGACCGGACCGTAGCGGCCGCTCAGCGCGCCGATGTCCAGCTGCAGCCGGGCGCCCAGCGCCACCACCTCCGCCGCGCGCCCGGGGCGCTGCAGCTCGAGGCAACGCTCGGGGTGCGCCAGCAGCGGGATGACGCCCTTGCGCATCATCCGGAACACCAGCGTGGGCAGCGCCGGCACCGGTGCGGCGTAGGGCAGCTCCACCAGCACGTAGGGCCCCTGGTGCACGGGCCGCGCTGCGGGCGTGCCCAGCGACTCGAGGAAGCCATCCTCCACCAGCGCGTTCTCCGCCCCGAGCTCGAGGGTGAGCGGGACGGCGGCCGCGGTCAGTGCACGCCGCAGCTCGACCAGCCGCTCGAGGCAGACCTCCGCCGGCGCGAAGCCGGCCCGCGCGTGCGGACTGACCGCGACGGTGCAGACGCCCACCTCCACCAGGGCGCGGGCCATCTCCAGCGCGTCTTCGAGCGTGCGCGCGCCGTCGTCCACTCCAGGGAGCAGGTGGCAGTGCAAGTCGACGAAGCCGCTCATCGGTCCTTCGTGTCGTCGGGGGACGGGGGCTGCTCGTCGCCCTCCGCCGGCGTCGACGGGACCCGGTACTCCTCACCGAACCAGCGGCCGAGGTCGATCCGGCGACAGCGGTCGGAGCAGAAGGGAAAGGTGGGATTGCGGCCGCGCGGCTCCGCGGGCTTCTTGCACACCGGACAGGGGGCGATGCGTTCCACGGACGTCCCCTTCTAAGACCGCCGGGCTCCGGGTTCCAGCGCGGTGTCCCCGGCGGGCATGGAGCGGGGAAGGTGGTGCGGCCGCCCTGCCCTTGCAATAGAGAGCGGAGCATGCGCGCCGTCCGCATCGAGCAACCTGGGAGCGTCCGGGGGCTGCGCCTGGCCGAGGTCGAGGAGCCGGTGCCGGGCCCGGGGGAGATCGCCGTCGACGTCCAGGCCACCGCGCTGAACCGGGCGGACTGGCTGCAGGTCCTCGGGAAGTACCCCGTGCCCCCGGGGACGCCGGCCGACCTGCCGGGGATGGAGTACGCCGGGACGGTGCGCACCGCCGGGCCGCGTGCCGTCCGCTTTCGGCCGGGCGACCGGGTGATGGGGCTGGTCCCCGGCGCGGCCTTCGCCGAGCGGCTCGTCACCCACGAGCGGGAGGCGGTCAGCGTGCCCGGGTCGCTGTCGCTGACCGAGGCCGCTGCCATTCCCGAGGCCTTCTTCACCGCCTTCGACGCGCTGGTGCTGCAGGGGCGGCTGGGGGCGGGCGAGCGGGTGCTGGTGCACGCGGTGGCCTCCGGAGTGGGCACCGCGGCGGCGCAGATCGTCCACACCGCAGGGGCCACGCTCCTCGGCACCGGCCGCGCGGCGGGCAAGCTCGAACGGGTCTCGGCGATCGTCCCCTTCACCGCCCTCAGCGTCGATCGAGACGCTCCCCGGTTCGCAGAGCGGGTGCTGGAGGCCACCGGCGGGGCGGGGGCCGATCTGGTGCTCGACCTGGTCGGAGGCCGGTACACCGCCGAGTCGCTGGCCTGCCTCGCCCCGCGCGGCCGGATGGTGCTGGTGGGCACGGTGGACGGGGTGAAGAGCGAGCTGGACCTGCGTCTGATGCTCGGCAAGCGGCTGCAGATCACCGGTACCGTGCTCCGGGCCCGCCCCCTGGAGGAGAAGATGGCGCTCGCCCGCGCGGTGGAGCGGCACGTCCTCCCTCTCTTCGCCTGCGGCACCTACCGCCCGGTGGTGGACCGGGTCCTTCCCATGGACCGGGTGGCCGAGGCGTTCGAGCACCTGGTGGCGGACCGGAACGTGGGGAAGATCGTCCTCGCCTGGAGCGGCCGATGAGCTTCGATCCCGGCGCACCGGGCCTTCCGGGGAAGGCATACGGTCTCCCCCACTCCGTCGACGAGGCCCGGGTGGTGCTGGTCCCCGTGCCCTTCGAGGCCACCACCTCCTACGGAGGCGGGGCGGCCGATGGCCCCGCGGCAGTGCTCCGGGCCTCTGCCCAGGTGGACCTCTTCGACCTGGAAACGGGCCGCCCCTACGTGGACGGCATCGCCATGCTCCCCGAGGAGCCACGGGTGCGCGCCTGGAACGACGAGGCCAAGCGGCTCGCCGGGCCGATCATCGAGGCCGGGGGGGCGGCGGCCTCGGACCGGGGCCTGGCCAGGGTGAACGCCCTCTGCGAGGAGCTCAACGACTGGCTGGAGCGCACCGTGGCCAGGCTCATCGCCGACGGAAAGCTGGTGGCCACCGTGGGCGGGGACCACGGCAGCATCTACGGCGCAATCGCCGCCCACGCGCACGCGTATCCGGGGATGGGCATCCTCCACCTCGACGCGCACGCCGACCTCCGGGATGCGTACGAGGGCTTCACCTGGTCGCACGCCTCCATCTTCCACAACGTGCTGCGACGGCTCCCGGAGGTGTCCCGGCTGGTGCAGGTGGGCCTGCGCGACGTCTCCGAGGACGAGTTCCGTCTGGCCGACGCCTCGGGCGGCCGCGTGGTCATCCACACCGATCCCGAGCTCAAGCGCCGGGCCTTCGACGGCGAGCCCTGGGCCCGCCAGGTGGACCGGATGGTCGAGGCGCTGCCCGAACAGGTCTACCTCTCCTTCGACATCGACGGCCTCGACCCGACCCTCTGCCCGCACACCGGGACTCCGGTCCCCGGCGGGCTGTCCTTTCCCGAGGCCGCCGCGCTGGTCGCCGGGGTGGTGCGCTCGGGGCGGCGGATCATCGGGATGGACCTCGACGAGGTGGCCCCCGGGCCCGAGGGAGACGAGTGGGACGGAAACGTGGGGGCCCGGCTGCTCTACAAGATGATCGGCTGGGCGCTGCGTTCCCAGCGCGGAGGAGAAGGACGCTGATGCGCCCGGCGATGGTCGTGGCACTCGGGCTGCTGGTGCTCCCCGCGGCCCGGGCGGACGTGGCCCGACGCCGCTCCGCCGTGGTGGAGGTGGTGCAGAAGGTCGGGCCGGCGGTGGTCTTCATCGGCACCGAGCAGGTGGTGGACCGACGGATGCGCGGCTCGCCGCTGGAGGAGTTCTTCTTCGGCGACGGCGGCCGGCAGCAGCGGCAGACGGTGCAGTCGCTCGGGTCGGGGGTGATCATCGACTCCGGGGGGACCATCGTCACCAACGACCACGTCATCCGCGGTGCCTCGGCGGTGCACGTGGTGCTGGCCGACGGACGCCAGCTCGACGCCGAGGTGGTGGGGGCGGACGCGCAGAACGACCTGGCGCTGCTCCGGGTCGCCTCGAAGACTCCGCTCCCCGCGGCGAGGCTCGGCACCTCGAGCGATCTCATGATCGGCGAGACGGTGGTGGCGATCGGCAGCCCGTTCGGGCTCACCAAGACCGTCACCTCGGGCGTGCTCTCTGCGGTGGGCCGGAGCTTCAAGGCCAACGACCAGCTCTACATCGACTTCTTGCAGACCGACGCCGCCATCAACCCGGGGAACTCGGGCGGTCCCCTGATGAACCTGGACGGGGAGGTCATCGGGATCAACACCGCCATCTTCGGCGGGGCGCAGGGCATCGGCTTCGCCATCCCGGTGGACAAGGTGCGGCGCATCGTCCAGGAGCTGAAGAGCTTCGGCAAGGTGCGCCCGGCATGGGTGGGCATCAACGCGGTGGACCTCACGGCGCCGATCGCCCAGCGGCTGGGGTGGGAGCGCAGCGACGGTGTGGTGGTGGACTCGGTGGACACCGGGAGCCCCGCCGCAGCGGCCGGGGTGCAGGCCGGGGACGTGGTCGCCGAGCTCGGCGGCAGCCCGGTGCGGGACGCCGACGAGTTCCAGGCCCGCGTGCGTGGCTACCCGGCGAAGGCGGTGATGCCGCTGGTGCTCTGGCGCGAGGGCCGGATGCTCACCCTGACGGTGACCCCGGCCGAGTTCCCCTCGCAGCAGGCCGACGCCTTCGCCTGGGACCGGCTGGGGCTGCGACTTCAGGCCGCGCGGGGAACGCTGGCGGTGTCGGCCGTGCGCGCACAGAGCCAGGCCGCGGCCTTCGGGATCGAGCGGGGAGACCTGATCGTCCGGCTGAACAATGTGCCCCTGGATTCACTGGAGACGTTCCGCGAGGCGCTGATCTCGGCCCGACACGCGCGGTCTGTGCTGCTCGTCGTCCGACGTGCGGGTCGCAACTACCTCGTGACGTTCCGGCTGTAAGGGTCGTCCGGGACCCTGACCCGCCGAGGGTGCGAGTCCTGGATACAGTCGGGGGGGCGTGCATCTGGTCGATTTCTCGGTGCTCGACCAGGCGCTGTAGAGTGCCGCTCCAGCGTGACCCGAATCGTCCCCACCTATCGCACAGCGGGGCCGCTGCTCGCCGGCACCCGGTCGAGCGCCATGCTCGGGCTCGAGGAACGCGAGGCCTCCGCGCGTCCGGTGGTCCTGGTCTGGGCGCCGCCCGAGCTGCCGAAGGACGAGGACCGCTTCTCCCAGCTGCAGCGGGACACGCGACGCGCAGTCACGCTCGACCATCCGCACATCGTCAAGGTCCACGGGCTGGCCACGCTCGAGCAGGGCCTGGCCCGGGTGGTGGAGTACGTGGACGGAGAATCGCTCCGCGACGTGCTCGAGCACACCGGAAAGCTGTCTCCGGCCATCGCCGGACGCATCGCGGTGGACTGCGCCCTGGGCATCCACTACGCGCACGTGGCCGGGAACGACGACGGCACCCCGCTGGTGCACGGAGATCTCCGGCCGGAGACGGTGATGCTGGCCTTCTCCGGGCGGGCGAAGGTCGGGGGGTATGGCGCCCTGGCCGTCGCCCCCAAGGAGACCAACGGGCAGCGGGTGGTGAACCGCCGCCGGTACTGTGCACCCGAGCAGATCATCGGCGGCCGGGCCGCGCAGACCGCGCAGACCGACGTCTTCCTCCTCGGCCTGGTCCTCTACGAGTGCCTGACCGGGCGGATGCCCTGGGACAAGGAGACCGACTTCGACCAGGCGGTGTTGAACGCCTCCCTGCCCCTGGAGGGGCTGCCGCTGGCGGTCCAGGACCTGGTCCGGAAGGCGACCGCGAAGCGGGCCTCGGACCGGCACAAGACCGCGCTGGCCTTCCGTGACGCGGTGGACCAGGTGCTCACCCCGCTCGCCACGCCGGCCCAGCTGTCCGAGCTGCTGGAGCATCACTTCCCTGCCCAGGACTCGCCTCGCGCGGCGCGGAAGCAGGTGCTGGAGGCGGCCCTGGAGGCCCACTCCCGGGCCTGGGCCTCGCACGTGCCGAAGGCCTCCGAATCGCCCACCATCCCCATCTCCGCCCGCGAGCTGGCCGAGCTCGAGGCGCCGCGCTTCGACTGGCGCTCGAAGATGCCGCTGGTGTTCGGGGTGGTGGTGGCCTTGGCGCTGGGCGGGGTCTTCTGGCTCCAGACCCGGCACGCGGTGCCCAAGCCGATGCTCAGCGTTCCCCCGGGGCAGGAGCAGGCCGCCCGGGCCACCCCGCCGCCGGCGAACGGGACGGCCCGGCCGGCGTCCACGGTGGCCACGGCAACCGCTCCGGCGGCCACCGAGGCGGTGGACCATGTGCCCGCTCCGGCGGCGACCGCCCCGGTTCCCGCCGCGGTCCCGCCGGTCCCCGCTCCCAGCACCCCCGCCCCCACCCCGGCGAAGCCGGCGGTCGCCGAGGGCCGGCCGAAGAGCGATTTCATGACCACCGGGCTGGATCTGATGACCGATCCGCCGGTGGAGGTGGCGCTGGACAAGAAGCCCTTCGGCCGCACGCCGATCGTCATTCCGGCCACGCCCGGGAAGCACGTGCTCACGCTCAGCGATCAGTCGAAGGGCATCAACCAGTCACGGGTGGTGATGGTGAAGAAGGACGGCGTCACCCCGCTCCGCCTCACCGTGGGGCGCGGGACGCTCTCGGTACGGGCGCCGCAGGGGGCCCGGGTGATCGTCGACGGCCGGGTGGTGGGGTCGAGCCCGGTCGACGACCTGCACCTGTTCGAGGGCACCCACCACCTCAAGGTGACGCTCGGCGACGCGGTCTGGCAGCAGTCCTTCGTGCTCCGCAACGAGCAGAGCCTGCGCTACGACGTGGAGCTGAAGCCGACCAACGGCGGCTGAAGCTCGCACGCCCGCCCCACCAGGGCACGGCTGGGGCGGGCGGCACGCTCCTTGGTCTACGGCGCCTTCTTGGCCAGGTTGAACGGTGTCGCGCAGTCCGGGAAGTACGAGATCGCCGGGCTGGTGAGCACCGTCGTGTCCGGGAAGCTGTAGGCGTGCTTGTAGGCCGACGAGGGCGACTGTCCCGCGAACCACTGGAGCAGGGCCTCGTTCTGCGGGTGGTAGGTCATCCCGTTCATGGTGATGGGGAAGGTGGCGTTGGGCATCCCCTCGACGACGTCGCCGTCCTCGAGGTTGTTCTGACACAAGCCCCAGGGCGCGACCCAGATCGGCGTGGCGTTGTTCACGAACGGGTCGGAGAAGCTCTCGGACAGCTCGTGGCTCAGGGCGGTGATGTCCTCGAACCCTCCGCCGAACAGCCCGGGGGAGATCCAGCTCGCGTAGTTCATCACGTAGCGGCGCTCTTGCCAGCCGTTGCTCGCGTCGCCCGGCTCGAGGTCGTAGCTGTGGAAGCCGAGCGCGCAGCAGTTGGATGGATCACCCTCGAAGAGGAAGGTGTTGGAGAAGAGGAACGTCGACAGGTCGCGGGTCCTGATGTCACCGGCGTTCTCCGCCGCTCCGATGACCGTGCTGGTGTCGTCGGCGGTGGGCGGGAACAGCTCGCTCACGAAGACGCCCTCGTCCACCAGCACGTAGACCAGGTTGCACTTGGCATCCACCGCGAAGCGATAGGTGCCCCGGATGAGGACCATGGTCCGCGTGGTCTTCACCGAGGCACGCAGCATGGTGTGCCAGTCGTCGTCGGATTGATGGAAGAACTGCGCGCGGTGCACGGCGTCGGTGTACTGGGTGGGGCGCTCGCTCGAGCCCCACCGGGCGTTCTGGAAGAGCGGCGAATCGAGCACCGGCTTCAGGTACTTGGTCGGGTCGAGGATCATCCGCACCCGCGAGCCGTCGGGGTCCGTGCAGAACCCCATCTTTCGCGCCATCGAGATGCGCGTAGGACGAACGAGGGGTGTGGATCGACCCGGGCGGAGTCACGCGCCGAGTCCCGACGTTCAGCGCTTCCGGACCCTTCCCGGACAGGCGGTCAGCTGGCCCATCGCCGCTGGAGGGCGTCGAGCGAACCATCGCGGTCGACGGGGGGCAGGAGCGCCTCTTGCTCCATCCCCAGCATGCTCCCCGTGGGATCGAGCGCGTCGCGGAGGGCGCGCCAGCGCGCATAGCCTGGGTGCTGCGCCAGCACCTCCTCGGCCGTCCAGCCGGGGGTCTGCATCCCGAAGTGCATCGAGAACCCGGCGCTGCCCAGGGCCCGGGCCAGCGCGTCCTTGTAGAAGCGCATCATCGGGTCCGTGTGCGCCGGGGCTCCCACGAAGAGGCACTCGAGGGCGGCGAAGTCCTCCAGGGGACCGAGGAGCGCCGTGCCGCCCCGGACGAAGCGAACGTTGGTGGGGCCGGTCTGGAAGGTTCCCACCCGGGCACTCCAGCGGCGCGCGGCATCGACCAGGACTCCGATGGCGAGGAGAAAGCGGTCCTCGCGCAGGGGAACGAAGAACTCGCCGAACCGCACCCGGACCCCGGCGGTGCCCTCCCCGCAGTGGAAGACGTTGTAGCAGCGGTTGATGAAGCGGCTGCTCCCCCGGACCGACCAGTCCACCACCTCGGGGACGCTCCGCAGCCGGAGGGCCGACAGGAGCGCGGGGAGCCGCGACAGGACGCGGGGCGCGGCGCCGATGAGCGAGCGCCAGAGCACGGGACGGCGGACGAAGCGGGCATCGCGGGCGAAGGCCTTCGCCGGGACCCGCTCCACGCGCAGCCCGAGGTCGAAGGGCTCGAAGCCCACCTGCACGGGGCGCGAGGTGCAGACCTGGGCCCGTCCGGTGTGGGGGTTGAAGAGCACGCTCAGGGCGTAGGCGCGGTGCGGATGCCCCGAGAAGTGCGCGCCAGTCGGAGCGCTGGCCCAGCCCGGCACCGAGTGTGCCTCCATCAGGTGGTACACGTTCCCTCCAGCGAGGACCCCCGCCACCTCGGCGATGTTGCTCTCGGTGGTCCGCTCCTCCAGGTAGAACCGCGGGACGGTCTGCACCACCATGGAATGGATGACCCCGAAGGCCCCGAGGTTGACGATCGCCGCCCGGAACAGGTCGTCGTCCTGGACCAGGCGCAGCCCGGGCTCCTGCTGCCGGAGTCGGGCCGGATCGGTGATGCCCAGCGCCGGCTCGACCCTCAGGGCGGTGCCGCCGGCGAGCACCAGGTCGAGGCTGCGCAGGCGCGCGGCCATCGTCCCCTGGCCGAGCACCGTGCCGTGGGTTCCGGTGGTGATTGCCCCGGCCAGCGTCTGCCCGTCGTAGCCCCCGATGACCGGCAGTGCCCAACCTGCCCGCCAGAGGTGCGCATTCAGCTCCCGCAGGAGGACACCCGAGCCCACCCGGAACAGGGCCGCGCGGCCCTGGACCGCCGGGCGGAGCGTGTCCCGGGCGCTCCCCCGAGGAGGCATCGGCTCGAGGAACCGGAGCCCGTCCGGATGCAGGTAGACCCCGTCGGTGCGGCCCGCTCCGTGCGAGTGCCGGCCACCTCCGGCCTTGATGCGGGTTCCGGGTGGAAGCGCCGTCCGTATCCAGCGGAGCAACGCGCACAGCTCGTCGCGCCCGGGCCCGAGGCGGACGCCCAGCCGCGGAGACCACCGGACGTCGCCGTTGAAGCTGGCGAGCCGCTCGGCTCGGGTCGGCGGAGCGGTTCCCCCGCCCGCGCGCCAGCGGGCCGTGGCGGCCTCGAGGTCGAGGAGCGGCTCGAGGCGCTGTGAGGTCTCGCAGCAGGCGCGGTCGAGGCCGAGGAGCAGGCGGAGGGACGAGTCCGGATCCGAGACGTCGAACGGGGGCACCGGGAGCGGGTCTCCGTCGGACTCGCCGCGGAGCCCGTTACCCGCCGCGCACACCGCGTGGGCGGCGATGTCGACCAGGTTCTTGACCAGCATGAACGGGAAGGCCAGCAGCTCGAGGACGTCCTGCACCACTCCCACCAGGAGCGCGACCGTCGCCGTCGCCGGCCCGTCACCTCGCGCGAGCACCGGGAGCAGCACCATCCGGTCCGGCAGCACGTGGAGGAGGTCCTCGGCGATCGCCCGGAGGTTCTGGACGATCGACGCCCGGTGGTGGATGCCGCCCTCGGTGTTCGCCACTGACTCGGGGTCGAACCGCCGCCACCCATTGCCATCCCGGTTGGGCCGATGCACCTCCCCACCCCTGAGCACCGGGTGTGCCAGGAGCCGACCGCTGGAGCGACGGGGTGGACGGAGGCGCGACCTCCGCGCGCTGTGCAGCGCGCGAGCGCCCACCGTGCAACGCCCTTCACGCTCTCAGCCATCCGGGTGGTGGCTGAGGGCGACCCGGTTTCCTTCCGGATCCCGGACGTAGAGCGTCCACCGCGTCTCGTGGACCAGGGGGATGCCCCGGCGCTCGAGCTCGGCCCGGATGCGCTCCCGGTCGGTCCGGGGGATCCGCAGCGCGACGAGGAAAAGGCCCGGGCGGCCGTCGCGAAAGCTCGGATCGGGTGACGGGGCGGCGGCCACCCGCTCGAGCGCGAGGAACGCTCCTTCGCCCACGTCGAGCCAGATGCTCCGCAGCCCTCCGTCGAGGCCGTGGTGCCGCTCGATCTCCGCGAGCCCGAGCACCTCCCGGTAGAACCCGGCCACGTCCTCCAGCGCCTTCACCTGGATGGCGAGGTGGTGGAAGCCCTGGACCTTCATCCGGGCGCCCCCGGGTTCCACGGCGCGATCGGCCCCACCGGGCGCGCCTCCACCACCTCCGGGCCCAGCAGCGTGGCGCGGGGGACGGGCGCCGGCGGCACCGGTGGCGGAGGCGGCAGCGCTCCCTCGCGGTCGAGCACCAGGGCGGCCAGGGCGTCGAGGCGGGCCAGCGTGGCCCCGGCCTCCACCAGCGCGACCAGCAGCACGGCGACGAACTTGGCCCCTGCGGCGGCGACTCCCGGTCCGGGCGCGCCGGCGGCCAGGACCTGGAACCCTCCAGCGAGGAGACCGGCGGGGATCGCGGTGACCACCCAGGCCAGGAGGAGGAAGCCCGGTCGGGCGAGGAGGATCCCCAGCGCCTCGGCGGCGGCCGCGCGCACGCGCACCGGGCGCACCACCGAGACCACCAGGCCGAGCTCGAGCCACAGCGCCGCCGCCGGCCCGAGGAGCGCGCCGAGGCTGAGGACCGCGGCGACGCCCACCGCTCCGAGGGCCGACACCACTGGCCCCCCGAGCGCCAGGGCCACCGCGCTGGAGACGAGCACGCCCCAGAACCAGACGCTGAGCGCGGTGTCCACGACGACCGCCGCGGCCGCCCAGGCGATGCCCCGGAGGCCGGCGGTTGCAGCCGCAACGCCAGGGGAGGCGCTGGTCCGCAGGCGGGCCGCCCCGGCGCGGACGGCGATCGCCAGCACCACCGCCCGGCCGAGCGACGCCACGAGGAGCAGGCCCGTGCCTGCCAGCAGCAGGGTCTCCTCGAGCCGGAGCGCGGGGTCGGAGAGGAAGAGCGCCGGCCACAGCACCCTCTGGGCCAGCTGGCCGATGGCCAGCACCCCGGCGAGGGCCAGCAGCGCCGGGAGGGCCGAGACCGCCGCGCGCAGACCGAGCTGGAGCAACCACCCCGGGTGCGCGGGCCGGGGCGCGGCGACGGTCCCCGGGCTCATCGCGCCGTCGCGTCCGTCGGGGGCGGAGGCGGTCCCGGTGGGGGTGAAACCGTGCTCAACGGCCTGCCGTCGGAGGGCTGTCCGGCCTGCTCGAGCCCGCCCTTGTTGCTCACCGTGATGCGCACCAGCTCCTGGAGCACCTTGTTGCGCTTCACGTTGCCGAGCACGGTCCGCAGGTCGTCGTACACGCTGGGGTCCACCACCAGCGCGCCCAGGGTCCCCTCTCCGGCGCGGATCTTCGCGGCGATCGCCCGAAGGTCCTCGGACATCGCCCCCAGGTTCTGGAAGAGGTTCCGGGCATCGCCGTACACCAGCTGGTAGACCGCCCCGTTCTCGGTGGTGCGCGCATCGTGGAGCAAGGTGGCGATCTCCCCGGCGGCGTCGCCGAGCTGGCCCACGGCCTTCCCCGCCTTCGGGTCGTAGAGCAGCGCGTGGAGCGCGCCGTCCCCGGTGCGCGCGCCCTCGAGCACCAGGGAGAGCTGCTCCAGGGCCCGCTCGGCCTGGGTGGAGACGTCCGCGGTCTTGACCAGGAGCCGGTGGACCTCCGCGGCGCCCTTCTGGTCGTAGATGAGCGCGTGGAGCGCGCCGTTCCCCCGCTCGATGCCCCCCAGGATGCTCCGGACGCTGGCCAGGGAGGCGGTCAGGTTCTTGGCCACCTCGGGATCGGCAAAGGCGTCGGTGAGCTTGCGCACGTTCTCGCTGGCCGCGATCAGGTTGTCGATCAGCGCGCCACTGTTCTTGAGGATCGAGGCGAGGTCACCCGACGAGGCGCTGGGGATGGCCCCGTTCACCGGGATGGGATCTCCCTCGGAGGTCCCGAGCGAGATGTCGATCGCCTTGTCCCCGAGCACGCCGCGCCCACCCACCCGGGCCACGCAGTCGGTCCGGACGCGCGGGGCGAAGGTCTTGGACATCTCGATGACCACGTCGATCTTCTTGTCGCCGAGGTCCGGGGAGAAGGAGATCGACACCACCCGGCCGACCTCCAGGCCACCCAGCCACACCGGCGAGTCGCGCTTGAGACCCTCCACGTTCTCGAAGAACGCGTGGTAGCGAACCTGCCGGTCGAACAGGCGGTTCTCCTTGCCGATGAGGAGCACCACGAATCCGAAGAGGATCAGCGCCAGGCCCACGAACAGCCCCGCCCGGACGATCAGCCGGCGTTCGCGCTGGGTGGCAGTCTCGGTGGGGGTCACCATCGTCGTCAGTCCAGCCGGGCCTCGCCCTTGCGCGCATCGAGGAACGCCCGGACCTCCTTCATGGTGCTGGCCTTCATCTCCGCCACGGTGCCCACCTGCACGATGCGCCGGTTGGCCAGCAGCGCAACCCGGTCCGACACCGTGAAGGCGCTCTGCATGTCATGAGTCACCACGATGGAGGTGCACCGCAGCTTGGCGCGCATGCTGCGGATCAGCTCGTCGATGGTGCGGGTGCTGATCGGGTCCAGCCCGGTGGTGGGCTCGTCCCAGAGGATGACCTCGGGCTCGGTGGCGATGGCCCGCGCCAGGCCCACGCGGCGCCGCATGCCGCCCGAGAGGTCCGAGGGCCGCATGGTCTCGATGCCCGGGAGGTTGACCAGGCCGAGCACCCGCGCCACCCGGGAAGCCCGCTCCTGCTCGGGCATGTCCGGGAAGTGCTCCCGCAGGGGGTACTCGATGTTCTCGCCCACCGAGATGCTGTCGAACAGGGCGGAGGCCTGGAAGACCATGGCCACGCGCCGCCGGATGGGGAGGAACTCCTTCTCGCCGTAGCCCGAGAGGTCGCGGCCGTCGAAGACGATCCGACCGCCATCGGGGTCCATCAGCCCGATGAGGCACTTGAGGAGCACGCTCTTGCCGGCGCCCGAGCCGCCGATGACGGCGATCGTCTCGCCCCTTCGCACCTCGAGCCACAGGTCGTCGAACACGACCTTGGGGCCGAAGGCCTTCTGGAGGCCCTCGAAGCGGATCAGCGCCTCGGAGGGGGCGGTCGTGGCGGCGGGGGCGGTCACGTGATGGTGAGGAGCAGCTTGGTCAGGAAGAAATCGGCGAGCAAGACGGCGACCGAGGAGACCGCCACGGTCTGGGTGGTGGCTCGACCCACCCCCTCCGTCCCGCCCTCGACGTGGAAGCCCTTGTAGCAGCCGACCACGGCGATGATCAGACCGAAGACCACGGACTTGCCCACCCCGGAGAGGAAGTCGCTCTCGTCCACGGTCTCCAGCGCCGAGGTGAAGAACTGGGCGAACGAGATGTCGTACTCGAACTTGGTGACCGCCGCGCCGGCGATGAACCCGGTGACGTCGGCGAGCACGGTGAGCATCGGCATCACCACCAGGCAGGCGTAGACCCGGGGGACGACCAGCTTCTTGATTGGATCGGCCCCCAGCGCGCGCACCGCGTCCACCTGCTCGGTGACCGTCATCGAGCCCAGCTCGGCGGCGATGCCGCTTCCGATGCGCGCGCCGACGGTGAGCGCGGTGAGCACCGGCGCCAGCTCGCGGAAGAGCGTGAGGACGACCACCTTCCCCACGGTGTGCTGCACGCCGAAGCGAGCGAGGAAGAAGCCGAACTGGATGGCGATGACCAGCCCGGCGAACGCGGCGGTCAAGGTCCCGATGGAGACCGAGCGGGCCCCGAGCGACTCCACCTGGTACACCACCGCCCCGAGGCTCGAGGGTGGGCGGACGCCGCGGGCCAGCGCCCGGGCGCCGAGGACGAACATCCCGCCCATCTGCTCCATGCCGGCGCGGAGCTTGGCGGTGAAGGGGATGAGGCTCTCCAGCTCCTGGCCCACGATGGACCCGAGCGACTCGCGGTCGGCTTCCTCGGAGCTGAACTCGCCGTCGGGGGCAGTCACTTCACCCGCTCCGTGGCGAAGCCCTGCACCACCCTGCCGAGCGCCGGGGCCTGCTGGTCATAGACGCCGCGCGGGCTGGTGTAGGTGAAGTCGTAGATGCAGCCGTCCTTCTTCAGGGTCCACAGCCCCAGCTCCACCGGGACGCCGTCGAGCTTCGCCCGCCAGCGCGAGAAGAGCGCCTCCCGTCCGTCCACCATCTCCTCCCGCTCCTCGAGCCGCTCGGTCTGGGTGAAGCCCACCAGCTGCTGCCGGCGCAGCGCCGCGAGCGGGGCCTCGTGGTAGTCCTGGCACATCGAGCTGACCGACAGCGTGTGACCGCTGGAGTCTCTCACCCAGGCCACGTCGACGTCGCTGAGCGACACCCGGCGCCAGTCCGGCCCCGGGTCCCCGAAGCGGTACCGCGTCCGCTCCTTGCTGACCTGCCCCTGCTGAACGTTCACTCCCGAGCAGGCCGCAAGGACGAGCGCGCCGAGCAGCAGAGGAGCCACGAGACGGAGGGGCACGGGTGAATCGAGACCTTCCCACAGCATCCCCGCCGAGTTGCAGTCTTTCGCGGCGGCGGTGAAAGTGTTGACTCTGCACGCCCGTTCAGGCAGGGTGAAGTCGCTCGGAGAGCTTGCTGCGGAGGGCACGATGGAAGAGCTGACCGGCAGACAGCGCGAGATCCTCCACTTCATCGTCCGGCAGACCGAGGAGCGCGGCTTCCCTCCGACCATCCGTGAGATCGGCGAGGAGATGGACATCCGGTCCACCAACGGGGTGAACGACCATCTCAAGGCCTTGGAGCGAAAGGGGTATCTGCTCCGGGGCGAGCAGCAGTCGCGGGCGCTGGTGCCGACGAAGCGCGCCCGGCTCGTTCTGGGGATGGGCGCGCCCCGCCGTGACTCCGGGATGATCGAGGTGCCGCTGCTGGGCAAGGTGGCGGCCGGTGCGCCGCTGCTCGCGGTGGAGAACGTCGAGGACTCGGTCCGGATCGACAGCTTCCTGCTCGGCGGGAACGGCAAGGAAGTGTTCGCGCTCCGGGTGAAGGGCGATTCGATGGTGGACGACGGCATCCACGACGGGGACTACCTCTTCGTGCGCAAGACGCCCACCGCCAGGGAAGGCGAGATCGTGGTGGCGCTCATCGAGGACGAGGCGACCTGCAAGCGCTACTACCCCGAGGGCGACCGGATCCGTTTCCAGCCGGCGAACAAGGCGATGGCCCCCATCTACGTGCACAAGACCCAGTTCCGCTCGACGATGATCCTCGGGCAGGTGGTGGGCGTGTACCGCAAGGTGCACTGAGGCCGCCGCCCTTCGGGCCTTCAGGAGCTCGGCGGCGGCCCGAGGAAGTCAAGCGGATCCACCGGCGCCCCGTCCTGGCGCACCTCGAAGTGGAGGTGGGGGCCGCTGGTCTTGCCCGACTCGCCCACCGTGGCGATGACCTGTCCCTCACGCACCGGCTGGCCGGTCCGCACCCGGAGGTCCCGGTTGTGGGCGTAGACCGTCACCAGCCCGTGGGCGTGCTCGATGATGACCAGGAGCCCGTAGCCCTGCTGGGGACCGGCGAAGAGCACCGAGCCCTCGGCGGCGGTGCGAACCGGCGTGCCCGCGGGCGCGGCCAGGTCGATGCCGTCGTGCGGTGACTTCCCCTTCCGGCCGAAGCGCGCATAGAGCACCCCTCGCAGCGGCCACCGGAGCTGCCCCGAGCTGCGCCTGACGCTCGCCAGGGGCGCCTTGCCCACCTGGGCCGTGGATGGAAGGGCCCCGAGCACGCTGGATTCGATGCGGCCCGGACCGTGCGGATCCCTCCGGGCGGCGGCCGCCGCTCGGTCCGGGGCAGGCTCCGCCTCCGGCGCAGGCGCGGGCTGCGGTGCCGCGGCCGAGTCCCGGGGCAATGCCCGCGCGGGCGTCCCCGCCGCATCGAAGGCGGCCGCCAGCGCCGGCGGAAGCACGGGCGAGGCCTCGCCGTCCACCGAGGCGCGCGGCGCCGGAGCCTGTTCCGGCACGGAGGACGGCGGCGCGTCCTTGCCCGCCGGAGCAGGCACGACCAGCACCTGCCCGACAGCGAGCGGGCTCGAGACCGAGATCCCGTTCATCTCCGCGAGCGCCCCGGGGGTGATGCCCAGCTCCCGGGCGATCCGGTACAGCGTCTCCCCCTGGGCCACCCGGTGCGTTCCCGGAGCAGGAGCCGGCGAGGCTGCCACCGCATGCCGCTCGTCCACCAGGTCCGGCTCGGCGTGCGCCGGCGCGAGGACCACTCGTGGCCCTTCGGGCGTCATCCGTCGGGGCGCGGGGAGGTCATCGGTCCTCAGCGAGGTTCGCCGCCCGGGGCGCTCGCCGCTCACCGGCGTCCCGCACCCCGGCGCGAGCGCCGTCAGAGCCCCGACCGTGCAGAGCGCACCGATGGCGCGCCGCCGCGCGGCAACGAACGCCAGGGTCGGGGTGGGAACCCGAAGCACCAGGGAACACGCCTCCAGTGGACAGGTGTACCCCGGAACCCGGGGCGCATCAGATTTTCGCCGGCCCGCGGCGCTGGAAGCCCTCCACCGGCCAGCGCACCAGCTCCTCCATGAGCGGCTGATTCGTCAGGTCGAGCAGGACCGGGGTGACGGAGATCAGCTGCTCGTCGAGGACCGCGTTGCAGTCGCTCCCGGGCAGATCCTCGTGCGAGTACTCGGTCCCGCCGATCCAGTAGTACCGGCGGCCGCGGGGGTCGGTGTTCTCCACCACCTGGTTCCCGTAGCTGTGCCGGCCCAGCCGGGTGAGCGCCCAGCCCCGCGGCTCCGAGCCGGGGACGTTCACGTTCAGCAGTAGCCGGGGTGGGAGCGCCTGGGAGAGCGCAGCCCGGGTGAGCGAGCCGGCGAACCGGGCGGCGTGGGTGAAGTCGAGCCCGCGCCCCCGGGCCACCAGGCTGAAGGCGATGGCCGGCACACCGAGAAGGGTCGCCTCCATCGCCGCGGCCACCGTCCCCGAGTAGATGACGTCGTCCGCCATGTTCGGGCCGTGGTTGATGCCGGAGACGGCGAGGGCGGGCAGCCCGTCCTTCATCAGGTGGTGGATGGCCAGGTACGCGCAGTCGGTGGGAGTGCCGTCCACCGAGAACCAGCGCTCCTTCACCTTCCGGATGCGCAGGGGGCGAGCGAGGGTGATGGCGTGCGAGGCTGCACTCTGCTCGTGCTCGGGGGCCACCACCCACACCTCGCCGAGCGGCTCCACCGCCTCGACCAGCGCGGCGAGCCCCTCGGACCCGATGCCGTCGTCGTTCGAGACCAGGATCCGGATGACTCAGCTCCGACCGCGGCCAAAGGTGCCCCGGCCCGGGTAACGCGCGCCGGCGCCGAGGGCCTCCTCGATGCGCAGCAGCTGGTTGTACTTGGCCACCCGGTCGCTGCGGGAGAGCGAGCCGGTCTTGATCTGCCCGCAGTCGAGCGCCACCGCGAGGTCGGCGATGGTGACGTCCTCGGTCTCGCCCGACCGGTGGCTCATCACCGAGCGGTACCCGGCCCGGTGGGCCATCCGCACCGCGGCGATGGTCTCGGTGAGGGTCCCGATCTGGTTCACCTTGACGAGGATGGCGTTCGCCACCCCGCCGTCGATGCCGCGGGCGAGCCGCTCGACGCTGGTGACGAACACGTCGTCGCCCACCAGCTGCACCGAGCCGCCGAGCGCCCGGGTCAGCGCCGCCCAGCCCTCCCAGTCGTCCTCCGCCATCCCGTCCTCGATGGAGACGATGGGGTACTTGCGGCACAGCTGCTCGTAGAACCCGATCAGACCCGCCGCGTCGTACGTCTTGCCCTCGCCCTTCAGCGCGTAGCGCCTGGCCTTGCCATCGAAGAACTCGCTCGCCGCGACGTCGAGCGCCAGCGCCACGTCCTTGCCCGGCGCGTACCCCGCGGCGGAGATGGCCTCGGTGACCAGGACCAGGGCCTCCTCGTTGGTGGGCAGGTCCGGTGCGTAGCCCCCCTCGTCCCCCACCCCGGTGGCGAGCTTCCGCGACTTGAGCCCCTTCTTGAGCGCGTGGAACACCTCGGACCCCATCCGCAGCGCCTCGGCGAAGGTCGGCGCGCCCACGGGGACGATCATGAACTCCTGGAAGTCCACCCGGGTGTCGGCGTGGGCGCCGCCGTTGAGGATGTTCATCAGCGGCACCGGGAGCGTCCGGGCCTGGGTGCCACCGACGTAGCGCCAGAGCGGCAAGCCGGTGGCCTGAGCGGCGGCGTGGGCCGTGGCCAGCGACACGCCGAGGATGGCGTTCGCTCCGAGCTTGCCCTTGTTCGGCGTGCCGTCGAGCTCGAGCATCCGGGTGTCGATGGAGGCCTGGTCCAGGGCGTCCATCCCGACGAGGGCCGGGGCGATGACGTCGCGGACGTTGGCCACCGCCTTGCGGACACCCTTCCCGCCGTAACGGGCGGGCTCGCCGTCGCGCAGCTCGATGGCCTCGTGCGCGCCGGTGGACGCCCCGGACGGGACTGCAGCCCGGCCCAGGTCGCCGCCGTCGAGCGTGACCTCCACCTCCACGGTGGGATTGCCGCGGGAGTCGAGGATCTCCCGGGCGACGATGTCGATGATCTCCGTCATGGCCCGGGCCTTGTACGCACCCTCGGGGAGCGCGGGCAAGGCCGGCGATCACCCGCCGGGACGCGGGTCAATGCAGGCGGCGGAGATCGATGACCACGACGCCGCGCTTGGGCTTCTCCTCGCGGCCGTCCTGGTCACTGCGGCGCACGGGGCGCTCACGCTCCTCGGGAGCCGGCAGCGGCAGCTCCACCGCCGGTCGCTCGCGCTCGTCCCGCTCCCACCGATCCCGGCGGTCGACCTGGTCGATGACGAAGCTGTCGAGCATTGCCACATTGTAATGCCTGAGGTCCCCCCCGCAAGCGCGACTCTGGGCCGCCCGGAGCTCAGGGCTGTTCCGATCGTTTCTTGAATGCTTCCAGCAGCTTGGGGAGCGACTGATCGACCAGCGCATTCACGATGGACCGCGGTACCAGCGGACCCACTCCCACCTCGATGGTGTACGTGGCGCGCGTCTTTCCGTCGGGCGTGGGCTCGAGCGTCCAGCTGCCGTGGTTGTCGCGCATCACCTCGCCCTTGACGAACGTCCAGCGCACCGCACGCGGTCGGTCCTCGACGTGGTGGAGCGTGTAGTGGATGCGCTTGACGAGATCGATGCCGTAGTGGACGTCGGCCTCGTTGCCCCGCCGGTTGGCAGTCTTCGCCTCCTTCACCTCGGGGAGGAACTCGGCGTAGCGGTCGTAGTCGATGATGACGTCGAACACCCGGTCGGGTGGCGCGTCGATGACGATGCTCCGGGTGGCTCCGGCCATGCTCAGCGTCCTTTCGCCTGGCGCGAGAAGTACTCGGGCTTCTTCTCGAACCGATGCTGGGCCTGAACGTAACGGACGGTCCCGGTCTTGCTCCGCATCACCACCGACCAGGTCTCCGCGCCGCCGCCGAAGAAGCGCACCCCCCGGAGGAAGTCGCTGGTGGTGACCCCGGTGGCGGCGAACATCACCTCGCCCTGGGCCAGCTCCTCGGCGGTGTAGACCCGGTTCATGTCGGTCACGCCCATCTTCCGCGCCCGGGCGACCTCCTCGTCGTTGCGCGGCTTCAGCCGTCCCTGCAGGTCGCCGCCCACCGACTTCACCGCGGCGGCGGTGATGACCCCCTCCGGTGCCCCACCGGTCCCCATCAGCACGTCCACGCCAGTCTCCGGGAAGCAGGTGGCCACGCCGGCGGCGACGTCGCCGTCCTCGATGAGGCGGATGCGGGCTCCCGCCGATCGCACCTCCCGGATGAGTTCCTCGTGGCGCGGCCGGTCGAGGATCACCACCGTCAGGTCGCCCAGCTCGCGGCCGAGCGCGGCGGCGATCGCCTTGAGGTTCTCGGTGGGGCTCTTGCGGAGATCGATCACTCCTCGCGCCTGGGGTCCGACGGCCAGCTTCTCCATGTAGGTATCGGGCGCGTTGAGGAGCTTGCCCCGCTCGGCGAGCGCCACCACCGCGATCGCCCCGGGCCGTCCGTAGGCGCAGAGATTGGTCCCCTCCAGCGGATCGAGCGCGATGTCGATGCCGGGATCGTCCGCTCCCCAGCGGCCGACCTTCTCGCCGATGTAGAGCATCGGCGCCTCGTCACGCTCGCCCTCGCCGATGACCACCGTGCCCTGGATGTGCAAGGTGTCGAAGGCGCGCCGCATGGCGTCGACCGCCGCCTGGTCGGAGAGGTTCTTCTCTCCGCGCCCCATCAGCCGAGCCGCAGCGATCGCCGCCAGCTCGGTGACGCGCACCACCTCCAGCGCCAGGTTGCGGTCCATGGACAGCCCTCCTCCCCTCCGGTGCGACGGACCGTACTCCGGCCCGTGGGGCGAGGCGACGGTTCAGACGTGCCCCTCCGCGCACCCCGTCCGCGGGGCTTCAGGCGGTGGACGGCGTGGCCAGCGCCGCCACCCAGCCCGGCAGACGAGCCGGCCGGCCGCCCTTCCCCAGGCAGGCATGGACGGTGGTGCCGGTGCAGAGCGCGCCGGACTCTCCCTCGCGGACGACCTGGTAACGGAAGGTGAGCGTCACCCGGGTCACGACCGGGACCTCGATGCCGACCAGGAGCACGTCCTCGTAGCGCGCCGGGGCCAGGTACCGGCAGGTGGCCTCCACCACCGGGAGGCTGAATCCCTCCCCCTCCATCTCCCGGTAGCTGCGGCCGTGGGCGCGGAGGAACTCGCTCCGGGCGAGCTCGAAGTAGCGGAGGTAGTTCGCGTAGTACACCACCCCCATCTGATCGGTGTCGCCGTAGATGACCCGCACCCGCGCCTGGAACATCGCCCCCTCCTGTCGGAGACGGTAGGCGCCACGGCGCAGGCTGGACAAGCGGAACGAAGGTCGACTCCCTGGGGATACACTCCCCGGCTCCTGATGATCCGTGCCCTGGCCCTCGCGCTCCTCCTGCTCTCCCCGCCCGCGCTGGCGAAGCCGCCGCGGCTGACCCTGTTCATCACCGTGGACGCGCTCGGAACGGACCTGCTCCTCCGCTCCCGGTCCCAGCTCCGGGCAGGACTGGCCCAGCTCGTCGATCGGGGAGCGTTCTATCCCGACGTGCGCTACCAGCAGGCACAGGTGGCGACCGCGCCGGGGCACAGCGTGCTCTCCACCGGTGCGTACCCGTGGCGGACCGGCGTGGTGGGCAACCGGGTGATGAACCGCAGCACCGGCAAGGAGGAGCCCGTCTTCTGGGACCCCACCCATCCGGTGCTCGAGGCGCCGGCCGGGGTGGAGGACGTCTCGCCCGAGGCGCTGCTCGCCGAGACGCTGTCCGATCACCTGAGGCTCTTCACCGGCGGGCGCGGGAAGGCCATCGCGCTCTCCGGCAAGGCGCGGGCGGCCATCCCGCTCGCCGGCCGGTTGGGGCAGGCGTTCTGGTTCAACGAGCAGGTGGGGCGCTTCGTGACCGGGACGGCTTACATGAAGGAGCTGCCGGCCTGGCTGCGGACGCTCAACGACCGGCGCATCCCGGACACCGCCTTCGGGACCGACTGGAGCCTCGCCCTGCCGACGAAGGACTACCTCGGCGACGACGATCGGCCGTTCGAGTCACCGAGCTTCGGAATGGGCCGGACTTTCCCCCACCCCCTCAAGGGCGGGGCCCCTGCACCCGGTGCCCCCTCGTACGCGGCCTTCGCCTCCTCTCCCTTCGCCAACGACCTGCTGGTCCAGGCGGCGAAGGCGGTCATCGCTGCGGAGGGGCTGGGCAAGGACGACGTCCCCGACCTGCTCTCGGTCAGCTTCAGCGCGACCGACCTCGTCTACCATCAGTACGGTCCCTACTCCTGGGAGATGCAGGACGCCCTGGTGCGTCTGGATCGGCAGATCGGCGAGCTGCTCGCGGCGGCGGAGAAGGCGGCGGGCGGCCGCCAGAACCTCCTGGTGGTGCTCTGCTCCGACCACGGCGGCGCCGCGCTCCCCGAGGAGTGGATCGCCGCCGGCATCAACGCCACCCGGGTGAAGCCCTCGGCGCTCCGGCAGGGGCTGACCCAGGAGCTGCAGACGCGCTTCGGCGCCCCGCTGGTGCTCGGGCTGGTGGACCGGGAGGTGTTCCTGAACGCCAAGATCCTGACGGAGAAGAAGCTCGACCCGGCCATGGTCCGCCGGGCCGCAGCCGAATGGCTCGGGCGTCAGCCGGGCGTGGCGCTCGCCGTGTCCCGGGACGACCTCGAGTCGGGACAGGAGCTGAGCGGCTTCCTCCCGGCGCTGCGCCGGAGCCACTTCCCGGGCCGCAGCGGGGAAGTGACCTTCCTGATGAAGCCGTACACCGTGTTGACCGAGCAGGACACCGGGACCACCCACGGCGAGCCCTACGCCTACGACAACCAGGTCCCGCTGCTGCTCTACGGCAAGGGGGTGAAGCCGGGCCTGTACCGGATGCAGGTGCACGCCAGCGACGTCGCCCCCACCGCGGCGATGCTGATGGAGATGGGCGCGCCGGCCTCCGCCGAGGGCGAGCCCCGCGTCGAGTCGATCGTCCAGGGCCGGTGAGCGATCCAGACGAAGCGCTCCCTTGTTCCTGCTCAGGGCCGCCCGGAGATCTGCCTCCGGAGGTCGTCGTCCTTCTGGTTTCCGGTGGTGGTGGGCGGCTCGGTGGATTTCCCCGTCGAGGGCTCGTAGCAGCCGCCCGGGCCCGTGCCCCCGCCACAGACGCGCGTGCTGGCGCATCCCACCGACAGCCCGAGGAGCATGCCGACGACGAAGACTCGCATGGTTTCCCTTTCAGGGGCCGACCGTGGCCCGAGCCAGTCCTTAGCGCACGCTGGACGCTGAGCGCTCGACGATCTCCAGCGACAGGTCCATCGCCCGCGCCGAGTGGGTGAGCGCCCCCATCGAGACGAAGTCGACGCCGAGCCGGGCCAGCGCCGGGAGCCGCTCCAGCGTCACGTTCCCCGACACCTCGAGCTGCACCCTGCCCGCGGCGAGCCGCACCGCCTCGGCGACGGTGGCGTCGTCCATGTTGTCGAGCAGGACGATGTCCGCCCCACCGGCGATGGCGTCGGGCAACTGCTCCACCCTTGTGATCTCCACCTCGATCTTCACCAGCTGCGGCGCGTGGGCCCTCGCCCGCCGGAGCGCCTCGCGCACGTCCCCACCCACCGCGGCGAGGTGGTTGTCCTTGATCAGCACGCCGTCGAACAGGCCGAAGCGGTGGTTGGAGGCGCCCCCCGCCCGGACCGCCTCCTTCGACAGCCGGCGCATTCCCGGGCTGGTCTTGCGCGTGTCGAGGATCCGCATCCTCGAGCCGCGCACCGCGTCCGCCGCCCGGGCGGCGAGCGTGGCGATCCCACACGTCCTCTGCAGGATGTTGAGCGCGGTCCGCTCGCCGACCAGCAGCGTCCGCAGCCCGGCCGAGACCGAGCCGATGACCGAGCGGCTGGCGATGCGCGCCCCCTCGGCCTCGGAGAAAAGAACCTCCGCCCCTGGCTCGAGCAGGGTGAAGACCCGGGCGAAGGCGGCCGTCCCGGCGAGGACCAGCGGCTCCTTCGCCCACACCTCCGCCCGCCCCCGGGCCCCCTCGGGGACGAGCGCCTGGGTGGTGACGTCGCCGGCCGCGCCCAGGTCCTCCTCCAGCGCCAGGTCGATCAGACGGTCGACGAAGTCCATGGCCTGAGGAGACGTGGCACGCCGGCGCGCGACGGTGCGACTAGCGCCGGGACCGGCGGCCGGCGCGCCTCGCCTTGCGGACGCCCCGGCGGGCCGTCCGCCGGGCCTTGCCCGCGCTCTTGCGAGCCGTGCGGCGGGCCTTCCGCACACCCTTGCGAGCCGTGCGGCGGGCCTTCCGCGCGCCCCTGCGCCCGGAGCTCTTCTTCGCCGGCTTGCGGGCGGCCTTTCGCTTCGGCGCCGCCTTCTTCGCGGCCGCCTTCCGCTTGGGCGCGGAGCGACGTGGGCGCGGAGCAGCGGGGGGCGAAGCCGGGGCAGCCGGCTCGCCGCCACCCATGCCCATTCCGAACCCGCCGCCCTCCGACCCGGGCGGGGAGGACTCGCCGCCCATGCCTCCACCCATGCCGCCCATCCCGTTCGACTGCTCCATCTCTTCCGGTGTTCTCTCGGACATCGTTCCTCCAGGTCAGATCCGACTGAGGTTGTCCAGCAGCTTGGCCCTCCGGGCCTCGAGCTCGGTCACCCGGGCCCGATCCTTCTCCACCACCTCGGCCGGAGCCCGCGCGACGAAGCTCGGATTGTCCAGCTTTCGCCTCAAAGCTGCCAGATCAGACTCGACACGGGCGATCTCTTTCCGCAGACGCACGCGTTCTTCGCCGAGATCCAACAACCCCGCCAGCGGAACGTAGACGGCCACTCCCTGTCCGACCCACGACGCCGACGATTGTGGTGGCGCCCCCACCGGCTGTACCGTGAGCTCCGACAGCCCGGCCAGCGGCTCCACGTAGCCCCGCCACCGCTCCAGGGCCGCACGAAGCGCCGCGTCGTCGGTCTGCACCACCGCCCGAATCCTCTGGAGTGGCGGGAGGTTGCTCTCACCGCGCACGTTGCGGATGCCATCGATGACCGCGATGACCGGCGCCATCTCGGCCTCGGCCGCGGGGTCCTCCGGACCGGCCTGTGGGTAGGCGGCGAGCATCAGGAATGCGTCTTCGGGCACGCCCGGGAGCCGGTGCCAGATCTCCTCGGTGATGAAGGGGATGAAGGGATGCAGCAGCCGCAGCACCCGGTCCAGCACCTGGATCAGCACCGCCCGGGTGGTGTCCCCGCGCTCGGCGTCGTTCCCCTGCAGCGCTGGCTTGGCCAGCTCGATGTACCAGTCGCAGAACGCGTGCCAGGTGAACTGGTACAGGGCGGAGGCGGCCTCGGCGAACTCGAACCGGCCCAGCGCGTCGTTCACCTCGCGGGTCACCCGCTCGGTCCGCGAGAGGATCCACCGGTCGGCGAGGGTCAGGGTCCGCTCGCCGAGCGGCCGGTTCCCAGGATGGAAATCACCGAGGTAGAGCAGCAGGAAGCGCGAGGCGTTCCACAGCTTGTTGGTGAAGGCCTTGTAGCCGTTGACCCGGTCGAGCGAGAGCTTGATGTCCCGGCCCTGGGCCGCGAGCGCGGCGAGGGTGTAACGCAGCGCGTCGGCGCCGAAGGCCGGCATCCCGTGGGGGAACTTGTTGCGCAGGCTCGGGGGCAGCTCCTCGACCTTCTGGCCGTGGATGACGTCGAGCGGATCGACGACGTTCCCCTTCACCTTCGACATCTTCTCGCCCTTCTCGTCCCGCACCATCGCGTGGAGGTAGACGGTGCGGAAGGGCACGTCGCCCATGAAGTGGAGGCCCATCATCATCATCCTGGCCACCCAGAAGAACAGGATGTCGTGTCCGGTCTCGAGGACCGACGTCGGGTAGAAGGTCTTCAGCTCCAGTGTGCTCCGTGGCCACCCCAGCGTGCTGAACGGCCAGAGCGCCGAGCTGAACCAGGTGTCCAGCACGTCCGGGTCCTGGGTGAGCGCCGAGCCGCCGCACGACGGACAGGAGGCGGGCCGGGTTCGGGCCACGAGGGGCGTGGCTCGCTCGAGATCCAGCGTGCCGGTAGCGGTGCGCGGCGTGCACGCCTCGCAGTACCAGGCGGGGATCTGGTGGCCCCACCACAGCTGGCGGCTCACGCACCAGTCCTGGATGTTGCGCATCCAGTGGAAGTAGGTGGCGTTCCAGCTCTCGGGGACGATGGTCGTCCTCCCCTGCTCCACCGCCTCGATGGCCGGTCTGGCCAGCGGCTCGATGCGCACGAACCACTGCGGTGAGAGCCGCGGCTCGACGATGGTCCCGCTCCGCTGGCAGAGGCCGATGCTGAGGGCGTGCGGCTTCTCGGAGACGAGCAGCCCCCCCGCCGCGAGGTCCTCCAGCACTCGCGTCCGCGCCTCGAACCGGTCCAGCCCGGCGTACCGGCCGGCGGCCTCGTTGGTCCGCGCCGCCTCGTCGAGGATGGAGATCATCGGCAGCTTGTGGCGCAGTCCGGTCTGGTAGTCGTTGAAGTCGTGCGCCGGGGTCACCTTCACCACCCCGGTGCCGAACTCCGGATCCACCAGGGTGGCGTCGGCGATGACCGGGATCTCCCGGTCGAGCAGGGGGAGGATGACCGTCTTGCCGATCAGGTCGCGGTAGCGCGGATCCTCCGGGTGCACCGCCACCGCGGTGTCCCCGAGCATCGTCTCCGGCCGGGTGGTGGCCACGGTCAGGAACCGGTCCTGCCCCTTCACCGGGTAACGAATCTCCCAGATGGAGCCCTGCCGCTCCTCGTGCTCCACCTCGAGGTCGCTGAGCGCGGTCCGGCAGTCCGGGCACCAGTTGATGAGCCGGTTGGCGCGGTAGAGCAGCCCCTCCTCGAAGAGGCGGACGAACACCTCGAGCACCGCGCGCGAGCTGCCCTCGTCCATGGTGAAGCGAGCACGGCTCCAGTCGAGGCTCGCGCCCAGGTGCTCGTGCTGCTCCTGGATGCGCGCACCGTAGCGCTCCTTCCACTCCCAGATGCGGCGGACGAACTCCGCCCGGCCGAGCTCGTGGCGGGACTTCCCCTCCGATCGCTTCAGCTCGCGCTCGACCACCATCTGGGTGGCGATGCCGGCGTGGTCCACCCCCGGCTGCCAGAGGGTGTTGAACCCCCGCATCCGGTGCCACCGGACCAGGATGTCCTCCAGCGTGGCGGTGAGCGCGTGACCGATGTGCAGCGACCCGGTGACGTTGGGCGGCGGCAGGATGATGCAGTACGGCGGCTTGCTCGACGTGGCCTCCGCCCGGAAGCAGCCGGCGGCCTCCCAGCGCCGGTACCAGCGCGCCTCCACCTCCGCAGGCTCGTAGGCCTTCGGAAGTCCCTCCTGATTGTCCTCGGACATACCCGTGTGGAACGGTTGTTTAGCCTTTTCCGTCCCGCTCGCGCATGGTCCGCTCGGCGATTTCCCGCACGATGGTCTCCGCGAGCTGGGGCACCACTTCCCAGGCAATCTTCTCGATGACCTCGCGCGAGGCCCTCCCCAGCGCCTCGCGGAGCTGGGCCTCGCCCCCGTCGGCGGCGGCGGCGGGCTCGGAGCCCAGGTCCAGCGACATCTCCTCCGCCGCAGCGGGCGGGGCGATCTGCTGCTCCACCTGGTACCCCCGGACGGGGGTGGTGGCCGGGGCCGAGAGCCCGAAGGGGTCACGGCCGCGGGCGGCGCCCGGCGAAGTCGGCCCGGCAGGGACCGGAGGCAGGGGCGCGGCGCCGGGCGCCCGGGGGAAGCCACCCGGCGTCATGGGGGCAGCGGGGCGGGCGAAGCCGGACTGCGTCCCCAGCGACATCCCGGGGCGGGTCATCCCCGGGACGGTCCCCCCGGTCATGGGCTGCGGGGGCCGCGGGAGCCCGGCCGGCGCGGCTCCGGTCGGACGACCCATCGGCACACCCGGCTGGGTGACGGGACGGGCAACGGGCTGGGGCGCCGGACGGGGCACCCCCGCCATCGGCGTCGGCGCGGGGCCGGCGGGACGGGGGATGCCCGCGGGTCCGGGCATGGGCTGGGGCACGCCGGCGGTGGGCGCCGGACGCGGCGCGCCGGCCGGGGCGAAGGCGCCCGTCGCCGCGGGGCGCGGTGCAGCCGAGGCCATCGGCTGGCTGGGGCGCGGGACCGCCGGCTGGGACGTCTGGGGCGGCGGGGCCGCCACCGCCGGACGGGGCGGCATCATCGGCTGACCGGCGGGCAGGCCGACCAGCATCCGGACGCGATCGAGGAAGGCCTGGCTCTCGAAGGGCTTGGTGAGGTGTGCGTCGGCCCGGGCGGCACGGGCCCGCGCCTCGTCGAACGGCTCGAAGTTCCCGGCCAGCAGCAGCACCGGCGTGGAGGCGGTGGCCGGGTCGGACTTGAGCGTCTCGCAGACCTCGTAGCCGCTCCGGCCGGGCATCAGCACGTCGGCGATGACCAGGTCCGGGCGCATCTCGCGCGCGCGAGCAATGGCATCGATCCCGTTGTCCACCGCGGTGATCTGGAAATCCTCGAGCGCGAGCACCATCCCGATGACCTTGCGGACGGTGAGCGAGTCATCGGCGACGAGCAGGGTCTTCGGCATGTCAGGCCAGGGCATCTGAGGGGCCGCGCCTCGGCCCTGTCAAGTTCGACGCTCCCAGGAGCCGCGTGACGTCCGGTGCGAGCACGAAGCGTCCGTCGGGCGTCCGCCACCGCCCTGCCTCGTCGCCGGCGGAGAGCCCGTGCTCGATGCCCAGGACCCGCGAGGCGCAGAGGGCGACCTGCATCCCGGCGAGCTCCAGCAGCACCACCTGGGACTCGACCGCCAGCTCCCCGCCGAGGAAGGCCGGGAGCGCGTACACCGGCCAGAGCGCGCCGGCGTGGGCGAGCAATCCGGCGATCACTCCTCCCGGCACCGGAAAGGGGCAGAAGGCGGCCAGCACCGGGGAGATCTGCAGCACGTGCGCGAGCGGCACTCCGAACAGCGTGCCCCCCGACTCGAAGAGGAGCGCAGGACCCTGCGGCGCCTCCAGCCAGGTGACGATGCGCGACGGAGGCGGTGGCACCATGCAGGTCGGCCCCAGCGCCTCGGCGCGCAGCTCGAGGTAGAGCCGCCCCTGGTGCTGCAGCGCGCCCCGGACCAGCGTTCCGATCCGCTGCGCCAGATCGCGGGTGAGCTGGAAATGGGGAGCCCCGGCGACGTCCGCCACTTCCGCACCTTCACGCACGCGCACCGCCAGCGTCGGACTGGTGTCGAGCAGGACCGCCAGCCCCGGGCGCCGCTCGGCGGCACCACCCATCAGCATGGACAGATCCTCGAGTGGGAAGACGCCGCGCACCGTGGCGCGCTCCCCCTCCGGGTCGGGCGGCGTCACCTCCAGTACCCGCGAGGCCTCGAGCGCGTACCGCGCCGGCCCGGCCTCGAAGAGGAGCGCGAGTCTCCGACCTCCGTCATGCGTGTACGCAGCCATGGGCCAGCTCTTCACCAGGCTATCGCGAGCCAGCGGGATCCTGTCATGCTTGAACGAGCGCGCGAAGGACACATGGCGACCATCCTGCTGGTGGATGACGAGAAGGTCGCCCGTACGGTGTACGGCGACTACCTGACCCAGGCCGGTCACGGTGTGACCTGCGTCGGGTCGGTGGCGGAGGCGCGCGCCGCGCTGGCGCTGCATCCGGTGGACCTGGTGGTCACCGACCTCATCCTCCCCGCGGGCGACGGGATGGACGTGCTCCAGCACACCCGCGAGCGGTACCCGGGCGTGGAGGTGGTGGTGATCACCGCCCTGGACAAGGTGGACCCGGCGGTCCGGGCCATCAAGAACGGCGCTGCGGAGTACCTGGTCAAGCCGGTCAAGCCGGAGGCGCTGAACCACGCGGTGAACCGGGCCCTGATGACCCGCGCGCTGCTGGCGGAGAACGCGGCGCTCAAGCGTCACCTCTCGCTGGTGGAGGCAGGCCAGCGGCTGCTCACCATGCTCGACCGTCCGCGGCTGGCGCAGGCCGCGACCTCGGCGTTTCTCCAGCTGTCGGGTGCGGAAGGGGTGCTGCTCTGGTCGCGAAACGGCGACACCGTCCGGCTCGAGGCGTCCGAGGGCGTCTCCTCCGAGGCGCTCCGGCACCTGGTGGTCCGCTACGACGCGGAGCTCCCCGACCTTCCGGCGCGGCCGCTCGAGGCGGGGTGGCCGGAGGGATCGGGACGGGTCCTCGGCTTCCCGGTGGGCGAGTCCGGCCGGCACCGCGGCTGGGCGCTGCTGCTCACCCGTGCGCCGGCGAACGACACCCTGCGCGAGGCCGCCGAGTACCTGGCCCGGCACCTGGCCGTGGCCTGGGACCACGTCGAGCGCTTCGCCCGGGTGGAAGACCTGGCCTACCTCGACGACCTCACCCGGCTCTACAACGCCCGCTATCTGGACGAGGCGCTCGACCGGGAGCTGCACGGCAAGGGCCCCTTCAGCCTGCTCTTCCTCGACCTGGACCACTTCAAGAGCGTCAACGACACCCACGGGCACCTGGTGGGGAGCAAGCTCCTGGTGGAGGCGGCGCGGGTGGTGAAGTCCTGCACCCGCGACCAGGACGTGGTGGCCCGCTGGGGCGGCGACGAGTACGTGGTGCTCCTGCGGGAGACCGACAGCGGCGGGGCGCTCAAGGTGGCCGAGCGCATCCGGCGGACCGTGGAGGCCCACTCCTTCCTCGCCCGCGAGGGCTATGGGCTCGGAGTGACGGTGTGCATCGGCGTGGCGAGCCACCCCGAGCACGGCGTGGACCGGCGCAGCCTGCTCGACCTCGCCGACCGGGCCATGTACCGCGGCAAGCGGACCTCGCGGAACGTGGTCTACGTCGCGGCGCCCGGAGCCGAGGAGGTCGTGAAGCGCAGCGGGGCGGCGTAGCAGAAGGTTCCTCTCCGCAACGAGACGATCCGCTCGACCCCGGGCTTGTCGGCGGAGCCGGAAGCGCTCTAAGCCGTGGCTCGCCGTGCGGGCGCACCGTTCACGAACCCAAGCGCTGGTTCAGGGCCTGCTGCTGGTGCTGCTGGGACTCGCTGGATGCGAGAAGCCCCCCGTTGCCGAGCTGAAGCTGCGGGTGGGCTATCCGGACCTGCCGAGCACCCTCCTCTTGTACGTGGCGCACGATGCGCGCCTCTTCGCCGACGAGCACCTCACGGTGGAGGCGAGGGTCTTTCCCACCGGGCGGGAGGCCCTCGCCGCGGCGATCGACGGCGATCTCGACGCGGCGATCGTCTATTCGACGCCGGTGGTGGCGGCGGTGATGCGCGGCGAGGACCTGGTGGTTCTCAGCACGCTGCATCGCGCGGAGGGCCTGACCGGGCTCGCCGTCCACCCCCGATCGGGCATCCGCACCCTGGCCGAGCTGCGCGGGCACCGGATCGGCGTGACCCCGGGCACCAGCTCCGAGCTGGCGCTCGACGTGGTGCTCGCCGAGGGCGGCCTCGAACCGTCCGAGATCCGGGCCGTCCCCGGGCAGCCCAAGGAGCTGATGGCGGCCCTGGAGGAGGGCCAGCTCGACGCCGCCTCGCTCTGGGTGCCCAATCTCCTGCTGGCGACCGGCAACGGGCCGGACCAGGCGCGGCTGCTCGTGTCGGAGGTGTACGCGGAGATGAGCATGCTCGCCGGCATGCGCCCGCGCATCGAGGCCCGCCGGATGGAGGCCCGGCGCTTCCTCCGGGCGCTGCTGCGGGCGCAGGCGATGGTCCGCCGCCGGCCCCAGCTGGTGGAGTCCACCTTGCGGCCCCGGTTCCCGCAGCTCGACGCGGGACAGCTGGCCACCGTCATCTCGCACTCACGCTTCGAGCTCGGGCTGTCGAACCTCCTGCTCAGCACCCTTCGCCAGGAAGCGGCGCGCCTCGAGCAGCGCGGAGAGCCTCGCACCGACCGGGTCCAGTTCCGGGACGTGGTCGCCCCGGCGATGCTCGAGGAGCTGGCCCCGGAGTCGGTGACTCTCCTCAGCCCGCCGGAGCGGCCGCTCCGGTGAGCCTCGGACGCAAGCTCCTCGCGCCTCAGGTCTTGCTCCTGGGGCTGATCGCCGGACTGGCGGCGACCCAGCTGGTGGTCGCGCGCCGCGAGAGACGCCAGCTGGAGGAGACCACCCAGCGGCTGCAACAGACCGGCCTCCGGATCCAGCGGCTGGCCGAGCTCTTCTCCGACACCGAGCGCGACCTCCTCTCCGAGGTCCTCACCCGCCAGGACGTGCTCACCCGGCGGATCGAGGTCAGCGAGCAGGAGATCGACCGCTTGCTCGAGGAGCTCTCCGGGGTCGACTGGCGCTCGCCGGGGGGAAGCCTGCTCCAGGACCTGCGGCGCATCCGGGGGCCGCTGGCCGACGCCCAGCGCGCGCTGCTCCGGGCGCGGGCGGGCAGCGAGACCCGCTCGGCGTTCGTCCGCTGGTGGTTCCTGGACCAGCGGGCCAACGCCGTGCTCGCCGACCTGTCGGCCGACAACCTCAAGGGAGTCGACCGCATCCTGGCGCAGGTGGGGACCACCCGACGCCGCTCGGACGTGCTGCTGCTCAGCCTCACCCTGCTCTGCGCGCTCACCGTGCTGGGGATGACGCTGTTCGTGTTCCGCGGGGTGGTCGGGCCGCTGGTTCGCCTCACCGCCGCCAGCCAGACTCTGGGCGACGGGAGCACGGTGCCGGTGCTCCCCGGGAGGCAGGACGAGCTCGGCGCGCTCTCGCGGGTGCTGGCCGAGACGACCGATCGTCTGGTCACGACCAACGCCGAGCTCCAGGAGTCGCTGGCGATCCGCGAGCGCTTCCTCTCCATCGCCGCGCACGAGCTGCGGACCCCGCTCACCTCCCTGTCCTTGCAGCTGGCGCTGCTCCAGCGGCGCATCGAGCAAGGGGCGGACCGGGAGTCGCTGCAGGCGAACGCCGACGCGCTCGGGCGCCAGGCCCAGCGGCTGGCGCAGCTGGTGGGAGAGCTGCTGGACGTGACCCGCATCCAGCGGGGACGGCTCGACCTGCACCCCGAGCCGGTGCGGCTGGACACCCTGGTGGAGGAGGTCTGTGCCCGCTGCGCGCCGCTGCTGGACGCCGGAGAGAACCGGCTCACGCTCGCCCTGGAGCCCGACGTGGTGGGCGAGGTGGACCCCTCGCGCCTGGACCAGGTGCTGGTCAACCTCCTGGGGAATGCCGCGCGACACGCCCGGGGCGCGGAGATCGAGGTGAGCCTGTGGACCTCGACCCGGGAGACGTGTCTTCGAGTCCGGGACTCGGGACCGGGCATTCCCGAGGCGGTGCGGGCCAGGCTGTTCGAGCCGTTCGCCCGCGCTCCCGGTGCGGCGCCCGGGCTCGGCCTGGGGCTCTACATCAGCCGGGAGATCGTCGAGGCCCACGGGGGCCGCATCGAGATGACGACGGCCCGCGGGGAGGGGACGGCCTTCACCGTCCACCTCCCGCGGGCCAGCAGACTGCGCCCTGCGCTGACCGGGTAGGTCAGGTCAGGGCGGCCGCACTCGAGGTCCGGCTCACGGGGTCCTCGGGCGCCATCGTCGGTGAGCTCAAGGCGGCCGCAGTCACGTAGTTCGGCGGCCGCAGCCGGGGTCCGGGTCACGGGGTCCTCGGCCGGTATCGTCGGCGAGCGTCCTCAGTAGTCCATGTCCTCGCCGCCGTAGTCCGGCGCACCGGCCCCGGCACCGCCGCCCTTGCCCTTCTTCTTGGGCTTCTCGGCGACCATCGCCTCGGTGGTCAGCAGCAGCGAGGCGACCGAGGCGGCGTTCTGGAGCGCGGTGCGCTCGACCTTGGTGGGGTCGATGACGCCGGCCTTCTCCAGATCCTCGTACACCTCGGTGCGGGCGTTGAGGCCGAAGGCGCCCTTCCCGCCCCGGACCTTGTCCACCACCACCGCGCCCTCCAGCCCGGCGTTCTGGGCGATCTTCCGGAGCGGCTCGGCGAGCGCGCGCTTCACGATGTCCACCCCGAAGCTCTGCTCCCCGGGGGCCTTGAGGGCCTCCAGCGCGGGCAGGCAGCGGATGTAGGCCACGCCGCCGCCGGCGACGATGCCCTCCTCCACCGCGGCGCGGGTCGCGTGCAGCGCGTCCTCCACCCGGGCCTTGCGCTCCTTCATCTCGGTCTCGGTCGCGGCGCCGACCTTCACCACCGCCACCCCGCCCACCAGCTTGGCCAGACGCTCCTGGAGCTTCTCCTTGTCGTAGTCGCTGGTGGTCTCGTCGATCTGGGCGCGGATGAGCTTGATCCGGCCCTCGATGTCGGCCTTCTTCCCGGCCCCGTCGATGATGGTGGTGTTGTCCTTGTCGATCTTCACCCGCTTGGCGCGGCCGAGGTCGTTGAGGGTCAGGCTCTCGAACTTGATGCCCAGCTCCTCGCTGACCACGTTGCCCCCGGTGAGGACCGCGATGTCCTTGAGCATCTCCTTCCTGCGGTCACCGAAGCCCGGCGCCTTCACCGCGGCCACGTTGAGGACGCCCCGGAGCTTGTTCACCACCAAGGTGGCCAGGGCCTCGCCCTCCACGTCCTCGGCGATGATCAGCAGCGGCTTGCCCGAACGGGCGACCTGCTCCAGCAGGGGGATGAGATCCTGCATCGCGCTGATCTTCTTCTCGCTGATCAGGATGTAGGGGTCGTCCAGCTCGACCTCCATCCGCTCGCGGTTGGTGACGAAGTAGGGGCTGACGTAGCCGCGGTCGAACTGCATGCCCTCCACCACGTCGAGAGTGGTCTCCAGCGCCTTGCCCTCCTCGACGGTGATGACCCCCTCCTTGCCCACCTTCTCCATCGCGTCAGCGATGATGTTGCCGATGGTCTCGTCGCCGTTGGCGGAGATGGTGCCGACCTGGGCGATCTCCTTCTTGTCCTTGGTGGGCTTGCTGAGCTTCTTCAGCTCGGCGACCACCGTCTCCACCGCCCGGTCGATGCCGCGCTTGAGCTCCATCGGGCTGTGCCCGGCGGCCACCAGCTTCAGGCCCTCCTCGTAGATGGACCGGGCGAGGACGGTGGCGGTGGTGGTGCCGTCGCCGGCGGTGTCGGAGGTCTTGCTCGCGACCTCCTTCACCATCTGGGCGCCCATGTTCTCGAACCTGTTCTCGAGATCGATCTCCTTGGCGACGGTGACGCCGTCCTTGGTGACCGTGGGAGACCCGAACGACTTCTCGATGACCACGTTGCGGCCCTTGGGGCCCAGGGTCACGGCCACCGCGTCGGACAGGACGCGAACGCCGCGCAGGATCGCGTCACGCGCGCCCTGGTGGAAGTAGATTTCCTTGGCTGCCATCTGCAAACCTCCGGAAAAACTGCGTTTTTGAGACACGCCGGGATTGGCACTCCCCGGCTGCGAGCGCCAACCTAAAGGTCCCAGCGGCGTTGTCAACGTGAAGTGCGAGGCTCCCGAAGCGTGCGAATCCTGTACGGGGTCGTGGGCGAGGGGATGGGGCACGCCACCCGCTCCCGGGTGGTCCTCGAGGAGCTGGTCAAGGAGCACCAGGTGCAGGTGGTCGCCTCCGGCCGGGCCCACGGCTACCTCGCCGAGCGCTTCCCCGAGGTGCATCGCATCTGGGGGCTGACCATCCACTACGAGGGGAACGCCATCCGGCGCATCCCGACGGTGCTCCGGAACCTGCGCGGAGCGGTGGGCGGCTGGCCGAAGAACGTCGGCGAGTACTTCAAGCTCCTCGTCTCGTTCCGGCCCGAGGTGGTGATCAGCGACTTCGAGAGCTTCAGCTACTACTTCGGGAAGGTCCACCGGGTCCCGGTCATCGACCTGGACAACATCCACGTCATCAGCAAGTGCCGGCACTCACCGGAGCTGCTCCGCGGACACGAGCGGGACTTCGGGCTCATCCGCACCGTGGTCGCGGCCAAGCTGCCGCGGTGCTTCCACTACGTCATCCCCACGTTCTTCTACCCGCCGGTGACGTCGAAGCGGACGACGCTGGTGCCCCCGGTGCTTCGCCCCGAGGTGCTCGCCGCGACGAGCGAGCGCGGCGAGCACCTCCTGGTGTACCAGACCGCGACCACCAACCTCGCGCTCCCCGAGGCGTTGAAGCGGCTCGGGGTCCCGGCCCGCGTCTATGGCCTTCGCCGCGACCTCCGGGAAGACCTGGTCGACGGAAACGTCACCTACCGCCCTTTCAGCGAGGCCGGCTTCATCGACGACCTCCGGACGGCTCGGGCCGTCGTCGCCGGCGGCGGCTTCACCCTGCTCAGCGAGGCGGTGTACCTCCGCAAGCCGGTGCTCTCGGTGCCGGTGGAGCGGCAGTTCGAGCAGGTGCTCAACGCGCTCTACGTCCAGGCGCTCGACTACGGCGCCTACGCCCGCCAGCTGGATGAGGACGTGCTGCGCGCGTTCCTCGCCCGCGTCCCGGAGTACGAAGGCGCGCTGACCGGGTATGCGCAGGAGGGCAACGCGCTGGCGCTGGCGACGGTGAAGGAGCAGCTGGAACGCGTCGCTGCGCGGCGAAGGCGGAGGCGAAGACCAGGCCCTCGCCAGTCCTGACAGCGTGTCGCCTTCACCGCACCGGGGTCGAACTCGGGTCTGGACAGGGGCCCGCCGGGCGGCCAGCATCGCCCGCCTCCTGGTAGAGCCTCCGTGCCTGGTGGCCGGCCTGGTCTTCAAAACCAGTGGGACGGCGCGCGAGCGTCGTCCGGGTGGTTCGATTCCGCTGCTCTACCGCTCCAGCGTCCCCGGCGCCCCCACCAGGCGAACCCATGGGGGTTGAACCCCGACGTCGAGGAGTGAGCAGGCCGTCTCAGTGGGCGGGGACCCCGAGGTACGTCTCGGGGTGCCAGTCGCCGGTGGTGTAGACGAAGCCGCCGAGCATCGGCGCGGCGACTCCCGAGAGCCGCCTCACCGGCATGGGAGTCAGCACCACCCAGCTGTCCGTCGCCGGCTCATAGGCGGTGGCGTCGTCGACCAGCGCTGCGTTGGCGATCTCCCCGCCGAGCACCAGGATCCGGTCCTGGAAGACGAAGGTGCTCTCGGCGATGTGGCTCCGGGCCCGGGGCATGCTGGCCCGCCGCTCCCAGCTGTCCGTGGCCGGATCGTAGACCTCCACGTCGGGGACCGTGACCAGGGTCTCGTCATGATCGTGCTGGCCGCCGATGACGTAGATCTTCCTTCCGAGGACCGCCGAGCCGAGGTGGTTGCGCGGCGTCGGCAGCGGTGCCGCGGTGGTCCAGGCTGTTGCCCCTGCTGCCAGATCCAGGACCCAGTGCTGGTCGGTGTCCTGGGCCTGCCCGGCACTCAGGCCGCCGATGAAGTGAAGCTTCCCGTCGAGGTAGGCCAGCGTCCCGGCCGCTCGCACGTCCGGAAGCGCGGGCATCGCCTCGTACCGGTCGCTCGCCACCCGGTACGCCCAGACGTGGACCGTTCCGAAGATCTGGTACGTCCGGGAAGGGTCCTCGACGAAGCCGCCGACCAGGTAGATGTCGGTGCCGTCGGTGGCCGTGCCGGCGTGGCTCACGCCTTCGGGGAGGTCGGCAAGGGGAGACCAGGAGTTGCTCCCCGGTTCGTAGACGAAGGCGTGACGGGTGGGGGTGCAGCAGGGCTTGAACGGGTCGAACCCACCGAAGGTGTAGAGCTTCCCGCCCACCAGCGCGCCCTGGGCCTCGCTGGTCCCCTCGGGCCGGGGCTCCAGCTCGCTCCAGCGGATGGTGCTGAAGCCGGGACCACCGACGCCGCCGTCCGGGTTGCCCGGCGTCCCGCCGTCTGGCACGCCAGCGTCCGGCGGCCCAGCATCCGGTCCGCCCTCGCTGCCGGCATCCACCCCCGTGCCGCCGTCCGCGCTCTCACCGGGGCCGGCGTCAGATCTCCGGCCGGCCTTTCCCGGCCCCGACGAGCCGCAGCTCAAGAGCGCGGCCACGACTGCGATGATCCACCTGCGATGCAATGCCCGCCCTCCCTGCGGCCTGCGCCCCCGGGGTTCCGGGACAGTCCACGGGGAAGGGAGTGACGAACCGCTGGGGCGGCATCCCGTGGCCGAGCACGAACGCTCGCCGCTGGACACTCCTGGGGCCTGGGGCCGCGCCCGGGGTCGGCTGGCGTTCAGGCCTTCGGCGACGGAGGTGCCGGCACCGGCGTCGTCACCACCTTCGGGGGACGCGGCCGCCACAGCCCGCCCGTCCCCAGCGCCTGCCAGCCGGCTCGCATCCACGAGAGCAGCGCCGTCGCGAGCCACAGGGCCCAGGCCAGCATCGCCAGCCGGTAGACGAGCAGCGGCACCGAGAAGATCAGCGGCCGGGGCAGTGCCCCCGGCACCCGATCCGCGGTCCAGCGCAGTGACTCGACCACCGAGCCGTTCCCGGCGATCTGCATGTCGGGCTGGCCGAGCAGACCGCGCCGGACCGCCTCGAACAGGGCGAGGAGGGCGAATCCGGTGGTCACCACCAGCGCCAGCTGCATCAGGTCGAACAGCCACCACGGCCGCACCCGGGCACCGAGCGCGCCGCGCCAGCCGAGCGCGAGGAGCCAGAGGACCACCAGCCCGGCCAGGGGCACCGAGACCTGGGTGAGACCGATGGCGAGCAGCATCCAGGCCCCCAGGCGGAGCGGGCTGTGGGGCACCCGGGCGAGCGCCAGGGCGACCAGCACCGCCACCAGCAGCACGCTCCAGAAGAGCACCGCCGGCCCGAAGGTGGGCCCGGCCAGCCAGAGCACCCAGCGCTGCGCGGGGAGCGAGACGACGACGTCCACGTTCGCGCCCGGGGCTCCGACGTCCACCGCCGAGGGCCGGAACGCCGCCGAGATGCCCCGCGGCTCACGCCACCGCACGGCCAGCTGCGACATGGGTGGGGTGAGCGTCACCAGCAGCCGGCCCCCCTCGAGGCGCACCGGCTGTGCCTGACCGTTCACCGCCACCCCCAGCAGCTCGATGCCGGGTAGCAGCGCGAGGGCGTGCTGTCCACCGCGGCTGGTCCGGAAGGTCAGCTCGAGGCTCGCCTCGGTCGCGCGCAGCCCCGGGCGCACTTCCTCCTTGCCGCTGTCGAGGGTGAGTGTCCCGCCTCCGATGCCCTCGGGCCGGCTGACCTGCATCGAGACCGACTCCCCCGGCCAGGGCAGCCACGTGGGCTGATGGGAGCCGGCCGGACCGCTGGGATGCACCGGGGCGATGCCTCCCAGCTGCAGGTGCCACATCGGCCCTGCCTCGAGGACCCAGCGTTCCACGGCCGAGGCGGTCGACGGAGCGGTGAGCGACAGCGCTGGACGCTGCTCCAGCGTGCTCCGCCAGGACAGGCTCGCCGTCCCGGGGGGGAGGTTGACCGCCAGCGCTCCGTCCTTGACGGGGAGATCCGCGGTGAGGACCGCCTCGCCGGGGAGCAGCGGGACGCTGAGCACCACCGCGCTGCCGGGCGGCGACAGCCGCTCCACCAGCGTCTCCACCTCCCAGGTGAGCCCGAGGCGGAGCGTGCGGGTGATCCGCGCGAACGCCGGCAGCGCGCCGGGACGCAGCGCCTCTGGGCCCCCCGCGCGCTCGAGCCGGCTGAGCTGGAGGGTCGGCTCGGGACGACCGTCCTCGCGGACCCCGTCCACCTTCCAGCCGCGCGCCTGGACCACGAGGTACCGCGGACTCAGCCCCAGCGGGAGCTGCACCGAGTCGGCTCGCGGGAGCGCACCGGACATCAGGACCGTGTGCACGCCGGGGCGGAGGACCAGCCAGCTCACGCCCTCGACCTGGCGCAGGGCCACCGCCGGTCGCCCGTCGAGGAGAATCTGCTCCGGGCGCCACCCTTCCCCACCACCCGGGAGCGGCACGACCACCAGCGCCGCGGCCTGGAGCTCCACCCGGAGCCTGAGCCCGGCGGGGTCCGCCTCCAGGAGCGCGCGGCCCGCGGAGGCACACCCCGGGGCGCAGCGTGGCGCCTCGAGCAGCTTGTCCCGGAGCTGGACCAGACGCGCGTCGGTGGGTTGCTCGTCGGCCCGTGCCGCGGGTGCGGCGAGGAGCGCGGCCAGGACGGCGGCCGCCGCCGCGGCACCGGTCCGGGGCGCAGCCGGACGCCACGGCCCGGAGCGCAGGAGCAGGAGCGACCCGAGCAAGGCGAGGAGCGCCACGCGCAGCAGACCGAGAAGCACGTTCTCGGTGGGCGAGACGAGCCACAGATGCAGCGTCTGGCCCTGCTGCACCGGTCCGCTCCACCGCAGCGGCACCTCGCGCCACGTCCAGCGGGGGATGCCCGGGCCGGTCTGCACCACCGCGTTCCGGTCGATCTCCGAGGCGGTGGATCTCGGCGCCGAGGAGAGCGCGGCGCCGTACTTCCCCCCGGCCGCTCCACCCAGCACCCCACCGACCAGTCCGGCCACCTTCTCCGGCTCCTTCCTCTCCAGGGTTCGCCGCAGAGCGGCCTTGTCGCGCTCCTGCTCCTCTGGCACAGGCGAGGCCACCGGCTCCGCCGCCGGTGGCGCAGCCGGCGCCCTCGCGACGGCGGTTCCCTCGTCACCCAGCCCCGGCGCGGCGAGCGCGGGGTACAGCCGATCGCGAAGGTGATCGAGCGCGAACGAGACCAGCGCCAGCGCCAGCACCCCGAAGGCGACCCAGCGAAACGCCCGGGCGAACGGCCGCAGCCGTCCCTCCGGCAGCACCCGGCGCAGGCCCTCGGCCACCAGCACCAGGAGCCACGCCCACCGCGGCGCACCCGCCTCCGGGAAGCTGAGCACCAGCGCCACCAGGGCGAGCACCCCGACGCGCCAGCCGAACAGCCGCGCGGTGGCCAGCGCCAGCACCAGCACCAGGAAGAGGTCGAGCAAGGACCAGTGCTGGATCCACGTCCCCTGGACCTCGTCGACCCCGGTCGCGCCGAGGAGGCTCCACCCCGGTGGGAGGTGGGCCAGGGCGTTCACCCGCGTGAAGTCGTGCGCCCACCCCACCGCTGGGAGCCGGCCGCCGCCCTGCTCCAGCCGTCCGTCGGCGGTCATCGCCAGGCTCCCCTGGCGGACCTCGACCCCCGGGGGGGAGCCGGGGCCGAGCCGGGTCAGCGGCTGGTCCTGCCCCTGCACCGCGGCGCGCCCCAGGGTCGCCGGGCCCGGCATCTCCAGACGCCAGCTCCTCCGCAGCGCGCCACCGAGGCTGTCCTGGAAGGTCCAGCCCCGCCCGTCGGTGTCCAGCCACAGCTGCCGAGCCAGGGTGAGCTGATCCGGCTCCGGCTCGGCATTCCCCCGCCGCTGCTCCACCAGCCGGAGCGCCTCGCCAGCCCGCACTGCGAATGCCGGCAGCGCCCGCCACTCCGGCGGCAGCTGGGTCTGCGACGGATCCACCGATGGCACCCCTTCCAGCGTCACCACCCGGACCGCGGGCGCCGCCTCGAAGACCCAGATCTCGTCCCCGGCCGTCCAGGGGCCTCCCGGGTCCGGTCGCGCCACCGCCCCCAGTGGCCCGCCGCTGCGGGAGACGAGGGTGAAGACCCACTTGCCCGGACGAAGCTGGACCCGCAGGCGGCCGTCTGGTTCCACCCGCGCGGCGAGGGGGGCATCGAGCTGCAGGGGGGTGAAGCCGGTGGGGAGCGCCCGACCGAGCAACACCTCTCGCGCCTTGCCAGCCACGTCGACCACGATGCGGGTGGTGAGCAGCAGCGGCACGCCGTCGGCGAGCTTGCGCTGCACCTGGACCTCGAGCCGGTCCGCGTTCCCGGCCTCCCGGGCCGGACGCCTCAGGAACAGCCGCCCCTCCTCGTCGCGTTCCGGGTGCGCGACGCGCGACCCGCCGAGGACCAGCTCCACCAGCGATGCCTGCTCGGGGACGCCCAGCGCCGCGGGCAAGGTGTCCCAGCCGAAGGCACCGGTGAGAGCGTGCGTCCCCGGGCCCAGGAACACCACCGGGGCGCCGTCGTGCGTCACCACCGCCACCGGCGACGGTCCATCCCGGACGTCCAGGGGCCAGTGCTCGGCGTCGCCGGGGAGCGGTACGGCGTCCCGGGCGAACACCTCCACCTCCTGGCGGAAGCGGCCGCCACGTGGCGAGGCCTCCAGCTGGAGCCGCCCGACGAAGACGCAGCTCGGGGCCTCCTCGCCGCCTTGAAACGGGGGGCAGGCCTTCTGCTCGTTGCCGTGCATCACCCAGGGAATCCAGGGACGGAGCGCGGGAGGAACGTCGGCGGGCGCGAGCGGCTGCGCGTGGGCTGCGGAGAGGACGGCGAGCAGCGACAGCACGAGGGCGAGACGCACCGGGGACACCTCCCTCCCGACACGAACGCATCGACGGGCGTCCGGGATCCAGTGCCCCGGAGACCGCGCGCCAGGTTTGCGTGACCGGCCGACGTCGGCTGGGCGGCAGCTACCGCCGGAGACGCGATCGCCCTGTCGTGAAACCCTTGATTTGTGTCGCTGCCGCGCTGCGTGAGGCCAGCCGAGCCGTCTCGCTCCGCGGAGCCTCGGCCGGGCTCGATCCGACCCTTCGCAAGTTCTTCAGCGATGCTTCCCCGAGGTGCGCCGGTTGCTCCCGCTGTACGGGAACCTCGGTTTCGCTCCGACGAGGACCGCGGCTGTCGTACCTGCACAGGGCTTGCACCTGCCGCGTGCCGCAGCCGTTCGGCTGCGGAGAGGGCGCGAGTCATGAACATCACGAGAAGGACCGTGCTGCGCGGAGGCGCAGCGGGCGGAGCCTTGCTGTCGCTCCGGCCAACATTCGCCTGGGCGTTCGGCCAGAGCCCCGAGGTGGCGAAGTTCATCCAGGCACTCCCCGGACTCGGACCGACCGGAATCCCGGTTGCAGTCCCCAAGGAGATCACCGCGTTCGGGCGGAAGGTCGACTTCTACGAGATCGAGATGGGCCAGTTCGAGCAGCAGCTCCATCCCGACCTCCCTCCGACCCGTTTCTGGGGGTACTCGGACATCACCAGCGCGGGTGCCGGGAACGGGAACCGCCGGTACCTCGGCGGCGTCATCGTCGCCAACAGGGGCAAGCCGGTGAAGCTCCGGGTCAAGAACAGCCTCCCCGACAGACACATCCTCCCCATCGACCGCACCATCATGGGGGCGGAGGGCGCCGACAACCGCGCGACGGTCCACCTCCACGGGGGCCTCGTGGCCTGGTTGCACGACGGCGGGCCGCACAGCTGGTTCACCCCCAACGGGAAGATCGGCACGGCGGGCACGGTGGGCGAGAGCTTCCGCAACCCAGGCCCGACCGCCGGCTCCGCCGCACACCCACCCCATCCACTTCCACCTCGTCAACGTGAGCGTGCTCGCGCGGCGGCCCTTCGTCGTGGAGACGTTCGACGGGACGCCCACCTGGACCGGTCCGGCGCGGGCACCCGACGCCAACGAGCTGGGCTTCAAGGAGACGGTGCGGATGAACCCCGGGGAGTGCACCACGGTGATCATGAAGTTCGACCTGCCGACGCTGCCCTTCCCGGTCCCGCTCAGCCAGCGGCTGGTCAATGGGGAGCCACTCAACGGGCATGAGTACGTGTGGCACTGCCACATCCTCGAGCACGAGGAGCACGACATGATGAGGCCGCTCATCGTGAAGCCCTAGCCCCGGGCGCTCACCGGGGTAGAGGTGGTCAGGCCCTCCGGGCGAGGAAGCTCTCCTCTCCCGGGGGGCACTGAACTTGCGGCCCCCTGCCAGCGTCTGCGAACCTTCCTCGGAGGATGGCGGTCGAGCGCGACAGGCCTGGCGGTCGGAGTCCCCTTCCGGCGGCGGCCCCCGAAGAGCCGCTCGAGCCCACCACCCCCTTGCCCCCCTCGACTGCCGGCCTGCGGCCCGACGGCTCCACCCTCGAGGTGGGGGCGATGGTCGCCGGTCGGTTCGCCATCGTCCGCTTCATCGCCCGGGGCGGCATGGGCGCGGTCTACGAGGCCGAGGACACCACCCTGCGCACCCGGGTGGCGCTGAAGACCATCCTCCCCGAGTTCGCAGCCGACCCGAACGCGATGGAGCGCTTCCGGCGCGAGGTCTTGCTCGCCCGGCGCATCACCCACTTCAACGTCTGCCGCATCTTCGAGCTCTACGACACCTTCGATCCGCGCGGGGACCGGCTGTCGTTCCTCACCATGGAGCTGCTGCACGGCGAGACGCTGGCCGAGCGGCTGGCCCGCACCGGCCCGCTGGCCACCGCCGAGCTGTCGGTGCTGCTCCGGCAGCTCGCCGATGGGCTGGAGGCGATGCACCTGCAGGACGTGGTGCACCGGGACTTCAAGCCGGCCAACGTCTTCCTCGTCCACCGACACGATGCCGCCGGTCACGCGCCTCTCCGCGCGGTCATCACCGACTTCGGCATCGCCCGCGCGCTGCACAGGGTGGAGAAGGACGGCGACACCTCGATGACCGCCCGGGTGGGCTTCATCGGAACCCCGGCGTACATGGCGCCCGAGCAGCTGACCGGGGGCACCGTCTCGGCGGCGACGGACATCTATGCCCTGGGGATCGTCCTCTACGAGGCGCTCACCGGCCACACTCCGTTCGGAGGACAGACTCCGATGGAGGCCGCGCTGAAGCGGCTGCAGCAGGCGGCCACTCCGCCCTCCCTCTACCTCCCCACGCTCGACCCCCGCTGGGATGCGGCCATCCTCCGCTGCCTGGAGAAGGAGCCGCCGGCCCGGTTCCGCTCGGTGCGGGACCTGGTCCGCGCGCTCGACGCCAGCGCCCAGGACACACGCACCCCGGCGGCGGTGCTCGGCTTCCGGAACCTCTCCGGCCGGCCGGACGCCGGGTGGATCTCCACGGCGCTCGCCGAGCTGGTCGGCCGCGAGCTCTCCTCCGCTTCCGAGGTGCTCCGGCTCGTGCCGGCCGAGGAGGTGTTCCGGGCGCAGCGCGCGCTCAACCTCGCCGCCCAGGACAGCCTGCCCCGCGAGTCGCTGGAGAAGCTGCGCGATTCCGCCGGAGCCCGCTGGGTGGTGCTCGGAAGCTACCTCTGCGTCGGACCCAGCTCGGCGAGCCCCCTGCGGGTCGCCGTCCGGGTTCAGGACACCGACTCCGGTCAGGTGGTCACCAACTGGTCCGAGCGCGGCACGGTGGGAGAGCTGGCGTCGATGGCCGCGCGCGCCGGCGCCGAGGTCCGCAAGACACTGGTGGCCGCGGGGCGGCCCCCGCCCGCGCCGCCCGCGCCTTAGATTTCGGGCTGCGCGGCGAGGAAGCGCTCGCGCTCGGGGCCTTCGGGCAGCTCGGCGGCGAGCGAGGCGAACAGCTCCCACGGAGTGTTGGCGCTGCGCGCCGCCCGCTTCACCAGCGCGCGAGCCACGGGGCCCAGCGCGACCGAGAGCGCCTGCTCGGCCCGGTGCAGATCGTCCTCGACCAGCGCGCGGGCCCGGGGGGCTGGCTCCACCACCGGGGTCGGCCGCGAGGGTGAACCCCGCGGCGGGCCGGGCTGGACCGGCATCGGCCGCGAGGGCGAGCCCCGGGGCATCGGCGACGGCGGGTGCTCCGCCACCGGGGTCGGCCGGGAGGGCGAGGCCCGGGGCATCGGCGAGGGTGGATGCTCCGCCACCGGGGTGGGCCGCGACGGTGAGCCCCGCGGCGGGACAGGCGCAGGGCCCGGCACGGCCGGACGGGCCTGGGTCGCACCGGGCCGGGCCTGGGTGGCAGGCCTGGCCGCTGGCCGCGCCTGGGTGCGGGTGCGGAGGTGGCCAGGGTCCGAGAGTGTGCGGAGGAAGTCCTCGCGCGAGACGTGGTCCGGGATGGAGCCGGACAGGGTCTGGCACGCCGTGCCCCAGTCCGGCGCCTCCCGGGCCACCCGGTCCACCATCACCCGGGCGATGGGGCCGAGGTGCGGGGCGAGCGCGGCCTCGAGCACCGCCCGCTGCTCGGCGGTCAGCCCGGCCGTCCCGCCCCCCCGGGCGGCCAGCATCCGCGACGGCGGGTGCTGCGGCGGCATGGGCGTCAGCGGTGCGCCCGGGCTGTGGGCCGCACCGGGCGTATAGGGCGCACCAGGGGTGTACGGCGCACCGGGCGTGTAGGGGGGCCCCGGGGTCGCCGGGGTGCCGCCGACCGCGCGCGAGCGGCGGATCCACGAGCGGGCGAAGTCCTCGAACTTCCGCCGATCGTCCCCGTTCTCGATCGACTCGGCGAGCTCCGCCACCAGAGCCCGCGGGTCCTGGGTGGCACGCGCGGCCCGGCGCACCAGGGTGTGGGCGAGCGGGCCGATGGCCCTCGCCAGGAACGCGCCGAGCTCCTCCAGCGCCCCGGCCACCCAGCCTCCGGTGACGATGACCGGCGCGGCAGCCGGGGCCGGAGCGGGCGGAGGAGGCGCCTCGACCGGCGTCACCAGCGGGATGGGCTGCAGAACCGGAGGCGCGGCGGCGACGAGGCCAGGGGGAGGGGTGCGGCCGGCCGGCCAGGTGACCTCCACCTCGCGCTCGGGCTGGGAGCCGAGCTCGTAGACGTCGATCTCCTTGCCCTCGGCGGTGCGCCGCCGGCCGAGCGGATGGAGGAGCGCCTTGTGCTCGGCGCTGAGCGACGACACCACCTCGAAGAACGAGCGGCTGGCGATGATCTGCCCCGGCGTGGCCACCGAGGCCAGCTGCGCGCCCACGGTCGCCCCCTCCCCCTGGGCGACGCCCTCGACGATGCGCACCGGCCCCAGGTGGATGGACATCCGCGCACCGAAGTTGGTCCGGGTCGCCGCCTCGTGCTCCAGCGCGTCCCGCAGCCCCAGCGCGACGAAGAGGCCGTCCTCGGGGTCTCCGGGGAAGACCATCACCAGGCCGCGGGGATGGGGGACGGTGAGGACTTCCTCGGCCTCGAGGTGGCCCACTGCGCGCGCGGCTGCCTCCCGCACGCAGTCCAGCGCGTCCGGGCGAGGGTCGAGGACATCGAGGAACACCAGGGTTCCGACGAACGTCCTGTGCCCGTGATCGCTCATTCCACTCCGGAGTCGGGAGGCGCCCCGGGCGATTCTACTCCAACAGCTTCATCGCCTTCTCCAGGCTCCTCCGGAGGCGGTTGAACGACGTTGCCAGAACGCCGATCTCGTCACGGCTGCCCACCGAGAACTCCGGGACGTCGAAGTTGCCGGTGCTCACCTCGTCGGCCGCCCTGGACATGCGGACGATGGGCCGGATGACCAGGAACGAGAGGACCACGTTGAGCACGATGAAGGCGAGGAGGAACACCCCGACCAGCGAGGTCATGAAGGTCCGGAAGGCCTGGTCTGCCTTGGCGAGGGGGACCGACATCGGAACCGAGATGATCTGCGCGCCCACCGTCTCGCCCAGCTTCCAGCCGAATCCGTTCGCCGGCCCGTAGTGGGCGACCATGGACTTGGGCGCCGTGTCCGGCGTGTCGTGACATGGCAGACACCCGGGGTCGGAGATCTTCAGCGGCTTGGCGAGGTACAGCGCCCTGCCGGTGGGCGTGTCGCGGGTGCCGCGGATCTCCGTCCGGGCGCCGTCGTTGCGGAACTGCTGAACGATGTCTGCCTCCCACTCCACCGCGCGATCCCGCGGGTTGGTGGGGTTGAGGGTGGCCTCCTTGTAGGTGTACTCGGGGTGCTGCTGGCGGAGCGTGTTGAACATCTCCGTTGCGGCATACGCCGGCACCGACTGGGGCAGGAAGGCCCGCATCAGCTGCAGCTCCAGCTGCGGCTTCACCTGCTTGGAGGTGTACCCGCGAACGGCGAGGGCCGCGCCCATCATCAGCTCGGCGTTGCGGGTCACCTCCTCCTGCGCGTTGGCCTCCAGGATCCGCTTGGACACGTAGCCGGAGGCCGCGAGCCCGAGCGCGAACACCAGGATGAGCACCAGGTTGAACTTGAGTCGCAGCCCCATGTGAGGACGTCCTCCGTCAGCGACAGCTCGCCTGCATCTCGTCCCACCCCTTGGTGAAGCCCAGCAGGCTCAGCACCACGGCGTGGGTGCCCGTCTCGGGCCAGGTGGGCCAGAACCGCAGCGTCACCTGGGCCTTCAGCCCGGCCTTGAACTGCGCAATCAGGGCGTCCACCCCGGGCCCCTTGAAGACCACCGCCTTCGCGCCGTCGAGCCCGCTCGCCTTCACCGGCTCCTTCTTGTCGACCTGGATCGCCAGGTCTCCCTTGCTGTCGTCGAAGGTCGACTCGCTGACCACGCGGATCTCGGTCGGGGTGACGCGAACCTGGGCGCTGACGGTCTGGTAGCCATCGCTGAGCGAGGCCTTCTCCGAATCCAGGCGGCATCCTCCGCCCTGGACCTTGGTGAGCGTCCAGGCGTCCTTTTCCGCGGGAGCTGCACCCACGAGGCCGAAGCTCAGCGCTGGAATCCACCACCACATGCTCGAACGCATCCGTCCTGCTCCCCCAAGAGCGCCGGCCGACCGCACGACAGCTGAACGACATGTCGGTTCTGGGCCCTGGTCCACGCCGGATTGGCGACGGACTCTAGGCGCCGGCCACGGGGGGCGTCCATGGGCAGCACACGCCGCGAGCACGGTCCGGCTTGCAGGGGAGAACCGGTGCAACGCTCGAGCAGGCTGGTGTCATCTCCACCCTGGCCTGTAGCACCACCGGGCAGCCCCGGGGCCCCTGGGGCAACTCCGCCACCGGTGGAACGGGCGACCCCTCACAGCCCGAGTAGCGTCCGGATGCGGCTGGCGACCGCCGGCAGGTCCCCGGGGGCCTTGACCGGCTCGAACCGGGTGATGGCCGGGTCCCCGCGCGGCACCTCGATGAAGCGCACCGGCAGCAGCGGCGTGCCGTCCGGCCGCCGGAGGCTCGAGGCCTCGGCGGTCACCTGCTCGAACTGGATGACCGGCGCGCCATCGGCCGACTTCCGGACTGCGCGGAAGGGGACCGGGATGGGGGCCTCGAGCAGCGGCGCGAGTCGGAAGGTGATGTTGTTGGTGGAGATGGTGTCGTGGGCCGCCGGGTCCACCTTCTCCACCAGCTGGAGCTGACCGCCGACCCGGACCGGTGCCGCCCCGACGTCGAGCTTGCCGTCCGGGGCGCGCCGCGGCGTGACCTCCACCGTCATCGCCCTGCCGCCCTCGGCGTGGAGGCCGAGCACCGCCGGATCCAGGGTGGCGGCGAGGTTGTCCACGTTGGAGAAGTAGACGTGCTCCACGCCGAGGTTTCGGAGCCGCTCCCCGACGCCACTCGCCCGGAGCGCCCGGAACACGTCGCCGTGGCCGCTCGGGGCGAGCGAGGGTGCCCCCGAGGCGTCCCGGGCGATGGTCCCCTCCGGGGTGAGCCGCGGCAGATGGCCTTGCCCGAAGAGGAACAGGGGCAGCCAGGTGGGATGGGTGGCGAGGTGCTCGCGGATTCTCTCCTCGGTGAGGAAGGACGTCATCAGCGCCACCGGCACCGGTCGCCGGACCCCCTCGGATGCGCGCTCGAGGTCGAGCAGCTTGAGGTCCAGAAACGTCCGTCCCTCCACCACCGGGATCAGCGCCTTCACCGCGCCGCCGAAGCGCGTTCCGGCGCCCCCGGCGACGACCAGCGCGGCCACCTTCCCCGCTCGGAGCAAGGCCTCGCCGATGCCCGCCAGCCGGGCGTGCTCCGGGGTGCCCCGCGGCGGGAGCGGGGTGAGGTCCCCCGGCCGGAGCGGCTCGAGCGTGCCTGGCGGCGGGGCCTCCACCACCTCGCCGCGCTTCCAGGCCTCGACCAGCTCCCGGAACAGCGCCTCGTCGTACGGCGGGCTCATCCTGGCAAGACCTCCCAGCCCCAGCCGGGGAGGCCGAGCGCGGGCTCGGGCCCGAGGTTCACGGTGACGGTCAGCCCGGAGCGCTCGAGGCGGTACGCCCTGCCCTCGCGGCGGACCCGCGGCCACTCCGCCCCGATGCGGTCCCGGTGCTGGCGCCGGATGGCGAGCATCCGCCGGTGGTGCTCGCGCAGCACACCGTCGCCCTGCGGCGCAGGGCGCGAGCGCTGGAACGTGGCCGCGTCCTGAGGATCCGGCACCTCGGCCGCCTCGGCGATGAACTCCCCTCGCCGGCCCTCCGACACCGCCCGGGCGAGCCCGGCGTCGGTGTGGCTGGTGAAGTAGAGGAAGGGCCGGGTCTCGCCGTGCTCCTCGCCCATGAAGAGGAGCGGGAGCCCGGGGCCGAGCAGCAGCAGCGTCGCCAGCGGCTCGAGCGCCTCGCGGGGGACCAGGCTCGCCAGCCGCTCGCCGGTGGGCCGGTTGCCGACCTGGTCGTGGTTCTGCAGGCAGGTGACGAACTGCCGCGGCAGGAGCCCCGCGGTGCCGGTCCCGTGCGGCCTCCCCCGGAAGCGCGAGCGCTGGCCCCGGTAGACGAAGCCCTGCTCGAGCGCGGTGGCCAGCTGCTGGGGCTCGCCGAAGTCCGCGTAGAACGCGCTGCGCTCGCCGGTGAGCAGGGCATGGACCGCGTGGTGGAAGTCGTCGGCCCAGGCGGCGTCGCACCCCCAGCCGCCGGGCGGCGGGTCCACCACCTTCCGGTCGTTGAGGTCGCTCTCGGCGATGACCCGGGCCCGGCCCCTCGAGGCCGCATGGACCGCGCCCACGATGTCCGTCACCAGGTGAACCGGGCTGTCGTCGACGATGGCGTGGACCGCATCGAGCCGGAGCGCATCCACGTGGAAGTCCTCCACCCAGGACCGGGCCGCCTGCACCATGTACGCGCGCACCGGCTGGGAGTCCGGCCCGTCGTAGTTCATCCCGTCGCCCCAGGGCGAGCGGTGCCGCGAGGTGGTGTAAGGACCGAACTCGCCCAGGTAGTTCCCCTCGGGACCGAGGTGGTTGTAGACCACGTCCAGGCAGACACCCAGGCCGAGCGCGTGCGCCCGGTCCACGAAGCGCTGCAGCGCCGCGGGCCCGCCGTAGGCCCCATGCACCGCGTGGAGCAGGACCCCGTCGTAGCCCCAGTTCCGCGCGCCGCCGAAGGGCTGCACCGGCATCAGCTCCACGCAGGTGATGCCCAGGTCCACCAGCTCGGGCAAGCGCCCGGCCGCCGCGTCGAGCGTCCCCGCCTCGGTGAAGGTGCCCAGGTGAAGCTCGTAGAAGACCAGCGCCTCGGGCGGGACACCGGTCCAGCCCCCGTCGGTCCACCGGAACTCTCCCGGATGGAAGATGGCCGACGGCCCGTGCACCTCGGCCACCTGGGCCCGGGCGGCGGGGTCCGGTCGCACGCGCCCGTCGGGGAAGACCAGCGCGTAGGGCGATCCGGAGGGCAGCGAGGGCAGGTCCACCGTCCACCACCCCTCGGCGGCTCGGGTGAGGGGCCGTCGCCCACCTGCCACCTCCACCTCGAGGTGCTCGGCGCGTGGCGCCCACACCGCCAGCCGCAGCCCGTCTCCGTGCCTCGACACTCCATGACGCATGGCGGAGAGAGCTAGTCACGCTCGGCGCGGATGCAGTCAAGACGTGTCGCACGAGCGTCGGGCAGCGGACGGGCAGCGGACGTCAACTCCCCAGCCGCGGCCCCCGTGCACACCGTGGCTCTCGATGCACCCTGTCCGGACCCTGGTCCTGCTCGCGGCCTTGCTCCCCTCCGCCTCCGCCCGCGCGGTCCCGCGGAGCCAGTCAGGGCCCAGGCCGGCGCTCGAGGTCAAGGCCGAAAACCGGGGCACGCCACGGGCCGACCCCGGCGCCTGCGTGGCGCACGCCCTCCGCGACCTCCCTGCGCCCGTGGAGCGCCCCCGTGCTGACGCGCTCCTCACCCGCTGGCTCGAGGGGGTGGGCCAGCCCGGACCTGACGGGTCGCCGAGGCTGGTGCTGGTGATGGTGCGCGGCGGGCTCGGACTGGCCTGGGCGCGACGCTGGTGAGCCGCGGTGCGACGAGGTGGGCCGATGACGGCTCACCCCGGCAGGCAAAGACGGAGCCCGGACGGGCGTTCGCTTCCGCCGGCGCTAAGCTGCCGTTCCGTTCCCGGTCCAGGAATGTCCCTCCCCGCCCCCTCGAGCCCTCCCACGACCCCCGCCTTCCGCGTACGGCTCGCGCGCCGGGGCGACGGCGAGCAGCTCGGTCTGCTCCTCGCCGAGCTCGGCCACACCGGCGCGGGCGACACCGGCACCGTGCACTGGGTGCTGAGCCATCCGGAGATCGAGGTCCACGTGGCCGCCGACGGCAGCGATCGCCCGCTCGGGGTGCTCTCGTTCTCCCACCGGCCTCAGCTCCGGCTGAGCGGGCGCATCGCCACCATCGACGAGCTGGTGGTGCTCCCCGGCGCCCGGCGCCAGGGCCTCGGGCGAGCACTGGTCCAGCGCGCGCTGGAGCGGGCCCGGGTGCTGAGCGTGAAGCGGGTGGAGCTGCAGCTGCCGAGCGTGCCCACCGAGGCCACCTACCGCTTCTGCGAAGCGATGGGCTTCCGGGACGCCGAGCGCGGCGTGGTCACCCGGGCGCCTTGAGCGTCCAGGCGCCGGGGAGCGTCGTTGGCCCCAGCCGGTGGACCAGCGCTCCGAGCCGCTCCCTGGCCGCGGTCTCCACCTCGCGGAAGCGCACCCCGATGGCCTGCTCGCGTCCGCGCGCCCAGGCCACCACCCCCTCCAGCTCGAAGCGCTCCTCCTCCACCAGCAGCACCAGCTGGAGCGCGTGGCCCACCGGGTAGCTGCGCTCGGTCTTCAGACAGATGCCGCCCACCGAGAAGTTGACCGCGTAGGAACGGAGCGCCTCGGCGGCCGCCGCCGCGTCTCGGAAGTGGACCTCGATCCTCACCGGGATGCGGTCCTCTGCCCGCCGCTCCTCGCCCTCGTGGGGAGTGTCCATCCGTCCGGGGGCCGGACGAGCGCGTCCGCCCTGGGCCTGGTGTCTACCGGAAGCGCGGGTCGATGGCCAGATAGGCCGCGGCCCGGAGCGACTTCCGGTGCAGCTCTCTGGGGTGCCGGAGCACGTTGAGCAGCAGCTTCCGGCCGAAGACCCGGCGGAAGAGCCCCGCCTCGTGCGTGGCGTCCCACAGCTCGAGGTCCAGCGGGCTCCGGGCCCGGAGCTTCACCAGCACCGCGTTGGGCAGCAGCCTCGCCTGGAGCCGGACGATGCTCTGGCGGTGGCTCCGGTCGAGCGAGTCCGCCACCCGGAGGAGCGTGGCGAGCTTGCGCACCACCCGGACCTCGCCCGGGCCAAGGCCCTCCATCCCCGAGTGGCTGGGGTCCGGAGGGCTCCGGCGGTGGTAGCGCGCGATGCGGGCGACCAGCTCGCGCTCCCGCTCGCGCAGCCCGGGAATCTCCGCGTTGACGATGAGGTAGTAGCTGTGGCGGTGGTGCTTCTGGTAGCTGACCGCGTTGCCGACGTCGTGGAGCAGCCCCGCGACCTCGAGCAGCGGGCGGGCCGACGCCGGCAGGTTGTGCAGGGGCGCCAGGTCGTCGAAGAGCTGCAGAGCCAGCCGCGTCACCTGGGTGGCGTGGGCCTCGTCGAAGTGGAACCGCCGGCCCACCACCAGCGCCGCCTCGTGCAGGCTGTGGTCCTCTCCGGCGTCCTTGCGCCGGATGAGGTCCACCAGGATCCCCTCGCGCAGCCCCCGCTGCACCGCGGTGACCGACTCCAGCCCCAGGTGCTTCACCAGCTGCTCGAGGATCACCGCCCCGGCGCAGACGATCTCCGCCCGCCGCGCGTCGAAGCGCTTGCGCCGCTGGGCCGGTGACATCTCCACCAGGTCCTCCACCACCTGGGAGATCTGCCGGGCGGTGGCATGCGCGGCGCCGTCCGAGGCGGCGTAGCCCACCACCGCGCCGATGGTGCCGGAGCTGCCGAGCGCGGCCCGGGGGGCGCCGGCGATGCGGGCTGGCAACCCCTCGGTGAGGGCCTCGGAGACGTAGCCGCGCATGAGCTTGAGCTGCTTGTTGCTCATGCCCTTCGAGGTCCCGAACAGCTCGGTGAGCCGGACCGCGCCGAGCCCCACGGTCCACATCGCGTTGGGGGTATCCCCCAGGGCGGAGGCGACCTCGGTCGAGCCGCCGCCGATGTCGATGCACAGCGAGCGAGCGCTGGGCGGCTTCCCCCAGAGGACCCCCATGCTGATGAGCCGGGCCTCCTCCATGCCGGAGATCACCTCCAGCCGGAGTCCCGCCTCCTCGCGGGCCCGGCGGACGATCTCGTCCCGGTTCTTCGCCTCCCGGACCGCGCTGGTGGCGACCGCGCGGACCTGGGCGTGGTAGCGCCGGCAGAGCGCCCCGTAGCGGCGGAGGGTGGAGAGCAGCCGGTCGGCGACCTCGCGGGGAATGACCCCGGTCTTGAACACCCCCTCGCCGGGGCGGACCGGATCTCGCTCCTGGTGCAGAAGCTCCAGCGAGCCGTTCGCCAGCAAGCGCGCGAGCTCCAGCCGCACGGCGTTGGTGCCGACGTCGATGGCGGCCAGCACCGGTTCTTGGACGGGTCGAGTCAAGGCGATCCAGGTAGGTGTAACAATGCGCTCCGACGCGCAAGTCCGCGAGCTTGCCCGGGACCCCTCTTCACGTCATCGTCACTCACCTGGAACCCCCCGGACGCACCGTTCCGGACGCTCCCTCTGCCCGTGGACTCGACCGACCCCCGGATGTTCATCAACCGCGAGCTGAGCGCGCTCGCCTTCAACCTCCGCATCCTGGCGGAGGCGCAGGACGCCGCCCTTCCCCCGTTCGAGCGGGTCCGGTTCCTCTCCATCGCCTCGGCGAACCTGGACGAGTTCTTCATGGTGCGGGTCGCGGGCATCAAACAGCAGCTCGCCTCCGGCGTCACAGCCACCGAGGCCGACGGCCTCTCGCCCACCGAACAGTTCCAGGCCATCACCGCCGAGGTCCGGGAGATGGTGAGGCTGTTCGACGCCGTCTGGCGGGACGAGCTGGTGCCGCTGCTCCGCGCGCACGGACTGGAGCTCCTCTCGCCCGACGCCCTGGACCGCCCACAGCGCGAGGCGGCGCGGGAGCATTTCCGCTCGACTGTCTTCCCCGCCCTGACCCCGCTGGCGGTGGACCCGGGCCACCCTTTTCCGCACCTTCGCAACAAGTCGCTGAACCTCGCCGCGGTCCTCCATCGCGAGGGACGGAAGCGGCGCGCCGGTAGCGGCCCGGGCGATCTGGCAGTGGTGCAGGTGCCCACGGTGCTCCCCCGGCTCGTTCCGCTGCCGGCGGACGAGGGACGGAGCGCGTATCTGCTGCTCGAGGACCTGATCGGCCTCTTCCTGGGTGAGCTGTTCCCCGGCTTCACCGTGGAGCACCGGGCGGCGTTCCGGGTGACGCGGAACTGGGATCTGAACGTGGACGAGGAGGAGTCCGAGGACCTCATGTCCACCATCCAGGAGGAGCTCCGTCGGCGGGACCGCGGAATGGCGGTGCGGCTGGAGCTGGACCAGGGCGCCACCCTGGCGCTGGAGGCCTCGCTGCGCCAGTCGCTGGGGCTGACCCACGAGGACGTCTATCGCTCCGAGGCGCCGCTGCAGCTGTCGGACCTGACGGCGCTGGCCGAGCGCGACCACCGGCCCGAGCTCCGGGCCGAGCCCTTCACCCCGGCCCTGCCACCGCCGCTCCGTGACGCGGAGAGCCTCTTTCCGGTGCTGGCCCGTGGCGACATCCTGCTCCAGCACCCCTACGAGTCGTTCGATCCGGTGACCCGCTTCATCGAGGAGGCAGCGGACGATCCGAACGTCCTGGCCATCAAGCAGACGCTGTACCGCATCGCCCCGGACAGCCCCATCGCCCGGGCGCTCAGCCGCGCCGCGGAGAACGGCAAGCAGGTGGCGGCGCTGGTGGAGCTGAAGGCCCGGCTGGACGAGGCGAACAACATCGCCTGGGCCCGGAGGATGGAGGAGGCGGGGGTGCACGTGGTCTACGGCCTCATCGGGCTCAAGACCCACTGCAAGATTGCCCTGGTGGTCCGGCGCGAGGGCCAGGGCATCCGCCGCTACGTGCACCTCGGGACCGGCAACTACAACGCGCTCACCGCGAGGCAGTACACCGACCTGTCGCTGTTCACCGCCCGCACCGCGGTGGCTGACGACGTGAGCGCGCTGTTCAACATGCTCACCGGCTACGCCGTCCCGCCGACGTTCAAGCGCCTGGTGGTCGCCCCCTTCGGGCTGCAAGAGAAGCTCATCGAGCTCATCCGGCGCGAGGCAGACCGGGCACGCCGCGGAGAAGGCGCCCAGATCCTGGTCAAGGTGAACCACCTGGTGGACGCGGCGCTCATCAAGGAGCTCTACGCCGCCTCCCAGGCCGGCGTCCGGATCGACCTGCTGATCCGCGGAATCTGCTGTCTGCGGCCGGGCCTCCTGGGCGTCTCGGAGAACATCCGGGTCCGCGCCATCACCGACCGGTTCCTGGAGCACGGCCGGGTCTTCGCCTTCGGGACGCCGGAGCGGGCGGAGGTGTTCCTCTCCAGCTCCGACTGGATGCCTCGGAACTTCATCCGCCGGGTCGAGGTGATGGTGCCGATCGAGGACCCGGTCATCCGGCTCCGGCTGCTGGACGAGGTGCTGGGCATCGGGTTCCGGGACGACGCGAAGGCGACCGAGCTGCAGCCGGACGGAACGTACCTCCCGGTCCGGACCGAGGGTGGCCCGACCGTGCGGAGCCAGGCGACGTTCCTCGAGCGCGCGCACCGGGCGGAGGCGGGCAAGGAGGCCGTCATCCGGCACATCGCCGCGCCCGAGCCGCCGGCGCCACCACGCAGCGCCGTCCCGCAGGCCTGAGAGGGTCGGGCGAGGACGTCCGAGGCTCGGCGACTTGCACCGCCCGCGTGGGGCTGAGAGACACGTGCGGAACCGGTGACCCTCCTCCGCGCCGCCGACGTCTCGCTCTCGTTCGGGAGCCGCACCCTCTTCCACGACCTGACGCTGGTGGTCGAGGAGGACGAGCGCGTCGGCCTGGTCGGGGTCAATGGCTCGGGCAAGTCGACGCTGATGCGCATCCTCGCCGGGGAGCTGCAGCCGGACGCCGGGGAGCTGCAGCTCCGCCGGGGCGCGCGGGTCACCTTCCTCCCGCAGGAGCCGGAGTTCCCGCCGGGCGCGACCGTCTCCGGCGAGCTCTCGGTGGCGCAGGCGCCGCTCCGCGTGGCGCTCGAGCAGCACCACGCCCTGTCCCACCAGCTCGGCTCGCTCGGCGGCGAGGCACTGGTGCGCGCCACCGCCCAGCTTGCCGGGCTCGCCGACCGCATCGAGTCGCTCGGTGGCTGGGACACCGAGCACCAGGCGCGCACACTGCTCGACCGGCTGGGGGTGAAGGACTGGGACCGGCCGGTGGCCCAGCTCTCGGGAGGCGTGCGCAAGCGGGTGGCCATTGCCCGGGCCCTGCTCTCCCGGCCGGATCTTCTCCTGCTGGACGAGCCGACGAACCACCTCGACGCGGACACGGTGGAATGGCTCGAGGACGCGCTCGACGCGCTCCCCGGCGCGCTGCTCCTGGTCACCCACGACCGGTACTTCCTCGACAGCCTGGTGGACCGGATCGTCGAGATCCAGCCCGGGGGGGCGGTGGTCTCGTACCCGGGGAACTACCAGGCCTATCTCGAGCAGAAGCTCGCCGCGGAGGAGGACGCCGCGCGCGCCGAGCACAAGCGGGGGCGGTGGATCGCCCAGGAGGTCGCCTGGCTCCGGCGCGGCCCCGAGGCCCGGCGAACGAAGAGCCGGGCCCGCATCGAGCGCGCCCGGCGGCTCATGGCCGAGCCGCGCTTCCGCCGGCCGCGCGTCCCCGAGCTCCAGATGGCCGAGGCCGAGCGGCTGGGCCACACCGTCGTCGAGGCCAAGGAGGTCGCCTTCGGGTGGCCGGGGCGGAACGTCTTCCGCGGCGTGTCGCTCATCGTCCAGTCGGGCGACCGGGTGGGCATCGTCGGCCCGAACGGTGCAGGAAAGACCACCCTGCTGCGCGTGCTCCTTGGCGAGCTCCCTCCCCAGGACGGGACGGTGGTCCGCGGACGCACGGTGCGGGTGGCGCACTTCGACCAGGGCCGCGCCTCGCTCGATCCCGAGCAGACGGTCTACGAGGCGGCCTCGAGCGAGGAGCAGGTGGAGCTCCGGGGCCAGGCCGTCGCCTTGCGGGACTACCTGGACGATCTGCTCTTTCCCGTCCCGATGCAGCGGATGAAGGTCGCCGCGCTGTCAGGCGGCGAGCGGAACCGGCTCCTGCTCGCCCGGCTCTTCTTGCAGGGCGCGAATCTCCTCGTCCTGGACGAGCCCACCAACGACCTGGACCTTCCGACGTTGAACGTGCTGGAGCGCCTGCTGCTCGGCTTCACCGGCGCGGTGCTCCTGGTGACGCACGACCGGTATTTCCTGGACAAGGTGGCGACCCGCATCCTGGCCGTGGAGGGAGACGGCAAGGTGATCTCGTGGCCCGGGAACTTCACCACCTACCGGGCGCTCCGGGCGCAGACCGCCCTGGCGGCCCCACCGTCGACCGGCACGCGCCACCCGGATGCCCCGGCGGCGATCGTTCCGGACGAACCCCCCCGCCCGCGCCGGCTCGGGTACCAGGCGCAGCGGGAGCTCGAGGGGATGGAGGCGGCGATCGAGGCTGCAGAGGCTCGCCGTGCCGCGGCGGAGGCCGAGCTGCTCCGGCCGGAGGTCTACTCCGACGGACGTCGGGCGGCCGAGGCGCAGGCGGCGCTCGCCGCGGCCTCGGCCGAGGTCGACCGTCTCTATGCCCGCTGGGCCGAGCTGACGTCGCTCGGGTAACCGCCCGCGGCCGCCCAGGCCAAGGCCTGCACCTTGCTCCACCGTTCGACCTGACCGATAGATCGGGCGGTGGAGCTTCGACATCTCGAGACCTTCGCCACCGTGCTCGAGGCGGGGACCTTCCTCGCCGCGGCGCGGACGCTGCGCTGCTCCCAGTCCACGGTCACCCTCCACATCCAGGAGCTGGAGCGCGAGCTGGGACTGGAGCTCTTCTCCCGGGAGGGGCGCCGGGTCCGGCTCACCCCCGCCGGCGAGTCGCTCCGCGCGCTCTCCCAGCGAGTCCGGGATTCGGTCCTCGCCCTGCGCCGGGGGGCGGAGGAGCTGCGGGACGGTGGAGCGGGCGAGGTCGCGCTCGGCGCGGTCGAGCCGGCGGCCAGCACCCGGGTCAGTCCCGTCCTCGCCAACTTCTCCCGGGCCCGGCCCAGGCTGCGGCTCCGCCTCGAGGTCTCCGGCACCGCCACCCTCTCCCGGCGGGTCGCGGACGGGCAGCTGGCGTTCGCGGTCGTCTCGCCGCCGCCGGGCTCGCTGGGGTTGAGCTTCCTGCCCTGCTTCCGGCAGCGGATGGAGCTGCTGCTGCCCAGCCGCCATCCCCTGGCCCGGGCCCGACGCATCCGCGCCCGAGATCTGGCGACGGCCCGCCTCCTCCTCACCGAGCATGGGTGCGCCTACCGGGAGGCGACCGAGGTCGCGCTCCGGACGCGCGGGGTCCAGGTCGCCTGCGAGGTGGAGATCGGCAGCATCGGGGCGCTCCGGTCGGCGGTGCGCGACGGCCTCGGCATCGCCCTGGTCCCGGTGCCGGACCGGCTACGCCCCGGAGCGGGGCTTTGCCTGCGTGCGCTGAGCGACGTGGACCTGACGCTGGTGATGGGCCTCGCCCGCCGCGAGGGCGCGTTCGCCACCCGCGCGGAGGCGGCGCTCTTCGCCGCGCTGTCGTCCGCGCTGGCCGGCGAATGACCTATCGATTCCATGGAACAATCGACCCACTAACTTCAACAAGCGTGAACGGTCGCCGAGGAGTACCCAGCCCTGCCGGAGGTCTCGATGGACGCTCTGGTGCAGGACCTCAAGGCCGCTGCTCGCTCGCTCCGGGCCCGCAAGGGGTTCGTCGCGCTCGCGGTGGGGACACTGGCGCTGGCGCTCGGCGCGAACTCCTCGGTCTTCGGAGTCATCCACGCGGTGCTCCTCGAGCAGCTTCCGTACCGTGACCCCGAGCGGCTGGCCATCCTCTGGAACGTCAAGGCGGACGGAGAGAACGAGGTGCTCTCGGTCGCAAACTTCGAGGACTACCAGACCGGCGCCCGTGCCCTGGAGCGGATCGCCGCCTGGTTCGAGCAGGGCGTCAACCTCACCGGCGAGGGCGAGCCGGAGCGCCTCTTCGCCGCCAGGGTCAGCACCGGCTTCTTCGAGGTGCTCGGCGCCGCCCCGGCCCTGGGCCATGCGTTCGGCCCGGCGGACCACGCCGGCGGCGGCGCGCACGTGGCGGTCCTCGGGGATGCGCTCTGGCGGCGGCGGTTCGGCGGTGATCCGGCGGTGATCGGCCGGACGCTCCGGCTCGGCGACGACAGCTACGAGGTGGTGGGGGTGATGGCCCCGGGCTTCTTCTTCCCCGGTGCCCGGGCCGACCTCGCCCTGCCCGTGGATCTCGCGACCGAGCCACGCCGCGCGCGGCGGGATGACGGCTTTCTCCGGGTGGTGGCCCGGCTCGCCCCGGGCGTCACCCGGGCCCAGGCCGAGCGGCAGATGTCGGAGATCGCCCGTGATCTTCGAGCACGCTACCCCGAGACCAACAGCCGGCAGATGGCGGTCTCGCTCCCGCCACTGGCCGACGAGCTGGTGGGCTCCTTCCGTTCGCAGCTGAGGTTGCTCCAGGCTGCGGTGGGGCTGGTGGTCCTCATCGCCTGCCTGAACCTGGCCATGCTGCTGCTCGCCTCGGCGAGCGGGAGGAGCCGGGAGATGGCGGTGAAGTCGGCGCTGGGGGCCGGCCGGGCCAGGCTCGCCCGCCAGCTCTTCGCCGAGAGCCTGGCCCTCGCCGCCGCCGGTGGCCTGCTCGGGGCGCTGGTCGGAGTGCTCGGCACCCGGGTGCTGGTGGCGCTCAGCCCGACCCAGGTGCCGCGCCTCGCCGACGCGCACTTCGGGTCCACCTCCCTGGCCTTCACCCTCGCCGTCGCTGCGCTCACCGCCGTCGTGTTCGGCCTGGGGCCCGCGCTCTCGGTGTCCAGCAGCTCGCCCCAGCGCGCGCTGGGCGATGGGCGGTCCTCCGCTGCTCCGAGCGCGGTGGGTGCCCGCCGGGCGCTGGTGGCGATCGAGGTGGCGCTCTCGCTCGCGCTGCTGACCGTGGCGGGGCTGATGGTGCTCAGCTTCGCCCGGCTCCTCCGCGTGGATCCCGGCTTCCGTCCGGGCGGGGCGCTCAGCTTCCGGGTGACGCTGCCCACCTCGCGGTACGCCGAGCGCGAGCAGCTGGAGCGGTTCCAGAACGAGCTCGGGGCCCGACTTCTCGCCCTTCCCGGAGTCCGGGAGGCGGGCAGCGTGCAGCTTCTCCCGCTCAGTGGAGGGCTCTCCCGGGTCGACTTCACGGTGGAGGGAAGCCCGCCGGCGCGGGAGGAGGACGTCCCGAGCGTCGACTACCGCATGGTCTCCCCGGGGTACCTCCGCGCCGCGGGCATCGGGCTCCTGGCGGGCCGGGAGCTCTCGGAGAAAGACCGGTCCGACGCGCCCCCGGTGGCGCTGGTGAGCCGCCGCCTCGCAGAGCGCTTCTTCCCGGGCCGCAGCGCGGTGGGCGGGCGGCTGCTGGTGGGCGACGGATTCACCACCCCGAGGCCGGTGGAGATCGTCGGCGTGGTGGGCGACGTGCGCGATGCCGGCCTCGACGCCGAGCCGGGCCTGACCCTCTACATCCCGCTGCCCCAGGTCCCGAAAGGCGTGATGGTCTATGCCCGGAACATGTTCTGGGTCGTCCGGACCTCCGGCGACCCGCAGCTGTCGAAGCGACCGGTGCTCGCCGCGCTCCACGGGCAGGACGGGCTGTTGCCGGCGACCGCGGTGCAGACCATGGACGAGCTGCTGTCGCGCTCCGTCGCCCCGAGGCGCTTCAACCTACTGCTGGTCGACCTCTTCGCCGCCGCGGCGCTGCTCCTCTCCGGGCTCGGAGTCTACGCGGTGAGCACGCAGACGGTGGCCCTCCGCCGGCGCGAGCTGGCGATCCGCCTCGCCCTGGGAGCGGCGCCCGCGGGGCTCCAGCGGCTGGTGATCGGCGGTTCGATGCGCCCGGTGCTGCTCGGTCTGCTGGCCGGGCTGGGGTGCGCCCTGCTCGCCGGGAGGTCGATCTCCGGTCTCCTCTACGGGGTGCGATGGACGGACCCGGTGGTGCTCCTCGGAGCGTCGGTCGTGCTGGGGCTGGCGGCGCTGCTGGCGGTCTGGATCCCCGCGCGGCGTGCGACCCGGTCGAATCCGCTGGGGGCGCTGGCTCCCGAGTGAGCGCTCTGGGCCTGCGCCCGCGCATCACCAGGCCCCTGGGGGCTCTCCACCGTCAGGGCCCGGCGAGGGGACGGTAGACGCCGGCCTGGGCGAAGGTCGGCACGCCGCTCGGCCGCCGGGCCCAACCGTTCATCACCAGCGTGAGCCTGAGCTGGCCCCGCTTTCGCAGCCGCGAGGCTGGCACCTGGTTGCGCGCATCGAGCACTCCGTGGGTGAGCCGTCCGTCGAAGGCCACGAAGCGGTTGGGGCGCGGAGCGACCAGGTCCGCCTCGAGCGGCAGCGGAACCAGCGCGGGGTTGCGCGGGTCCGGCGCCTGCCGGGTCACGACGAGCGCACCGCCCTGCACCCGGTTGAGGAAGAGCACCGACGACAGCCGCGGATGGCGCTCCGGCCCACCCCGCAGGGCCAGCCGCTCGTCGCGGTCGCGGTGGAAATCCACTCGGACGTCGTGGGTCCACATCCTCGAGAGCCACCACTCGGCTCCGCATGCGCCCGCGTCCCGGAAGCGACCGGCGAGCGAGAGGATGGCCAGCTCGGGGAGCGCCGACGGCCGCATGTCGAGCGCGAACCAGAAGGTGGTCTCGTACGTGCGCCGGATCCCCGCCGTCCCGAGCGCCATCACCGCGCCCCGGAGCTTCCGGAACAGTGGCGGCGGAAGCGCCCCGTCCACCAGCTGGACGAGCCGCTCCGGGTGCCGGCGATCGGAGAGGGAGGGGCTCACGGCTTCAGAGCAAGGCGAGCACGGCGCGGGCGAACGCATCCGGCGTCTCCTGCGGCAGGTGGTGCCCGGCGCCGGGCACCACCTGGTGCGCCCTCAGCTGGGTGAACCTGGGCGAGGGGCCGATCGGAGGGGTGACTCCGTCGTCGGCGCCCTCGAGGGTGATGGCAGGAACGGCGATGTCCGGCTGCGCCGCGAGCCTCCGCTCGACGTCGTCGAGCCCCGGGTCTCCAGGAACCAGCCCGAAGCGGTGCCGGTAGGAGTGGATGCGGCCCATCGGCCTTGCCGGTCTCCTCGAAGGCGATCTCCAGGGACGGGGTCTGGATCCGCTTCAGCATGCAGCTCCTCCTCCGGGGCCGAACTGCGGATGGGCGAGCACCGCCCGCTCCAGCTCGGGGCTCAGCCGCTCGACACCGTGAGGAGCTCGCGCACTCGAGCGACGCCAGCGCTGGAGCCAGCGGGGCCCGAGCGGAGCCTGGAGCGCCGCCGGTCCGTCGCTCGCCACCGTGGTCTCCTTCACCGCGGCAGTTGCCCCGGTTCCGACCCAGAACCCGGCCAGGAGGAGTGTCACCCGGGTCCGGGTCGATGCGCTGTAGGTCGACAGCAGCCCTCCGGGGGCCAGGACCTGCCGGAAGCGGCGCAGCGCCTCCACCGTCCACAGCGCGGGGTTCACCTCCGGCGAGAAGGGATCGAAGCAGATGACGTCCTGGAGAGCTTCGAGGAGACCCAGGGAGTCGAGCGCATCTCCCTCGCGCCACGTCCAGCGCAGCCCCGGCCTCTCGACCGAGTGGCGGGCGAGCAGCGATTCCAGCACCTCCCGGTGTGCGGCCTGGACCGGGAAACGCTCCGGGTCGCCCAGCGCGAGGCGCAGCGGCCCATCGTCCCGTTCGAGGCTGGTGAGGTGCAGAGCGCTCCCCTTCACCCTGGCCGCGCAGTCGACGACCGCCAGGGCGTTGGTCGCCGCGCCGAGCCCCACGTCCAGCACCCGGAGCGGCGCAGCCCCGGCGGCGCTCAGGCGTTCGACGAGCCGGGTCTGCTCGACGTACAGCAGCTCCGCCTCGCGGCGCGGGCCCAGGCCGGGGTGCATGATCTCCCCCGAGCGGCGGTCCCGGATGCTGACCTCACCGCTTCCCAGAATCACCGCCTCGAAGTCGCTCAGGCCCACAGCGCCCGCATCTCATCCGCCAGCGCGGCCAAGCGCCCGGCGAGGATGGCCTCCCGCATCCGGCCCATCAGCACCTGGTAGTGCCGGAGATTGTGGATGGAGAGGAGCCGGCTCCCCAGCGCGTGCTTCCCCCGCATCAGATGGTGCAGGTAGGCGCGGCCGTGCCGGCGGCAGGCGAAGCAGTCGCACCTCGGATCGAGCGGGACCTCCTCCATCCGGTGCACCATCCGGGTGATCCGCACCAGCCCCTGGAAGGTGTAGGCGTATCCCTGCTGGGCCATCTTGGTGGGGATGATGCAGTCGAACATGTCGACCCCGCGCTCGACCGCCTCCACCAGGTCGAGCGGCGTCCCCACGCCCATCAGGTAGCGCGGCCGGTCCACCGGGAGCTGGCCGGCGACCCGGGCAGTCATCGCGTCCCGGTGCGGCTTCTCCTCGCCGACCGCAAGGCCGCCGATGGCGAATCCATGGAAGGGCAGCCGGGTGAGGAACTCCACGCTCCGGTCCCGGAGCTCGGGATGGATGCCGCCCTGCACGATGCCGAAGAGCGCCTGGCCAGTGTCGCGCGCCTGTGCCGCCTCGAGGCTCCGGAGCGCCCAGCGGTGCGTCCGCTCCATCGCCTCCGCCGCCGGCGCGAGCTCCGCCCGAGCGTCGTGCACCACGTCCAGCACCATCATGATGTCCGAGCCGAGCGCCTGCTGCATGGCGATGCTGCTCTCGGGTGAGAGGAGCTGCCGGCTGTTGTCGTGAAAGCTCCGGAAGTGCGCCCCGCGCTCGGTGATTTCGCGGTCCTCGGGAAGGCTGAAGATCTGGTACCCGCCCGAGTCGGTGAGCACGCATCCAGCCCAGCCCATGAAGCGGTGGATGCCACCGAGTCGCTCGAACACCTCGCGGCCAGGCCGGAGCATCAGGTGGTAGGTGTTCCCGAGGAGGATCCGCGCCCCCGCCTCGCCCGCCTCGTCCACGCTGACGTGACGGAACGCAGCGTGCGTCGCCACCGGCATGAACACCGGGGTGGGCACCTCGCCGCGGCGGGTGTGGAGCACGCCGGCCCGGGCCAGCCCGTCCACCCGCTCCAGAGTGAATCGCAGGGTGCTCACCGTTCGCCTGGCACCCTGCCCCAGCCCCGCCGGTGACGCCAGGGCTGCCGCTGCTAGGGTGCCTGGGTTCCGATGCCCGCCCTCGCCGATCTGCTCCCGCCCGAGCCGACGTCCGACCCGGACTTGCTCCTGGAGCGCTTCCTCGCCTGGGTCCAGACCACCGGGCTGACGCTCTACCCCGCCCAGGAGGAGGCCCTGCTCGAGCTCATGGCGGGCAAGCACGTGCTGCTCGCCACCCCCACCGGATCGGGCAAGTCGCTGGTCGCCGTCGCCCTGCACTTCAAGGCGCTGGCCGAGGGGAAGACCTCCTTCTACACGGTGCCGATCAAGGCGCTGGCCAACGAGAAGTTCTTCGCCCTCTGCGAGCTGTTCGGCGCCGAGCGGGTGGGAATGCTCACCGGCGACGCGAGCATCAACCGCGGCGCGCCGATCGTCTGCTGTACCGCCGAGGTCCTCGCCAACCTCGCCCTGCGCGAGGCAGAGCCCCGCGTGGACGCGGTGGTGATGGACGAGTTCCACTACTACGGCGACCGGGACCGCGGTGTCGCCTGGCAGATCCCGCTCCTCACCCTCCCTCACGCCACGTTCCTCCTGATGTCGGCGACGCTCGGCGACACCACCGCCATCGAGCAGAGCATCCGGGACCTCACCGGTCGGGAGGTCGCCTCGGTTCGGAGCGGCCAGCGCCCCGTGCCGCTGGAGTACGAGTACCGGGAGACGCCGCTCCACGAGACGCTGGAGGATCTGGTCCAGGGCGGGCGGGCTCCGGTCTACCTGGTCAACTTCAGCCAGCGCGCCGCCGCCGAGCAGGCGCAGGCCCTCACCTCCGCCAACGTCACCACCCGCGAGGAGAAGGAGGCGCTCCGCACCGCGCTCACCGACGTCCGGTTCGACTCGCCGTTCGGGAAGGACATGAAGCGACTGCTCTCGCACGGGATCGGCCTGCACCACGCGGGACTGCTGCCGAAGTACCGGCTCCTCTGCGAGAAGCTGGCCCAGTCGGGGATGCTCAAGGTGGTGAGCGGGACCGACACCCTGGGGGTGGGGGTGAACATCCCCATCCGCACCGTCCTCTTCACCCAGCTCAGCAAGTACGACGGCGAGAAGACGGCGCAGCTGACCGCCCGCGACTTCCACCAGATCGCCGGTCGCGCGGGGCGGAAGGGGTTCGACGACAAGGGCTGGGTGGTGGCCCAGGCCCCCGAGCACGTCATCGAGAACCTCAAGCTCGGGCAGAAGGCCGCGGCGGGGAAGAAGGTCGTCCGCAAGGTCCCGCCCAAGGGCTTCGTCGGCTGGGACCGGCAGACGTTCGAGAAGCTGGTGGGGAAGCAGCCCGAGCCGCTGGTCTCCCGGTTCGACGTGACGCATGGGCTCTTGCTGAATCTGTTGCAGGCGGATGCTCCGGAGCGCGGCGGCGGTTACGGCCGGCTGGTGCGCATCGTCCGGCGGGCGCACGTCACCGAGACGCGGAAGAAGCAGCTCCTGGTGAAGAGCGCGGTCCAGTTCCGCACGCTCCGCGCTGCAGGCCTGATCTCCACCTTCAAGCACCCGCACGGGCGATCGGCCGAGGTGGAGGTCTCGCCGGATCTCCAGCGGGACTTCTCGCTCCACCACACACTGTCCCTCTACCTCCTCGACACGCTGCCGCGGCTCGACCGGGAGGCGCCGACCTACGCGCTGGACGTCATCACCCTGGTGGAGTCCATCCTCGAGGACCCGGGCATCGTCCTCCTGAAGCAGCTGGACGCCCTGAAGACGAAGCGACTGGCCGAGCTCAAGGCCCAGGGCGTCGAGTACGCCGAGCGGATGGAGGAGCTGGAGAAGCTCGAGCACCCGAAGCCCCACCGCGACTTCATCTACGGGACCTTCGACGCCTTCGCCTCCAAGCATCCCTGGGTCGGGCACGAGAACATCCGGCCCAAGTCGGTGGCCCGCGACATGCTCGAGCGCTTCGCCACCTTCAACGACTACGTGCAGGAGTACGAGCTGCAGCGGAGCGAGGGTGTCCTGCTCCGATACCTGTCCGATGCGTACAAGACGCTCGCCCAGAGCGTTCCGGAGAGCTACCGCGATGAAGCCCTCGACGAGGCGCTGCAGAGCCTTCGCCGGACCGTGCGCGAGGCTGACTCGAGCCTCATCGACGAGTGGGAGCGGCTGCAGCATCCCGACGCCGCGCCCGCGCAGCCGGCAGCCACCGGAGGCCCGGTCGGACCGACGCCCCGCGAGGTCTCCGCCCGGATCCGCGCCGAGCTCCTGCGGCTCTTGAAGGCCATCGCCGAGAAGGCCTGGGACGACGCCCTGACCTGCCTCGCGCCCGGGCACGACTGGACCGCCCAGTCACTCACTGCGGAGGCCGCGCCCTACTTCGCTGCCCACGAGCGCATCGTCCTCACCCCGGAGGCGCGCCGCCCGAGCATGGCGGTGGTCCGCTCCGACGCTCCGGGCCACTGGGAGGCCCGGCAGAAGATCCGCTCGCCCGACGGCGAGGCCGACTGGATGCTGGACTGCTCGGTCACGCTCCCCGCCGCCCCGCTCCCGGACCGTCCGCTGCTGACGCTCCACCGAATCGGCATCTGAGTTCGGGCTCCCGGTGGTAGGTCGCGGGATGCGCGCTAGGCGGCGATCAGCGTCCCGCTGCCGCCCATGTCGGCCGGGTAGTCCTTCTGCTTCGGCAGACCGTCGTGCATGCGCAGCACGCTCTCGGCGTAATTCACGTGGACCCCCGGCTTGAACGAGAGCTCCGGAATGGTCGCGGCGTAGACGTCCACCACGCCCCAGAGCGGATGCTCGGTGAGGACGTGACCGCCGCACTGCGTGCACCAGCGGCGGATGCTGCGCTCGGTCTTCTGATAGCGGCCGAGGCGATCGGCGCCGCGGGTGACGCTCACCGCGCTCGGCACCCACAGCGTGAAGGCATTCACCGGCGCGGCCGACCACTCCCGGCACGAGGTGCAGTGGCAGTACCCCATCGCCACCGGCTCGCCGACGACCCGGACCTCGACGGCTCCACAGAAACAACGACCCAGCATCTCCATCTGCTTCGACATGATGAATCTCGTCCTTCGACAGCGGGGGAAGGAAGAACCAGGTGTCCCGCTGCGAGAAGCTGGTTAAGTGCGCCTCTCCGGAGAGCCCATGACCACCCATCCGCTCCTCACGACCCGTGTTCCCACGACGCGGCGCTCGTCGGTCGGAAGCATGACGGGGCTTCCGGAATCCACGACCGCGCGTCCGGCGAGGGGCGACCGAGGTCCCCAGACCCCGTTCCGGATGAGGGGCCTCCGATGACGGTCGAGACCAAGGGCGTGTCCTGCCCTCCGCAGGACGGGCATCCGGCCCCGGACGTCCTCTCCGACGTGCTCCGGGCCATTCGCCTCACCGGCGCGGTCTTCTTCTCCGTCGAGGCCGTCGCGCCGTGGGCGTTCGACGGCCCAGCGAGCGCCGCGGTGGAAACGATCCTCCGTTCCGGCGTCGACCGCGTGGTCCCGTTCCACGCCATCGCCTCGGGCTCGTGCTGGGTCGGCATTCAGGGTGAGGCCCCGGTCCAGCTTCAGGCCGGTGACGTCATCGTGCTGCCGCAGAACGACCGGCACGTGGTCTCCAGCGAGCCCGGGCTGCGTGGCCCACCGGTCGAGGTCCGGCTGGATCCAGCATCCCGGACGCCGCTGCCGCTCCCGGTCCATCTCGGCTCCGGGAGCGGAACGCGGTGCGAGGTGATCTGCGGCTTCCTCGGCTGCGAGATCCGGCCCTTCAACCCGCTCTTCGACGCGCTTCCCCGGCGGATGCTCGTCGCACGAGGCGCCGAGCAGGGCGCGGCGCTGGCCCGCTTCATCGAGCTCACCCGGGAGGAGCTGACCCGCTCCGGTCCTGGACGTGAGGCGGTACTCGCCAGGCTGGCCGAGCTGATGTTCGTCGAGGGGCTTCGCCGATTCATCCAGGCCTCTCCCAGCGAGATGGGATGGATCGCGGGGATGTCGGACGAGCTGGTGGGCCGCTCGCTGGCGGCGCTCCACTCCCGGCCCGGCCACGCCTGGACCCTCGACTTGCTGGCGCGCCACGTCGCCGCGTCCAGGTCGGTCTTGGCCGAGCGCTTCACCGGCCTGCTGGAGATGCCGCCGATGCAGTACCTCGCCCGCTGGCGAATGCAGCTCGCGGCGGAGCAGCTCGCCGATTCGAGGGCCAGCATCGCGGAGATCGCCCATCGCCTCGGTTACGGGTCGGAAGCTGCGCTCAGCCGGGCCTTCAAGCGCATCGTCGGGGTCTCGCCCGCGCACTGGCGTCAGGGGCGACGGCGCCACCCCGAGCCCGTCGGAGTGCCACTGTCCTGATGCGGTACGAGCTGTCCCGTCGGGCCTGACCTCGCGACCCACGAGCAGGTTGCATCCGGGGCCGAGGTGTGGTGTGGGACAGGCCGGTCCCTGCACGCGACGCATGGCATCATGATGGTGCGTCACTGCAGTGGCCGGTCCGGCGCCGCGGAGGTCCACCTCCTCGTCCCCGGCCCCGCTGCATCCCCGTCTCGCCCGAGCACCCTGAACCGATGCCCACGCTGCAAGTCACCCAGGTCACGAAGGCCTACGGCCAGAAGCGCCTCTTCGAGGACGTCGACGTCGCCTTCAACGAGCACAACCGCTACGGCCTCACCGGCCCGAACGGCGCCGGCAAGTCGACCTTCATGAAGATTCTCGCCGGCGAGCTGGAGCCGGACACCGGGACGATCAGCCGCCCGAAGAAGACCTCGGTCCTGAAGCAGGACCAGTTCGCCTACGAGGACGTCCGCGTCCTCGACGTGGTGCTCCAGGGCAACCAGGGGCTGTGGGCCGCGCTCCACGAGAAGGAGACGCTGCTCCACAAGCCCGACCTCACCGATGACGACGGCCACCGCCTGGCCGATCTCGAGACCGTCATCGCCGAGGAGGACGGGTACACCGCCGAGGCCGATGCCGCCGCCCTGCTCTCGGGTCTCGGCGTCCCCGAGGCCGACCACACCCGGCTGATGCGGGAGATCCCCGGCGGGTACAAGCTCCGCGTCCTGCTGGCCCAGGCCCTGTTCGGCAAGCCGCAGGCGTTGCTCCTGGACGAGCCCACCAACAACCTGGACCTCGACTCGATCCGCTGGCTGGAGGGCTTCCTCCGCGAGTACGAGGGCATCCTGGTCGCGATCAGCCACGACCGGCACTTCCTCAACGCGATCTGCACCCACATCGCGGACATCGACTACCAGACCATCATCACCTACCCCGGCGACTACGACGACATGGTGATGGCCAAGGCCCAGGTCCGCTCGCGGGTCGAGTCGGAGAACGCCGAGAAGCGGAAGAAGATCGCGCAGCTCCAGGATTTCGTGGCCCGGTTCTCGGCCGGCACCCGCGCCAGCCAGGTCCAGAGCCGGAAGAAGGCCATGGAGAAGCTCCAGCTTTCCGACCTGAAGCGCAGCAACATCGAGCGACCGTTCATCAAGTTCGAGCAGAAGCGCCCCAGCGGCAAGCAGACCCTCACCCTGGAGAAGCTCACCAAGCACTGGCCGGGGGTGGTGGTCGCCGATGGCTTCGACGCGCTGGTCACCCGGGGCGAGAAGATCGCCATCATCGGCCGCAACGGCGTGGGCAAGACCACCCTCTGCAAGATGCTGGTCGGCCAGCTCGAGCCGGACGACGGCTCCATCACCTGGGGACACGAGGCCAAGGTCGGCTACCTCGCCCAGGATCACCGCGAGGGCATCCCCAACGACACCACCGCCGCCGAGTGGCTCCACACCTTCGACCACAAGGCCGGGAACGAGGAGATTCGCGGTCTGCTGGGGCGAATGCTCTTCAAGGGCGAGGAGGGCCTGAAGCCCACCCGGGCGCTGTCCGGAGGCGAGGGAGTGCGGCTGATCTTCGCCAAGCTGATGCTGACCAAGGACAACGTCCTGGTGCTCGACGAGCCGACCAACCACCTGGACCTGGAGTCGATCGTCGCCCTGGGCGACGCGCTGTCCAAGTACGAGGGCACGGCCTTCGTCGTCACCCACGACCGGGACCTCATCGAGCAGTTCGCCACCCGACTCTGGGCGTTCACCTCGGAGGGTCTGGTCGACTTCCGCGGGACGTACGACGAGTACCTCGAGAAGAATCGGCGCGTGCCGGCCGCCACCCGCAGCGGCGGGGCCGGCGGGAAGAGGCGCTGAGCCCGGGGACGATGGACTTCCTGGCCACCGCACGACGGCTGGAGGCGATCCAGGGCGAGGCGGTCCGGGACCTGGCCTCGGAGTCCGAGCCCATCGCCGGGGGCTGGATGGCGGCCAACGGCACCGGGTCCTACCTGAACAAGGCCGTGGGGATGGGGTTCGAGGCCGAACCGTCGGCCGACCACGTCGAGCGGGTGGAACGCTTCTTCGCCTCCCGCCAGATCGAGCCACGCATCGAGCTCACCGCGTTCGCCCCAGTCGCCTTTCTCCGGCGGCTCGCCGAACGGGGCTTCGTCCTCCAGGAGTTCGAGCACACCCTGGTGCTCCCCGTGGACGACGGCCTCGCCGGGCTCGACCAGCGGCTACCCGCGGGTTGGCCCCGGGACGTCCGGATCGAGCCGCTCGACCCCACCGACAGCGCACAGGTCCACGCCTTCGTCCTGACCAGTGCCAGCGGCTTCCTCTCCGAGGGTGAGCGGATCCCGGACACCTATCTCGAGACCGGGGTGAAGGCGGCGCGGGCCCCGGACCACCACGGCTTCCTGGCGTACGTCGGAGACCAGGTGGCGGGAGCCGCCGGCGCGTCCTACCGGCGCGGCGTGATGTCGCTCTTCGGTACCTCGGTCCTCCCCCCCTTCCGCCGCCGAGGGATCCAGCAGGCCCTCATCGCCGCGCGTCTGGGACGGGCGCTCTCGCTGCAGGCGGATCTGGCGAGCATCACCTCTCATCCCGGGATCCCCACCGAGCGGAACGCCGCCCGGCTGGGCTTTCAGCTGGCGTACGTCCGGGCGGTGATGGTGAAGCGCGGCCCGGGGCTCGTTCCCTCGCCCTAGAAAGGCGCCAGCCGCCACCTCGCGGGGCGCGTAGGGGATCAAATCGTCGGCAGTCCACGCCCGCGCCGGAGGGGGAACGCCTCCTCGATCCGGGCGATCTCCTGGGCGGTGAGCCGGAGGTTGGCCGCCGTGGCGTTCTCCCGGACCCGGGAGACCTTCGCCGATTTGGGGATGGCGAAGACGTGCGGATCGCGGATCAGGAACGCCAGCGCCACCTGGTGCGGGGATACCCCGTGCGCCCGTGCGACCTCGCCGAGCACCTTGCCCCCACGCGACTGCGGCGGCGGGAAGTCGCCCGAGCCGAACGGGCTGTAGCCCACCACGGCGACCTCGTCCTCCACGCACCAGGGGAGGACGCGGTCCTCGATGTCGCGCGCCCGCAGGTGGTACAGCACCTGGTTGCAGGCGATGCGCCGCGGGCCCGCGACGTCGAGCGCGTCCTCCAGATTGTCGACGTCGAAGTTGCTCACCCCCCAGTGGCGGATCTTCCCGTCTCGCACCAGCTGCTCGAAGCCCGCGAAGGTCTCCTCCAGCGGATGCGGCCCGGGCCAGTGCAGCAGGTAGCAGTCGAGGTGGTCCGTGCCCAGCCGCCGCAGGCTCGCCTCACAGGCCCGCACCGTCCCGCTCCGGCTGGCGTGGTCGGGCATCACCTTGGAGACCAGGAACACCTGGTCCCGCCGGCCGGCGAGGGCCCGGCCGACGAGCGACTCCACCCGGCCGCTGCCATAGAGCTCGGCGGTGTCCACGTGGGTCATCCCCGCATCCAGCCCAGCCTGCAGCGCCGCCAGCGCCTCGGCGGGAGCGTCGTGCTCCATCTTCCAGGTGCCCTGTCCGATGACCGGGACCTGGCTCCCGGTCCACCCGAACCTGCGCGTCTGCATCGCCCTCGACCTCCTTGCTGGACACTGGCCCGGTGGACGCCAGCCGGCAAGCGGTCGGTCAGGAGCGAAGCGCATCGAATGACAGCTTGAGCACCAGAGCGCCGACCACGCACAGAACCACCCAGCGCACGACGCGCTCTCCGCCGCGGACCGTGAGGTGGGCGCCGATCCAGCCACCGAGGACCTGGCCGGCGGCCATGCTCAACGCCGTGTGCCACACCACGGTGCCCCTGGCGGCGAAGAGCAAGGTCGCAGCCAGGTTGCTCGCGAAGTTGATGACCTTGGCCTCGGCCGAGGCCTGATGGAGCGGCAGCGCGAGGAGCCCGGCCAGGCCGACGATGAGCAGCGTGCCGGTCCCGGGACCGAAGAAGCCGTCGTAGACCCCGACCCCGAAGGCGAGCGCGGCGGCCGGGCCCAGCGCCGCGCTCGGGACTCGACGGCCCGCGACTGCGGGACGGAGGACGACGAAGACCGCCGCGGCAACGAGGAGCACCAGCACCACCGGCCGGAGCACGTCCGGGCGCACCCACAGCACCAGCCGAGCACCCAGCAGCGCTCCGAGGAAGCCGAGTGGAAAGGTCCACCGCGCGCGGTCGAGGGGGATAAGCCCCGCGCGGGAGAAGCGGACCAGAGCGGCCGCCGCCCCGAAGACGGACTGTCCCTTGTTGGTCCCCAGGGCCAGGTGGGGCGGCAACCCC
>DATIWB010000021.1:0-37035 GCA_035519675.1 Myxococcaceae bacterium
GGCTGCGCCGGGCTCGACCCCGCCCGGCACGGTCGTCCCCGGCAGGCTCCGGCCGCACGGAGGCCGCGCCGGGCCCAGCCGCCGGGGTCGGGCCACCAGCCGGAGCACTGGCGCGCGGGCGCCTCCTGGGCCGCCGGGTACGCCCGAGCGTCGGCAGCGCACCGCCCGAGAGCACCTGGGCCACCGCGTCCAGCAGCGGTCCGAGCCCCTCACCGGTGGCGGCGGAGATGGGGAACACCGGCACGCCGCGCCCGGCCATCGCCGCCTGGAACGGCGCGAGCCGCTCGCGCGCCTCGGGAAGGTCGATCTTGTTGGCCGCCACGAGCTGCGGCTTCCTCGCCAGCTCCGGGCTGTAGCGCTCGAGCTCGTGGTCGAGCACGTCCAGGTCGCGCAGCGGCGCCCGGTCGGCTCCCGGCGCCGAGAGGTCCACCAGGTGGATCAGCACCCGGCAGCGCTCCACATGCCGCAGGAACTGATGGCCGAGCCCCGCGCCCTCGGCCGCGCCCTCGATGATGCCCGGGATGTCGGCCATGACGAACGACATCCCGTCCTTGTAGGGGACGACGCCGAGGTTCGGGACCAGGGTGGTGAACGGGTAGTCCGCCACCTTCGGCCGGGCACGGGAGACGCGGGAGATGAGCGTGCTCTTCCCCGCGTTGGGGAACCCGAGCAGCCCCACGTCGGCGAGGAGCTTCAGCTCCAGGACCAGCCGCCGTTCCTCCCCCGGAGTGCCGTCCTGCGCGAAGCGGGGCGTCTGCCGCGTCGAGGTGGCGAAGTTCATGTTGCCGAGCCCACCCCGCCCGCCGCGCGCCACGACGGCACGGGCCCCGGGCTCGGCCAGGTCTGCCAGGAGCTCGCCCGAGTCCTGGTCGCGCACCAGTGTCCCCACCGGCACGCGCAGCACGAGATCTTCGGCCGCGGCCCCGTTGCAGTCGCTCCCCATCCCGTGCTGTCCGTTCCGCGCCCGGTGGTGCTGCTGGTACCGGTAATCGAGCAGGGTGGTCAGCCCGGTGTCGGCCTCGAAGACCACCGAGCCCCCGTTTCCCCCGTCACCGCCGGAGGGGCCTCCGCGCTCGACGAACTTCTCCCGGCGAAAGGCGACGGCACCGTTCCCGCCATCCCCGGCCTTCACCTGGATGGAGACCTGGTCGACGAACTTCACCGCGCGCCTCTTCTGGAAGGTCGAAGCCGGTGCGTGGGGCCCGCCCGGGGTGCTGGAGCCTGCCCGGTCACTGCCCGGACGGCTGGATCAGGCGCTGGCGGGCGCCTGGGGGTAGACCGAGACCTTCTTCCGGTCCTTGCCGAGGCGCTCGTACTTCACGACGCCGTCGACGGTCGCGTACAGCGTGAAGTCACGGCCGAGCCGCACATTCGAGCCCGGGTGGATGACGGTGCCGAGCTGGCGCACGAGGATGCTGCCGGCGTGAACGCTCTCCCCGCCGTACACCTTCACCCCGCGCCGCTGTCCGGCCGAGTCCCGCCCGTTGCGCGAGCTGCCCTGTCCCTTCTTGTGAGCCATGGTCCGATTCCTGGTTGGGCCCGGGGTTCAGCCCGCGACCGAGACGACCTTCACTTCGGTGTAGGGCTGCCGGTGGCCCTTGCGACGCGTCCAGCCTTCCTTCTCCTTCCGGAAGTGCAGCACGCGGCGGTACCGGTCCTGGGCGAGGATCTTCCCCACCACCTTCGCCCCGGCGACGAGCGGACGGCCGGCCTTCGGGGACTCCGTCCCGCCCAGCCAGAGCACCTCGGCGAACGTGATCTCGCTGCCGACCTCGCCGGGGACCTTCTCGATGCGGACGACGTCGCCCTCGGCGACACGGTACTGCTTCCCGCCGGTGCGGATGACTGCGTACATCTGGACCTTGCCCCTGTGGTGAAAGGGCCGTGCGAATAGCCCGCAACCCCCCGGAAGTCAAGGCAGACGCCGGCCGGGCGGGTGCAGGCGCAACGTCCGGAACGTCCGGGGTCCTCCGGACATGCTTTCCATGAATCGTCGTGAGGTCATCTTCCGGATCGGGGGCATTCTCCTTGCCATCCCCGCCTCGCGGGTCCTGATGGCTTGCGGCAGCGACAGCGGGGGCAACCCCAACTCGCTGTCCTTCACCTCGTCCTCCGATGACGGCCACACCCATACGGTGAGCCTGCTGCTGACCGACATCAGCCCGTCGCCCGCGGGGGGAGTGACCAAGACCACCTCCCTCGACCAGAGTCACACCCACACGGTCTCGCTGACCGAGGCCGACCTCGATTCGATCGAGGCGGGGAACACGGTCACCAAGACCACGTCCGAGGACACCACGCCGGGCCACGTCCACACCCACCAGTTCGCCTTCCACAAGTAGCCGAGGGCACGCGCCGGACAGGCGCCCGGCGGCCGACGGAGCCCCAGACCCACGCGTCGCTCAGTCGCCGAGCTTCGCCTTCAGCGCGGCGTTGACCAGAGCTGGGTTCCCCTTCCCCTTCATCGCCTTCATCACCTGGCCGACGAGGAAGCCGAGCACCTGCTTCTTTCCCGCCCGGTACTTCTCCACCTCGCCGGGGTTCGCCGCGAGCACCGCGTCCACCGCGGCCTCGACCGCACCGGTGTCCTGGACCTGGGCGAGCCCCTTCTCCTGGGCGATGTCCTTCGGCGCGCGGCCGGTGCGGAACATCTCGGCAAAGACGTCCTTGGCCGCGTTGTTCGACAGCTCCCCGGAGTCGACCAGCTTCAGCAGCGCCGCGAACTGGTCAGGCGAGAACTTGAGCGCCGAGAGCTCCGTCGACTCCTCGTTCAGCAGCCGCAGCAGCTCGCCGGTGAACCAGTTGGCCAGCTTCTTCGCCGGCCCCCCGTAGGCCGCCTGGACCTTCTCGAAGAGGTCCGCCAGCGCCCGGTCGCCGACCAGGATCTTCGCGTCGTACGCCGGGAGACCGTAGGTGCTGGTGAAGCGGTGGAGCTTGGCCCGCGGCAGCTCCGGGAGGTCACGCTCGATCCGCTCCACGTAGCCGTCCGGGATGCGCAGGGGCGGCAGGTCCGGCTCGGGGAAGTAGCGGTAGTCGTGCGCCTCCTCCTTGCTGCGCATGCTCCGCGTCTCGCCCCGCACCGCGTCGAACAGCCGGGTCTCCTGCGCGACTTTCCCGCCGGACTCGATGAGTTCCACCTGCCGGCCAATCTCGTAGTCGATGGCCTTCTGCACGAAGCGGAAGGAATTGATGTTCTTCAGCTCCACCCGCTGTCCGTACCGGGTCGCGCCCTTGCGCATCACCGAGACGTTGGCGTCGCAGCGGAAGCTGCCCTCCTCGAGGTTTCCGTCGTTGACCCCCAGGTAGACCAGCACGTCGCGGAGCGCCTTCATGTACTCGACCGCCTCGGCGCTGGAGCGGATGTCCGGCTCGCTGACGATCTCCACCAGGGGCACGCCGGAGCGGTTCAGGTCCACCAGGCTCTCGCCCCCTCCCGCGTCGTGGACGTTCTTCCCCGCGTCCTCCTCGAGATGGATGCGGAGGATGCGGATCCGCTTCGGTCCCTCGTCGGTGTCGATCTCCAGCGCCCCGTGCTCGCAGAGCGGCTGGTCGTACTGGCTGATCTGGTAGCCCTTGGGGAGGTCCGGGTAGAAGTAGTTCTTCCGCGCCCAGATGCTGACCCGGTTGATCCGGCACTCCAGCGCCCGCCCGGTACGCACCGCGAACTCCACCACCTTCTCGTTCAGGACGGGAAGGACCCCCGGCATCCCCAGGCACACCGCGCAGGTGTGGGCATTGGGCGGGGCACCGAACTCGGTGGAGCAGCCGCAGAAGATCTTGCTCCGGGTCAGTAGCTGCGCATGCACCTCGAGGCCGATCACCGGCTGGAAGTCGGACACGCTCATCCGGCCTCCAGGGGCGGCGTCCGCCGGTGGAAGTCGTGCTCGCGCTCGAAGGCCCGCGCGATGCGCAGCACCCGCGCCTCGTCCCAGGGACGGCCGAGGATCTGCAGCCCGATGGGGAGGTTGGACCGGGTGAAGCCGCAGGGCAGGCTCAGCCCCGGAAGCCCGGCGAGGTTGCAGGGCAGGGTGAAGACGTCGTTCAGGTACATCGCCAGGGGGTCGCTCACCTTCTCGCCGATCCGGAAAGCGGGCGTGGGTGAGGTGGGCCCGAGCACCGCGTCCACGGTCTGGAACGCGTCCACGAAGTCCTGCTTGATGAGGGTGCGGACCTTCTGGGCCTTCAGGTAGTACGCGTCGTAGTAGCCGGCGGAGAGCGCGTAGGTGCCGAGCATGATCCGCCGCTTCACCTCGAGCCCGAAGCCGTGGTCGCGGGTGCGTCCGTACATCGCCAGGAGGTTCTTCGCCTCGGCCGCCCGGAGCCCGTACCGGACCCCGTCGTACCGGGCGAGGTTGCTCGAGGCCTCGGCGGGGGCGACCAGGTAGTAGGTGGCCAGGGCATACTTGGTGTGGGGCAAGGAGACCGGGACCAGCTGGGCGCCGAGCTTCTCCAGCGTCCTGGTCGCCGCCTCGACCGAGGCACGCACCTCGGTGTCCATGCCCGGAAGCTCGAAGTACTCCCGCGGCAACCCGAGCTTCATCCCCCTCACCCCTGACTCGATCTCCGCCAGGTAGTCGGGCGCCTTCACCGGCGCCGAGGTCGAGTCGTTGGGGTCGTGGACCGCGATGGCCTGGAGCAGCGCCGCGCAGTCCCGGACGTCCCGGGTCATCGGGCCGACCTGATCCAGCGAGCTGGCGAAGGCCACCACCCCGAAGCGTGAGACGCGGCCGTAGGTCGGCTTCAGGCCCACCGTGGAGGTGAGGGCCGCCGGCTGGCGGATCGAGCCGCCGGTGTCGGTCCCCAGGGCGCCGAAGACCATCCGGGCCGCGACCGCAGCCGCCGAGCCGCCCGAGCTTCCGCCGGGGCTCATCTGGAGGTTCCAGGGATTGCCGGTGGGGAAGTACGCCGAGTTCTCGGTGGAGCTGCCCATCGCGAACTCGTCCATGTTCAGCTTGCCGAGGATGGGCGTGCCCGCGGCCTTGAGCAGCTTCACCACCGTTCCGTCGTAGGGGGCGACGAAGCTCTCGAGGATCCGCGAGCCGGCGGTGGTGGGCAGCCCCTCGGTGAGGAACAGATCCTTGAGCCCGATGGGCACCCCATCGAGCGGACCTCTGCGCTTGCCCTCCTTGCGCCGGCGGTCCGCGGCCTCGGCCTGGGCGAGCGCTCCCTCCCGGTCCACGCGGAGGAAGGCCTTCAGCTTCCCGTCGAACCGGTCCACCCGGTCGAGGCAGGCACGCGCCGCCTCCACGCTCGACAGCTCGCCGGACCCGAGCTTCTTCCCCAGCTCGAGCATGCTCAGTTCGGTCGGTTCCATCGACTCACTCGATGATGCGCGGGACCGCGAAGCTCGTCCCGACCTTCGCCGGCGCGTTGCCCAGCGCCTTCTCCGGCGGGAACGAGGGACGCACCTCGTCGGCCCGCCAGGGAGCGACCTCGCCCGCGGCGTGCGAGGTGGGCTCCACCGCGGAGGTGTCCACCCGCGACAGCTCGGCCACCGCGTCGAGGATCGCGCTGAGCTGGGTGCGCATCAGCGTCTCCTCCTCGGCGGAGAGCGAGAGCCGGGCCAGGCTGGCCACGTGCCGGACCTCTTCCAGGGTCAGCGACATGCTCAGTCGTTCTTGAAGATGTTCAGCAGCGCGCTGACCACCGCGTGCCGCTGCTCGGGGGACTGGAGCTGCTTCTGGAAGTGCGCCAGCTCGCCGGCGTCGATCCACAGGCCCTTGCAGTTGAAGCAGGTGTCCAGGTCCACCTCGCCCCGCTTCAGGGTGTGCAGGTCGAAACCGCACTTGGGGCACTTCATGTAGTGGAGCGTGCGGAGCGCCTCCTTCTGCTGCTCGGCCATGACCTGCGCCTGCTGGAAGGCCAGCTTCCGCTTCTTCTCCACGTCCTCGCGGGCGAAGTACTCGTCCTCTTCCTTCGAAGGCTTGTCCAGCATGGTCCGTCCCTTCTGCCCCGACTACCGGAGAGCGTTCAAGGCCTCTCGCGCCCGCGCCGCCTCCGCACCCTCGGGTGCGGCTGCCAGATAGCGCTCGTAGGCGGCGGCGGCCTCCGACGCCTGACCCGCGCGGCGGTATGCCTCGCCGAGCCAGAATTCCGCCACTGAATAACGCGGATTGGCCGCCAGGGCCCGACGGAACGCCGCCACCGCCGAGCGGGCGTCCCCCACGTCGAGCAGCGCCCGGCCCCGGGCCAGGTGCGCCTCGGGGCGTGCGGGCTCCAGCGCGATGGCCCGGTCGTACGCGTCGGCGGCGGCCCGGGCGCGCGCGTGCTGGAGCTCCCGGTCACCCTGGGCCATCCAGTCGTCGAAGCTGCGCGCCCGGGGCTCCGCTGCCGGAGCGGCCCGGGGCGGCCGGGGCGGCGGCGAGACGGCGGCGACGGTGCTGGACGGGCCGGTGGAGGCCCCGGACCTCGGAGGATCCACCGCCCCCTGGGCAGCCTCGGGGGCGCTGCCCCCCGTCCCGGCGTCGACGGCAGCAGCGGCGGCGGGGGCGGTTCCGGTCCCGGCGTCCGCCCGCCCGGCCATCCCCGCGAGCAGCTCCTCCTTGGCCCGGCGCTCGCGCTCGCGGACCTCGGCCTCGTCGGCGGCGCGCGCCTTCTGCGCCTGCTCCAGGCGGCCCCGCTCGGCCTCCTGCCGGAACTTCTCCTCCTGGGCCGGGACCCAGATCTGGAAGTAGGCCGCCGCCGCGACACCCACCGCGGCCACGAGCAGCACCGCTGCCGCCCAGGGAGCCTTGCTCGGCCGACCCGGCGTCTTCCATCCGTCGGCGTCGTCCACCACGCCCGGCTCGACACCGAGGCCTGCGCGCCGGGTGAACTGCGGCTGGTCGCCCTCCTCCGCCGGCTCCTCGGGCTCGACCGGACCCTCGGGCATCGGAGGATCGTCCGGCGACGGCCGGGTCGCCTCGCGGATGTCCTCGAGCGAGAAGGCGGAAGGGGGGCCGGTGCGCGGCGTGTCCGCAGCCGCGGAGAGCGGTTCCGACCCCTGGGCCGTCTCGGGCGGGGACTCGATGGGACTCTCGAGGCGGATGGGGGTGGGCGTGGGCGTCGCAGGGGCCAGCTCCTCCTCCAGACCCGAGGGCGCCTCGTTCGGGAGCTCGGCCCGGGCCAGGTGGTCCTCCAGCTCGTGGACCCGGTCCACCTCGTCGAGGAGCAGGAAGAACGGCTGCAGCTCGGCGATGTCGCCCAGCCGCTTCCAGTGGTCGCCGTGGAGGCTGATCTCGTCGTCGCGGCCGAACTTCCGCTCGACGATCCATTTCTGCATCGAGGTCAGCTCGCGAAAGGCGATCACCCGCCCGCTCGGGCTCCGGACGCGCCAGGGCGGCTTCTCCACCACCGGAGGGGGGACGGCGGTGGACTCACCCCCCGCGCCGACCGCCTCGGTCATCAGGAGGACCTTCTTCCGGACCCGGAAGACGTGACCGCAGGTGGTGCAGCGCACGGTCGTCCCCGCCTCGGAGACCCGCGCGTCGTCGAGCTCGTACAGCGTCTTGCACCGCTCGCAGCGGACGTCCATGCCCTGGAGCGTCTGTGCATGGCACAGGGCTGGAAAATTGACCACCCCCGGCCCTGGCTCGACAGTCATCTGCTGCTTCAGGTCGCAACAGGCAGCCCCCCTCGGGGGGCGAGGGAGCGGTACGTCATGGCGGCCAGGCGGCCCCGTCCGGAGAAGAAGGTCCTCTCGAAGCAGGAGGTCGCGTCGCGCAAGAAGGCGCTGGCGGTTCGGCGCGTCGAGGGGACGGGGGTGGGTCACCGCGCACTCCTGGGTGTCGCGCTCCTCGCCCTGTCATCCCTGGCGCTGGTTGCCCTGCTGACAGACCCGGGCCCAGCAGCCCCGCGGACCGCGCACAACGGAGCCGGACCCGTGGGGCATGCCCTGGCGGCGCTCCTGGGTGGCTTGCTGGGCATCGCCGCGCCGGCCATCCCCCTGGCGGGGGCCTACGTCTCGGGCGTCCTCCTGGTCGGCAAGCGGGAGAGGCGGCGCTGGCCGCAGGTCCTGGCGGCGCTGGTGTTGCTGGTCGCCACCTGCGTGCTCGTCCAGCTCGGGCTCGGCACCCCTGGCCTCCACCCGCGCAACCCGCCCGGAGGCGCGGTCGGGGTGGCGGTGTCGGCGTGGCTGGTGGACCTGTTCGAGGTGCTGGGGACCGTCATCGTCGTCTCGGCGGTGGCCTTCGCGGCGGTGCTGGTGGCCACGAACTTCGCCCTCCTCCGGGGTGTCGCGGCGCTCGTCCACCTGCTCGGCGAGCTCGGAGGAAAGGCGAAGGGCGCAGCGGTGGCGCTCTGGGCGGCGCAGAAGAAGATGCTGGCGGTCCGGGTCGAGTCCCGCGCCGCGGCGAAGCTCGAGGAGGCGGCGTTCCTCGCCCAGCTCGAGGCGGACGAGGAGGAGCTGAGTCAGGCCGAGGCGGAGGCACAGGAGGCCGAGGCGGTGGCGGAGGAGGCGCTCCGGCTGGCGCGCGAGTCGGAGAGCAAGGCGCTGGACCGCTCGAGGGACGCTTCCTCGGCCACGCCGCTGCCCCCCGGGGCAGACCCGGTCTGGACGCGCGAGCTGGCGGCGGCGACGGCCCCTGCGCCCGAGCCCCAGAGGCGGCGGCGCAAGGGCGATCAGCACCCGGAGATCGTCACCCCCCCGCTGCCGGCGGTCGCCACGCCCGCGCTGGTGCCTCTGGCCGGCACGGCGCTGGCCCCCCACGAGGAGGGGACCTCCCCGGTCGGGGCCATCGTTCCCACCCAGCCACGGGCCCCGCTGATCGTCGAGCCGAAGGCGCCGCCGAAGCCGAGCAAGCACAAGGAGCAGAACCAGTTCGAGTTCGTGGGCGGGCGCACCCAGTTCACCCCGCCCCCGCTGGACGTGCTCGACTTCGACCGGCCCGAGCGGAGCGCGCTGGACAAGGAGGCCTTCCTCAGCACCGCGGAGAAGCTCCGCGCCAAGCTGGCCGACTTCGGGATCGTGGGTGAGGTGGTGGAGATCCGCCCCGGCCCGGTGGTGACGATGTACGAGTTCCTCCCCGGGCCGGGCATCAAGGTCTCGAAGATCGCCGCCCTCGCCGACGACCTGGCGATGGCCATGGAGGCGATGCGGGTGCGCATCGTCGCCCCCATCCCCGGCAAGGGCGTGGTCGGCATCGAGGTGCCCAACCGCGACCGGGAGACCGTCTACCTCAAGGAGATCGTCGAGCAGGACGTCTTCCAGCGCTCGAGCAGCAAGCTCACCATGGCGCTGGGCAAGGACATCGAGGGCATGCCCTACGTGCTGGATCTCGCCAAGGCGCCGCACGTGCTGGCCGCGGGCACCACCGGATCCGGCAAGTCGGTGGCGGTGAACTCGATGGTGATGAGCATCCTCCTCAAGGCCACGCCCGAGGAGGTCCGCTTCATCATGGTGGACCCGAAGATGCTCGAGCTGAGCGTCTACGAGGGCATCCCCCATCTGCTCCTCCCGGTGGTCACCGATCCAAAGAAGGCGGCGCTCGCGCTGCGCTGGGCGGTGGAGGAGATGGAGCGGCGCTACCAGGTGCTCTCGGAAGCCGGGGTGCGGAACATCGCCGGCTACAACAAGCTGGTGGAGAGCGCCAAGGGCGACGCCCGGGTGTTGCTGGAGCGGAAGCGCGAGACGCCGAAGCCGAAGAAGGCCGCCTCGCTCCTGGTGGTGGACGTGGGCGAGGGCGAGTCCGAGGAGGAGGCGCTGGCCCGGGCGAAGGAGGAGTCGCTGGGCGTTCCCTCGCCGCACGCAGCGGCCGAGGATCCGCGCGCCAGCCTCGAGGGAGAAGTCGAAGGCGGCCCGGAGGCGGAGAAGGCCGCCCCCGAGCTCAAGAAGCTCCCCTACCTGGTGGTGATCATCGACGAGCTGGCCGATCTGATGATGGTGGCCAGCCGCGAGGTGGAGATCTCCATCGCCCGGCTGGCGCAGATGGCGCGGGCCGCCGGCATTCACCTCCTGGTCGCGACCCAGCGGCCGTCCACGGACGTGGTCACCGGCGTCATCAAGGCGAACTTTCCGACGCGCATCAGCTTCATGCTCCGCAGCAAGCCCGACTCGATGACCATCCTCGGCACGGTGGGCGCCGAGTCGCTCCTGGGGATGGGCGACATGCTGCTGATGCCGCCCACCAGCGCCAACATGGTCCGGGTGCACGGCGCCTTCGTCAGCGAGACGGAGATCAAGCGCGCCGTCGACCACCTCAAGGCGCAGGGCAAGCCGGTCTACGACGAGAGCATTCTCCGGCCGCGGGAGGAGGACCTGGGCGACGGCGGCGCCGAGGACGAGCTGAGCGACGAGCTCTACGACCAGGCGCTGGCGACGGTGAGCGAGATGCGCCAGGTGAGCATCTCCATGCTCCAGCGGAAGATGCGCATCGGCTACAACCGCGCCGCGCGGATGATCGAGCGCATGGAGCGCGACGGGGTGGTGGGCCCGGCGGACGGGGCCAAGCCGCGCGAGGTGCTCCTCCGCCCGCTCGGAGAGATGCCCGGCGCGGGCGCCGCCTGACCGCACGTTGTCCGTCCAACGCTGCCCGCGTCACGGCCGGAGGCGATGTCGACCCCTCGCAGTCCGGCAGGGGGTGGGGTGACCGCTCGCGCGCCGACGTGCGAGATTTCCCCCGCCCATGCCTGTCCGAGAAGGCGACGTGCTCGACGGCCGATTCGAGATCGCGCGAACCGCGGCCAGCGGCGGGATCGGCACGATCTTCCGCGGGACCGACCGCCAGACCGGAACTCTGGTGGCGGTCAAGACGGTCCGGGCCGCGGGGGGGACCGAGCGCTTCAGCCGCGAGGTCGAGGTCCTCGCCGGGCTCCGGCACCCGGGCATCGTCACCTACCTGGGACACGGCCGCACCGACGACGAGCTCTACCTGGTCATGGAATGGCTGGAGGGCGAGGACCTGGCCACGCGCCTCGCCGGCGCGGAGGTGAGCGCTCCGGACGCGGTCAGCATCGCCTGCCAGGTCGCGGCGGCCCTCGCCGCGGCGCACCAGCAGGGCATCGTCCATCGCGACATCAAGCCGTCCAACGTCTTCCTCGCCGACTGGCGTCTGGATCGGGTCAAGCTCCTCGACTACGGGATCGCCCGCCGCGCGGGAATGGAATCGCTCACCGGCACCGGGTCGGTGGTCGGCACACCCGCGTACATGGCGCCGGAGCAGGCCCGAGGGTACCGCGACATCGACGCCCGTGCCGACGTCTACGCGCTGGGCGCGCTTCTGTTCCGGTGCCTCGCGGGGCGGCCGCCGTTCGAAGGAGCCACCCCGGACGAGCTGATCGCCGCGGTCCTCCATCGGCCAGTCCCGCACGTGCGCGAGCTGGTGAACGTGCCGCCCGAGCTCGACGCCCTGGTGGCGAAGATGCTGGACAAGGACCCCCGCCGCCGGCCGGCCGACGGTGCCGCCGCCCTGACGGCGCTGGCGGCGATCGACCTCGGGCCGGATTGGCTCAGCGCCACGCTTCCCCAGGGGCTGCTCGCCGGTTCCGAAGCTCCGACCCGGCCCGGGTGGGCCACCCCGGCCACGCCCGGACGGACACCTGGGCAGGGAAAGGTCTCCTCCGTCGCGGTCCTGTCCTTCCTGGACATGAGCGCCTCGGGAGATCAGGGTTACCTCTGCGACGGGATCGCCGACGAGCTGATCAACACCCTGACCAGGGTCCAGGGCCTGCGGGTCGCCGCCCGGAGCACCTCATTCCAGTTCAAGTCCCAGGCGACGGACGCCCGGGCGATCGGCGCCCGGCTGGGGGTGGACGCGATCCTCGAAGGAGGCGTGCGCAAGGCGGGGGACCGGCTCCGGGTGACGGTACAGCTGGTGGACGTCAGCGACGGCTCCCCGCGCTGGTCCCATCGATTCGACGGCAAGGTCGACGACGTCTTCGACATCCAGGACCAGATCGCCTCCAGCGTGGCCACGGCGCTCCGGGGCATGCTGAGCACGCACGAGCTGGACGCGCTGCGCCGGCCGGGCACGACCGTCGAGGCCTACGAGCACTTCCTGCGCGGCCGGCAGCTCTTCTACACCTTCGGCCTGGCCTCCATCGATGCGGCGGAGCGGGAGTTCCGCCGGGCGATCGAGCACGACCCGCAGTACGCACCGGCCCATGCCGGGCTGGCCGTCCTCCACTGCTGGAGGGTCGAGTGGCTGGGGGGCGGCGACGAGGTTCGACAGGCCGCCGACGTCGCCAGCCGCCGGGCGCTCGAGCTGGGACCGGAGCTCTCGGAATCACACGTCGCCCGGGGCGCCGTGCTGGCCATGGAGCGCGACTACGCCACGGCGGGGCGAGAGTACGAGGAGGCGATCCGGCTGAACCTGGGGTCCTTCGACGCCCACTACCAGTATGGCCGGTGCTGCTTCCAGTCGGGGCGGCTGGCTGAATCGGTCGAGCTGTTTCGTCGCGCGGCCGAGCTCCGCCGAGAGGACTTTCAGTCCTCGATCCTGATGGATGTTCCGCTCAGGCGGCTGGGTCGGCTCGAGGAGGCATCGGCGGCCCGCCGCGAGGGGATCCACCGCGTCGAGCGCCAGCTCGAGCTCGAGCCGACCAACGCCCGGGCACTGATCCTTGGCGCTGGCGCCCTGATGGACGAAGGCCAGCGCGACCGCGCGCTGGAGTGGGCCGCCCGGGCGCTCCAGGTCTCTCCGGACGACCCGAGCGTGATCGTCAATGCCGCCTGCATGTACGCCCGGGCCAACATGACGAAGGAGGCGCTGGAATGCCTGGAGAGGACCTTCGCCCGCGGAATCGGTAAGCGCGACTGGATCGAGAATGATCCGGACTACGACTCCCTCCGGGATGACCCGCGGTTCCGGGCGATGCTGACCAAGCTGCGCTGAGAGCGGACGCTCCCCGGCGACGCCCGCGCTGAGCCCGGGCGTTCATCGGCAGTCAGGCTCCTGCCGAAGGCTCCGGCCGCATGTAGGTGAGCACGTGGTGCGTCAGGAGATTCCCCCGGGGATCAGTGACCGACGACTCGCCGTAGAGGATGCGCTTGCCCGCGCGGAGGATCCGGGCCTCGCACCGCAGGTCCCCCAGGGTCGCCGGCCGCAGGAACGACGAGCTCATCTGGAGCGTGACCGCCGAGGGGTCTTCGCCCATCACCGTCATCCCGGCGATCCAGAACGACACGTCCGCCAGGGTCATCGCGCAGCCGCCCTGGAGCACGCCACCCGGCCGCTCGAAGTGGGACTGGAAGGGGAGGAGAAGCCGCGCGAAGCCCGGCCCGAGCTCCTCCACCCGGTACCCCCACCAGCGGCCGAAGGGGCTCCCGTCGATCATCCGCTGGGCGACCGCGAGGTCGATGAGGGTCTCTCCGAGCATCCCCGCGGAGTCAACCACGCTTGCGGCGGCCGGGGGTGAGACAGTAGCGCTCGGTCTGGCATGCCCCCACGCCTTCCCCTCTTCGCCACCGCCGCCCGTGGAACCGAGGACCTCCTCGTCGAGGAGCTCACCGAGCTCGGCGCCGCCCGGGTGCGGGCCGACCGCGGCGGGGTGCGCTTTCACGCCAACCTCCACGAGGCGCTCCGCGTCGCCCTGTGGTCGCGCATCGCGATGCGGCTGCTCTGGCCGCTGGCCGAGACCGAGGCCCGGGGGGCGCAGGGCCTGTATGACGCAGCGCGGGCTGTCCCCTGGGAGGAGCACCTCGGCCCCGAGGCGACGTTCGCGGTCGAGGCCACCCTGCGGGACTCGGAGCACAGCCATTCCGGGTTCGTGGCGCTGAAGATCAAGGACGCCCTCGTGGACCGGCTGCGCGAGAAGCGCGGTGGACGCCCCGACGTGGACACCCGCCGGCCCGACGTCCGCGTGGTGGCTCACCTCGCCGGGACGCGCCTCTCGCTGTCGCTCGACGTGGCCGGCGCCCCGCTGAACCAGAGGGGCTACCGCGTGCGGCCCACCGTGGCGCCGCTGAAGGAGACGCTTGCCGCGGCCATCCTCCGCGCCGCCCGCTACACCGGAGACGAGCCGCTGGTGGACCCGATGTGCGGCTCGGGCACCTTCCTCATCGAGGCCGGCCTCCTGGCCGTGCGGCGCGCTCCGTCCGTCCATCGCGCCTTCGGCATCGAGCGCTGGCCCTCGGTCGGCGCCGAGGCGCGCGCCACGCTCGACAGGCTCCGGGCCGAGGCACGTGCTCACGAGCGGCGGGCGCCCTTCCCCATCCTCGGGTTCGACCGCAACCCCGAGGCCCTCGAGGCGGCACGGGCCAACGTGCGCGCGGCCCGGCTCGCGCGGGAGGTCTCCCTCGCCGAGGCCGACGCCACCCGCCCCCTCCCCCTGGGGGACGTCGACCACGGGCTCCTGGTCACCAATCCCCCGTACGGGGACCGGCTCACGCAGGGGGGGCAGAAGGGGATGAAGACCTTCTACTTCCACCTCGGCGAGCGGCTGGGCGACCTCCCCGGGTTCCGGCTGGCCATCCTCTCCGGGAACCCGGCCTTCGAGGCCGCGTTCCACCACCGTCCGCTCCGGCGCCGTCCGCTCTGGAACGGCCCCATCGAGTGCACCTTGCTCCAGTATGGCCCTCGAGGCTCAGACCCGCGGCTCGCCTCTGTGGAGCAGCCGGCCGATGTTCCCCCGGTGCGTCCAGAGCATCGCCCCGAACAGCGCCGAGGTGAGCGCGGCGGAGGCAGGCGGGGTCCCGGGCACGAGCCAGGCGACGGCCACGGCGACGACGCCGGCGAGCAGTGAGCCCACCGAGCTGATCCGCAGGACGGCGAGGACCGCGGCATAGGTCAGCGCGCCGGCCAGCGCTGCCCGGGGCGCCAGCACCGACAGGACCCCCAGGGCGGTGGCCACGCCCTTCCCTCCCCGGAAGCCGAGCCAGGGCGGGGCCACGTGCCCGGCGAAGGCGGCGAGCCCGACCGCCGCGGGCACCACCGGCGCCGGGTCCACCGCCCGGGCCAGCAAGACGGGGAGCGCGCCCTTCAGCGCATCGAGCACCAGCACCAGGACCCCCAGGCCCTTCCCCGCGACCCGGGCCACGTTGGTCGCCCCGATGTTGCCGCTACCCCGCTCGCGGACGTCCACCCCCCGGGCGGCGCGGACCAGCAGCAGCCCGAAGGGGATGCTCCCCGACAGGTAGCCGAGCAGCACCAGACCGGCGGCGATCATCCCCAGCCGAGACGCGTCTGGACGATGACGAAGGCGTAGTTCGCCACCACCGCCACCACCAGCGCTGCGCGTCCGGCTCGGGCCTCGCGCTCGGAGAGCTGCGGCACCGGGAGCGACAGCCGGAACGCCCACTGCAGAAGGCCCAGCACCGCCGCCCCGGCGAGGAGGCACCCGGCCAGCGCCCCGAGCGGGTTGGACTCGAAGGCGAAGCCGAACCGCAGATGCGCCAGCCCGTCCGCCGCCCGGGTCAGCCCGCATGCCGGGCACGGCCAGCCGGTGAGCTCGCGGAAGGCGCAGTGCCAGAACGGCAGCCGGGCCACGGGCACGAAGCGGGCGGCGAGCAGCCCCATCGCCCCGAGCAGGCCCAGCGCGTGGAGGAGGGTGAAGCGTCGCTCGCGTGGCGTCCAGTGAAGCGTCATCGTCCGTCCCTAGAGCGTCTGCGAGCCGCCTCCGGCCATTCCCCCCACCATCCCGGCGATGGTGGCGATGATCGCCGAGGCGACGAAGCCGCAGCAACAGGCGAGGATCAGGAAGGGCAGCAGCACGATGCCCGCCGCCTTCCCCATGCTCGTCTCCTGGAGGCTCGAGACCCCGAAGACGGCGAGCACCAGGCCGTACAGGCTGGCCAGGATGCCGAAGCAGGGCACGATGCTCAGGAGGTTCGGCCCGGCCGCATAGCAGATGGCCCGCACCGTCGCCCCGTAGCCGTTTCGCGCCGCCCCGAAGAGCATCGCTACCAGATGCACGATGCCCGCCCCGGCCAGGACCAGCAGCGGGTAGACGAGCAGCGACGCCAGCAACGAGCCGACGCCCACTCCGCCGGAGAGCGCGCGCATCGCGGTCTCCATCTGCGGATCGGCGCCGAAGTTGCTGGGGAGGCTGGGACGGAACATCCCCAGGCCCACGAAGGGCAGCCCCACCGCCACGGTCAGGGCGTGGATGATCCAGGCGTAGAACAGGGCCTCGCTCCAGGGCACGTCCGGGCGCACCGTGGGAAAGAACGTCTGGGGCGACAGCACGCTGCGCTTCCACGTCTCGATGAAGCCCTGGACGACGCCGATCTCCCGTCGCCGCTCCCAGGGGGTCAGCTCACGGTGCCCGGGGATGGGTCCGCCTCCCGGAGGAGGCTCCCCGGTGAACCGGCCCGGCCCCGCCCCACCGCCGCCCGCCGGGGGCCCTCCCCATTGCTCGGCGACGGGAGGCCGGGCGTAGGGCTCGGGCACGTCCACCTGCTGCCCGCAGTTCGGGCAGAACTGGATGCCGCTGCGGTCGGTGGTGAAGACGGTGGAACAGCGGGGGCAGCGGGCTTCCATCGAGTCCTCCCTCGCGTGCGGTGGAGCCTAGACAGCGGCCCGTCTCCGTTGGAAGGTCAAACGGTGGCGCGCGCGTACAGCATGCAGGCGGTGCAGCACGCGGCTGCCCGCGCCGTGGAGCTGGTGCGCGCCTTTCTCCTCGCCGAGGTGGCGGGCTCGCGGGTGCACGACGTCCAGGACGACCCGCGCTTCCAGCACCGGGGCGTGGACCTCTTGTGGGAGCACCCTGGCTCCGACGTCCTGGGGGTCGAGGTGAAGGGCGATCGACAGGGCGGCCGGCGCGGGACGTACTTCCTCGAGCTGGTCTCGAACGCCGAGAAGGACACCCCGGGATGCTTCCTCTACAGCCGCGCCGACCTCCTGGCCTACGTCTTCCTGGACCGCCGGGAGCTACATCTCCTGCCGTTGCCCGCGGTCCGGGAGTGGTTCCTGGCCCGCTCCAGCGAGTTTCCACTCCGGCAAGCCCGGACCCGGGTTGGCCCGCTGCGCTACACGACGGTGGGCGCCTCGGTGCCGTCCCGGAGGCTCCTCTCCGAGGTCGCGGGGGCCCGGCGGGTGGAGCTCGCCCCGGCAGCGTCCAGCGCCGGTCAGACCGCGCGCTGACCCGCCCCGACGGGGCGGGGGCGTGCTAACGATGCGGGGTCCAGGGGAGACGCCTGGGAGTGTCTTCGATGCGCCACGTGCTGCTCGCCCTGCCGCTGCTCGCGGCCTGTTCTTCCGGGTTGGGCTCGGCGCCCGATGGCGGCCCGCCCGCTGTGACGTGCGCGTTGCAGGACGCCGGCGTCCCTTCCTCCGGGCTTCCTTCGCCGGTCCCGGGGTGCAGCGCCCCCGCTGGCCCCACCGGCGTGCTGGACCTCGCTGCGCTCGGGTGGGGAAACCGGGGCGGGATCCTGGTCGTCCCTGCGGCCCCGCCCGGGGCGCCTCTCCCGGTGGTGTTCGGCTTCCACGGCGCCGGCGAGGACGGCGAGAACGTACGGGCCAGGCTCGCCCTGGAGGACCCGCTCGACGGAGGAGCGATCTTCATCTACCCCAATGCGTCTGCGGGCACCTGGGACATCGGCTCCTCCTCAGCCGACAGCGAGCTGGTGTTCGCGCTCCTCGACCGGCTCGCGAGCGGCTACTGCGTCGACCCCGCGCGGATCTACATCGCGGGATTCAGCGCCGGGGCGGTCTTCACCCTGTACCTGGGCTGCCACGATCGCGGGACGTTCCGCGCGATGGCCGTCGTGGCCGGCACGGACGCCCGGTTCGACCGGCGGTGCTGCCAGGGGACCCTGTCGGCGATCTTCGTCCACGGCACCCAGGACGAGGCCATTCCCTTCACAGAGGGGCGTGCCGCGCTGGCCCACGTGCTCGACCGTGACCAGTGCACCTCGACCGGCGCAGCGGACGGCCCGCACTGCGTGGCGTATGCCTGCCCGGCGGAGTACCGGGCCGACTTCTGCCAGTGGGCGGGCGACCACGACGTGCCGGACTGGGCGGGCGGGGAGATCGCCCGGTTCTTCTCGCTCGTCCCCTGAGCCGGGGGCGCTCCTCAGGCTGCGGGGCGCGGAGCGGGCTGCCCGTCCACCCGGGGCCACGCGGTGGACAGTCGCCGCCCGTCGGGCACCCGGGAACGCAACGTGGGAGTACAGCCGCGCTCGACGAAGGCGCGCTTCCAGGCCGAGAAGTGTCCGCCGGCCCGCCACGCGTCCATGGCCGCCAGCCCAGCCTCGGGCCCGCACTGGGCGAGCATGTACTCCACCCAGGCCCACCGGGCCGAGGTGGGTCGGACCTCGGCCTTCCCCTTGAGCCCGCGGCGGAGGCGGTCCAGCCGGTCATCGATCTCCCGGATCCCCGCGAACGGAGCGCCGTCCAGCGGCGTGTGACGCTTGGCGACGAAGGGCGAGACGCCGAGCGCGACCGGGAGGTGACCCGCGAGCTCCCGGGTGAAGCGAACCAGCTCGTCGACGTCGGCGTCCGTCTCCAGCGGCAGCCCCACCATCGAGTAGACCTTGAGACGCTCCATCCCGGCCGCAGCGGCGAAGCGAGCGGCGCGGACCAGCTGCTCCTCCGAGTGCTTCCGGTCCACCAGATCTCGCATCCGCTGGCTGGCCCCATCCGAAGCGACGGTGAGCACCCGGGCGCCGCCGCGGCGGAGCGTGTCCACCAGCTCGTCGGTGAGGCGGTCCGCCCGCAGCGAGGAGACGCCCACTTCCCGGCCCGAGTCCACCAGCGTCCGGAGGAGCTCGGCGATCCGTGGGTGGTCGGTCACCGCCGCGCCGACCAGCCCCACCCGCCGCGCCGCGGGCGGCACGAGGTCCAGCACGCGCTCGGGTGGGACGGTCCGCATGCCGCCGTTGGTGGTCCGCCGCATCACGCAGTAGTGACAGCCGCGGCTGCAGCCCCGCTCCGGCTCGATCAGGAACATCGACGACAGCTCGGTGTGGGGGGTGAGGATCTGCGACCGGGCCGGAAGATGGCTGTCGTCCGCGCGGGCGACGTGGAGCGAGGCCCCGCCCCGTCCCGGCACCCGGAACCCAGGAGTCCGGGCCAGCAAGTCCAGGAGGGCATCGCGTCCGCTCTGCTGACCCAAGGCATCGAGCAGCTGGTGGATCAGCCCGTCGGCCTCCCCCTGGACCAGCACGTCCACGAAGGGCTCGAGCGGCTCGGGGTTGGAGAAGGTCAGCGGCCCTCCGGCGACGACCAGGGGCCAGTCCGTCCCCCGCTCCGACGCCAGAACAGGCAGCCCGGACAGGGTCAGGACGTCCAGGAGCCCCGGCAGCTCCAGCTCGTAGGCGACCGAGAATGCCAGGACCGGGAACTCCCCCACCGGGGTGGCCGACTCGAGGGTGAACAGGGGGGTGCGGCTCTCCCGGAAGCGCTCCACCTCGTCGGGGAGGAAGGCGCGCTCGGCAGTCGCGCCGAGGTGGGCATGGATCTCCCGGTAGATGCTCTGGAACCCGAGCGAGCTCATCCCCAGGTGGTACGGGCTGGGGTAACAGAGGGCCACGCGGAGGGGCGCCACCTTGCGCAACGTGCCCTGCTCGTCGGCGAGCAGCGCCTGGCGGTGCGCGAGGAGGTCCCGGGAGGAGGTCACTGGGATGCAGGGCTAACGCAGCCCGCCGAGCGCGTCCAGCGAGGCCCCGCAAAGACGAACCCCGGTGACCCGTCAGGAGGGCCACCGGGGCTCGGGATTCGTTCAGCGAAACGCCCGCCCTACGGCTTCCAGCCGCCCAAGCTCGGGAACGCGGCGTTGAAGAAGCAGATGCCGGTGCCCGGGTCGCCGCCCAGGGCCGCGGCGAGATCCTGCGCCCACTGTTCGAGGTTGCAGCCCTGGTCGTAGAGCGAGTTGACGCCCGAGGCGAACGGCTGCGCGAATGGGTCGCAGTCCGCCTTGGCCGCGCAGACGTGGGCCGGGTTGATCGCCTGCACCGTGTACGGCCGCGTGCAGGCACCGTTGGTGTAGGTGACGTCCGCCTTGAACTCGGTGCCCAGGTAGAGGGCCGTGTTCAGGAACTGCAGATTGGTCACCGCGTACGCATGGGTCGCATCCACCTGCATCCTCGTGAAGTCCGGGACGCTGCAGAGGTCGTTGGCGTCCGGGAACTGCTCGCTGAAATGGCCCTTCCCGTAGATCGGGTCGTTGGGGTTGGGCGGTGACGGCAGCGTCGAGTTCAGGGCGGAGAAGGCGACGATCAGGCGGTTCTCGAACGGATCGAACTGCCAGAGGTCTCCGAACGTGTCCGGACCCGTGGTTGCCGTGCACCCCGTGCCTGCACCTGCCTGGCTGAACTTCAGGGCATACGGACCGTTCGCCGAGCTCTGGAGCTGGCAGTCGGCCGGGGTCTGGGTTCCACACCCTGCCGCGACGAGCGACAGGGCGACGATGACGAGGACGCGACTCATGATCCTTGGATTCCTGTGGAGGGCGTTCATTAGAAGGTCACCCGCAGGCTGAACCGGAACTGGCGAACCGCCTGGTAAGCGTTGGCCCGACCCCAGGCTGGGTTTGTCGCCGCCACCACGGGCTGCTGGAATGCGTCAGGCAGGACCACGAGGCCGCGGCTGCCGTCGGTGTAGGTGTACGGCTTCGGAAGGTTGCCGTTGCCCTGGGCGCAAGTCGCCGGGTCCGTCGCACCCTGGGGGCAGATGCCGCCATAGGTGGGCGGAACGTTGCCCGGAGTGGCGCCGATGATCGGACCGACGGAGTCCTGCGTGTACCGCTGGTCGATCTGGGTCGGACGCTGCGAGTTGAAGATGTTGAACGCTTCCACCGAGGCAGTCAGCACCAGGTCCTTGGTGAACCGGTAGTTGAAGTTCACCTTGCCGTCGAGGCTGGTCACCCAGGGCAGCCGTCCAGCGCTGCCACGGACCAGCAAGTAGGCCAGACCGTCACCGTAGATGGGGTGCGCGCCGAGCGCATCCACCGGGGTGCCGGAGTTGGCATTGAACGAGCCACCGACGCTGATGCTGAACACCGGGGTGATCACGAACTCCTTCGCCAGGTAGACCTTGATGAAGTGGGTGATATCGGCGCTCAGCACGCCGTCACCGTTCAGGAGCAGGGTCTTCAGGTCGAAGTTGGCGGTGATGTTCGGGTCCAGCTGCTGCTGGTAGTTGGGAGACCAGAGGCCGTCGTAGTTACCGGTCAGGCGCGACCAGGTGTAGCTGACCTGGGCGAGCCATAGATCGGAGAAGGTCTTGTTGAAGGAGACTGTCACCGCGTCGTAGGTCCGCTTGGCCTTGGGGAACGAGTCCGCGATGCCCTCACCGGGGTTGCCGATGAAGTAGGTCTGGCCATCGGTGTTGGACATGTCCTCCAGGGCCTTCTTGAGATTGCGGTGCGTGTAGCTGGCCGCGAGCCGGGCATTGGGGATGATCTCGTACTCGGCGCCCGCGACGAGCTCCTCGTTCGAGGGCGACTTGACGTTGGGGTCGATCGCGCTCGGGTAAGGCGCGCCGGTGACGGCCCAGACGGTGCTGGGGCCGGTCGGCGAGACCGCCCGGATGACGTTGTGCTGGTCGCACACCCGGTAGCCGGCGTTCGGGTCGCAGACGTGCGCCGCGCGGGGCTGGACTTCAGCCGAGAGCGAGCGGTTGGCCATGTCGAGGGGGATGTTCTCGTAGTAGATGCCGTAGTTGGCGAAGATCTTCGAACGGCCCTGCTGCGTGGGATCCCACACCACGCCAACGCGGGGGCTCCACTGGTCGTTGAGCGTCAGCCGGTTCAGGCCGTCGGTCCCCTGCATCGCCAGGGCGTCGTAACGGAGGCCGAGGTTCACCGTGACCTTGTCCAGGATGCTCCAGCTGTCCTGCACGAAGCCGCCGCCGATCTGCGACTTCACCTTCCGGTTCACCACGAACTCGTTGGTGATGGTGTCGACGTCGGTGATCTTCCCGTACCGGCGGTAGTCGTACACGTAGGTGCCGCCACCGTTGTAGTAGAGGACGGTCCCGCCCGAGTAGGCCTGGGTGATGTCGTAATCAGCGGCCTGGTAGTCGAAGCCGAGCTTCAGCACGTGGTGGCCGAGCGCGTTCACCAGATAGGTGATCACGCCGCGGGCCTGGTAGCTGTTGAGCTTGACCTGGCTGAGGAAGCCCGTGCCGCCGTAGAAGTAGCCGGTCACCGGACACGAGGCGCCCGGAGCGGTGCAGGCAGCGGCGACGTTGGCCGGGATCGACGCGTCAAGGGTTGGCAGGTTCCTGGTGGCCACGGTGGGGCTGCGGACCGTGGAGACGCCTGCCAGGACCGACTGGTTCTCCACGTCGAAGCCGGAGCCGTCACCCGGGAGGTTGTCGTTCTTCTGGTTGTGCCAGCCGCCCCGGATGTCGAGGAGCAGCTTCTTGTCCAGGAACGAGCCGTTGTACTCGCCGACGATGTCCATCGCGTTGGTGTTCTGGATGCCGCCGAGGGAGTTGAAGGTACCGTTGGCGTAGCCCGAGGCGGTCACGATGCCGCGGGACTCGTTCTGCGGACGCAAGGGGAAGGACGAGCCGCCGCCGCCGCTGGTCGGCGTGCCGGTGATCGACACGTTGATGCGGTGGTCTTGAGTGATCTGGAAGGTCAACTTGCCGATGTAGTTCCAGGAGTGCTCGTCACCGAAGCGGCGCTGCTCGGAGTTCGGGATTGCCGTCAGGACGCCCCCGCTCAAGGTGCTGAAGCTTCGGGTGTACGAGTACCGGGTGGCGGCGTACTGGACGCCGGCGAAGAACCACAGCTTGTCCTTGATGATGTAGCCACCGAGGGTCGCGCCTACGTCGCCGATGTTGTGGAGGGCCACGTTGGAGTTGATCACCGCGTTGGTGGTCACCACCTCCTTCGGAGCGCCGGTGAGCCCACCCGGGGTCCAGGTGCCGAAGACCGAGCCGTGGAACTCGTTACCACCGGACTTGGTGACCGCGCTGATCGCGCCACCGGTGGACCGGCCGTACTCCGGCATGTAGCCACCGGTGATGACGTTCACCTCGTCGATGAACTCGGAGGTGAGCGGGGTTCCGTTCACGCCGTAGGCGGGGTTGTTCGTGGACAGACCGTCGATGAGGTACAGCTGCTCGGGAGACTGGGCGCCGTTGATGGCCACGCCGTAGACGTCGGACACCGCCTGGGGCGCGGTGAGGGCCAGCGACTCGAACGACCGGTTCGCACCCGCCAGGCCACCGGGCCGGGCGACGGCGATGTTGCGGATGAAGTCCTGGTTGACCGTCGCGCCAGTCGTGGACGAGCCGACGTCCACCACCGGCGGAGAACCGACGACCGAGATCTCGGTCGCACCGGCTGTCTCAGGGAGCAGCTCCACGTTCAGACGGAGGGTGCGGTCCGGAGACACGTCGATGCCCGTGCGGCTGAACGGGCGATAGCTCTCCTTCTCGAAGCGCAGGGTGTAAGTTCCCGGCGGCAGCTGCGGGATGCGGTAGAGACCGGTCGAGTCCGTGACGACCACCTGCTCGCCCTGCAAGCCGGGGGACGTCGCCGTGACCACCACGTCGGAGACGGGAGCCTTTGTGGCCGCGTCGACGACGTTACCCGTCAGCACCGAGGCGCCGATCTGGGCCCATGCTCCTGATCCTGCGAGCAGAGCGAGGCAGATCAGCGTCGCGCGGACATTCCTCCAGACGACTTTCTGTCTTTGACTCACCGAGACCCCTCCAATGTGGCCGGAAAGCGGGAAAGCAGCCGCGCATGCTCCTCGGCCCCACTCCGACCTGTCAATAGAAGTTTGCATCATCTCGGTAGACACGTCGGGGAGGGACGGATGGCCTCTTGCGGCCACTTCCACTGCCCGGCTGTGGGAATTGCGCCAGGGTTCGGCTTGTACAACTCCCCCGTTTTGATGTAGGCGCGCCGTTTCCGGCTTCAGGGGAAGACCTCAGGTCCGTGCCGCACCCGCTGGCGTTCAAAGGGCGGCGACAGGAGACAACAGACGTATGTTCGATTCAGTGCTGGGCAAGGGCGTCACGCCCAAGTCCCGCTTCGGATCAGGCGCGGTGGTTTCGATCCTGCTCCACGTGGGGCTCCTGGGCTTCGCCCTGTGGTTCTCGACCCGGCCTCCCCCCAAGGAGGACAAGGACGTGGCGGTGGTGCTGAAGGTGGCCCCGCCGCCGCCTCCCCCTCCACCGCCGCCCGCCTCGAGCACCAAGAAGACCCACGTCGAGAAGAAGGTCCGCCCCAAGGACAAGATCATCCAGCCGAAGGAAGTCCCCCAGGACAAGCCCAAGGAAGCCGACCCCAACGACGAGCCCGAGGGGGTCGAGGGCGGGGTCGCCGGCGGCGTGGTCGGTGGGGTGGTGGGCGGCGTGGTGGGCGGGGTGGTCGGCGGTCAGCTGGGGAGCACCACCCTCTCCTTCGGCGAGGGCATGACCCGTCCGGTCCTCCAGTCGAGCCCCAACGGCAAGCCCTACCCGGAGTACACCCGCGAGGCGCGCGAGGCCCGGGTGAGCGGCCTGATGATCGTGAAGTGCGTCATCACCGCCGAGGGACGGGTGCAGAACTGCCAGATCATCAAGCCCATCCCCCACATGGAGCAGGCAGTGCTTTCCTGGCTGCAGGCGTCGAAGTACACGCCAGTCACTTTCCAGGGGAAGCCGCAGCAGGTCAGCTACGTCTTCAACTTCAAGCTCACCATGGCCGAGTAGCAGTCTCGGCCGAACAGAACACTTTCACGGCGCATCACGGAGGCGCAGTCCAACAACCATGCAATTCACTCTCACTGACCTTTGGCACCACATGGGGCTGTTCGCGCGACTGATCGTCGCCGTGCTCGGCGTCATGTCCGTCGCGTCGCTCGTGGTGATGGCCGAGCGGCTCATCGTCTTCAACCGGTCGCGCAGCGAGTCGCGCAACTTCGCGGAGAGGATGGCGAACACCCTCTCCAAGAACGACCTCATGACCGTGGCTGGCACCAAGGTCGGGGAGAAGGTCGGGCACCTGGGCCGGGTGATCGGCGCGGGGCTCAACGCCCTCCGGCTGAGCACCGACAAGGACAAGGACCTGCAGGTCGAGTCCGTGGCCCGCGCCCTCGAGCGGCAGGCGCAGCGCGAGGTCCAGAGCCTCAAGCGCGGCCTGGGCCTGCTGGCCACCGTCGGCTCCACCGCCCCGTTCGTCGGTCTTCTGGGAACGGTGATGGGCATCGTGAACGCCTTCCAGTCGATGGCGCTCACTGGCTCGGGCGGTCTGGGCACGGTGTCCGCCGGCATCGCCGAGGCGCTCATCACCACCGCCTTCGGCCTCCTGGTCGCGATCCCCGCGGTGATGGCCTACAACTACCTGCAGGGCTGGGTGGACGCGCGCGCGGTGGACATCAGCGAGTCCTCCAACGAGTTCCTCGACCTGGTCGCCAAGCAGGCCGGGACCAGCCGGTAAACAGAAGGCCAGGAGAGGTTCGCCATGGCGATGACCGCAGGGGGCAAGGGCGGGATCAAGTCGGACATCAACGTCACCCCTCTGGTCGACGTGGTGCTGGTGCTGCTCATCATCTTCATGGTGGTGACGCCCATGCTCCAGCGCGGCAAGGACGTGAAGCTGCCCAGCGCCACCAAGCAGAAGCACGACGAGAACGCGAAGGACGTCGACCCGATGATCGTCTCGGTCACTGCCGACAAGCGGATCTGGCTGGAGAAGGATCCCGTGACCGACGACACCCTGAAGCAGGCCCTCGGCAGCAAGCTGGCCGCCGAGCCCTGGAAGCCGATCCTGGTCAAGGGCGACCAGTCGCTGGTCTTCGGGGACGTGCGCCGCGTCCTCAAGGACGCACAGGAAGCCAAGGCCAAGTCGGTGAAGCTCGGCGTGGAGGAGAAGTAGATGAGCCTGGGCGCGAAGTACCACCTCCACAAGAAACGGAAGTACGCCATCAGCGAGGGGCGGCCGAACTCGGACATCAACGTCACTCCGCTCGTGGACGTGGTGCTGGTGCTCCTCATCATCTTCATGGTGGTGACGCCGCTGCTGGAGAAGGACATCCAGGTCCGAGTCCCGGACGACACCGAGACCGAGGTCCTGCCGGAGGACATGCAGGATCAGCTGGTCGTCTCCATCGACCCGACCGGACAGATCAAGCTGAACTCCGAACCCCTGGACGACGAGGCGTACAAGACCCGCATCAAGCGTGCGCTGGCGGCGAAGTCGTACGAGGAGAAGCTGGTGTTCTTCCTCCCCGACGACAAGGCGCCCTACCCGCGGGTGGTGCAGGTCCTGGACTGGTCACGCGCCGCAGGGGCGTACATCCTCGGCGTGGTGACCGAGCCCGTGGCGGGCATCCTCCCCGGCGGTGCGCCGGCTCCGGGCGCAGCGCCGGGCGAGCCGGGCGCCGCGCCTGCCGCTCCGGGTGCCCCCCCGGCTCCTGCGGGCCCGACGGGCGGCTCGAAGTAGGCCTGTCCCGGACGTGAGTGACGAGGCCGGCTCCGGGGTGCTCCCGGACCGGCCTCTTTCTTTTCCCGCCCGTTGTTCCCTGTGTTGCGGCCGCGCGCAGCCCGCCCCGGGTGGCGCTCCACCCGCACGGACGCCCGTCCCGGCCCGGCGACGGTTCCAGGCCACGACGCGCTCGGATGTGCCCCGGCACCGCCCTTGCTCAGCGGCACCCCGGGGGAGGCCGAAGGGAGGCGGATGCGGCGGCTCGCCCGGGTTCATTCCGGCGCGCTGATGGGGGTGGACGCGGTGGTGGTGGAGGTGGAGGTCGACATGTCCGTCGGCCTCCCCTACTTCAACGTCGTCGGCCTCCCGGAAGGCGCGGTCAAGGAGAGCAAGGTCCGGGTGATCTCGGCGCTCCGGAACGCCGGGTACGAGCTACCGGCGCGGCGCATCACCGTCAACCTCGCCCCGGCCGACATCCGCAAGGAGGGGGCGGCCTTCGAGCTGCCCATCGCCCTGGCGGCGCTGGAGGCCGGCAGCGTGCTGAAGGAAGGCTCGTTGAACCGCTGGGTGATGGGTGGGGAGCTTTCGCTGGACGGCATCGTGAAACCGGTCCGGGGCGTCCTGCCGCTGGCCATCGCCGCACGCGACCATGGGTTCGAGGGTGTCCTGGTGCCCGCCGCCAACGCGCCCGAGGCGGCGCTGGTGGACCGCATCCACGTCTACCCGGTGGGACACCTCAAGGAGGCCGTGGCCCACGTGAAGGGCGATCCGCCCATTGCTCCGTATCGCCGGGACCTCGCCCAGGAGCAGCGCCCGGTCGGGGAGCTGGACATGTCGGAGGTGCGCGGCCAGGGGGAGATCAAGGAGGCCCTCGAGCTCGCCGCGGCCGGGGGCCACAACGCGCTGCTCTGCGGACCTCCCGGGAGCGGCAAGACCATGCTCGCCCGCCGGCTGCCAGGGCTGCTCCCGCTCATGTCGTTCGACGAGGCGCTGGAGGTCACGAAGATCTACTCGGTGAGCGGGCTGCTGGGAGGACCCCGCCCGCTGCTCACCGAGCGTCCGTTCCGCGCCCCACACCACACCGTCTCCGACGCCGGGCTGGTCGGGGGCGGCCCGATGGGGCGGCCCGGCGAGCTGTCCCTCGCGCACCGCGGGGTGCTCTTTCTGGACGAGTTCCCCGAGTTCCGGCGCAACGTGCTCGAGGTGCTGCGGCAGCCGCTCGAGGACGGGGTGGTGCACATCGCCCGGGCCAACCACCACGTGAGCTACCCCGCGCAGGTGATGCTGGTCGCGGCGATGAACCCCTGCCCGTGCGGCCGGCTGGCGGTGGCGGAGACGCGCTGCACCTGCCCGCGCAACCGCGTGCTGGAGTACCACGCCCGGGTGAGCGGCCCGCTGCTGGACCGCATCGACATCACCGTCCTCACCCGGCGGGTCGAGGGCTACCGGCTGGCGGCCTCGGCCAAGGCGGAGAAGCCGAGCGGCTGGTACCGCGAGCGGGTCGAGGTCGCCCGGGAGCGGCAGCGGGAGCGGTTCCGCGACGAGGCAGGAGTCCGGTGCAACGCCCAGATGCCCCCGCGCCTGGTTCGCCGTTACTGCCGGACCACCAGGCACGCCGAGGAGATGCTCCGCACGGCGATGGACCGGTATGGGCTCTCGGCCCGGGCGCACGACCGGATCCTCAAGCTCTCTCGGACCCGCGCCGATCTGATGGGCCACCAGGACATCGAGGACGTCGACGTGCAGCTGGCGGTGGACTTCCGGGTGATGGACCGGCGCGACTGGCTGATGGCGCTGCTCGACGGGAACCAGTCGCCATCGAGCCCGCTCCAGTCGATGCTCAAGGCGGTCAGATGACAGCCTGAGGTCATCGCTCCGGTGCGGCGTGCACGCCAATCGGCGCGGCGGTCGCCGCCGGGAGCGAGCCGGCGGCGGACGCAGGTCCCGGCACCGGAGTCGCCGGGGCCTCCTTCTCGCGCTGCTGCAGCCAGGGGGTGAAGGTGATCAACCGGGCGATGCGCCGCCAGGTCAGGTACGAGTAGAGCCAGGTGAAGAACACGGCGGTCCTGCTCCGGAAGCCCACCACGTACCTCAGGTGCACGGTGGCCCAGACGAACCAGGCCACGAAGCCCGAGAGGTCCCACCGGGTGAAGAGCGTGCCCACCGCCGAGCCGCGGCCGATGACCGCGAAGATCCCCTTGTCGAGGTACCGGAACGCCTTCACCGGCTGGTCGTGAATCCTGCGCAGGACGTTGCGCGCAGCCTCGCGCCCCATCTGCATCGCCGCCGGCGCGATGCCCGGTACCGGCCTGCCGTCCTGGGTCAAAGCGGCGAGATCCCCGACCACCGAGACACGTGGGTCGCCGGCGAGCGTCAGGTCGGGCTCCACCGCCACCCTGCCGGTCCGGTCCACCGGAACTCCGAGCGCCTTCCCCAGCGGCGAGGCGACCACTCCCGCACCCCAGAGGACGGTCCGCGCCTCGATGCGCTCCTCGCCCAGGGTGACGCCACCTGCGTCGATGGCCGAGACTCGCCTCCCCAGCCGGACGTCGATCTGCAGCTTCTGCAGAGCGCGCCGGGCGTCCTCGCTCAGCGCCTCGGGGTAGGTGGGCAGCAGTCGGGTCTGGCCCTCGATGAGGATGATGCGTGCTTCATGGGTGTTGATGCGCCGGAAATCGCGGGGAAGCGCCTTGTGTGCGATCTCGCTCAGGGCGCCCGCGAGCTCCACCCCGGTGGGCCCGCCACCGATGATGGCGAAGGTCAGCCACGCCCGGCGCTTGGCCTGGTCCTCCTCGCGCTCGGCCTCCTCGAAGGCGAAGAGCACCCGGCGGCGGATTTCCAGGGCGTCCTCGAGGCTCTTCAGTCCCGGCGCCTCGTCCTCCCACTCCGGGTGGCTGAAGTAGGTGTCCTGTGCGCCCGCGGCGACGATGAGATGGTCGTACTGGACCGAGCCGAAGTCGGTGAACCGGAGGAGGCGGCTGGCGCGGTCGATGGAGGCGACCTCGGCGAGAATGACCTCGGTGTTCCGGTGCCGCCGGAGCACCAACCGGATCGGTGCCGCGACGTCGCTCGGGTCGAGGGCGGCGGTGGCCACCTGGTAGAGTAGGGGCTGGAACAGGTGATGGTTTCGCCGGTCGACGACCGTCACCCGGACGTCTTCGGACCGCCCGAGGATCTTGGCCGCTTCGAGGCCAGCGAAGCCGGCCCCGACAATCACCACCCGGGGTCGTCGGTCGGGTTCCATCGCTGCCCCGGATGTGCGAACCAGGACCCTCGAAGTCAACGCGTTCGACTCCGATGGCACTGAACAGACTGTCCAGCCTCTTTCGTTACGTAGGGATGGCCCTGTGGTCGATCTTCTGGATCCCTGCCGCGCTGCTGATGGGCACTCTCCGGCGCGACTCCTCGCTTCCTCTCCGCTTCGCCCGCCACTACTGGGGCCCGGGGATGCTCTGGCTGGCGGGAGCCGATCTCCGCGTGGAGGGCGACCCCGCCGCGGTGAGCGACCGCCCGGCGATCTACGTGATGAACCACCAGTCGTCCCTGGACATCCCCGCGGCGTTCGCGGTGCTCCCGGTGGACCTCCGGTTCATCGCCAAGCACACGCTGCGAAAGGTCCCCTTCCTGGGCTGGTACATGTCCTGGACCGGGATGGTGTTCGTCGACCGGAGCAACAGCACCCAGGCGGTCGGGACCCTGAACGCCGCGGCCGAGCGGGTGCGGGGCGGCATCTCGCTCCTCGCCTACCCCGAGGGCACCCGGTCGCGCGACGGCCGCGTCCTCCCGTTCAAGAAGGGACCGTTCGTGCTGGCGCTCCAGGCGGCGGTGCCGGTGGTGCCCATCGCCATCGAGGGCTCGATGAAGTGCATGCCCGCGCACTTGCGGCCGTTCCGACCGGGCATCGTCCGCATCGCCATCGGCGCGCCGATTCACACCGCCGGGATGTCGCTGGACCAGCGCGAGGACCTGGTCCGGCAGGCGCGCGAGGCGGTCGTCGCGCTCCACGCCTCGCTCGCCAGCGCCGACCTCGGGCCCGCGTCGGCCTCGCCTTCGGGCGAGCGCACCACCGGCTGACCACCCAGCCCGTCCGTCGCGGCGGGCGCACCCGACCGGCGACCGGGACGGCTTCTTCGCCCGCCCAGGGCGGCGCACCCGGCCCGGCTCTTGCTCACCGCGCCCTGAACGTCTGGCAGGCGGAGGTGGGTGCGTGGGGAAGGTGAGCGAGAAGCTGAAGGCGGTGGCGGCCGCGGTCGCCGCCATCGAGAAGCAGTTCGGCAAGGGCGCGATCATGCAGCTTGGGCACGACGGGGAGGTCGCCCCGGTGGCGGTCATCCCCAGCGGCTCGGTCGGGCTGGACCGTGCGCTGGGGGTGGGCGGGTACCCCCGTGGACGCGTGGTCGAGGTGTTCGGGAACGAGTCGTCCGGCAAGACGACGCTGGCCCTGCACGCCATCGCCCAGGTGCAGGCGCAGGGCGGGGTGGCGGCGTTCGTGGACGCCGAGCATGCGCTCGACGTGAGCTACGCCCGCAAGCTCGGAGTCCGGGTGGAGGACCTCCTGGTCTCGCAGCCGGACACCGGCGAGCAGGCGCTGGAGATCACCGAGCAGCTGGTCCGCAGCGGCGCGGTGGACCTGGTGGTGGTGGACTCGGTGGCGGCGCTGGTCCCCCGGGCGGAGATCGAGGGCGAGATGGGCGATGCCCACATGGGCGTCCAGGCGCGGCTGATGAGCCAGGCGCTCCGCAAGCTCACCGGCGCGGTGAGCAAGAGCGGCACGGTGATCTTCTTCATCAACCAGATCCGGATGAAGATCGGCGTCGTCTTCGGGAATCCCGAGACGACCACCGGTGGCAATGCCCTCAAGTTCTATTCCTCGGTGCGACTGGAGATCCGCCGGCTGGGGAACCTCAAGGACGGCGAGGCGGTCATCGGCACCCGCACCCGGGTGAAGGTGGTGAAGAACAAGGTCGCCCCACCCTTCCAGGACACCGAGTTCGACGTGCTGTACGGCCAGGGCATCAGCCGGGCCGGTGAGGCCCTGGACCTGGCGGTGACGCTCGGCCTCGCGGAGAAGTCGGGGAGCCACTACCTGCTGGACGGCGAGCGCATCGGACAGGGGCGGGAGCGGGCCGTCGAGTGGCTACGCGAGCGGCCGGAGGCGCTCGAGGCCCTCGTCGCTCGCATCGGGTCGGCGCAGGCCAGGCCCGAGCCGCCTCCGAGCGTGGCCGAGCCGGTGGCGGCCTGACCGCTCAGCTAGAGTCGGCCCATGGCCGACGCTCCGACCCTCGGTGCCGTACGCGCAGCGCGGGCACGGCTCGGAGATCTGGTCGAGACGACCCCGGTGCGCCGGCTCGCCTCACCGCTCGTGGAGCGCAGGCTGGGGAAGACCGAGGTCCTGCTCAAGGAGGAGCTCTTCCAGCGGACGGGGAGCTTCAAGCCACGCGGGGCGCTCTCGGTGATGCTCGATCTGGAGCCCGCCGCACTGGCCCGCGGAGTCACCTGCGTCTCGGCCGGAAACCACGCGATGGCCACCGCCTATGCCGCCCGCGTGCTCGGGACGACGGCGAAGGTGGTGATGCCGCGGAGCGCCAACCCCTTCCGGGTGGCCGGCTCCCGGGAGCTCGGCGCCGAGGTGGTGCTGGTGGACAACGTCCACGAGGCGTTCCCCCGGGTGCACGAGATCGAGGCCACCGAGGGCCGGACCTTCGTTCACCCGTTCGAAGGGCCGAAGACGGCGCTGGGGACCGCGACCATCGGGCTGGAGCTCGTCGAGCAGGCCGGCGCGCTGGACGCGGTCATCATCCCCATCGGCGGCGGCGGTCTGGCCGCCGGGATGGCCTGCGCGGTGAAGCAGCTCCTGCCGCGCTGCCAGGTGTTCGGCGTCGAGCCCACCGGCGCCGATTCGATGCACCGGAGCTTCGCTGCCGGCTCACCGCAGTCGATCGACGCCGTCCGGACGATCGCCGACAGCCTCGGAGCCCCGCACGCGGCGCCGTACAGCTTCGAGCTCTGTCGCCGGTTCATCGATGAGCTGGTCTACGTCGACGACGATCAGCTCCGTGAGGCGATGCTCCTGCTGTTCGCCTCGGCCAAGCTCGCGGTGGAGCCGGCCGGCGCGGCGGCGACGGCGGCGCTCCTCGGACCGCTCCGCGAGCGGCTGGCGGGGAAGCGGGTCGGCATCATCGTCTGCGGCGGGAACATCGACCCGGCGACGTTCTCCAAGCACCTCGCCGATGCGGCCAGGGGCACATGACCTGCTCACCAGCGTCGGGTTGGCCCGGCGTCAGGCCAGAGCGACTGCTAGGCCAGCGTCGATGGATCGACCGGCACAGGGATCCGCGCCGCAGGAAGCACCAGCACCGAGCCGGCGCCCTCCGGCACCAACAGCTCGCCGAGCGCGAACTGCGCATCGCGGGAGAAGCGCGCCTCGGCACGCCCGCCCTTCACCCGGGCGGTGAGCACGCCGTCCGGGCCGAGACGCAAGGTCGACGGTTCGAGCGCCTCCCCCGTCCGGTCGCTCAGGCGCAGATAGACCCGGCTGTGGTCGCTGTCGATGGCGTTCACCCGGTAGGCCGCGCCCTCCACCGTGACGTAGGCCCAGTCGTTGCCGATCCGCAGCTGGAATCGCCCGTCCTCGGTCGGCACCAGGCCGACGTTGAATGCCTCGATGATCTTCGGGTGGGTGATGCGCTCGCCGTCGTGAAGCCAGTTCAGCTCGCGGTCGAGGACCAGCCCGCTGTCCTCGCGGGTGTGCCAGCGCCTCGGGAGTCCGACCTCCGCCACGCCCCCTCGATGCGGCCGGCGGGCGGCGAAGTCAACCTCGGCGGGGCCAGGGCTCACATCCGCCGGACGAGCTCGGTGTAGCCCCGGAACGCCAGCGCCCCCCAGGTGTTCACCACCACCGCCGCGCCCACCAGCACCTGGACCAGCGGCCTCCGGAACGACCAGCCCGACAGCCCCAGCAGCAGCACCAGGTACGGGACGTAGTCGAGGCTGAACCGGAACCCGAACTGCATGTACCCGGTGTTCTGGTAGAAGAGCCCGGGCAGCGCGCAGACTCCAACGGTCAGCCACACCGGCCAGTGGAGCCGCGGCCGGGTCCTCGGAAACACCAGCAGCACCAGCCAGGGCATCGTCACCAGCAGCGACAGCCCGCGCGGGTCGTACCCCAGACGGAACGGCGACCATTGCACCCGGGGCAGCATCAGGAACGCCGCCTCGAGGTTGCGCAGCAGGTACACCGGGCTGAACAGGCCGTGGGTGTCGATGTCCACGTTCACCCGGTTGTCGTAGAGGAACCGGTGGCCGAACTCGCCGGGGCTCCCGAACCGCGCCCAGTTGAAGGCCATCGCCAGGAGCGCCAGAGGGGCGGCCCCGGCGGCGAAGAGCAGCACCGGCTTCATCCATGCCCGCGGCTGCCGCAGCGCCTGGCGGAGCTGCTGGAGGCGCCCCGTCGGCCCGGGCGTCAACACCTCGAGGAAGAAGAACAGCCCGGTGAAGACCAGCGGCGTCCGGGTGAGCGTGGCCATCGACCAGAGCGCGCCGGCCAGCACCGGCTGCGCCCCGCCCACCGCCGCCCGGAGGTAGAGGCAGGTGAGCACCACCCCCAGCACCTCGGCCAGGAACCACACCTCGCCGCGGATGGTGCAGCTGAAGAGCAGCGTGCCGAAGCCCAGCACTCCGGCCAGGAGCAGCGCCTCGTGCTCGGTCCGGTGCAGCTCTCCCCGCCGCGCGAGCGCCCGGGCCAGCATGTAGAACAGGGTGATCGCCAGCGCTCCGAGGATGACCCCGAAGCTGGTGTCGTTGAGCTGGTACCCGTTCACCGCGACGAATGGCAGCATCACCACCGCCGGGAACGGCGGAAAGCTCACGTACCAGTGGTCGGTGGGGAGCGCCGGGCCCGTGCAGCGCCGCTTCACCCCGCCCACCTCGCGCACGCAGGCCCAGTCCTCGAGGTTGGGCAGCACCTCCGGGTCGAGGTCCAGCCGGCCCTCCAGAAGGGCCTTGGCCTGGTACACGAAGTGCGGCGCCGCGCTCTGCCGCAGGAACCGCGGGCCGCTGAAGCAGGCCAGGGCGAAGAGGCTGCAGGCGAAGACCAGCAGCTCGGTTCGGTAAGCCCGCACCCAGGCCACGGCCGCCACCTCGGGCGTGGACCTCGGCCCGGCGGGCGCGGTCACCGGCCAGCCCCTCGGGTGCGGAGCCGCAGCCAGTCCAGCGCGGCATAGGCGCTCGCGGTGCGGATCTGCTCCCGGTCGCCGTGGAACCGGTGCGCACGCACCAGGGTGCCCTCCGGGCCGTCGAGGCCGATGAACACCGTGCCCACCGGCTTCTCCGCGGTTCCGCCATCGGGCCCGGCGATGCCGGTCACCGAGAGCGCCCAGGTGCTCCCCGCCGACGCGCGGGCGCCGCGGGCCATCTGCTGGGCCACCGGCTCGGACACCGCCCCGTTCGCCACCAGCGTCGCGTGGGTCACCCCGACCCAGCGCTCCTTGAGCTCGTTGGCGTACGAGACTGCGCCGCCGAGGAAGTACGCGCTCGCTCCCGGGGACTCGGTCAGCATGTCGGCGATGCGCCCGCCGGTGCAGCTCTCGGCCAGGGCCAGCGTCTCCCGGCGGGCGAGCAACTGTTGCCCCACCACCCCGGCCATCGTCTCCCGGTCCACCCCGAAGAGGTGGTCGCCCAGCAGGGGCCTGGAGGCGGCGTCCGCGGCCTCCAGCGCCCGGTCCGCCTCCTCCCGGGTCCGGCCCTCGGCCATCAGCTTCAGGTGGTTCTCCGGGAAGTGCGTCCGGAACCCGAACCTCACGCTTGGATGGGCCGCGAAGAGCGGACGCACCCGCGCGTCCAGGTGCGACTCGGGGAGGAACACCGTCTTCAACAGGCGCAGCGCCCGGAAGCCGGTCTCGCCCCGCTCGGCCCGGAGCGCGTCGATGCGCGGGAGCACCGCGGTCTCGACCAGCGCCCGGTACTCGCGGGGCACGCCGGGGACGAAGAACAGCACCGCCTTCTGGAGCCGCAGCACGAACATCGGTGCGCTGCCCGCCGGATTCAGCACCACCTCGGCGCCTGAGGGGACCCTCACCTGCTTGAGGTTGTTCTCGGTGACGGTGAGGCCTCGCCTGGCGAAGCGCTCCCGGAGGGCGGCGAGGGCTGCCTCGTGGAGCACCAGCGGCACGCCCGCCGCCTCGGCCGCGACCTCGGCGGTGAGGTCGTCCGCTGTCGGGCCGAGCCCTCCCGACACCAGGACCACGTCCGCCCGGGCGGAGAGCGTCCGGAGCGCCTCGAGGATCTCCTCGTGGACGTCGCCGACCACCGTGGTCCTCTGGACCTGAAGGCCGTGGACCAGCAGCTGCTCCTGGAACCAGGTGCTGTTGGTGTCAGTCGTCACGCCGGTGAGGAGCTCGTCACCGGTACAGAGTGCCTCGATGCGCATGCCGGGAAGTCCCGCGACGACTTACAGGAAATCCTGCTCGTCCACCTCGTCCTCATCCTCGAGAACGCCCTCGGCGGGCATCGGGGCGCCGGCCTCGCGCCGCGCGGACAGGTGACGTCCGAGCAACAGACCGGACTCGACGAACCCCAGCAGCAGATAGGCCCCGAAGTACACCACCAGCACGTACGAGGGATGGATGCGGGTCGCCACCAGCACCCCGCACAGACACACCAGCATGAAGATGCTCAGCGTCCGCCGGTTGATGCGCACGTCCTTGAAGGTCCGGTACCGGAGGGTGGAGACCATCAGCAGCGAGAGCACCGCCACCACGATGGCGATCGGCACCCTCGCGCCGGTGCCCAGCGGGTCACCACCCCGCATCCCGTGGTGGGCGATGACCATCGAGACGATCATCCCCGCGGCTAGCGGGATGGGCAGGCCGACGAAGAACCGGCTGCTCCCGGAGTGGTCGGTCGAGTGGGCCAGCACGTTGAACCGCGCCAGGCGGAGCGCCCCGCAGGCGGTGAAGAGGAACGACACCAGCAGCCCGACCAGTCCCAGCGACGCCAGCGCCCACTTGTACACCAGCATCGCCGGGACGACCCCGAAGGAGATGACGTCGGCCAGGCTGTCCAGCTCGACCCCGAACTGGCTCTGGGTCCGGGTGAGGCGCGCCACCCGCCCGTCGAACCCGTCGAAGAACATGGCGAAGAAGATGGCCAGCGCTGCCTGGTAGAGCTGGGACGGGCTAGCCTCGCCAGCACAGAGCGTCAGGGCGTAGAAGCCGCAGAAGATCGACGTGACGGTGAACAGGTTGGGCAGGACGAACTTGAGCTTGTGCAGCTTCATCGATCTCCGGCCCCTGCGACGGACGGGCCCCTGCCGAGGCCCTGGCCGCCGGGTCCGGGGACTCTAGCATCATGGACCCGGGACGGGCCGTTCTCACCACAGCCGGGGTGCTCGTCGCTCTCGGGGCCTACCTGGTCGCCGTCCGTGCCTTCTACCGGCTGCGGAGTCCACGTCCGGAGCTGGAATTTGTGCCGACGCCCGACGGCACGCGGATCGCCGTTCACCGGCGCCGCCCGGCAGTCCGCCGCTTCGTCGAGCCGGTGCTCCTCTGTCACGGGCTTGCCGCCAACCACGTCAACTTCGACTTCGACCCCCCTCATTCCCTGGCCCACGTCCTCGCCGCCGCCGGATTCGAGGTGTTCAGCGTGGACTGGCGCGGGGCTGGGGCCTCGCGGGCCCGCCGCCCGTGGCAGCGATACCTCTACGACGCCGACGACCTCATCGCGCAGGACGGTCCGGCCCTGCTCGCGCACGCGCTGCAGCGGGCCGGGGCGCAGCGCGCATTCTGGGTGGGACACTCGCTGGGAGCGCTGGTG
>DATIWB010000022.1:0-75915 GCA_035519675.1 Myxococcaceae bacterium
CAGTGTGGCTGATCGTCCTCTCAGACCAGCTACCCGTCGTTGCCTTGGTGGGCCGTTACCCCGCCAACGAGCTGATGGGCCGCGGGCTCATCCTGAAGTGATAGCTTGCATGCAGAGGCCACCTTTTCCTTCAGCCCCCGAAGGGACCGTAGGCTTATCCGGTATTAGCTTGCCTTTCGGCAGGTTATCCCGGGCTCCAGGGCAGATTACCCACGTGTTACGCACCCGTGCGCCGCTCTACTAGGATTGCTCCATTCGCGCTCGACTTGCATGTGTTAGGCACGCCGCCAGCGTTCGTTCTGAGCCAGGATCAAACTCTCCAATTAAAATATTGAAGGATTTGAACTGGCGTACCTCCTCCCCGGGTCCGTCGTCCTCGGACAAGCCCTCACGGGCGTACCCTCGGAGTCCGGAGTTCCAGACAGGAGTCGCTGTTCGGGACGCGCCGCCTCTGCCTCGGAGCTGCCTCGCGGCAGACCCGGGTGAGACGTGCGCATCCAATTGAATTGACTGCGGTTTCCGCAATCGTCTTGGACTTGCTATCCGGTTTTCAAAGACCGAGCCACCGTCCTCCGGACCGTCACCGATCCGTTGGCGGGCCGACCCTTCTACGGTCGGCATCGGAGGCTGTCAAGCACCCCGCCGAGGGCGGGAACCCAGTGCTTTCAAGGACCTGCACCAGCATCCATGAGGTGACCTGGGGACTCGGAGAGGAGCCAGCCCGCCGCTGATCCGGGGGTGGTTCGTCCGAGGGGGCAGCGTACATACCGCCGTGCCCAGACCCTGTCAACCTTGGGAACTTCGGAACCTTATTCGATTGTCGTGCTGCCTCTCCCACCACCACGCCCGCTTCCCCGAGGGAGCGACCACCCGCCGACCCGCCTCACCCGCCCGACGTGCTGCCCACCGTACGCCCCCCGACCACTGCGAGGGGCGGGCTAGATAGAGACTTCGACCCGCCGTGTCAACTCCCTCGGCGCGGCGCCTCGAACCCGAGACCCGCGAGGTCCACCCTTCCCCTGCGGCAACGCTCGGCCTGCACGATGGCCTCGAGCTCCTCGTAGGCCCGGTCCACCTGGTCGTTCACCACCAGGTAGTCGTACGCCCGGGCGCCATGCTCCACCTCCGAGCGCGCGGCCAGCATCCGGCGGCGGATGGAGTCCTCGCTCTCCGTCCCGCGCTCCCGGAGCCGGCGCTCCAGCTCGGCCATGCTCGGTGGGAGCACGAACACCAGCACTGCCTCCGGGTGCCGCCGCTGGATGGACTGGCCACCCTGCACGTCGATGTCGAAGACAGCGATGCCCCCGGTGGAGAAAGCCCGCTCCACCGCCGACTGCGGACTCCCGTAGAAGTTGCCGTGCACCTCGGCCCACTCCACCAGCTCGTCCCGCTCGATCATCCGCTGGAAGGTGAGCGCGTCCACGAAGTGGTAGTCCACCCCGTCCCGCTCGGCTCCGCGCGGCTCGCGGGTGGTCATGCTGATGCTGAACGCCGCCTCGGGGTGCGCCTGCACGAAGCGCCGGGCAAGGGTGGTCTTCCCCGTCCCCGACGGAGCGGAGAGCACCAGCAGCAGGCCGCGGTGGATGGGAACGAGGCTCATTCGACGTTTTGCACCTGCTCGCGGATTCGCTCCAGCTCGGCCTTGAGCTCGACGATGCGGGTGGAGATCTCCGTCGACTGGCTCTTGCTCCCGGTGGTGTTCACCTCGCGGTGCATCTCCTGGACCAGGAAATCCATCCGCCGTCCGGCCGGCTCGCCGCCGGCGAGGAAGCCCCGGAAGGCCTCGAGGTGGGCCTGCAGGCGCGTGGCCTCCTCCGCCACGTCCGTCCGCTCGGCGAAGAGCGCGACCTCCTGGACCAGCCGGGCCTCGTCCACCGGCGCCCCCCTCAGCAGCTCGGTGAGCTTTTCCTGAAGCCGGGCCCGGTAGGCCTCCACGGTCCGGGGGGCGAGCGCAGCCACCTCGCCGGCCAGTGTCGACACGCGCCCCAGCCGCGTGGACAGGTCCGCCTCCAGTGCCCGTCCCTCGCGCTCGCGCATCCCCACCAGCGCCTGCAGCGCCTCGGAGAGCGCCCGCTCGAGCGCCCCCTCGGCCAGCGCGAGGTCGGTGACCGGTTCCTCCATCCGGATGACCCCTGGCAGCGCAGCGACCTGGGCGGTGGTGGGAGTGTCCGCCATGTCCACCGCCCGCGCCACGCCCTTGAGCGCCTCGCGCCAGGCCCGTGCCATCGCCGGGTCGACCGTGGGCACCGCGCCGCCCACCGTGCCCGCGCTCCGCCGCACCGCCACGTCCACCGCCCCGCGCACGCAGCGGGCCCGGACCGCCTTGAGCACCGTCGGTTCCAGGGCCGACAGCTCGCGCGGGAGCCGCACCTTCACCTCGAGGTGCTTGTGGTTCACGGCGCGGACCTCGACGGAGATCTCCTCGTCCCCGGCACGCGCCAGACCCGTCCCGAAGCCGGTCATGCTCTTGAGCATGTGCCCAGGGGTGCTAGGAGGCGCCGCACCCGCCGTCAAGGCCCACCGCATGCAACCCTGGCACAAGCGACTGGAAGGGACCGGGAAGGAGGCCCTGGCCCGGGTCGCGGCGCTCGTGTTCCACAGGCCCCCCCGCGCCCTTCCGGCGGGGCTGCAGCGGGTGCTGCTGGTGCGCGTCGACGACCGCGTGGGGGAGGCGCTCCTCACCACTCCGCTCGCCGTCGCCCTGAAACGCCTCCAGCCGCCGCCGGGCGTCGACGTGCTCGTCCATCGCAAGACCGCGCGGGTCCTCGAGGGGCATCCGGCGATCGACCGGCTGCTCACCCTCGACCGGCGATTGCTTGGGCTCGGTCCGCTCGCGCCCGGCATCCGCGCCATCCGCAGGGCGGGGCCGTGGGACGTGGTGGTGGACTGCGGGAACTGGGAGGTCCCGAGCGTGACCTCGGCGCTGGTGTCGCGCCTCGTGGGCGCTGGGGCGCAGGTCCTCGGCCCGGCGGTACCACCCACCGGGCCGCTTCACGACGTCCCGGTTCCGGCGCGCACCGACACCCGCTCCGAGCTCACGCAGCGGCTGCACCTTCTGTCGCCCCTCGTCGAGCCAGCGCCCCTGTTGCCCACCTTCCGGACTCCGCGGGTCTCGACCTCGCTCGGGCCGTTTCTCGAGCAGGTCCGCGCCAGCCCGCACGCGGTGCTCGTCCCGGGAGGCCGGCTCGGATGGAGGCGGATCCCCCCGGAGCTCTTCGGCGCGGCCGCCCGCGTGCTCACCTCACTGGGGCGAACAGTGGTCGTGGCGTGGGGACCGGGCGAGGAGGCGCTCGGACACGCACTCGTCTCCGAGGCGCCCGGTGCGCAGCTCGCCCCGCCCACCGACCTCGACGGGCTCGCCGCGCTGCTGGCCGCGGCGGGCTGCACCATCTGCAACAACTCGGGGCCGATGCATCTCTCCGTCGCGGTGGGAGCACCCACTCTGGCGCTGTTCCTGAGGATGGATCCGGAGCGGTGGGGATACAGCGGGCCGCCACACGCCGTGCTCGACCTCACGCCGGTCATCGAGGACGCCGGTCGGGCCGTGCTCGAGGTGGAGCGAGCCGTCCGAACCTTCGCCCTGGGACGACGGAGCCCGGACCGCACGGTCTAGGGCCCAAGGACCTCGAGCCGTGGCGTCCAGGGCCATCGCCCGCTTCACTGCTCCCTGCTCAACTGCTCCAGCAGCTCGGTCGTGCTGTGGTCCTTCGGGTCCCCGGCGATCACCACCCGCCCGCCCCAGGCCGCAAGCTCGTCGCGCTCGGGCACCGTCTCCGGGGTGTAGTCCGTTCCCTTGACCTGCAGGTGCGGCCGGAGCCGCCGGAGCACCGCGCGCACGTCCAGCTCGCTGAACAGCACGACGAGGTCGGTGCACTCCAGCGCCGCCACCAGCTCCGCGCGCTCGGCGGCCGGGATGCGCGGACGCCCGGGTCCCTTCAGCGCGCGGACCGAGGCATCGTCGTTCACCGCCACCACCAGCACGTCCGCCAGCGCCTTCGCTCCCTCGAGGTACCGAACGTGCCCCACGTGCAAGATGTCGAACGCTCCGTTCGCCAGGGCCACCGTCTTCCCCGCCTCGCGTGCCGCCTCCACGGCGGCCGCCACCGACTCCAGCGGCTGCACCTTCCCCGCGGAGCTCACCGGCCGCCCAGCTCCGATGAGAGCTCGTCGGCCCCGACCGGAGAGGTGCCGAGCTTCTGCACCACCAGCGCCCCGGCCACGTTCGCCAGCTCTGCCGCCGCCTGCGCGCTCGCCCCGGCCGCGAGCCCGAGCGTGAACGCGGCCATGACCGTGTCGCCCGCGCCCGTGACGTCCACCGCCGCGCGTGTCCCGTGGGCGGGGAGCAGCTTCACCGCCCCACCCCGCTCGAGCAGCGCCATTCCTCGCCGGCCCCGCGTCACCAGCAGCACCTGCGCACCGAGCATCGACAGGCCCGCCTCCGCCGCGCGCTCCAGCGCCGCGTCGTCGTCCACCGGCAGCCCGGTCAGTGTGGCCAGCTCGGGCTCGTTCGGCTTCGCCGCCCGGAACCCCACCAGCGACCCGAGCGCATAGCGGGAGTCCACCGAGACCAGCACCCCGCTCCCGGCGAGGTGGCGCAAGGTCGCGCGAGTGGTGTCGCCGACCACCCCGCCGCCGTAGTCGCTCACCAGCACCGCGTCCGCGCCCTGCGCCGCCTCCTCCAGCGCCTTGCGGAGGCGTGCGGCGATCGCGGCCGGCAGCGGCAGGGCGTTCCCCCGGTCGAGCCGCAACATCTGCTGGCGGGAGGTGTTCAGCCCTCCGGCGAGGATGCGGGTCTTGGTCTCGGTCACCGGGACCTCGACCGCCACCAGCCCGATGCCGCGCTCGGCGAACCGCCGCCGCAGCGCCTCACCCATCTCGTCCGGGCCCAGCACTCCCACCGCCGTCACCTCCGCCCCCAGCGCCCGCGCGTTCGCCGCGGCGTTCGCCGCGCCGCCCAGCGTCACCTCCGAGGACTCGTGGCGCACCACCAGCACCGGCGCCTCGCGGCTCACCCGGTCGGTCTGCCCGTAGACGTAGTGGTCGGCCACCAGGTCCCCGAGCACCACCAGCTTGCGCGAGCGGAAGGCCGAGAGCAGCCGCGACAATTCGGACGCCACGTTGGCCCCCGCTTGTCCCACACCCCGGGCCCCCGGCGCCAATTCCTCGCCGTCAGACGCCCGACACGAGCCGCTCGAGGTGCTCCTCGCCCTCCAGCACCTCCACCCCGAGCCGCAGCACGTGCACCCCCGCCCCCTCGGGACAGCGCACCCGGTCCTTCTCCGTCGTCACCAGCCACGCCCCGGCGCTCGAGGCCTGCCGCTCCAGCGCGCGCAGCTCGTCGTCGTGGAACGGATGGTGGTCCGGGAATCCGCGGAAGCTCACCACCTCCGCCCCGAGGGACTCCAGCGTCCGCCGGAACGCCGTCGGCCGGCCGATCCCGGCGAACCCCACCACCCGGCGCCCGCGCAGCACGTCCGCCGGGTGCACCTCGCCCGCCGGGTCCACCACGTCGCGCGGTCCGTGCCGCGCCCTGACCCGCGGCAACCCCTCCGGACAGGGCATCGGGACCGGCGCCTCCGCCGCACGCACCCAGAGCAGGGTCGCCCTCCCCAGCGCCGACAGCGGCTCTCGCAGCGGCCCGCGCGGGAGGAGGTGTCCATTGCCGAGACCCACCGCCTCGTCCACCACCACCACGTCGGCGTCGCGCCCCAGGCGCCAGTGCTGGAAGCCGTCGTCGAGCAGCGCCACCGACGCGCCGCACCGCACCGCGAGCTTCGCCAGCGCCAGCCGGTCCGCGCCCACCCAGACCGTGGCCGCCGGCAGGCTCCGCGCCAGCATCAGCGGCTCGTCCCCGGCCCGCTCCACCGGCGGCCAGGGCGGGCCCTCCACCCGAACGTCGGCCGTCGACGCACGCCCGTGCCCGCGGCTGAGGATGGCCACCGGTCGGCCACGGGCAGCGAAGCGCTCGGCCAGCGCCCGAACCACCGGAGTCTTCCCCGTCCCACCGACCAGCACGTTCCCCACCGAGACCACCCTCAGTCCGGGAACCCGCTCGGGGCGGAGCCACTTCTTCGCGCAGGCCGCGGTCCTCACCCGGACGCCGGTCGCGAACAGCGCCTCGGCAACCGCCAGCGGCAGGAAGGCGAGCTCGCGCATCGCCCCGTCCGGGTGCTCCGGATAGAAGAACCGCTCGACCCAGTCGCTCACGCCTTCGCCCCCGCGCGGGTGTACAGCCCCAGCAGCTCTTCCGCCACACTCCCGGTGTCCGGCAGCGCGAGCGACCGCCGCTCGCCCCGGAGCGCCACCCGCGCCAGCGCCTCGACGGTCGGCCCGGGAACCACCACGTCCACCCAGTGCCGCAGCGCCCCCTCGTCCACCCCGACCACCCGCGCCCCCACCGCGCGCCCCTGCACCACCGGACGCCCGGCGCCGTCGTTCCCCAGCCCCAGCACCCACAGCTCGTCGAAGGCCTGCATCCAGTGCACGAGCGACTCGCCGCTCTGGTACCCGGTGAAGCGCACCTGCGAGGACAGTCCCAGCTGGTGCGCCTGCGCCCGGAGCGTCGGCCCGAGCTGCCCGTCACCCACCAGCACCAGCATCGCCCCGGGCTCGCGCAGGTGCAGCCGGGCGAAGGCGGCGAGCCCGAGCTGGTGCCGGCGCGACGCCTGGAAGGTGGAGACCATCCCGATGACCGGAGCGGTGAGCCCCAGCGAGGCCTGGAGCGCCGCGCGGTCCCTGGCCGGCCGGAATGCCGGGGCGAGCAGCGGCGGCAACACCATCCAGGGCCGCCGGAGCCCCACCCCGAGCTCGCGGGTGGGCACGGTGAAGGCCGCCGCCGGTGGACGGAGCGCCCGCCGCGACCGCGCGGCGTGGAACGAGCGCACCCGGACGCCCCGGTGTCCGGACAGCGCAGCCACCCAGTGGTCGTGGCTGAAGTGGGTGTGCACCACCTCGACCTCCAGCGTCCCCAGCCGGCGCGCATCTCGCCACACTCCGGCCGCGCCGTCGCGGGTGGAGAGGCGGAGCCCCGTGGGGTCCAGGAGCCCCATCGCCTCGAGGTGCGGCGCCGCCGGCTCCTCCGAGCCGGTCCCCTCTCGGGTGGAGTCGATGGCCACCGAGACGGTGTGTCCGAGCGCGCGCTGCGCCTGGGCCAGCAGCGCCACCGGCTCGGCGGGCCCGCTCCAGACCGGGCTGGAGAGCAGATGGAGGATTCTCACCGGCGCCGCTCCATCCGCGCGTACACCCCGCGGAGCGCCTCCACCTCGGCCCCGAGCGTCCACCGCGCCCGGACCTCCGTCACCGCCGCTCGCCCCACCGCCTCCGCCTTCGCCGGATCGGCGAGCAGCGGCTCGAGGAGGCCCACCAGGGCCGCGGCGTCCCCGGCCGGATAGAGGAACCCGGTCACCCCCTGCTCCACCAGCTCCGGGTAGTGGGGGAGCGCTGCCGCCACCACGCAGCAGCCGCTGGCCATCGCCTCCAGCAGGACCAGCGAGAAGCTCTCCTGGCGTGAGGGCTGCACCAGCACCGTCAGCCCACGGTACAGCCCCGGCGTGTCGTCGAGCTCTCCCAGCGGCTCGAGCCCGCCGAGGCCCCCGGCGAACGCGCGCCACCGACGCGTCACCAGCCCGGCCAGCACCGCCCGCCAGCCGGGGAACCTCGGGCCGAGCACCGCCCAGGCTGCCGCGAGGTCCTGCTGCCCCTTCGAGGGGCGGACGCGTCCCACCGCCCCCAGGCCCCGCTCGCCCCCCGCCCCCAGCGCACGCCATGCCTCCACGCGGTCCACGGGCGGCGAGAATCGCTCGACGTCGACGCCGTGCGGCACCACCTCGGCCGGAAGGCCCAGCTCGCGGAGCGCCACCCGGGTGAACACCAGCCGCGCGTCCGCACGCCGCGCCAGCAAGCGCGTCCACGCCGACGGGCGGCCCGCCGAGTGCCGGGTGAAGGCCACCCGGACCGAGGGGGTCACGGCCCGGAGCAAGAGCCCGGCCAGCAGCTCGAGGGGGCGGTGCGCGTGCACCACGAGCGGTCCGGCCCGTGCCTTGCTCCAGAGCTCGCTCCACCGGAGTCGCTGCACGCCGGACAGCGGGCCCCAGCCGGCCACCTCCGCGGGCAGCAGCCGGGCGACGTCCTCCACGTGGCGGGTCACCCCGGTGCGCCGTCCGTGGAAGTGGAGGTGCACCACCGAGATCATCCCACCGACCCCGTCCGACGCGGGACCGGACGGGTTCCGGCGCCGAGCAGCAGGCGGGCCACCAGATCCACGTTGCGCTGGCTCGCCCCGGACACCTGGCGGACCGACTGCGCCGCCAGGTTGCCGAGGTTGGCGAGGACGTCCGGACGGCCCAGCAGCTCGGAGAGCACCCGGTGGAGCTGCTCGGCGTCGGCCACCTGGATGCCCCCGCGCCCGAGCAGCACCTGGACGCTGTCGCGAAAGTTCTCCATCCGGGGCCCGAAGAGCACCGGGCGGCCCTGCGCGGCGGGCTCGAGGATGTTCTGGCCGCCCCGCGGAGTGAAGCTCCCCCCCACGAAGACCACCGTGGCCAGCCGGTACGCCCGGGCGAGCTCGCCGATGGTGTCGAGCACCATCACCGGCGCCCCTGCGGGCCCCCCCGTCCGCCGGCCTGCCTCGACGCCGCGCGCCTGGGCCGCCGACTGCACCCGCGCCGCCCGGTCCACGTAGCGCGGGGCCAGCACCAGCCGGAGCCCCGGGTGCGAGTCCCGGAGCCGCTGCCACACCGAGAGGAGAATCTCCTCCTCGCCCTCGTGGGTGCTGCCGCCCATCAGCACCGGCACGTCCGGCGGCAGCCCGAGCGCGGTCCGCAGCGCCTCGTCCTCCGGCGAGGGAGCGGGAACCGCCAGCCCGTCGAACTTGGTGTTCCCCGTCACCCATACCCGGTCCAGCGGGGCGCCGAGCGAGAGCGCACGTTCGGCCTCCTCGTCCTCGCGCATCAGCAGCAGGTCCAGCTCGGTGAGGGGATTGCCGAAGACCGCGAAGAGCGTCCGGTAACCCCGGAGCCGCTCCGGGGAGAACCGGCCGTTGGTGAGCACCACCCGGGTTCCGGCGACGTGCGCCGCGTGGATGAGGTTCGGCCAGATCTCCGCGTACTCGAGCACCAGGAGGTCCGGCCGCACCGCGCGCACTGCCCGCCGGGTGCTCCCCGCCAGGTCCCACGGGGCGTAGAGCACCGCGTCCACCTGCGAGCGCAGGCGCTGCTCGGCCATCGCCCGCCCGGTGTCGGTGATGGTGGAGAGCACGATGCGCGCGTCGGGGAAGCGCTCGCGGAACCGGCCGATCATCGGGGCCAGTGCCTGGAGGTCGCCCGCGCTCGCGCCATGGAGCCAGACCCGCGGCCAGCCTCCCTCGGGCAGGCGTTCCGGAGAGTAGAACCCAAACCGCTCCAGGAGGCCGCCGCGGGTCTTCCGCGCGAGCAGCAGCAGCGGCGAGAGGAGCAGGAACAGCAGGGTGCTGAGCAGCACGTACAGCGCCCGCCTCACGGCGCCGCCTCCACCTTCACTGGCTGGGCGAGGAGCCAGGGCCAGGAGGCGTCGCCCAGCCCGAGCCCCGGCGTCTCCACCCGGACCTCCACCAGCACCTGGCCGGGTCCCTCCAGCCGGAGGTGCGAGGCGTCCACCATGCGCCCCGGGCCGTGCACCCGCATCTGCACACCGGGCGGATGCAACGCCGGGAGCCGGACCTCGAGCACCTCGCCCACCCGGAACGTCCGCCGGTCCGCCGGCAACACCGCGAACCCTGCCGCGGCGGCCAGCGCGTCCACCGCGCAGTAGAAGCGGCCGGCGCGCAGCTCCTGCACCACCGCCTGCGCCCCCTCCGCTGGCCCCTCCGGCAAGGAGGTGATGCCGGTGAGGTGCACCGACATCCAGCGGAAGGCCGCGCCGTAGCTCGGGTAGCCGTGCGCGTCCGGGCCACAGAAGGCGAGCTTGGGCTCGGGTGCGTCGAGCGCGAGCAACCACTCCTCGACGGGGCGCGCCTCGGCGAGCGCGTAGACCAGCGCGCGCTCGGGGCTCACCAGGGCGGTCCCCAGCGCCGGGAGCAGCCGGCCCAGCGGCTGCTGGCGGAGCGCGCCCCAGGCCGAGTCGCCGCTCCACACCTCGACCCCGCTCGCGGCCCGGGCCTGCGCGAGGTCGGTCCACGCCCGCTGGGGGTGGAGCGGGTGGGCCAGCACCGCGATGCCGCCGAGCTCGAGCACCGCGCGCACCGGGGCCGAGACCTTCTCCGCGTCCGTCAGAGGCCGCCGGGTCCCCACGTCCGCCAGGTGGCCGAAGGGGGTGCTCGACTCCTCGCCCGGAACGAGGAGCACCCCCTCCTCCCGCGCCGGGGTGGGCAGCTCCTTGGGGTTGTGGTCGGTCAGCACCAGGAAATCGAGCCCGGCCGAGCGCGCCGCCTGGGCGACGTCGGTGGGGCTCCCCCGACCGTCGCTCCGGGTGGTGTGCACGTGCCAGGCGCCCCGCAGCTCGCGGGTCGCGGGCGGCGGGGTCAGCGGGAGCGGGCGCACCGCGGCCAGCAGCGCGAACCAGCCAAGCGTCAGGGCGAGGAGGCCCAGCGCCCAGCGGAGCAGGCGGATCCACCCCGGCGTCTTCCGCCGGCGGCGGATGGGCCGCACCACCATGCTCGGGCGTCTCACCGGCTCGTCCCCGTGGCCGCTGGCGGTGGGTGCTGCAGCGACCAGGCCTCGGCGTACCACCCCCCGTGCAGGAGCAGCTCCGCGTGCGTTCCCTCCTCGACCACCCGGCCCGCGACCAGCACGTGGATGCGGTCTGCCCGGGCAGTGGTCTCCAGCCGGTGGGCGATGACCAGGGCCGTCCTGCCCGGAAGGACCGCCTCGAGCGCCACCTGCACCTCGCGCTCACCTTCCGGGTCGAGGTTGCTGGTCGCCTCGTCCAGGACGAGGAGCCGCGCCTCGCGGAGCACCGCCCGGGCCAGCGCCAGCCGCTGCCGCTGTCCTCCGCTGAGCCGCGACCCCCGCTCGCCGAGGGGCGTGTCCCACTGACGCGGCAGGGCCATGACGAACTCCTCGGCCCGCGCCGCCCGGAGCGCGGAGCGCAGCTCGCCCCCGGTCGCCTCGGGCCGCACGGCGAGGAGGTTCTCCCGCACCGTCCCCGAGAACAGCAGCGGCTCCTGCGTGACCAGCGCCACCTGCGAGCGGAGCGAGGCCACGGTGCAGGCCTCCACGTCCACCCCGTCCCAGAGGATGCGACCGGCGTCGGGCCGGACGAAGCGGAGCAGCAGCGCGGCCACGGTGCTCTTCCCCCCGCCGCTCGGGCCGACCAGCGCCGTCGCCTTCCCCACCGGGATCTCCAGCTCCAGCCGGGAGAGCGCCGGCCGGTCCCCGTACGAGAGGCTCACCGTGTCGAACCGCACCGAGCGGACGAGCCGCGGGGCGGCCTTCGCCCCGGGCGCGTCGGTCACCAGCGGTGGAGTCTCCAGAACCTCCAGGAGCCGCTCCGCCGCGGCCGCGCCCTGGGTGGCGAACTGCGAGGCGCGCCCCAGCTCCTTCGCCGGCTGGTAGAGAAGGATGAGCGCGGCGAGGAAGGAGAGCAGCCGCTCGGGGGCGACCTGCATGCCCCCCGCCCACACCAGCACTCCGGCCACCGCGAGTGCCGCCAGCACCTCGGTCACCGCGGGCACCGCGGCGCGCGCCCAGGCAGCGCGGGCCAGGGTGGCGGCGTGTGCCTCGGCCCGGGCGGAGAACCGGGCGGCCTCGGCCGCCTCCACCCCGTAGGCCTGGACCGTCCGCACCGCGGCGAGCGCCTCCCGGAGCTGCCCGGCCATCCCGCCGAGCCGCACCTGGCCCTCGCGCGTCCGGCGGAGCACCGAGCGGGTCAGCCTCGAGACCGGGAACCCCGCCACCGGGACCACCGCCAGCGCCACCAGGGCCAGCCGCCACTCCAGCGACACCGCCACCGCCGAGAGGACGAGGATCTGGAGCCCGTCGCGGATCCACGAGCCGACCGCGTAGATGGCCGCGGTCTCCACCGCGTTCACGTCGGCCGAGAAGCGCGAGAGGAGATCCCCGCTCATCCGGCCCGCGAGCTGTACCGGCGACTGGCGCAGCAGCGCATCGAGCAGCCCCCGCCGGAGCCAGACCACGGTCCGCTGACCGAACTGACCGGTCCAGGTGAACTGCGCGGCGTACGCCACGCCCTTCACCAGCGCCACCGCGATCAGCACCAGGGGGAGTGAGAGCAGCAACCGATCCCGGCCCGCGGCCTCGAGCGCCGGCGCCCAGCTCGCCACCCGCCCCAGCGCCGAGGCGCCGCCGGTCAGCAGGAACCGCAGCGCTGGTCCGACCAGGAAGGCATACAGGCCGGTGGCCAGCGCGAGGACGCCCATCGCCAGGGTGGCGAGCAACAGACGCCCCAGGTGCGGACGCGCGTAGGGCACGAGGCGCCACAGCGCGCGCCACCCCGAACGGCGGCCGAGGGTGTTGTCCGGAGCGGTGGTCACCAGGGACCCGAGGTGTACCATCCTGCCTTCGAGCGTCCATGGCCAACGGCGAGCTGATGGTGGTGGCAGGCGAAGCCTCGGGTGACCTTCACGCTGCGGACGTCCTGGCCGAGCTCCGCCGCCGCCGGCCCGAGCTCCGCGCCTTCGGGATGGGGGGCCCGCGCCTGGAGGCCGCCGGGCTGGAGCGGCTGTTCGACGCACGAGAAATTTCCGTGATGGGCATCGCCGAGGTGCTGCCGCGCCTGCCCCGCATCTGGCGGGTCTTCCGCGCGCTGGTACGCGCCGCCCGGGAGCGCCGACCGTCGGCCGCCCTGCTGGTGGACGTGCCCGACTTCAACCTGCGGCTCGCGCGGAAGCTCCGGGCCGCTGGCATCCCGGTGGTGTTCTACGTGAGCCCCACCGTGTGGGCGTGGCGGCGCGGCCGCGTCCGGCAGATCGCCCGTGACGTGGACCGGATGCTCTGCATCCTGCCCTTCGAGGAGGAGTTCTACCGGGCCCACGGCGTGCGCGCCCGCTACGTGGGCAATCCGGTGGTGGAGCAGGTTCCCCCACCCGGGGCCCCCGAGTCCTTCCGGCGCGCTCTCGGACTCGACGTCGGCCGCCTCACCCTGGCGCTCCTCCCGGGGAGCCGCCCGAGCGAGCTTCACCGGCTGCTCCCGACGATGGTCGAGAGCGCGGCGTTGCTCCAGCGCGAACGCCCCGAGCTGCAGATCGTCGTCCCGGTCGCCCCGGGTCTGGACCGGGCACCGGTGGAGGAGGCTTTCTCGGCGCGCGGCCTCCGCCCCACGCTCGTCGACGGCCGGGCCGCCGAGGTGGTGGGCGCCTCGGACGTCGCGGTGGTGGCCTCGGGGACCGCCACGCTGGAGGCCGCGCTGATGCAGCGCCCGATGGTGGTGGTCTACCGGATGTCGGCGCTCAGCTGGGCGATCGGCAGGCTGCTGGTGAGGGTGGCCTTCGTCTCGCTGGTGAACCTCCTCAGCGGTCGGCGGCTGGTCCCCGAGCTGCTCCAGGCGGAGCTCCGCCCCCAGGCGGTGGCCGACGAGGTCCGCCGGCTCTGGGCGCCGGGACGGGCCCGCGATGCCCAGCTCGAGGGTCTGCTCGCGCTCCGGGCGCGGCTGGGGAACGGCCCCACCGCCTCGCGCGTGGCAGACGAAGTGCTGGAGGTGATGGACGCGCGTGGTAAGGAGCCGGCCTCCCTCGCCCGATGAACCCCGCCCTGGTCTGCATCCCCACCTACAACGAGCGCGAGAACGTCGAGTCCATCGTCCAGGCCGCGCTGGCCGCCGAGCCGCGGGTGGACGTCCTGGTGGTCGACGACGCGAGTCCCGACGGAACGGGCGCGCTGGCCGACGGGCTGGCCCGGAAGTCGCCGCGGGTGCACGTGCTCCATCGTGCCGGCAAGGCGGGGCTGGGGAAGGCGTACCTCGCGGCGTTCGACTGGGCCCTCCAGCGCGGCTACGCCTACGTCCTGGAGATGGACGCCGACTGGAGCCACGACCCGCGCTACCTGCCGACGCTCATCGACCGGGCCTCGACCGACGCCGATCTGGTCCTGGGGAGCCGCTGGGTGAAGGGGGGCGGCACCCGGAACTGGGGCATCGGACGGCAGCTCATCAGCCGCGGCGGCTCACTCTACGCCCGCACCATCCTCGGCCTCGGGATCCGCGACCTGACCGGAGGCTTCAAGTGCTTCCGGGCCGAGGTGCTGCGGGCCATCGACCTGCCATCCGTTGGCAGCACCGGGTACGGCTTCCAGATCGAGCTCACCTACCGGGCCATCAAGCGCGGCTTCCGGGTGGCGGAGATCCCCATCGTCTTCGAGGACCGGCGGGTGGGACAATCCAAGATGTCCCGGGCGATCGTGCTCGAGGCGCTGGCCATGGTGTGGAAGATCCGGTGAGCGAGCCCGTCTCCTCCGCGCTGGTCGCCCTCTCGGCGGTCTTCTTCGTGGTCGACCCCATCGGGGTGGTGCCGATCTTCATCGCCATGACCCACGGCGATCCGCCGGAGAAGATGCGCGACACCGCCCGGCGCGCATCGCTGGTCGCCGCCGGACTGCTGATCTTCTTCGCCCTCTGCGGCACGTTCCTCTTCAAGGTGGTGGGGGTGAGCCTCAGCGCCTTCCGGGTGGCGGGCGGAATCGTGCTCCTGATCACCGCCCTGGACATGCTCCGGGCCCGTCAGTCCGAGACGCGCACCTCGCCCGAGGAGGCGCAGGAGGCGACCGGGAAGGAAGATGTGGCCATCGTCCCCCTCGCCATCCCGCTGCTGGCCGGCCCGGGCGCCATCGCCACGGTGATGGTCCTGATGTCCCGGGCCTCGGGAATGGTGTCCGTGCTCGCGGTGCTCCTGAGCATCGTCGTCACCATGGCCGCGGCCTACTTCCTGCTGCGGGGCGCGCCCCTGGTGCAGCGGGTGCTGGGGCAGTCGGGGGTGGCGATCATCCAGCGGGTGATGGGGCTGCTCCTCGCCGCCATCGCCGTGCAGTTCATCGCCGAGGGCGGGCGCGAGCTGGTGGGCCTGCCCCCGCCGCCGTGAGGGCGCGCCGAACCCGCTGCGGGTAGCACGCTGGCACCGGCAAACGCTGCGCCCCGCTCGGCGGAGCGCACCGGAGGTCCGCGTGTTTGCTCGATCTCCTTGGGCCTCGACCGGCGTCCGTCTTGCAGAGAAGCGCGAAGATGGATGCGTGTGCTCGCTCCGCGATGGGCCGGGTCGGGACCCTCGCTGCGCTCTGCTGTCTCCTCGCCGGCTGCGGTCGGGGAGTCGAGTCGCTCCCCACGTTCTACCCGGGCGACACCCAGCCACCGACCAGCGGGCCCGACGTTCCAGGAGTGGAGGCGATGGACCGCGCGGTTCGCGCCCTCTTGAAGACCTGGAACGTCCCCGGCGCGGCGGTCGCCGTGGCCCGCGACGGCAAGCTGATCCTCGCCCGGGGATACGGCTATGCGGACTTCGAGGCACGGCAACCGGTCCAGCCCACCTCCAGGTTTCGCATCGGCAGCACCTCCAAGGTCTTGACCGCGATGGCCGTCCTCCATCTCCGGGAGCAGGGGCTCCTGGACCTCGAGCGCCCGTTTCTCCAGTACCTCCCACAGTTCCAGCTCCCTCCCGGGGCGGACGCTCGCCTCCCGGCGGTCACCCTTCGTCAGCTGCTCCACCACTCGGGGGGATGGGATCGGGATCTCCGGGGCGACCCGCTCGACCTTCAACGGGAGATCTCGTCTGCACTTGGCGTCCCGACCCCGGTGATGTGCTCCGACGTCTTCCGCTACCAGCTCGGGAAGCATCTCGACTTCGAGCCCGGGACTCGGTTCGACTACTCGAACTTCGGATACTGCATTCTCGGCCTGGTGGTGGAGGCCGTCAGCGGTCGTCCCCTCGAGCTCTACGTGCGCGACAGCGTCCTCGCCCCGATGGGAGTGAACGCCATGTCCATCGGCTATTCGCACCTCGCCGAGCGCGGTACGGAGGAGGTCCGGTACTACGACTGGGACGGCGCTCCGCTCGCCGACTCGCTCTTCCCCGGGGAGGACCAGGTGCCCCTGGTCTACGGCGCGTTCGATCCGATGACCTTCGCCGCGGCCGGAGGATGGATCGGCTCCGCGGTGGACCTCACTCGGATCTTCTCCGCCATCGACGGCAGCCGGACGGCGCCCTTCCTCTCCGACGGGTCGCGGGGCGAATGGCTGGAGGACCCCCATCTGCCCGGGATCTCCGGCGCGTGGTACGGGCTGGGCATCTTCGTCCGCACCCGGCCCGACCGCTGGTGGCACGGGGGATCGCTCTTCGGCGGGCAGACGCTGCTGGTCCATGACGAGGCAGGGAACGACTTCGCCATCGTCACCAACTCGCGCACCGGCGACCCCGACGGCTTCTCGGCGGATGAGACCAACGCCGTCTTCGCCGGTTTGGTGAGCCTCACTGGCGCGGCGGAGGACCTCTATCCGCAGTTCCCGTCGCCCCCCGTCCCGCCCCGCAGTCGCTAGCGGCTCTCTCAGCGGGATCGGCGAGCCCGGGAGTCAGTGCCAAACGCGAGGGCCCTCCCGCGGACCGCCGGCTCAGCGCGCCGAGCGCATCGGCTGCGAGCGCCCGATCACCGTGATGCCCCTCTCGTTCGCCAGCCGGACCAGCCGGTCCCCTTCCAGGAGGAGCGTCCTTCCCGCCTCGACCACCAGCACCCGCCCACCGACGTCGCGCAGCACCTCGAGCGTCCCCGGGCCCACCGCTGGCAGGTCGAACCGGTCGTCCTGCCCGGGCTTGCTGCGCTTCACCACCACCACCCCCGGGCCGCCGAGCTCGGCCCCGCGGCGGATGCAGGCGTCGGTGCCTTCCACCGCCTCCAGCGCCAGCACGTGGCCATTCTTCACCACCACCGTCTGTCCGACGTCGGCGCGGCCGAGCAGCGTGGCCACCTCCTCGCCCAGGGCCACGTCGCGCTCCTGGGCCGCATCGAGCGGCGGACCGGCCAGATGGCCTTCCGGAGCGAGGATCTCCCGGAGCAGCTCCGTGGGGGCAACGATGCGGATCCCCGCCGACTGGAACTCGTCCGCCGCGGCACGCAGCAGCGCATCGTCCCGGAAGCTCCGCAGCCGGGTGGCGATCCGAAACAGGCCGACGTCGGGGCGCATCTGCTGCACCGCCCGCATCCGCGAGAAGCCCCCGGCGAGCACCGCCTCCTCCACCCCGGCTTCACGCAGCAGCCGCTCGATGCGGGCCACCTGCCCCACCTTCACCCAGTGGAGCGCGTCCACCTCCGAGGCGAGCTCGGGGTCGGTCTCGCCCAGGTGCCCCACCGCGATCACCGAGAGGCCGCGACCGCGCGCCGCTCGGGCGAAGAGCCGGGGCAGCGCGCCGTTACCGGCGATGAGCCCGATGCGTCCGGCCACGGGGCCCTAGCGGGTGAGCCCGCGCTGGCTGGAGGTGACGAAGGTCAGCAGCACCTCGATCTCGGTCTGGTCGCCGAGCTCCGTCCGGAGCCGCTCGATGGCCTCCTCCAGCGGGAGCTTGCTCCGGAAGAGGATGCGGTACGCCTCCTTCACCCGCGAGATCTGCTCCTCGCTGTACCCGTGCCGGGCCAGGCCGATGCTGTTCACCCCCACCAGCTCCGCCCGGTCGCCCTGGGCGGTACAGAACGGAGGCACGTCCATGACCACCATCGAGCCGCCGGCCACGAAGGCGTGCCGGCCGATCCGGGTGAACTGGTGCACCGCCGAGAGCCCACCGAGGATGGCGTGGTCCCCCACCTCGACGTGGCCCCCCAGCGTCGCCCCGTTGGCGAACACGCAGCCGTTCGCCACCTGGCAGTCGTGCGCCACGTGGGCGTAGGCCATGAACAGATTCCGGTCGCCGATGCGGGTCACCCCGCCGCCCCCGGTGGTTCCCTTGTGGAGCGTGGTGAACTCGCGGATCAGGTTCTCGTTGCCGATCTCCAGCGCGCTGTCCTCCCCCGCGTACTTGAGATCCTGCGGCTGGGCCCCCACCGAGGCGAAGTGGAAGACGCGGTTGCGCTCCCCCAGCCGGGTGCGCCCCTCGATCACCGCATGCGGGCCAACCGTCGTCCCGGGGCCGATCTCCACCTGCGAGCCGATGACCGCGTAGGGGCCGACCTCGACCGTGGGATGCAGCCGGGCGCCGGGGGCGACGATGGCCGTGGGGTGGACGCTCATCGGTCCTTGTCCACCACCGTGGCCAGGAACTCGCCCTCCGCCACCACCTCGCCGTCCACCTTGGCCACCCCCCGGGTCTTGAGGATCGAGCCCTTGAAGCGCAGCACCTCCACCTCGAGCTCCAGCCGGTCACCCGGCACGGTGGGCTTCCTGAACTTCGCCCCGTCGATGGCCATGAGATAGGTGACCTTCTGGGACGGGTCGAACCCGGTGGAGCGGTAGGCGAGGATCGCGCTGGCCTGCGCCAGGGCTTCCAGCACCAGCACCCCCGGCATCACCGGGTGGCCAGGGAAGTGGCCCTCGAAGAACGGCTCGTTGACCGAGACGTTCTTGTAGGCCCGCAGCGCCTTGCCGGGATCGATCGACACCACCCGGTCCACCAGGAGGAACGGGTAGCGGTGGGGAAGCAGCTTCTGGATCTCCTGCACGTCCATCATGTCTCAGGACTCGTCCTTCCTCGACTCGAGCGCGGCCACCCGCGCGCGCAGCTCCCTCAGCTCCCGCAGCAGGTCGGGCAGATGCTTCAGCGCGGCGGACTGGCGCAGCCACAAGGCGCGCTCCACCGCCGGGTACCCCGAGAAGGTCGCGCCGGGCGGCACGTCGTGCGGCACGCCGGACTGGGCAGCGATCCGGGCCCCGTCCCCCACCCGGACGTGGCCCACGATGCCCACCTGCCCGGCGAGCACCACCCCCGAGCCGACCTCCGTCGACCCGGAGATGCCCACCTGCGCGCAGACGATGCAGAGCGGCCCCACGCGGACGTTGTGGGCGATCTGCACCAGGTTGTCGATCTTCGTCCCCTGGCCGATGACCGTCTCGCCGGTGGTCGCCCGGTCGATGCAGCTGCCCGCCCCCACCTCCACGTCGTCCTCGATGCGGACGGTCCCCACCTGCGGCACCTTGACGTGCGACGGACCCGACGGGTCGAAGGCGAAGCCGAAGCCGTCCGAGCCCACCACCACCCCGGGCTGGAGCAGCACCCGGTTCCCCAGCAGGCAGCGCTCGCGCACCACTGCCCCGGGCTGGAGCACGCAGTCCTCGCCCACCTGCGAGCCCTCGCCGAGGTAGCTGCCCGGCCAGAGCACCGACCGCGGCCCGACCACCGCGAAGGCCTCCACCACCGCCAGAGCCATCACCGTCGCCGAGGAGTCTATCCGCGCCGAGGGGTGCACCTCGGCCCGAGGGTGCACCCCGGCCGACGGGCGCGCGACGGGGTGGAACACCGAGAGCAGCCGGGCGAACGCCAGATGTGGCGAGGCCACCCGCACCCAGGCCACGTCGGCGCGGGTCACCGGCTCGCCGGGCGGGAGCAGGACCGCCGCCGCGCGGGTGGTCCCCAGCTCCTTCCGGTACCGCGGGTTCCCGTAGAAGGAGAGCTCGCCGGGCCCGGCCTCCTCCAGCGAGGCCAGTCCCCGGATGGGCAGCGACCCGTCCCCCTCGACGGTGCCACCCACCTGGACCGCCAGCTCTGCGAGGGAGCGTTCCATCCGCTCCCTGGAGGCTACTTCTTCTTGGCCGGCGTGGCCGCCGGCGCCGTGGTGCTGGTCTTGACCTTGTTCTGCTCGTTGTAGGTCCGGACCAGCTGCGCGGTCAGGTCGAGCGAGTCCGGCGCGTAGGCGATCCCCCCAGCGTCGAACACCATGGTGAAGCCCTCGCGCTGGGCCAGCGAGGAGATGATGGCCCGCATCTTGGTGACGATGGGCTGGAACTCCTCGTTCTCCTTCTGCGCCAGCTCCGCCCGGCCCTTCTCGAAATTCTGCTGCAGGTCGATGAACCGCTTCTGCATCGCCTCGGCTTTCTCGTTCCGGGCCTGCTCGGTCATGGTGGCGGCCTGCTTGTCGAAGGTCTCCTTGTCCTTCTTCAGCTGGTCCTGCGCCTTGTCCAGGTCCTTCTGCTTCTGCTCCTTGAGGCCTTCCAGCCGGGTCCGCGCGGCCTTGGCCTCCTCGAGCTCGGCGAGGGCCTTCTGGAAGTTGACGTAGCCGATCTTCGCCTCCGCGTGCGCAGCCGCGGAGAGGGTCAGCGGGATCACGGCGGCCAGGGCCACCATCAGGCGACGGGACGACATCACGTGCATGCTCCTCGGGGAACTCCGGCGATCGGATCGACGACCACCGCCGACCGGAGTGGAACGGAAGCCCCCCGGCGGGCGCTCCCGATACGGTCGAAAAAGTGCGCGGACACTAGGAGGAACGGCGCCGCTCCGTCAAGCAGATGCCACATGGCGGTCAGCGAGGCACTCCATCGAGCTCAGAGCGCCTTCACCTCGGTCACCAGCCGGGTCAGCGACGACTTGGCGTCGCCGAAGAGCATCGAGGTGTTGGGGGCGTAGAACAGGTGGTTCTCGATGCCGGCGAAGCCGGGGTTCATGCTCCGCTTGAGCACGATGACGCCCTTTGACTTGTCCACGTCGAGGATCGGCATCCCGTAGATCGGGCTCTGCGGATCGCTCCGGGCGGCGGGGTTCACCACGTCGTTGGCCCCGATGACCAGCGCCACGTCCGTCCGCTCGAACTCGGGGTTGATGTCCTCCATGTCGTAGAGCCGGTCGTAGGGGACGTTGGCCTCGGCCAGGAGCACGTTCATGTGGCCCGGCATCCGGCCCGCCACCGGATGGATGGCGTACTTCACCGTCACCCCGCGCTTCTCGAGGAGATCTGCCAGCTCCCGCACCACGTGCTGGGCCTGCGCCACCGCCATCCCGTAGCCGGGGACGACGATGACCTGCCCGGCGTAGGCCATCCGGATCGCCGCGTCCTCGGCCGAGACGCTGCGGACGGTGAGGTCCTTGGCCTCGGCTCCGGCGGCCAGCGCCGGCTGAGGGGAGCCGAAGGCGCCGAAGAGCACGTTGCCGAAGCTCCGGTTCATCGCCTTGGACATGAGGACGGAGAGCAGGAAGCCCGAGGCCCCGTCGAGGGCGCCGCAGATGATGAGGACGTTGTTCTGGATCGCGAACCCCGTCGCGCTGGAGGCCAGTCCGGCGTACGAGTTGAGGAGCGAGACCACCACCGGCATGTCGGCCCCGCCGATGGGGAGGACCATGAACACCCCGAGCAAGAGCGCCAGGGCGATCATCCCGTAGAACACCGCCGGCGTGCCGGGGCGGAAGATGAGGAAGAGGAACATGGCGATCGCCACCCCGAAGAGGGTGATGTTGACCGTGTTCTGTCCCCGGTAGGTCACCGGCTTCCCGGTGATGAATTCCTGGAGCTTCCCGAAGGCCATGAAGCTGCCGGTCACGGTGAGCGCGCCGAACAGCACCTCGAAGCCCAGCGCGGCCATGGTCGACCGCGGCATCGCCTGCTGGTGAATCCGGTACTCGGCGATGCCCACCAGGGTGGCAGCCAGCGCCCCGAACATGTGGCTGATGGCGATCCGCTGGGGCATGGCGGTCATCGGCACGAACATGCCCAGCGGGTAGCCGATCACCGTTCCCAGGATCAGCGCCACGGCGATGAAGTCGAAGCGGATGATCTCGTGGTTGAACAGCGTGCCCACGATCGCCAGGACCATGCCCAGCGCCGCCTGCTGCATGCCCAGACGGGCGCGATCCGGGTGCGACAGGCTCTTCAGGCCGAGGATGAACAGCACCGAGGCGGCGAGGTAGATGGCCTCGATGACCAGATCGCGGGCGCTCATCGGGACCCGCCTCCGGGCTGGCCAGCTTTCTCCATCGCCACGGCGGAGGTGGGCTTCGGCTCCCGGCGGAACATCTTCAGCATCCGGTCGGTGATGAGGAACCCGCCCACCACGTTGATGCTGGCGGCGGTGACGGCGATGAACCCCAGCCAGTTGGACACCGTGTCCCGGTTGGCCCCGGCGAGCACCAGCGAGCCCACCAGGCTGATGGCGGAGATGGCGTTGGTCGCCGACATCAGCGGTGTGTGGAGGAGCGGCGGGACACGGGTGATGACCTGGTACCCGACGAACGCGGCGAGCACGAACACGTACAGCTCGATGATGCTGATCACCGTCCGCTCCCTCCCGGGACCTGCCCGTTCAAGGTGATGAGCATCGCCCTGGTGATCTCGTCCTGGGGATCGATCTTCAGCGCGCCCTCCTTGGTGGAGAGGTGCTGCACCAGGGTCAGCACGTTGCGGGCGAACATCTGGCTGGCGTGCAGGGGCACGGTGGCCGCGAGCTGCACCGGGCCGAGGAGGACCACCCCGCCCACCACCACCCGTTCACCGGCCCGGGTGCCCTCCACGTTGCCCCCACTCTCCGCTGCCAGGTCCACCACCACCGAACCCGGCCGGAGCGTGCCCAGCGTGGCGGCATCCACCAGCACCGGTGCCCGCTTCCCCGGCACCTGGGCGGTGGAGATCAACAAGTCCTGCTGGGGAATGGCCGCGGCCAGCGCCGCTCGGGTCTGGGCCTCCTCCTCGGCGGTCTGCGCCCGGGCGTAACCGCCGGCCGCCTCGGCGTCGGATGACACCTCCGGACCGACGAAGGTCGCCCCCAGGCTGAGAATCTGCTCCCGGGCGGCGAGCCGCACATCGAACCCGGCGACCAAAGCCCCCAGCCGCCGCGCGGTGGCGATGGCCTGGAGCCCCGCCACCCCCGCGCCGAGCACCAGCACCCTGGCCGGGGCCAGCGTCCCGGCGGCGGTGGTGAGCAGGGGGAGCAGCTTCCCCAGCTCGGCGGCTCCGAGGAGCACCGCCTTGTAGCCGGCCACGGTGGCCTGCGAGCTGAGCACGTCCATCGACTGGGCCCGGGTGATGCGCGGGACGCGCTCCAGGGCGAGGAACGTCAGCCGCCGCGCGGCCAGGGCCGGGACCAGCGCCTCCGCCGGCTCGACTCCCAGCATCGAGACCACGGTGGCCCCCTCGGGCGCCTCGGCGAGCTCCGCGGCGGTGGGCCGGCGAACGCGGGGCCAGAGCTCCACCCTGGTGAGCGCCTCGGCCCGGGCGGCGAGCACCCGCGCCCCGGCCTTCTCGTAGTCGGCGTCGGTGAAGCCTGCGGCCAACCCCGCCCCGCGCTCGATGGAGATCTGATGTCCAGCCTTCGTGAGCCGCGCCACCACTTCGGGAACCAGGGCCACCCGGGCTTCCCCGGGTGAGGTCTCCCGTACCACCGCGATGCGCATCGCTCGCCCCCTCCTTAGAAGGAGTTGCCGATCGTGAACTCGAAGAGGACTGGGTCGTCGATCGGTCGTCTGGTGAGTGGAATGCCCCACTCGAATCGTAGCGGACCGACCGGGGAGAACCAGCGAATCCCGAAACCCACCGACCAGAACAGTCCCAGCGGAAGTGAGTGTTGTTTGTCTTCGAAGAAGCTGGCATCCACGGCGAACGCGTTGCCGGCGTCGGCGAAGACCACGCCCTTGACCCCGACCTTGGGCACGATGGGGAACTCGAGCTCGAGGTTGAGCACGAACTGCTTGTTGCCACCGACCACGAAGGCGGTCACCGGGCAGTCGGGCCGGTTGCAGGTGGGCACCAGGATGGTGGGGGAGATCGAGCTCAGCGAGTAGCCGCGGATGGTGTTGATGCCGCCCAGGTAATAGAGCTCCGAGACCGGCAGCCGGCGGCTCTGATCGAGGTTGGCGATGTAGCCGATGGTGGTGTTGGTCTTGAACACCATCCCCAGGGGCAGCGGGAAGTAGAAGCGGGAGAAGAGCGTGTAGCGCGCGTAGTTCAGGGTCCCGCCGAGGAAGTCCGGGGCGAACTCCGCCGAGGCGAACTGGTAGAACCCCTTGGTGGGGAACAGCCGGTTGTCGCGCCGGTCCCAGGCGAGGGTGAAGCGCACCGCGGAGGTGATCTGCGTGCCGGTGCGGAAGCGGCCATAGAGCGGCGTGGTGTTGGTGTTGATCACCCCCGCATTCGGGCCGGTGCCGGTGCCCCCCGGCGACGCCTCGACCCACTCCCGGGTGTACCCAACGCTGGCGATGAGATCGTCCCAGATGTGGTAGCCCAGCCCCACCGAGCCGCCCAGCGCCTGACGGGTGAAGTCGAACTGGTCGATCTGGGTCCGGTAGATGTCGAAGGAGAAGATCCAGTCGCTGTCGAAGAAGTACGGGTCGTAGAACGACAGCTGGATCAGCTGCCGCAGGCTGCTGAGCTGGGCGGAGATGGAGACGGTCTGCCCCCACCCGAGGAAGTTGTTCTGGGTGACCTGGGCGGTGAAGATGAAGCTCTCCACCGAGCTGAAGCCGAAGCCCACCTGGAAGCTGCCGGTGCTCTTCTCCTTCACCTCGACCGTGACCACCACGTGGGTGTCGTCGCGGCCGGGCTTGTAGGTGATCTCCACCGTCTCGAAGAAGCCGAGCGCGGTGACCCTTTCCTTGCTCCGCCGCAGGCCGCTGCCGGAGAAGAGGTCCCCCTCGTAGATCCGCAGCTCGCGCCGGATGACCTTGTCCCGGGTCTTGGTGTTCCCGGTGATCTCGATCCGGTCGATGGTCTGCAGCTTCCCCTTCTCCACCCGGAAATCGAGCGCCACGGTCCTCTCCTGAGGATTGACCGAGGTCTCGGGGTTGAAGTTGGCGTAGGCGTAGCCCTGGTCCTGGTAGATGTCGGCCAGCGACTGGTCGTCCTTCAGGACCTTGGCCCGGCTGAAGTAGTCGCCCCGGCGCGACTCGAGCACCGCGAACAGCCGGTCCTTGGGGACGATGAGATCTCCCGAGAAGTCGATGCTCGAGATGCGGTACTGCTCGCCCTCGGTGATCTTCACCGTGATGTAGATCAACCGCTTGTCGGGCGAGAGCGCGACGGTGGGCTTCTCCACCTTCACGTTGAGGAAACCGCGGTCGTAGTAGGCGGCCTCGATGATCGCCAGATCCCGCTGGAAGGCCTCCTCGCGGAAGGTGCCCTCCCCGGTGAGGAATCCGAAGAAGTTCCCCTCGCGGGTGATCATCAGGGCCTTGAGGTCGTCGGCCGAGACCTTGTCGGTGCCGATGAGGTTCACCTGCTTCACCATCACCTTGGCGTGCTCGTTGATGACGAACACCACGTCGGCCTGGTTGGTGCCCTGGACGGGGACGACCTTGTGGGTGACCTCGGCGAGGAAGAAGCCCTTCTCGACGTACTTCTCCTGGATCTTCTTGACGTTCCGCCTCACCGCGTCCAGGTCGAGGATCTGGTACGGCTTGAGGTCGATGACGTCTTTGAAGTCGTCCTTGTTGAGCTCCTCGTTTCCCTGCAGGAGCCACTGGCGGATCGACGGACGCTCCACCACCCGCACCACGTAGGCGATGCCCCCGGCCGGGAGCCGCTGGGTGAGCAGCTGGATGTCCTGGAAATAGCCCAGGCTCCAGAGCGACTGGACGTCGGCCCCGGTGAGCGTGGGGTCGAACGGGCGGCCCACCTTGTTCTTCAGCGCGCGCTTGATGACCTCCGGCTCGACCCGCCGGTTCCCCTCGATCCGCACCTCGGTGATGACGTCGGAGTCGCTGGCCGCGGGGACATCGGCCTGGATCGCCGCGCCCGGGGTACCGGCGTCGGGCGCAGCGAGGCTCTCCGGGGCGGCCGGCGCGAGGGTCCCCCCGTCGACTTCCTGACCGCGCGAGGCGGCGGGGAGGACGAGCGCGAGCAGGGCGGCGGCCAGGAGCCAGGTGGCGGTCGTCTTGCGTGCGGAAACGTTCAACCTCGTCGAGGAGCGGCGGCCGTTGGAAGGGCGCGCACTGTAGGAGAGGGAGGCGGACCGGGACAATGGTGAAAAGCTCTACGCCGGCTCGACCTTGCCCCCTGCGAGCCGCAATCTCCGCGGCATCGAACGGGCCAGCGCCTCGTTGTGGGTCACCACCACGGCCGTGATGCCCAGGTCGCGGTTCACCTCGCGCAACACCTGATGGATGCCCTCGCCGGTCACCGGGTCGAGGTTGCCAGTGGGCTCGTCGGCCAGGAGCAGCGCCGGCTCGAGCACCAGCGCCCGCGCCAGCGCCACCCGCTGCGCCTCCCCACCCGACAGCTCGCCCGGGCGGTGATCCACCCGGGCGCCCAGCCCCACCCGCTCCAGGAGTTCCCGGGCGCGCCGGAGGGCGGCCGAGCGCTCCATCCGCTGCACCAGCGCGGGGATGGCCACGTTCTCCAGCGCGGTGAACTCCGGGAGCAGGTAGTGGCTCTGGAAGACGAATCCCACAGTCCGGTTGCGGAAGCGGGCCAGGTCGGCATCCGCCAGCGCGAGCACGTCCACGCCGTCCACCGCCATCGTCCCCGCCACCGGCGCGTCCAGCGTGCCGAGGACGTGGAGGAAGGTGCTCTTGCCCGAACCCGAGGCGCCCACCAGGCTGACCAGCTCGCCGCGCTCGATGTCCAGCGACAGGCCGCGCAGAACGTCGATGCGCGCCCCGTGCAGCCAGTAACTCTTGGACAGCTCGCGGATCTCCACGAAGGCCACGGGTCGCCCTACTCTCCCTTCAGCCCTTCCACCGGCTCGACGCGCGAGGCGCGCAGCGCGGGGTAGATCGACGCCAGGTAGGTCACCAGGATCGCGATGAGCACGGTGAGCGCGGTCTGCAGCGGCTCGACCTTCACCGGCAACGAGGGGATGTAATAGACCTCCGGGTCCAGCCGGAGCCCCACCTTCTCGATGAAGAGGCACCAGGCCAGGCCGGAGATCAGCCCCAGGAGCCCTCCGGCCACGCCGATCTGCAGCCCCTCGGCGAGGAAGATCTTCACGATGCCGCCCTGGGGAACGCCCAGGGCCTTGAGGACCGAGATCTCCTTCCGCTTCTCCAGCACCAGCATGGTCACCGTGGCCACGATGAGCCCCGCGGCGACCACCACGATGATGGAGAGGATGATGCCCATCACCAGCTTCTCCAGCCGCAGCGCGGAGAAGAGGTTGCGGTTCATCTCCCCCCAGTCCTTGGTGCGGTAGGGGTACCCCTCCAGGGTGTTGAGCACGGTCGAGGCGATGCGCCGGGCGTCGTCCACGTCCTTGACCTTGAGCTCGACTCCCGTGGCCCCGGGGATGCCGAAGAAGGACTCGGCCGCCTGGAGGCCGACGTAGACGAACTTCGAGTCGTACTCGAACATTCCCGTGTAGAAGATGCCGGCCACCCGGAAGGCCTTCGACTTGGGGATGGGCCCCGACGGGCCCATGCCGCCCCCGAGGGGCGAGACCACGGTGACCGGGTCCCCCACCAGGACGCGAAGACTCGCCGCCAGCTCCCGGCCGAGCAGGATGCCGGGGAGCGGCGGACCCGCCGGGCTCTCCTTCGGCATCTGGATGACGTCGTCGTCCTTGGGCCGGTCCATCTTGTAGCGGGTGCGCACCGGGATGTCCTCGGGGTGCGCCAGCCAGCGGATGTCGCCGCCGGGCAGGACGTTCTTGGGGAGATCCGTCACCTGGCCGGTGGTGGCCGGGTCGACGCCCTTGATGATCGCCCCGTCCACGTTGGCCTCGCTGGCCACCATCACCTGCCCGAGAAGGAACGGGGTCTCGCCGATGACGCCGGGGACCTGGGCGACCTTCTTCATCACCTCCGGGTACTCGGGCATCCCGGCCTGGGGGTCGCCGTACTTGAGCACCACCACGTGGGCGTTGGTGCCGAGGATCTTCTTCTGGAGGTCGACCTCGAAGCCGCTCATCACGCTGAGGACGATGATCAGCGCCATCACCCCCACCCCCACCCCGCCCACGCTTAGCGCGGTCATCATCTCGGTGGGGGACTGGCTCCGCTGCTGCGCCTCGTGCAGCGCCTTGGCCGCCGCCAGCGGGTCGCGCCGCCCCAGCTCGCGGATGCGCGTCCGCTCCACCGCCGCGTCCGCTGCGCGGAGGATGCCCAGGACGATGAGCGGGGGGATGATGCCCAGCAGCAGCACCACCAGGCCCCCGAGCAGCAGGCGCGGGCGGAAGACGTGAACGTGACGGCGGGCGACGAACAGCTCGAACCCGGTGCGCACGTCGAGGCGGCCCGAGGCGTTGGCCACGAACCCGGTGAGGATGCCCAGGGTGAGGGCCAGGACCAGCAGGCTGAAGACCAGCCAGTACCCGAGCTCGGGCCGGCCCAAGAGATTCGCCAGGTAGATGATCTCCCGGAACCTCGGACCCAGCGTCGCGTCGAGCGCCGGGACCGACGGGAGCACGGTGAGCAGCGCCGGCAGCGGCACCCCGAGGTAGAGGACGGCGATGGTCGCCTCGGGTGCGGAGAGCTTGCGCGCTCGCGCCGCCCCGACGAAGCCGCCGACGAACGCCACCCCCGCCGCGGCGGTGAGCGCCACGCCGAAGGCCGCCGGCGGACCCCATCCCACCCCACGCGAGGCGGAGGCCAGAGCGGTCTGGAGCAGCACCAGGACCAGCTCGGCCCCGAGGATGCCCACCCCGTACGCCGCCAGGGTGCCGAGGTGGAAGTCGCGCCAGCCGGCCAGCGGCAACGACAGCCCCGACCCGGCCGCCTCGGCGACCGAAGGCTCGGCCTCGGGCCTGCGCGCGCTCCCGAGCGCCACCAGCGCCCACCCGACGAGCCAGACCGCCGCGGCCGGACCGAGCAGCCAGGCTCCGGGGCCGGGCGCCGCCGCCCGCCGGGCCTCGAGCACGCCCTTCACCGCGCCCACCAGCGGCCCCCAGCCGAACGCGTCCAGGCCGAGCCGGGCCAGCACCGGTCCCCAGGCCCCGAGGCGCCCCAGCTCCACCCCCGCCAGCACCGCACCGCTGAGGACCAGCGCCGCGCCCACGCCACGGAGCACCCACCGGGCGCGGGGCCGGGCGGGGGCCACGACGCCGAGGGCGAGCGGCTGATCCATCAGCGCTTCTCGGGCTTGAGCAGGGGAAAGAGGATGACGTCGCGGATGGAGGGCGAGTCGGTGAGGAGCATCGCCAGCCGGTCCACGCCCAGGCCCTCCCCCCCGGTGGGGGGCATGCCGTGCTCGAGGGCCCGGATGTAGTCCTCGTCGTAGTCCATCGTCTCGGTGGCCCCTCTCCGCTTGGCCTCCAGCTGGGCCTCGAAGCGCCCCTTCTGGTCCAGCGGGTCGTTCAGCTCGCTGAACCCGTTGGCGATCTCCCGGCCGACGATGAACAGCTCGAACCGGTCGGCGATTTCAGGCCGGGTGTCGTTCCGGCGGGCCAGGGGGCTGATCTCGGTGGGGAACTCGGTGACGAAGGTGGGCTGGACCAGCCGGGACTCCACCCCGTGCTCGAAGAGCACCGCCAGCATCGCGCCCGGTCCGAACGATTCCAGATGATTGCGCTCGCCCTCGGGGAGCTTGTGGCCGATCTCCGAGCGGAGCCGGTCGGCGTCCTCGAGGTCGGAGTCGCTCAGCGCCGGGAAGGCCCGGCGGACCGCCTCGGCCATGGGGAGCCTCGGCCAGGGCGGGGTGAAGTCGAGGGTCTGGCCCTGGTAGGTGACCTTCATCGAGCCGGTCACCCGCTCGGCTGCCCCGGAGAGCATCTCCTCGGTCTCGACCATGAGATCTTCGTAGGTGGCGTAGGCCTGGTACCACTCCAGCATCGTGAACTCGGGGTTGTGCCGGGTGCTGATGCCCTCGTTCCGGAAGTTGCGGTTGATCTCGTAAACCCGCTCCAGCCCGCCCACGACGAGTCGCTTGAGGTACAGCTCCGGGGCGATGCGCAGGTAGAGGGGGAGGTCGAGCGCGTTGTGGTGGGTGGTGAAGGGCCGTGCCGCCGCCCCGCTCACCAGGCTGTGCATCATCGGCGTCTCGACCTCGACGAAGCCGCGGGCGTCGAGGAACTCGCGCAGGTAGCGGACCAGCGCCGTCCGCTTGAGGAAGACCTCCTTCACCTCGGGGTTGGAGACCAGGTCCAGGTAGCGCTGGCGGTAGCGCCTCTCCACGTCCGCCAGGCCGTGCCACTTCTCCGGCGGCGCCCGGAGCGCCTTGGTGAGCGGCAGGTACTCGGTCGCGGCGAGGGTGAGCTCGGAGGTCTTGCTCCGGAACAGGGTCCCCTTCACTCCCACGAAGTCGCCCAGATCGGTGAGCTTGAAGCGCTCGAACTGGTCGCCGAGGGCGTCCTTCTTCACGTGGACCTGAAGCTCGCCGCTCCGGTCGCGCAGCTTGATGAACGCCGCCTTGCCGAAGCTGCGGAGCGCCACCACCCGGCCGGCGATGGTGTAGGTCGGCCGCGTCCCCTCGAGCTGCTCGGCGGTGTCCGAGGCATGCTTCCGGGTGATGTCGCCCGCGAGGTCGGCCGGGCGGAAGCCATTGCCGAACGGATTGCTCCCCAGGGCGCGCCAGCGCTCGGCCTTCTCCAGCCGCTGCGCGTAGAGCTCGTGCTCCTTCGCCGATTCGCTGTCGTCGCTCACTGTCCTGGAACCCTCTCCTACTCCGGAACGCCGCGGTTGGGGTTCTTCACCCCCAGCAGCTGGGCGGTGACGAAGTCGTCCAGCTCCCCGTCCAGCACCTTGTCCACGTTGCCGGTCTCCACCCCGGTCCGGAGGTCCTTCACCAGCCGGTAGGGGGCGAGCACGTAGCTGCGGATCTGCGAGCCGAAGGCGATGTCCTTCTTCTGCGACTCGGCCTCGTCGCGGGCCTGGTTGCGCTTCTGGATCTCGAGGTCGTAGAGCCGCGAGCGGAGGATCTTCCAGGCCATGTCGCGGTTGGCGTGCTGGCTGCGCTCGTTCTGCATCGCCACGGTGATGCCGGTGGGGACGTGGGTGAGCCGGACCGCGGACGAGGTCTTGTTGACCTTCTGGCCCCCCGCCCCGCTCGCCCGGTAGACGTCGACCCGGACGTCCTTCTCCGGGATGTCGATGACGATGTCGTCGTCCACCTCGGGGTAGACGGTGACCGAGGCGAAGGACGTCTGGCGGCGGGCATTGGCGTCGAAGGGGCTGATGCGGACCAGGCGGTGCACCCCGTTCTCCGCCTTGAGGTACCCGTAGGCGTTCTCGCCGGTGACCTTGATCGACACGTTCTTCAGGCCCGCCTCCTCGCCGGCCACGAAGTCGTTGATCTCCACCGTCCAGCCCTTCGACTCCGCGTAGCGGGTGTACATGCGCAGCAGCATCGCCGCCCAGTCCATGGACTCGGTGCCGCCGGCCCCGGCGTTGATCTCCATGTAGGCGTTGGCCTGGTCGTTCTCGCCGGAGAGCATCCGCTGCAGCTCGAGCCGCTCGACCTGGTGCTCGACGCCGTCGAGCGAACCCTCGGCCTCGGCCCGGGTGGCGTCGTCACCGGCCTCGGCGGCCAGCTCGAGCAAGGTGCGAGCGTCGTCCAGCGCCCGCTCCACGCGCTCGAAGCCCTCCGCCTGCGCCACCAGGCCCGCCTTTTCCTTCAGCAAGCCCTGCGCCTTCACCTGGTCGTTCCAGAAATCGGGCTGGCCCGCGTCCCGGTCGATCAGCGCGATGCGTGACCGCTTGCGTTCGAGGTCAAAGATGCCCCCGGAGCGCGTCCAGGCGCGCCTGCAGAGAGCTGATTCGTTCCGTGGCGTCGATGGGCATGGCGTCAGGAGCTCCGGCGGAGGCGAACCAGGGCCACCAGCCCCGAGAGCCCGGCAAAGAGCGCGGCAAGGTACGCGGGAACGTCACCGATGACAACGTACGGCGTGCGGCCCTCCATCAGGGGGAGCGACGCCATCCGCCACTCGGGGCCGGTCAGCTCGGCGGCCGAGACCGAGAGCCGGTCGCTGGGGACGATCCCCACCTCCGTCGCCTCGAACACCCGGCCCACCGGGTCGATGAAGGCGCTCACCCCGGTGTTCGCCGCACGGGCCACCGGCCTCCCCGTCTCCACGGCCCGCGTCGCCACCATGTGGAGGAACTGGAACGGCGCCGAGCTGAAGCCGTACCAGGCGTCGTTGGTCATGTTGACCAGGACGTGGGCTCCGTTCTTGGCGTAGGTGCGAGAGATCTCCGGGAAGATGGCGTCGAAGCAGATCTCGATGCCCAGGCGGACGGGCGGTCCGTCCGGCCGGCGCAGCACTGCCGGGCTGAGGTCGTTGCCCGGGGCGAAGCTTGCCCCGACGATGTTGCCGATGCCGAGCACCTCGTCCAGCCGCAACGGCACGTACTCGCCGAAGGGCACCAGGTGGTTCTTCACGTAGTGGTGGGCGATGCCCAGGCTGGGGTCGAGGAGGAAGGCCGCGTTCTCGTTCCCCTTGCGGAGGTTCTTCGGGTCGAACACGTCGACCCCGAGCAGGACCCCGGCGCGGTACCCCCCCCGGGGGAGGCCGGCCTCGGTCAGCCGCGTCACCCCGGTGGGGAAGGCCAGGGGGTAGCTGCCCTCCGGCCAGACGATGAGGTCGGCGCCCGCCTGGTCCGCCGCGGCGGTGGGCGGAAGGTAGCGGCCGAGGATGGTCGCGGCGCGCGAGCTGCCCCGGGACATCTTCAGCTTCTGGTCGATGTTGCCCTGGACCACCGCGGTCTTGACCCGGGGCGCGGCGGCAGCGGCCTGGTCCATCGCCCGGACGTGGAATGCGCCGTAGGCGTGTCCGAGCACCAGGACCGCCGCGGCGACGACGAGGAGCGCGCGGGGGATGGGACGCTCGCGAAGCCGCCACCACCGCCAGCCCTCGTAGAGCGCACCGTTCACCACTGCGACGGCGAGGGCGATGGCATAGACGCCGCCGAGGCTGGCCACCTGGTGGAACCAGAGATTGCGCGTCTGGGTGTAGCCGAGGTTGGCCCAGGGGAAGCCCGAGCAGAAGTAGTTCCGCATCAGCTCGGTGGCCATCCACACCGGGCCGATGGTCCAGCCCATGCTCCAGCCGAGGCCGGATTGCAGCAGGCGCACCAGGCCGGCGGCGATGGCCCAGTGGAAGGCGCACCAGGCCACCAGCATCTCCAGGGAGGGAATGCTGAGCCAGTTGGGCATCCCCCCGAACGTCACCATCGCCACGTTCACCCACCAGAACGCGCCGGTGAAGAAGACCATGCCGGCGAGCATCCCCGCGCCGAACGCCCGCCACGGCGCGAGCCGCCGGATGGCGAGCAGCATCGGGACCAGGCAGACGAAGGCCAGCGGCTCCAGGACGCCGGAGGCGAACAGCTCGCGCCGGGGCCCGATGGGGAAGGCGATGGGGAACGCCGCCGCCCCGAGGAGGCCAGTGAGGGCCAGCGCGCCCAGCCGCCAGGGCACGAGCACGCGCTCTGGCCGGGCGGGCAACGCGGTCAGGGCCGGGGGGGCCGAGGGCGAGGGGGGGAGGGCGACGGCGGACATGGGGCGGGCTGCTCCTACCAGAACGTCACCGCCCCGGCACCATGCCCGGCCGGCCGAGCAACCGTGCTTCCAGGGCGGCCATCCGGTCGGCATCACGGGGGCGGCGGTGGTCGTGCCCGAGCAGGTGCAGCAGCCCATGGGCGAGGTACAGGTCCAGCTCCCACCCGAGGGGCCGCCGGTGGGCCCGGGCCTGCCGCCGGGCGGTGTCCAGGGAGAGGATGACGTCCCCGAGGTGGCGCGGGCCGGTCGCTCCGGGAGGCGGCTCGCCGGCGGGGAAGCTGAGGACGTCGGTCGGCCGGTCCTTCCCGCGCCAGCTCCGGTTCAGGGCCTGGATGCCCGGGTCGTCGGTCAGTAGGACCGAGAGCTCCACCTGGTCCAGCCCGAGGGTGCGGAGGAATCGCGCGGCGCTCGCCCGCAGTCGGCGCCGGTAGAGGGTCGCGCCGGGGAGGCCGTCGGAACGCACCTCCACCACGGGGGAGCGCCCGACGCTGGCTCTCCTGGCGCGAGGGGCGTTCATCGGCGCCGATGCTAACCTCCGCGGGCGTCCGCGCCCCGGCGATCGACGTCCGCCGCGCCCCCTGGGCCCAGCGGACTGAACCTCAGGCCGGCGGGATCCGTCGCCAGGTCGGGACGGCCGCTCGCCTTTCAGCGAAGGACGGGACCCGCGCTGGCGGGGCCCGTCCCGTCCGCGGGGAGCTCGAGGGTGAACGTCGTTCCCTCCCCCGCCGTCGACCGGACACGGACCTCGCCGCCGTGCGCCACTGCGACCTGGCGGACGATGTAGAGCCCGAGCCCGATGCTGCCATCCAGCGCGCCGGGCCGCAGGCCACGCTGGAAGGGCTCGAAGAGGCCCGGGAGCAGCTCGGAGGGGATCGCCGCCCCGTGGTTGTGCACCGACAGCTCCGCCCTGCCCTCCCGGGCTGCAAGGTGCACCGTCACCGGCCGCTCCGGGTCCCCGTGCTGGAGCGCGTTGCCGACCAGGTTCCCGATGGCCTGGGCGAGCCGCTCGGGGTCCCACACCCCGGTGGGGCGCGCCAGGATCTCGCAGCGGACGCGACGCGCCTGCTCCTCCGGCATCCCTTCCAGGACGCGGGTCACCACCGCATCGAGCGCGACCGGCTCGGGCGCCAGCGGCAGCCCCTGCCCCCGCCGGATGCGCGTGAGGTCGAGCAGCCCGGCGATGATGGCCTGCATCCGTTCCGCGGAGCGCTCCATCCGCTCCACCGTTCGACGGTGCTCGTCGGAGATGCCGCGACGGCGCATGGTCTCCAGCCCCAGCCGCACCGAGGAGAGCGGGTTCCGCAGGTCGTGGCTGACGATGCCCAGGAGCTTCTGCTCGAACTCGGCGGCGGCGGCGAGCTTTCGCCGCTCCTCCTCCACCGCCGTCCGCCCCAGCGTCGCCTCCTTCTCCATGCGCCTCCGGGCGGTGACGTCCCGTCCAACGCAGGTGACGTGCTCCAGTCGGCCGTCGGGCAAGGGGATGGGCGACAGCGTGTACTCGAACCAGCGGGTCTCCCCTCCGTCGAGGAAGCCCAGCTCGTTCCGCGCCGGCGCCCCGGTGACGAAGACCGCCTGCAGCTGGATCCGGAACTCGGGGAACGCGGCGGGCCCGAAGACCTCGTCCATCGTCCGCCCGACCATCTGTGCCGGGGTCAGCCCCATCGCCGCCGCTCCGAGCTGGTTGACGTAGACGTACCGGACGTCGCGGTCGAGGATGTAGACGTTCTCCTGCACCACCTCCAGGGCCCGGCGCAGCAGCTCCAGCTCGTGCGGCGCAGGCGCCAGGGCTGTCTCCGGATGCTCGTCGACCACGCGGCGGACCCGCTCCGGGAAGGTCATCGTCCGCAGCACCCTAGCGGCGGTCTGGAACCCTGCGCCCAGCCCGGATGCGCAGGACGTCCACCAGTGAGCGTCCGACGACCGGCGCCGGGACAACCGTTCAGCGTCGCTGGACGGTCCGGGCGTCGGAGGCGAGCGCCAGCGCCGCGGGGCGCGCTCCGCCGAGGGCGCCGGGCGGATACACCGGACGCGAGTGGTAGATGCCCTCCAGCGTGTGGAGGAACGACAGCGAGATGGCGTTCAGGTCCCGGAGAGTGAGGTCGCACTCGTCGAGCTGCCCCTCGGTGAACACCGCGGTGATGATCCGCTGGACCAGCGCCCGCAGCCGCTCGCGGGTGGGCTCGGGCATCGCCCGGCTCGCCGCCTCCACCGCGTCGGCGAGCATCACCAGGGCGGCCTCGCGGAACTGCGGCCGTGGCCCGGTGTAGCGGAACACCGCGTCCTCCACCGCCCCCTCCCGTCCCTCGGCGTCCTCGAGCGCCTTGTGGTGGAAGTAGCCGACCAGCCGGGTGCCGTGGTGCTGGGCGATGACGTCCTGCACCGCCCTGGGCAGCTTGTAGCGGCGCGCCAGCTCGAGCCCGTCGGTGACGTGGCGCTTGATGATCACCGCGCTCATCCCGGGCGCAAGACAGTCGTGAGGGTTCTCGCCCTTCTGGTTCTCGCCGAAGTAGAGCGGGTTCTTTCCCTTTCCGATGTCGTGGTAGTAGGCGCAGGTCCGACCGAGCAGCGGATTGCAGCCGGTCGCCTCCGCCGCCGCCTCCACCAGGCTCCCGACGATGATGCTGTGGTGGTACGTGCCGGGGCTCTGGACGATGAGCTCCTTGAGCGCGGGGTGGTTGAGGTTGGCGAGCTCGAGCAGCTTCAGATCGCTGGCGTAGCCGAAGCCCAGCTCGAGCAGGGGGGTGAGGGCCAGCACCAGGGTGGGGACGAGGAGCGTCGAGCCGAGGCCCGCGAAGCTGGCCGCCAGCAGCGCGTCCCGCGCCGGCCCGTGCCCTGCGGCCAGACCGAACGCCAGCACCACGCCGGCGTTGACCAGCCCGACCCAGAGGCCGCTCCGGAAGAGCGCCGCGCGGTCCCGCGCCCGGGCCACCTGCGTGGCCGCGACCAGGCTGCCGAGGAGCCCGTAGACGGCGAAGAAGAGCGAGTTGCCGAGCATCACCCCCACCAGGGTCGAGAGCACCAGCCCGAAGAAGAGCGCCAGCTCCTGGTTCAGCAGGAGCCGGACCAGCATCGCCCCCGCCGCCACCGGGAGCAGCACCAGCAGCGCCTGCAAGGGAAGCGCTGGCCAGCGGTCGTGGAGCGCCTCGGCCACCGCCGCCGCCAGCCGGAAGGCGCCGAGGAAGCCGACCAGCAGCACCCCCAGGAGCAGGCCGTCCCGCCGGGTGGGCCGGAAGCGCCGGAACGCCCTGCGGTGGAAGGTCCAGATGCCGGCCAGGAGCAGCGCGACCAGCGCCGCGGTCCCCGCGCTCGCCGCCACCACGTCGAAGCGGTCGGTCTGGGCCCGCATCGCGGCGAGCATCCGGAGGTGTTCCGGGGTGATCAGCTCGCCGTCGCCGATGATCTTCTGGCCCTTCTTGATCTGGATGACCGCGTCCTTCACCGCCGCGGCGGCGATGGCCCGGCGACGCTCGGTCTCGGCGATGTTCGCGGTGAGGTTGGGCCGGAGCGCGCGCTTGGCGATGCGCAGAACCGCGCGGCGGAGCAGCGCTGGTGAATCCGGCAGGAGGTTTCCGGGCAGGGTGGCCCAGCGGTCCATCTCCGCGCGGGCCTCGCGGACGTCGAGCACCGCCGGTGGCCCCACCGCGCTCGGATGCTCCACCCCGTCGTTCAGATCGCGGATGGTGAGGAAGGTCCCGGCCGGGCCGAGGTCCTCCCGCGCACCCACCACCGGGGCGAGGAAGCCGCGGGAGAGGACCGAGAGCACGGCGCGCTCCACCTCGGGCGTGCCGCGCGCGTCGACCAGCGCGTTCCAGTCCTCGTCGTCCACCTCGAACAGCCGCTGCTCGAAGGCCTGCCGGGCCTGGGAGAGGCTCGAGGTGTCCACCGGCTCGGCCTTCCGCTTCCCCTTCCCCGGCCCGGACTTCGCCGGAGGATCGATCCGGGCGGACGCCGTGCGCAGCGCGCCGAATGCCTCCTGGATTCCCGCCTGGACCTCGGGCACCACGGCGGGGTTGAAGTCGAACACCGGGCGAACCCCGGCCCGGGCGTCCTGACGGCGCCGGTCGGTCAGCGCGGCGTCGGGCAGGTCGTAGTCGCGGGTGGCCTTGAAGCCCGCAGCCGACGGGCTCTCGAACGCTCGACCCACGTCCTCGGGCCGCAGCTGTGGAAGCGCCTGCACTGCGAACCCCGGCGCCACCACCAGCCCGGCCAGGACCGAGACCACGCCGAGCAAGCTCAGCGCCGGCAGAGCGCGCCGGAGGGCCTCAGCCCCCCGGCTCTTCGCGTCTTCATCCAAGGGCGCCCGAACCCTAGGGTGCGAGACCGGCGCCGGACAAGCGATGGAGGCCGACCGAGCAGCCGGTGACGTCCTCCCCGCGCACCGGGGGTGTGTTCTCGGGTGGGCACTGGCGCTCCGTCGCGCCTACTCGGCCCGGAGCGCCTCCTGTGGGTCCACGCGCGTGGCCCGGTTGGCCGGGAGGAGCGCCGCGGCCACGCTGACCAGCGAGAGCATCGCCGCCGCCGCCAGCGCGGTGGGCGGGTCGGACGGCGCAACGCCGTACAGCAGGCGCTCCAGCGACTGGCCCAGCAGCAGCGCGCCGCCGAGCCCGACCCCGATGCCGATGCCGGCCAGGACCAGCGCGCGGCGGAGCACCCACCAGCGCACCGAGCGGGCCGAAGCGCCGATCGCCATCCGGATGCCGATCTCCCGCGTGCGCTGCGTCACGCTGAAGGCCAGCACCCCGTACACCCCGGCCGCGGCGAGGACCACCGCCAGGCCGGCGAACAGACCGAGCAGCACCCCGGCCGAGCGCGGCGCGGCGACCGAGTCCGCGACCCGCTCCTCCAGCGTCCTCACCTCGAACAGGGAGAGACCGGGATCCACCGCCGCCAGCTCGCGCCGGGCGGCCGAGGCCAGCGGGGCCAGCGCCTCGCGGCTGCGGAGGACGAACGTCAGGCGGCTGGAGGTGTCCTGGTCGAGCGGATAGTACATCTCGGGCCGCGGCCTCTCGCCGAGCCCGTCGTGGTGGACGTCACCGACCACGCCGACGATCCGGCGCCACGGCTCGTGGTCCTCGCTGTCTCCCGGCCGGATCCGCGCACCGACCGGCGACTTGCCCGCCCAGAAGCGGCGCATCGCCTCGACGTTGACCAGCGCCACCGGCTCGGCTCCGGCCCGGTCCGAGTCCTCGAGCGAGCGGCCTTCCAGCAGGCGGATGCCCATCGCCTCGACGTAGCCCGAGGAGGCGAAGCGGTACTCGATCGCCGGCTCGTGCGCCTTGTCGAAGGTCTGCCCCTCGATGGAGAAGTTCCCGTTGGAGTTGCTTCCACTGAGGGGGAGATCGTTGATCGCCCCGGCGTGGCTCACCCCGGGCAAGGCCCGGAGGCGCGGGAGGAACGAGGCGAGCATCGCCCGCCTGGACGCATCGTCGCGGTACCGCTCCGGGGGGAGCTGCACCCGGAAGGCGACGGCCTGCTCCGGACGGAATCCGGGGTCCTGGTGCAGGAGCCGGCCCACGCTCTGGAGCACCAGCGCCGCACCCAGCAAGGGAGCGAGGGCGAGCGCCACCTCGAACACCACCAGCCCCGACTGCAGCCACTGGGTCCGGTGGCCGAGCGCGCTCTGCATCTCGCCCCGGACCGCGGCGAGATCGCCCCGGGCGAGCAGGAGCGAGGGAAGGACGCCGAAGAGTCCGGTGGTCAGCACGCACAACCCGACGGAGAAGGCCAGCACCCGGGCATCGAGCCCCACCGCGTTGGCCAGGGCGGGAGCGCGGATGGGCAACGTGCCACGCAGCACCGAGGCGCCCAACCACCCCACCAGGAGCCCGAGGCCGGTGCCGATCACCGAGAGGACCGCGGCCTCGGCCAGCAGGGCCCGGGCGATTCGCCAGCGGTCGGCGCCGAGCGCCATCCGGACCGCCACCTCCCGTCGGCGTGCCGCGCCGCGGGCGAGCAGGAGGTTGGCCAGGTTCACGCAGGCGATGAGCAGCACCAGACCGACCACCGCCCCCAGGGCCCCGAGTGAGGTCCGTGCCTCACCGAGGAGCTCGTCCTCCCAGGGAACCACCAGGATGCCGTGGTGCTGGTAGTCCGGGACCTCGCGGGCGATCGACTTCACCACCGAGAGGAGATCCTTCTGCGCCGCGGCGACGGTCACCCCCGGCGCGAGCCGGCCCACGGCATTCATGAAATGGGTGCCCCGGGGGGAGGTGGCCGGATCGTTCTGCAGGGGAACCCAGACCTCGGAGTCGCCCAGCCAGTGCGGCTGCTCGCGGACCACCCCGAGGACGGTGTGGTCGCGGCCGTCGAGCCGCAGAGTGCTCCCCACGATGTCCGGGCGCCCGCCGTAGTGTTTCCGCCAGAAGCGCTCTCCGAGCATGGCCACCGCCGGCCCACCGACCCGGTCCTCGTCCTCGGCGAACTCGCGCCCCAGCAGCGGCGGCAGACCGAGCACCCGGAGCGCACCGGCGCTCATCCGCTGGGTCGAGACCCTGAGCGGCTCACCGTCACCGGAGAGGCTCTTGTTGGTCTGGGCGAAGAGCGCCAGCCCGCTCAGGCTCCGGGACTGGGTGATCCAGTCGTGTGCGTCGGGGACCGAGACCGACGCCCGGGCCACGTCCGGCTGGACGTCGTAGATCCGCACCAGCTGCTCGGAAGCCCGGTACGCCAGCGGCCGGAGCAGCACCGCGTTCACCAGGGTGAAGACGGCGGTGGTGGCCCCGGTGGCGAGGGCGAGGGTGAGGACCGCGGTGGCGGTGAAACCCCTGTCCTTCAGCAGGCGGCGGACGGCCACCCGCATGTCCTTTCCGAGACCTGCCCAGGGCGGCGGAGTCGATGAAGCGTGGGCGGCAGGCTGGGACATGGAAACGCCCCTCAGCGAAGGGCGTGCCACCCGGGAACTTCGCTGGCATCACGAGGTGAAGGGGCATCCGGCCCGGGTCGAGGGCAGTCAGGCTCGGGAAGTCGGATCCCATTTCCGGACAGGCAACACGGATGGCTGGCGCCGCGCCACCCAGCAGCCGGAGCGAGCTCGCGTCCCCGGCGCTCGCGGGCTCGCCGTCCGCGTTCGTTCGTGAGCGGCGGCGCCCGGTCCGAGCCTCGAGCCGCTGCGGTCCAGCACGGCCGTCAGCACTAACGGCTCAGGCTTCAGGCCTTGCTGGGCTCGACATCCGGCCCAGCCGGTGGCGTCGGCTGCTCGGTCCGGGCGGCCTCCACCTTGCCGTCGACCTCGGCCCGGTCGTAGGCCCGGATGACCTCCTGCACCAGCGGATGGCGGACCACGTCCACCTCGCTGAAGGTGCAGAAGGCGATGCCCTCCACACCCTCGAGGATGCGCCGGGCGTGGGAGAGCCCCGACGGCCTCCCCTGCGGCAGGTCCACCTGCGTCACGTCGCCGGTCACCACCGCCTTGCTGTGGAAGCCCAGGCGGGTGAGGAACATCTTCATCTGCTCGACGGTGGTGTTCTGCGCCTCGTCGAGGATGACGAAGGCGTCGTTCAGGGTCCGCCCACGCATGAAGGCGAGCGGCGCGACCTCCACCGTCCCCTGCTCCACCAGCTGCGCGGCGCGACCCATGTCCATCATGTCGTGGAGCGCGTCGTAGAGCGGACGGAGGTACGGGTTCACCTTCTCCGCGAGGTCCCCGGGGAGGAAGCCCAGCTTCTCACCGGCCTCCACCGCGGGGCGGGCGAGGACGATGCGCTTCACGCTGCGGGCCTGGAGCGCCGCCACCGCCATCGCCATCGCCAGGTACGTCTTCCCGGTGCCGGCCGGCCCGATGCCGAACACGATGTCGTGGCGGCGGATGGCGTCGACGTAGCGCTTCTGCCCGAGGCTCTTGGGAGCGACGTGCCGCCCCGCTCCGGAGAGCACGGGCCCGAGCACGAGGCTGTCGAGACCCTCCGGCGAGGTGCCCCGGCCCAGCATCTTCAGGCCCTGCTCCACGTCCTCGCGGCCCACCGACTGGCCAGCACGGAGGATGGTCTCCAGCTGCTCGACGAGACGCACCGCGGAGGCGACCGCGTCGGCCGGACCCGACAGGTGCAGCTCCGTCCCGCGCTGCCCGACCCGCACCCCCAGCCGTCGCTCGATGGCCTTGAGATTCTCCGCGTGGTTGCCGGAGACGCCGAGGGCGACGTCGTTGTCCCGGAGGTCCACCCGGGCGGTGGTCACGAGCGAGGTGTCACGGGGCGAAGCGGTGGGCAACGGTTCCTTTCAGATGCGCCCGGAGCCCCGGGCGCGGCAGCAGTCGGGGAGGCTAGCGCAAGGGCGGCAGGAGGATGAACTCCTGGGGCCCCACGCGCCGGTAGTAGTAACGCTCCGCCCAGGGGAAACGCACGTCGCTGGACGACAGAAGCCCCTGCTCCACCAGCGCTTCCAGTGACGCCGGGACCTCCCCGCGCTCGAGACGGTACACCGCCAGCGCACCCTCGATGCGGCTCACCTGGGCCCGGGTGATCTGCTGCCGGAGCACCCCCTCGGCGAATCCCGCGCCGGTGCTGGAGCGCACCGCCCAGGGGTTCAGCTGGGTCCCGAGGAGCACCCCCACGATGCCGGCGAGCACCACCATGCTCACCGCCAGCCGCCCCAGCGCCCCGCGGACCCGGTCGCCGAGCCCGATGTCGTCCTCGGGCAGGTCGGGCTCGCCCACCGGCATCAGCGCCGAGACGTGACCGAGGTTCGCCAGGTTGCACAGCGCCTTGCAGGTCTCGAACTCGCCCAGGCACGACAGGTCGATGAGCTTCCGCACGTCGCGGTAGCCGTTGACCAGCGCGAACACCCGGCGCTCGGAGGAGCCGACGGAGGCGAACTCTGCCGCCGACTCGGCCGCGGCCCCCTCCGGAGGCAGGAACTTCCCCGGGGCGAAGACCAGGTCGTAGCGGGGGATCCGCTTCCGGATCACCGGCCACTCGTCGACCATCCGGAAGCCTTCCATCAGCACCGACTCGGCCCGCACCGGTTCCAGGTCGTGCGTGTCGTGGTGGACCGGGCCCTGCTCGAACTCGTACGTCCCGCTCTTCCAGGTGAAGAGCCGGTAGAGCGTTTCGTTGAACTGCAGCTGCGCCATCCGGCGGTACTGATCCTTGGTCAGGACGCCCTGCGAGATGAGACAATCACCCAGCCGCTGGAGCGAACGCTTCTGCGTCTCCAGCGCCAGCTCCAGCTGGGACTCGGTGATCAGCTCGGCGGCGACCAGCATGTGGCCGAAGAGGGCCCGCTTTTTCTTGGTGGCGCTCTCGGCGGAGACGATGGCCCCATCGACGAAGCCGACCTTCACCTCCTGGTCCTTGGACCGGAGATGCAGCACCCCGGTCTTCTGCTGCTGGGCGATGAGCTGGAGGATGTCGGCGATGCCGAAGTCCTTGAGCGTTCCGGCCAGGGCCATGACTAGCTCCTCTGCCGGGCCAGGTGCCGGAGCGAGGCGCCCCAGGTCACCGCGAGCAGGACCAGCGCCAGCGCCAGCCATCCGGCCGTGCCCGCGGAGAGCCCCGGCGTCCGGAGCAGCCCCTCGCGATTGATCGCCACCGTGATGCCGAAGGCGAAGACGAAGGCATGGAGCGCGCCACGCACCGGGAGCCCGGTGAAGAGGTGCCCGGCACCCGACCAGACCAGGCCCAGCCCGTAGGCCCAGCGGCTCACCCAGGCCTGGTGGTGGCGGACCTCCATCTCCTTGTTCACCCGCGCCATCGGCGCCACCTTGCCGCGACGGGTGTAGACGTTGACGCACTGGTGACAGAGCTGGCTGTCCTCCACCAGCTCGGGGTCGCAGCGCCGGCACGCCGCCCGGCCGCACTTCACGCACACCCGGCTGACGCGACGCCCGCCCCGGACGAACCCCAGCCCGGTGAGCACCGCCACCCCGGCCAGGGGGACCAGCACCGCCGCGGTCGGCGCCAGATCGCCCACCAGCGTCTGCCCGAGCTGGGCGGTGACCCGGGCTCGCCGCTCCGGACCATCGGTCACCGGGGACTCGGTCCGCGGCAGGGCGGGAGTCATGATCGTCAGGTTCATCGCCGGCCGGCTGTCCGGCGGGTCCGCCCGGGACATCAGCCGCTCGTCGAGCCGCTGGGCGGCCGCGGCCGCGTTCTGCGCCCGGTCGAGCTCGGGCCCCACCGCGTCGTCGGAGAGCGTCCGGGCTCGCCGGCGGTAGACCCGGGAGAGGTTCCACAGCGGGTCGGGCAAGGTGGGGTCGGCCTCGCTCGCCTTGGTGTACGCGGAGATTGCCTCCGGCCACCTGCTCTCGGCGAAGGCCACGTTCCCGAGCACCGTCTGTGCCCGGGCGTCGCTGCGGCGCAGCCCGAGCGCCTTCTCGGCGTGGGCCCGCGCCGGCTCGAGCTGACCGCGCCGGAGCTCCCAGCGCGCGAGCGCGTAGACCTCGGAGTAGGTGGCGCGCCCGGCCTCGAGGCGCGTCTGGACGTGCGCCGCGGCCTCGGCGGCCTCCAGCCCGCCGCGCTCGAGCTGCAGCACGTCCTCGGCCGGCGTGCCGGCGAAGGTGGTGGCCTGGACCAGAGCCCCGGCGAGGGGCGGGACGAGGCAGGCCCCTGCCAGGAGCACCGCCAGGAGCCAGCGCTCCTTCGACTCCAGATAGAGCGTCACCGCGGCGAGGAGGACCAGGGAGGGGAAGAGCAACCCCAGCCGGAACACCCAGGGCAGCAGCAGGACGAGGATCAGCAGCGCTCCGGCCTGCCAGCGAGCCACGCCGCGGGGGAAGGCGTGATGGACGTCGTGAACCAGCGAAGGCGCGGTGCGGAGGAAGAGCACGACCAGCGCGGCCAGGGCGGTCGCCAGCCAGGCGACCAGCACCATCGCCCCGAGGTCAGCGAGCAGCCCCCGGCTCCAGCGCGGATCGGCGAGCGCGGCGCGGCCGGCATCCTGGGCGTCCGCCCACAGACGACGGAAGTCGAGGGGGTCACTGGCCAGATGCGCACGGAAGAGGCCCCAGTGCGCGTCGGCGACGTCGGGCGAGAGCGCCACCGCCGACTGGGCCAGCTCGACCGCGCCGGCGCCGTCCTGCCCGGCGGCGCGGACGCGTGCGCCGCGGAGAAGCGCCAGGCTCACCGACTCGAGGTCGGCGATGGCCAGCGTGTCGCGGAGCTCGACCAGGCGGTCGCGTGCGGCGCGGGAGGCCTTCGGGTCGCGGGTGCGCTCGGCCTCCTTCCAGGCGTCGAAGGTGCGGAGAATGGCCTCGTCGCCCTCGGCCGGAACGAGGAGCGGCGGCGGTGGGGTGCGGTCGCGCACGCTCGCCGCGGTGGCCGGAGCGGCCGGCGTCGCCGGCGAGGGCGACGGCGAGGGCGCCGGGGTCGTCGCGCGGGTCGGGCTCCGGACCGGCGGCGGGGAGGAGCGGGCGGGCTCCTGCGCCTGCGCTCCCGTGACCTCCTCCTCGTCTGGCTGGCCCGTGGCGGGCGCGGGCGGTGGCTCGCGCCGGGTGCGCGACGGATGCGGGGGCGGGCGGTCCGGGGCGAGCTCCTCCACCGGCCGCGGCGGCTCGATCTGCGCCGCTGCCTGTGCCGAGGCCAGGAGCACGACGGTGGCAAGGAGCGCGGGGGCCGCGCGGAGAGGGGGCATCTCGAGGACGGGTGTGCCCATGATAGGCGAGCCGCGCCGGGACGCTTCAACCTGAGTCAATCGCGGGTCCCGGGTCGAGGAGGACATGGGACGCTCGGGAGAGGCCGTGGAGCGGCTGGAGGAGATCATGCGCACCCTGCGCGCCGAGGGCGGCTGCCCCTGGGACCGCGCGCAGGACATCCGTACCCTGCGCCCCTACCTCGTGGAGGAGACCTACGAGGTCCTCGACGAGATGGACCGGGTGGGCGAGGGCGGGCCGTGGCGGGCGCTCTGCGAGGAGCTGGGGGACCTCCTCTTCCAGATCGTCTTCCACGCGCAGCTGGCCGGCGAGCTCGGCGAGTTCGGACTGGCGGACGTGGCCACCGCCATCTCGGACAAGATCGTCTCCCGTCACCCCCACGTCTTCGAGGGGAAGACGGTGGGCGGCGCCGAGGAGGTTCTCCAGAACTGGGCCCGCATCAAGGCCGAGGAGCGACGGCGCAAGCACGGCCGGGAGGGCTCGGTGCTCGACGGTGTTCCGTCCGCCGCCCCCGCGCTGCTCCGGGCGGAGCGGCTGACCGAGAAGGCGTCGCGCATCGGCTTCGACTGGCCGGACCTCGCCGGGGTGCGGAGCAAGCTCTCCGAGGAGCTCGACGAGCTGGACGTCGCCCTCGCCTCGAAGGAGGCCCGCGCCATCGAGCACGAGCTGGGCGACGTGCTGTTCAGCCTGGCCAACCTCGCGCGCTTCACCGCCACGCCCGCCGAGGACGCGCTCCGCGCGGCGAACGCCCGCTTCACCCGGCGCTTCCACGCCGTCGAGGAGGGGCTCAGGGCGCGGGGAGTCCCCTTCGGGACCGCGACCCTCGCCCAGATGGACGCGCTCTGGCAGCAGGCCAAGGCGGCCGAGGCCGGCGTGCCACCGCCGGCGTCCGCGCCGCGGGCAGCCGTCGCCCGGCTCGAGCTCGGCGCGCCCGAGCCGGCGCGTGCGCATGCGTTCTGGAGCTCGGTCGGGCCCGCCCTGGGCTGGACGGTGGAGGTCGACGGCGGGGAGTGGTCGGTCGAGACGCCGGGGCTGTGCCTCTGCTACGCCGCGGGTGCGGCCTCGGCGGCGACGCTGACCGTCGACGCGCCGGGTCTCGCCGCCGACGCCCACACCCGCGTCCGGCAGGCCGGAGGCACCGTGCTCTCCGAGCGCCCGCTGGTCTTCCGTGACCCGGTGGGCACGTGTATTCACGTGCGATGAGTTCCCACAGGACTTGTGTGAAATCTGGGGAGAACGCTGTGGACCGTGACAGGCGCGAGACGAGCGGATGGCAACCGACCGGGCGTGCAGAAGGTTTCAGCGCCGGACACCTCCGAGTCAGCACGGGAGGTTAGGGCATCGAAAAGGCCCACTTCTCCACAAGAGACCTGATCCTTCGCCGGGGCCTGCGGGGTTTCCGGGAACGACGGACTCTGGGTGGGGTCGCTCTTGACGACCGGGGGTCCCCCCGATAGGGAGGGCCGCCCGTGGCAAACACCAAGTCAGCTCAGAAGCGGAACCGGCAGGCGCTGAAGCGCCGGGCCCGGAACCAGGCGGTCCGGACGCAGGTGAAGTCGGCGGTGAAGAAGGCCCGCGAGGCGCTGGCCTCGAAGGACGCCGCCCGCGTCCAGGAGGCGCTCCGGGCCGCGGCCCGGATGCTGGACAAGGCCGCGAGCAAGGGCGTGCTGCACAAGAAGAACGCCAGCCGGCGCATCGCCCGGCTCGCCGCCGCGGTCCAGAGCGCGCGCGCCTGAGTCCGGGGCGGCCTGCGCCCACCGCGGGATTCCTCGCCCCTCAGCCGGTCTGCAGCCGCGCGACCGCGTCGGCGGCGAGCGCACTCGCCAGGCGGCGGATGGCGGCCTGACGATTGGCCTCGGTGGTGAGCACGTCCGCGCGGATCGCCGGAAGGTAGTCCTCGGTCCCGTAGACGTCGGTCATGGCGAGCAGCGTCCCATTCCGGAGGAGGCGGACCCGGAACGTGGCCGAGATCCGGTAGGTGAGCGCTCCCTGCGTGCCCGGCGCCAGCTGGGCCACCGCGGCTCCGACCGAGAGCAGTTCGCCCTCCAGCCGCCCCTCGCTGCTCTCCCCGCCCAGATTTCCCGAGCGCGCCAGCCGCTCGCGCAGCGCCTCGGTGAAGACGCCCTCCAGCGCGGGCTCGCTGGTGCGGTTCACGACGATCGGGGCGAAGACCTTCCGGATGCCCTGGGGGAACCCCGGACCACTGGCGGTGACGTGGTAGCCGCAGCCCGGCTCAGCCAGGCAGGCGAGCGACACCAGGGCCGCGAGCGACCGGCTCATCCGACGACGAAGTTGATCAGCCGCTTCGGGACGAAGACCACCTTCCGGAGGGCCTTTCCGGCCAGGGCCGCGCGTACCTTCTCCTCGCTCTCGGCGGCGGCCCGGACCTCGCTCTCGCCCGCGTCGGCGGCGATGCGGATCTCCCCGCGAAGCTTGCCGTTCACCTGGACGGCGTAGGGCAGGGTGTCCTCCACCACCAGCGCCGGGTCGAACTCCGGCCAGCCCTGCTCGACCGTGGAGGGCGCGCCGGCCGGGCCGTACGCCTCGGCGACGGCATCCGCCAGATGCGGCGCGAACGGGGTCAGCACGCGGGTGAGCAGCCGGATGGCCTCTCCCATCGCCGCCTTCTCCGCCGGGGTCTCCGGACGACCCGCGTCGTACAGCGCGTTGACGAACTCCATGACGAAGGCGATCGCCGTGTTGAAGGAGAGCCGGTCGATGGCCTCCCCGACCCGCTTCACGCACCTGTGGGCGGCCCGGCGAATCTGCAGCGCCTTCCCCTCGAAGGGGCCATTGGCCCGAGCCGTGGCGGTGGCGTCCTGGTGCGTGGCAGCCAGGGCCCAGACCCGCTTCAGGAAGCGGTGCGCGCCCTCGACCTGGTCATCGCTCCAGTCGAAGTCCCGCTCGGGTGGCCCGGCGAAGAGCACGTAGGTGCGGACGGTGTCCGCGCCGTACTTCTCGACGATGGTGGCCGGAGCGACGACGTTGCCCCAGCGCTTGGACATCTTCCGCCCGTCCGGGCCGTTGACGATGCCCTGGGTGACGAGACGGGTCACCGGCTCGTCCGTCGGGACGAGGCCGAGCACCTTCATCCACCGGGTCCAGAACCGGAAGTAGAGCAGATGCATGACCGCGTGCTCGGGGCCACCGACGTAGAGGTCCACCGGGAGCCAGCGCTGCGCCAGCGCCGGGTCGAAGGGGGCCCTGTCGAAATGGGGGGAGAGGTAGCGCGCGTGGTACCAGCTGGAGTCGACGAAGGTGTCCATCGTCTCCACCTCCCGCCGCGCGGGCCCGCCGCAGGTCGGGCAGGTGGTCTCGACGAAGGACTTCACCTTGGCCAGCGGTGGCTCGCCCTTCCCGGTGAGCACCGCCTGGGTGTCGATGTCCGGCAGCCGCACCGGGAGCTGGTCGTCCGGCAGGGGGATGCCCTTCCGCTCCGGATCGCACCGCTCGCAGTAGACGATGGGGATGGGGGTGCCCCAGTACCGCTGGCGACTGAACCCCCAGTCCTTCTGCCGGTAGGTCACCGTGGGCTTGCCGAGCCTGCGCTGCTCCAGCGCCTGGCCCATCCGGCGGCGGGCCTCCTCGGAATCGAGTCCGGTGTACTCCCCCGAGTCGACCAGGATGCCGTCGTCGTTGAATGACCCGGTCCAGCTCTCGACCGGGCCGAGGTCCCGACCGTCTGCGGGGCGGATGACCGGCTTGATCGGCAGGCCATAGGTCCGGGCGAAGGCAAAGTCCCGTGTGTCGTGCGCCGGCACGGCCATCAGCGCACCCGTGCCGTAGTCGCTGAGAACGAAGTTGGCGACCCAGATGGACACAGGCTGGCCGCTGAAGGGATTGGTGGCGTGTGCGCCGGTGAAGACGCCCTCCTTGGGGGCGCCCTCGGCGGTGCGCTCGATCTTCCCCATTGCCGCCATGCGGGCGGCGAAGGCCTCCACCTCGGCCCGGCGGCTCGGGGTGGTGAGGTCCGGGACCATCGGGTGGTCCGGGGCGAGCACCAGCGCCGTCGCGCCGTACACGGTGTCGATGCGGGTGGTGAAGACCCGGATGGCCCGGCCTCCGGCGGTCTTGAAGTCCGCCTCGGCGCCCACGCTCTTGCCGATCCAGTTCCGCTGGGCAGAGGTGATGCGCTCGGGCCAGGCGGTGAGCGTGTCCAGCGCCTGGAGGAGGTCCTCGCTGTTCCGGGTGATGCGGAACGCCCACTCGGGCATCTGGCGGTCCACCACTGGCGAGTCACACCGCTCGCAGCGGCCGTCCTTCACCTGCTCGTTGGCGATGACGGTGAGACAGCCGGTGCACCAGTTCACCTTGCTGAACCGGCGGTACACCATGTCCCGCTCCCAGAGGCGAAGGAAGAACCACTGGTTCCACCGGTAGTACTCGGGATCGCTGGTGTTGACCTCGCGGGTCCAGTCGTAGGCGAAGCCGAGCGACTTCATCGCCGCGCGGAAGCGCTCGATGTTCTCCCGGGTACGGACCGCGGGGTGGACGCCATCCTTGATCGCCGCGTTCTCGGCCGGAAGCCCGAAGGCGTCCCACCCCATCGGGTGCAACACGTCGAAGCCGCGCATCCGGTAGTACCGAGCGTACACGTCGCCGATCAGGTAGTTGCGGACGTGCCCCATGTGCATCGAGCCGCTGGGGTACGGCAGCATCTCCAGCACGTACTTCTTCGGCGCCTGGGGCCTCGCGTCGGCCCGGAACAGACCGGCCTTCTCCCAGCGCTCCTGCCAGGTGGGCTCCAGGGACTTCGGGTCGTACCGCTCGCTGAGCTTCATGGGGTGATCCGATGGTCCTACCCGGCAGGCCCCCCGGGGCGCAACGTTTCGGCCCTGCTCGGTGGTAGAGAGCCCCTCCCATGGCAACCCCCGTCGTCACCATCCGGGACATCGCCGCGCACGAGAACCAGGAGGTCGAGCTGCGCGGCTGGCTCTACAACAAGCGGAGCAGCGGCAAGCTCCACTTCCTCCAGGTCCGCGATGGCACCGGGGTCATCCAGGCGGTGGTCTTCAAGAACGACGTTCCCCCGGAGCAGTTCACCCGGGCGGATCACCTGGGCCAGGAGACGGCGATCATCGTCCGGGGGCTGGTGAAGAAGGACGCCCGGAGCCCCATCGGGTTCGAGCTCTCGGTGAAGCACCTGGAGGTGGTCTCCGAGGCCAAGGACTACCCCATCACCCCCAAGGAGCACGGGGTGGCCTACCTGATGGAGCACCGCCACCTGTGGCTCCGGTCGGCCCGCCAGAACGTGATCCTCCGGGTGCGGGCGACGGTGGAGAAGGCCATCCGGGACTACTTCGACGGGAACGGCTTCACCCTGGTGGACGCGCCCATCTTCACCCCGGCCGCCTGCGAGGGGACCAGCACGCTCTTCACCGTCCCCTACTTCGACCTCGGAAACGCCTACCTCACCCAGTCGGGTCAGCTGTACATGGAGGCCGCAGCGGCCGCGCTGGGGAAGGTCTACTGCTTCGGCCCCACCTTCCGCGCCGAGAAGAGCAAGACCCGGCGGCACCTGACCGAGTTCTGGATGGTGGAGCCCGAGGTCGCGTACATGACCCTGGAGGAGGACATGGCCCTTGCCGAGGGGTTGATCTCCTTCATCGTCGAGAAGGTGCTCGACAAGCACGAGAAGGAGCTGGTCGGCGTTCTGGAACGGGACGTCAGCAAGCTGAAGAACGTGAAGGCACCCTTCCCGAGGATCACCTACCAGGAGGCGATCGAGCGGCTCAAGGCGGCCGGGCACCCGGCGAAATTCGGTGACGACTTTGGCGGCGACGAGGAGACCGTGCTCGGGAATCAGTTCGACCGGCCGGTGATCGTCCACCGCTATCCGGTGGAGCTGAAGGCCTTCTACTTCAAGCACGACGCGAAGGACCCGCGCCTGGCGCTGGGGATGGACGTGCTCGCGCCCGAGGGCTACGGGGAGATCGTCGGCGGTGGCCAGCGCGAGGACGACCTCGAGACGCTGGAAAAGCGCATCGTGGAGCACCATCTGCCGCCCGAGGCGTTCTCCTGGTACCTGGACCTCCGGAAGTACGGGACGGTGCCGCACGCCGGCTTCGGGCTCGGGGTGGAGCGCACCGTCGCCTGGGTGTGCGGGCTCCACCACGTGCGGGAAACGATTCCGTTCGCCAGGATGATGGAGCGCATCACCCCCTAGAAGTTTCGCCGCCCGTCAGAGCGGTGTCACGGCGAGGTGTACGTCCCCGTGACGCTCAGGCGGTCGTCGTTCTTGTGCCCGGCGCACTGCGTGGCGGTTCCCTTGAGCTTTCCCGCGTTCGCCTCGACCTCGAGCGCCCCGCAGCCGAACTTGAGCGAGTTCTTCTTCTCGCTCGCGTCCATCAGCGCCTGGCGCTCTTTGTTGATGGCGTCCATCTCCGGCTGGAGCTTCTGCATGCAGGGCGCGATCTGGTTCTGGGGACCCTTGGTGCAGGCATTCACCTTGGCCATCACCGCGTTGAATCGCTGGTCAAGATCTTTCCACTCCTTGGACTGCATGACCGCCATCGCCCCCTGGCCTTGGGCCATGGCCTCCTCCTGAGGAACTTGCCGGTCGAGGGAGAGGGAGTGCTGCCCACGACGGACCTGGTAAGTGTACGAGCCGAGGACCTTCCCTGCGCGGCGCCATTCGCCGGTGGCGGTCGTCTCCTGCTGTCCGCAGGGGAAGGTGACCTTGAGGACCATCGTGTCGCCGGCGACCTCGAAGGTGAAGGTGTGCTCGCAGCCGATCTCCAGGCCGGGAACGGTGACCTGGATGCCGGACACGGCGGAGATGGCGGAGACCCCGAGCAGCTCCGGCGGAGCATCCGGCTTGGCCTTCACCGTGGCCTCCCAGCCGGAGGAGGTCTGCTTCTCCTCCACCACCTCGACGTCGTTGCTCTGAACCAGCACCAGGCTGCCCTGAGGCAGCTTGCCCTTGAGCACGAACTTCCCCGTCTTGCCCGGACAGAGCACGACGCAGCTCGCGGCGGCACCGCCGCCCGATCCCGCTCCGGAGAAGGTGACCTCGGGGGTGGGGTACTTGGCCCGGACCGCGTTCGAGTCCAGCCCGAGCTGTTTCCGCTCCGCGGACGCCTTGGCGTGGAACTCGGACTGGCGCTTCTGCCAGTCGCCGCCGGTGGCGGGGGCGGCGAGCACCAGGAGCACGACCAGACGGTTCATGGGACCCCTCCCTCGGGGGCGGAGTCTGGCGGAAGCGCGCCGACACCGTCCACGGAATCCGCGCGCTCGAGGCGGGCAGCGGCCCCGCAGAGGACCGCGAGGAACACCAGGTCCGCTGGCCGGGCCAGCGGAAAATCCACCGTGGCGCGAACGGCCAGCGCCGCCAGACCCGCCCCCACCCCCGCGCCCTCGAGCGTGCCGCTCCGGACCGCGGCGACGAACGCCGTGGCGAAGAGGGCCATCAGGGCGAGGAGCCCGAGAAGACCTCCCTCCAGGACTCGCTCCAGCCAGTCGTCATGCAGGTGCTCCTGCACCCCGGCGAACCGCGACTCGGGGTGGGCCGCCACGCAGGCGGCATCGGCTCCGCAGCGGTCCCGCCAGCGCTCGACCTCCCAGGCCGGCCAGTGGAGCGCCACCGCCCCGGGGCCGTGGCCGAGCCAGGACGCCTCGCGAACGTGCCGAGCGGCGGTGGCCACGAGGTACCAGCGTCCTGCCAGGGCAGCGGTGGCCGAACGCCCGGCCAGCGGCACCGCCGAGACGAGCAGGCCGGCTCCGAGCGCCAGCGCGAGCCGCCGTCGGTCGCTTCCCCGTGGACCGGCGACGACGACCACCAGCAACGCCGCCCCGAGGCAGAGGACGGTGGCGAAGGAACGGAGCAGGGCGAGCCCGAGCAGCTGGACCCCGGCGGAGCCCGCGGTGAGCGGCTTCCAGGGGTGGAGCGCCGCGACGAGCGTCAGGGGAGCGGTCACCCCCAGGACGGAGGCAACGAAGTCCGGGTTCCCCAGCGTGCCGTAACGGGCGAGCCGGGCGCCCTCGACGTCGGGCGCGAACGCCCGGAGCGGATCGAGACCCAGCGCCTGGAGCAGCACCACACCCGCGGCGAGGCCGCCCGCCCAGGTCACCGCCCTCCAGGGGAGCGGGACCCGGGAAAGGCTGAACGAGGCGATGAGCACCGGGCCGGCGAGCGTCCACCACGGCCTCGGTCCCTCGCTCAGCGCCAGCGAGAGCGCGCAGGCAGCGAGGTTCGCCAGCGCAGCGAGGGCGACCGCTCCGGCGCCCTGACGGTCACGGGGGAGGAACAGCACGCTGCACGCGGCGGCCACACCGGTCAGCAGCCACTTGGATCCCGAGAACGGGCTCGCCGCCCAAGGCCAGACGACGAGGGTGACCGCGACCACGGTGGTGGCTGCAATCGCCCGGGTGCCCTGCCAGCGCAGGGGGAAGAGTCTGCCACGCCCCGGAGCGACCGCCAGCGGCGGCGTGCGCGAGGGCCGGTCCGCCCGAAACTCGATGCCGGGTCAGCGTGCGGCGAGCGCGAGAATGTGCTCCCTCGCCAACGGGAACTCGGCGAGCAGCTCCTCCGCGCTTCCCAGCTCGAACGCGGAGAACTCGAACCCGGGCGAGACCGTGCACCCGGCCAGCGTCCACCGCGAGCCTGGCGCCGGCATCGCGCCGAACCATGAATGGGCCGGGATGACCAGCTGGGGCCGCTCGACTGAGAGCAGGTGCACCCGCGCCGCCGACCCGGGGACGAGCTGGACGACGTGCAGCGGGTCCCCGTGGTGAAAGTGCCAGATCTCGTCGGCGTCGATCCGATGGAGCCGCGAGCGCTCGCTGGCTCCCAGCAGGTAGAGGATGGCGGTGCAGACGCTCCGGCTCGTGCCGGCCAAGGTGGCCGTCGCGCGGTAGGTCTCGCGGTACCAGCCGCCCTCGGGATGTGGAGCGAGGCCGAAATGTTCGATGAGCTCTTCCACCGTTCCGGGGACCCTAGCCTGCGCCACCGCCGGGTACGTCGAGGAGCTTGCTCTCGGGGCGGCCCAGGAGGCTGATCGGCGCCCGGGTTACGCGCAGGAGGGTGTCATGGACCGCCCCTGGCTGTCGGCCGCTGTCGCGGTGCTGCTTCCTCTGAGCGGCGTGGCCGCGGAGCCGGGCTACCTGCGCCTGAAGCGCGTGGAGATCGTCGACCGGCACGGGTTCGAGAAGCCGATGCCGGCGATGTCGCTCCTCGTCCCGACCGAGTGGAGCTTCGACGGCGAGGTCCGCTTCGCTCAGCGGGTCGGGAACCCCGAGGACCTCGTCCGGCTCGCCTTCCGCACCACCAGTCCCGACGGGCGGCTGGCCATCGAGATGTTCCCCGGCTGGGGCTGGGCGATGAACCCGGCCACCGGCCAGATGGTGCAGTCGGAGATGTACCAGTCGAGCGCCGAGTACCCTTCGGGCTGCGCGCCCCGGCCGGTGAGCTGCCTGCGCACGAGAAGCTGTTCCGCACCGTGCTCTCGACCGTGCGGGTGGACCCCACCTGGCAGGCGCGCGTGTCCCAGGTCCAGGCGAACATGACCGCGGCCAACGTCCAGGGCGCGCACGATCGCTCCAAGATCATCGCCCAGTCGGCCGAGGACACCCGGAGGATCATCCGCGAGGGCTACCAGGCGCGGCAGAAGTCCGAGGACCGGAACAGCGAGCGGTGGAGCGACGCGATGCGCGGCGTCCAGACCTTCAAGAACCCGAGCACCGGCGAGAACGTGACGCTCAGCAACGAGTACGCCCACGCCTGGGCGAACGGGAGCGGCGAGTACGTGATGAGCGACACGCCGGGCTTCAATCCGGCGCAAGTGCTCCGCGGCAGCTGGACGGAGCTGCAGCCGGTCCACCGCTGAGCACCCAGGTCAGGATCCGCCCCGCGTCACGCCGGGGCCGCGAGAAGCGACGCCGCCGCCCGGCTCACGTCCTCGGGCGCCACCGGCTTGGAGAGGAACGCGCTCGCGCCCGCCCCCAGCGCCCGGGCTCGCTCGGCCTCGGTCCGGTCGGTGGTCACCACCAGGATGGGGACCCGCGCGTGCCGGGCACCGGACCGGATGTGGTGGATGAGCTTCAGCCCGTCGAGCCGCGGCATGTGCACGTCGGTGACCACCAGGTCGTACTCGCCGGAGACGAAGCGCTTCAGCGCCTCGGCGCCGTCCGCCGCCTCGTCGCAGGTGCTCGACCCGAGCGAGGCCATCGCCGACACCAGCACCTGACGCGCGGAGCGCGAGTCGTCGACGACCAGGACACGGAAGCCTCTCATCGGGGGCGAGACAGCAGTTTACAGGCCCGGGCGCCGCGCCGCAGAACGTTTTGCCAGCAATCCCTGCAAATCGAGCAGGCGGCATTCGTCCCCGGTCACCCCCAGCACGCCTGGCACGGAGCCCTCGGGGCGGATCTCCGCCGCCGTGTAGCGACGTACGCCCGCCATCCCGTCGACGCGCAGCCCCACCCGCCGCCGACCGATGCGGGCGAGGATCACCTTGGGCTTGGCCGTGCGCGGGGGGCTCCCGGCCGGGAGGAGGCGCCGGAGGTCCACGATGGGCACCGCCGTGCCATGCACGTGCACCACGCCCTCCACGTGGGCCGGTGCGTCGCTGAGCGGCAGGGGGACGACGCGGGGGAGGATCTCGTCCACCCGCGCCACGTCGATTCCGTAGACGGCCTCGCCCACCCAGAAGGCGCAGACGTCCACCGCCTCGGCGTCGGCGCTCACCGGAGGAGCCACTCCGGATCGACCACGGTGCAGGTCGCCTCGGCGGTCTGGAGGATTCCGACCACCCCGCCGGTCGGCCCGCTCGAGGGACGCTCCAGCGCGCCGGGGCGGACCCTCTGCACGCCGCGGACCCGGTCCACCCAGAGCCCCGCTGGACCGAGCGCGGTGCGCACCACCAGGATGCGCGCCGGGCGCGGCGGCCGCTCGCAGTCCGGGCCGGCACAGAGCGGCGCCGAGCCGGCGAGCTGAAGGCGCAGCGACGGGTCGTACACCGGGGTGATGGTCCCCCGGAGATTCAGCACGCCCAGCAGCGGTGGCCGCGCCCGGGGAATCTCGGTGAGCGGGCGGGCCCGGAGGATCTCGGTCACCGTATCCAGCGCCACCGCGTACTCGCCCTCGCGGAGCGAGAAGGTCAGCAGCTGGATCTCCTCCGCCCCCACCGGGCGGTCCGGCTCGACGCTGGAGGTGGGGAGGTCGACCAGGGCGTCGAACTCCTCCTCCGGCCGGTAGCGGAAGCGGGCCAGCAGCTCGTGCACGGCGGAGGTCCCGGGACTCACGCTTCGGCCACCAGCAGCGGCGGCCCGCGGAGCACCTCGTCGAGCAGTGCGCCCACGTCGAGCACCAGCACGGTGTGGTGGTGCCCGACCTCCGCTGCACCCGAGATGCCGGGCACCTGGCCCAGCCGCGGCCCGAGCGCCTGGGTCACCAGATCTCGCTGCCCGTGGAGCGCATCCACCACCAGCCCCAGGCGGCGCTCGGCCACGCCCACCACCACCAGGTACACCCCACCCTCGGTCCGCCTCGGCAGCCCGAAGGTCTCGGCAAGGGAGACGACGGAAATGCTCCGCCCCCGGACGGAGAGGACGCGCCGTCCGTTCTCCATCGTCCCCTCTCCATCGTGCGCCAGGACGTCGAGCACGCTGCTCAGGGGCACTGCGTAGACCCGCCCGCTCACTCCCACCAGCAGACCGCGCACGGTGGCCAGCGTCACCGGCAGCGTCACCCGGAAGGTGGTCCCCTCCCCCGGCCGGCTCTCGACGTCGATGACCCCGGAGAGGCCGGCGATGTTGGTCTTCACCACGTCCAGGCCCACCCCGCGGCCGGACATCGGGCTCACCGCCGAGGCGGTGGAGAAGCCGGGGCTGAAGAGCACCGCCTGCAGCTCTCGATCGCCCGCGGCACGCGCTCGCTCCTCGTCGAGCAACCCGCGCTGGATGGCGACCTCGCGCACCCGCGCCCAGTCCACCCCCCCGCCGTCGTCGGTCAAGGCGAGCACCACCCGAGCACCCAGCTGCTCGGCGGAGAGGAGGATGCGCCCCGCCCGCGCCTTGCCCCGGCCCTCGCGCAGCCCTGCCGGCTCGATGCCATGGTCGATGGCGTTCCGGACCAGGTGCACCAGCGGGTCGCTCAGCTCCTCCACCAGGCGCTTGTCGATCTGCACCTCTGCACCGGAGGTCTCGAGCACCACCTCCTTCCCCGCCTCGCGCGCCATCCGCCGGACCAGGCGCTGCATGCGGTCGAACAGCAGGCGGAGCGGGACCATCCGTGCCTGGAGCAGGCGGTCCTGGAGGATGTCCAGCCGGCGCACCAGCCGGCGGTGCTCCCGGAGCAGCTCCGCGGTCCAGGCCCGTGGCGAGAGCTCGCGCGCGTCCGACAGCCCGCGGATGGCCTCGCCGATCAGCCGCAGCTCGCCCACGTCGTCCATCAGCGCATCGAGGCGCGCGATGTCCACCCGGAGCGTGCGGGCCACGGTGCCGGACTCCGCTCCCTCGAGCCGTCCGGCGCCCTCGGTCTCGGCGCCCGCCCGGCGCTCCTTCCGCACCGGCACCGGCCGGAGGTCGACCGGAACGCCTCCGAAGGCGAACCTCAGGCCCGGCTCGCCCGCGCCCGAGCCGACCAGGAGCACGAACGAGAGCACGTCGAGGCGGTCGCCCACCGGTCCGGGCAGGGTCGAGACCAGCTCGCCCACGCCGCGCAGCCGCGCCTTGAGCTGCTCCAGCTCGCGGTCGAACGTCTCCAGCGGGTATTCCACCCGCGCCGCCCAGACCAGCTCGCCGCGGCGGAGGGTCTCCCGCAGGCGGTGCTCCTCGAACTCGGTGAGCACCCGGCGCATCTGGGGAGCGAGTTCGAGGCGCTCCAGCGGGTCCTCGCCCATGCGCTCCGGGCCCTCGTCCATCGACGAGAGCCTCGCGGCCAGGGCCTGCGCCTCGTCCACTGCGCTCCCCGGCTCCTCCGCCAGACGCTGGAACAGCTCCACCGCCTCCAGCAGGAGGTCGAGCCGCGCCGGAGTGACCCGCGCCTTCCCCAGCCGGAACCGGTCGAGGAGGTCCTCCGCGGCGTGCGCCAGCTCCGCCAGCCGCTTCTGGCCGAAGGTGGCCGCGAGACCCTTGAGCGAATGCGCCTGGCGAAAGACCGAGTTCAGCACCTCGGGGTCCGGGTCGGCCGCGCACTTTTCCAAGATGAGCAAGTTCCGACCCAGCGCCTCCGCGGTCTCGACGGCCTCGGACGAGAACTCTGCCGGGGGCCGGGCGCGGTCGGAGCTCACGCGAGGTTCAGGTAGCGCCGGACCAGCTGGGCCAGGTGGTCGGGCTGCAGCGGCTTGATCAGGAACTCGGAGGCTCCGAGCTGGATGCCGCGCTCGCGATCGTGCTGCCGACCCTCGCCGGTGACGATGATCAGCGGGGTCTCGCGGTAGTTCGGGTTCATCTTCACGAAGTTGATGAGCTCGAGCCCGTTGATGTCCGGCATGTTGATGTCGGTGATGATCAGGTCGAAGCGGAAGCGAGGGAGTAGCTTCAGCGCGTCGAAGCCGCTGCCCGCGCAGACGACCTCCGCACCCTCGATCTGCTCGATGGTCGCGGCGATGAACTCCCGCGACGCGGTCGAGTCCTCGACGATGAGAACCTTATACCCCATTCCCCGGCCGGATCTGCGAGCCTAGCAGGAAGCCGACGGCCGGGAACTCACCGCGAAGGCCGGGCCGGGCCGTCCGCCAGCAGGGTGACCCGGGCGCCCCGGAACGCCGGGACGAACGCCTCGTCGAAGGCCGCGGTCCTGTCCGGGGTGGGCATGGCACCCCGGCCCGGCAGCTCGAGGGCCACGCTGTCCACCCGTGCACGGTTGAGCACGTCCGCGGCCTGGGAGAGCGCACTCCTCAGAACACCGGGGTGGAGCGCCTCCCCCCCCGGCCCCAGGCCGAGCACCACCACCCGCGCCGGCCCGATGCGACCATTCGAGGGCAGGAGCAGCGACTCGCCCCGGGCGCCCTTGAAGAACCCATCCACCAGAAGGCGCGAGAGCTGGCCGCAGAGCCGCCAGTCCACGTACCCCGCGGCCCCGGCGAGCGGCCGCTCGTCCTCGGGCACGAAGAGGCAGAGCGTGTCCACCGGGAGCGGATCCAGCGCGTCCAGTGTCAGCGGCACGGTGCTCACCGCGGCGCTCATGGCTGCTGCTCCACGTCGAGCGCGATGCGGTCCAGGAGCCCGTTGACGAAGGCCGAGGAGGCCTCGGTCCCGAACGCCTTGCCCAGCTCCACCGCCTCATTGAGCGTCACCTTCTTCGGGATGTCGGGCCGCCACTTCAGCTCGAACACCGCCAGCCGCAGCACGTTGCGATCGACCCGGGCCATCCGGTCCAGCCGCCAGTTGTGGCTGTGTTGCTCGATGAGCCCGTCGATCTCCTCGCGGTGCTCGACCACGCCCTGGACCAGCTCCAGCGCGAACCGCTGGGCCTCCGGATCCGGCGGCCCCTCGGGCTCGGCGTTCCAGGCGGTCTCCAGCGCGTCCTCCGGACGCAGGGCGCTCATCTCCATCTGGTAGAGCGCCTGGAGCGCACGCTCCCGGCCGGTGCGGCGTGCCCCCATCAGCGCTTCTTTCCAACCTCCGCCATGCGGGCGTACAGATTCACCATCTCCAGGCAGGCCAGGGCGGCGTCCGCTCCCTTGTTGCCGGCCTTCACCCCGGCACGGTCGATGGCCTGCTCCAGGGTGTCGCAGGTGAGGACCCCGAAGCTGACCGCACAGGGGGCGGTGAGGGCGATCTGCCCGATGCCCTTGCTCACCTCGCCGGCGACGTAGTCGAAGTGCGGCGTTCCTCCGCGAATGACGCAACCCAGGGCGACCACGCCCGCATGCTGACCGCCCTCGGCGACCCGGCGGACCAGCCCCGGCAGCTCGAAGGTGCCCGGCACCCGGAACACGTCGATGTCGGCGTCGGCGACGCCGTGCCGGAGCAGCGCGTCCTGCGCGCCATGGAGGAGCGCCTCGGTGATGAAGCTGTTGAAGCGCGACACGCAGAGCGCGAAGCGCCCCTGCGGCGGCGTGAGAAGACCCTCGATCACCCGTGCCATGTCAGCTCGCTGTCCCCCGCCGCCGCTGGACGCGCGGCCGGGTGAGGGGAATCTGCTCCACGACCTCCAGAGTGTAGCTCTCCAGGCCCACGATCTTCTTGGGATTGTTGGTCAGCAGGCGCAGCCGGCGCAGGCCGAGGTCCTTGAGGATCTGCGCACCCACCCCGAACTCGCGGAGCCGGCTTCGGTCCCCCCCGGGCCCGGCTTCCTCGGCCTGCTCCCGGGTGCAGGTCAGTGCGGACGACGGGCGCACCGCCTTGTGCAGATAGACCAGTACCCCGCGTCCTTCGTCGGCGATGGCCTTGAAGGCCTGCTCGAGCTGGCTCCCGCAGTCGCAACCGGCGCTGCCCAGGAAATCGCCCACCGGGCAGGCGCGGTGCACCCGGGTGAGCACCGGGACCGGGCCGGTGATGTCGCCCTTCACCATCGCGATGTGGACGTCGGAGTCGACGTCGCTCTGGTAGGCATGGGCCGTCCAGCCGCCCTGGTGCGGGCGCCGGAGCTCGGTGCTGGCCACGCGCTTCACCAGCCGGTCCTTCTGGAGCCGGTAGCGGATGAGGTCGGCGACGCTGAGGAGCGTGAGCCCGTGCTTCCGGCCGAAGCGCTGCAGCTCGGTGCGCCGCGCCATCGTGCCGTCCGGATTCATGACCTCGCAGATGACGCCCGCGGGAAAGAGGCCGGCGAGCCGCGCGAGATCGACCGAGCCCTCGGTCTGCCCGGTGCGCACCAGCACCCCACCCTCGCGGGCCCGGAGCGGGAACACGTGCCCGGGCCGGACCAGGTCCCCGGGCTTCGCCTTGGGGGCCACCGCGGCCTGGATGGTGCGCGCCCGGTCGGCGGCGGAGATTCCGGTGGTGACGCCGCGCGCGGCCTCGATGGAGACGGTGAAGGCCGTCCCGAACGGCGAGGTGTTGTCCTGCACCATCAGCGGCAGCGCCAGCTGGCGGATCCGGTCCTCGGTGAGCGACAAGCAGATGAGACCCCGGCCGTGAGTGGCCATGAAGTTGATGGCGGTCGGCGTCACCTTCTCCGCGGCCATCACCAGATCTCCCTCGTTCTCGCGGTCCTCGTCGTCGGTGAGGATGACCATCCGGCCCTTGCGGATCTCCGCGATGGCCTGCTCGACCAGGACGATGCTGCCCACCTCTTCCAGGCGCCGTGCCATCAGTCCAATCCGAACCCCGCGGCGCGGAGCATGTCCACCGTCAGGGCACCCGGCCGGGTCGGTGCATGTGTGGCGTGGAGCCGGGCCACGTACTTTCCGATGACGTCTGCCTCGACGTTGTAGCACTCGCCGATCGCCCGCTGGCCGAGCGTGGTCCGCGCCTGCGTCTCGGGGATGAGCTGCACGCTGAACCGGTCGTCGCCCACGGTGTTGACGGTGAGGCTGACCCCGTCGAGCGTGACCGAGCCCTTCTCGATGAACAGCGGCGCGAGCTCGGGGGTGAGGCCGACCTCGAGGACCAGCGAGCCCCCCTCGTGCGTCCTGCTCAGCAGCGGCAGCACGCCATCGACGTGGCCCAGGACCAGATGCCCTCCCAGCCGGTCGGACAGGCGGAGGGCGCGCTCGAGGTTCACGGTGGACCCGCTGCGCAGCTCGCCGAGGGTGGTTCGCCGGAGGGTCTCCGGGGCAGCGTCGACCCGGAAGTGGTCTCCCTCACGCTCCACGACCGTGAGGCAGGCTCCGGAGACGGCGATCGACTCCCCGAGCGCGAACTCGCTTGCCCCGAGGGCGGTCCGGATCCAGAGGGTGGTCATGGGCCCGGGGAGGACGCGCTCCACGGTGCCCACGTCCTGCACCAGGCCAGTGAACATGGTCGGGCCTCGCTTATAAGGCCCTCCGAGCAAACCCGCCATGACCGAGACCAGCCCCGAGACCCTCCTCTCCGACACCCGCGCCGCCCTGGCCGCCGCCCGCTCCGAGTTGCAGACCCTGCTGGCGGTGAAGGGGCCACGCACCGAGGCCGACACGCTCGGCCCCTACCATCGCCTGCAGCTGGCGCTCTCCAACGCGGGACACCGCGCCGGGCTGCTGTCCGAGGTCCATCCGGACAAGCCGCTGCGCGAGGCCGCCGAGTCCGCGGTCCAGGAGCTCAGCGCGTACGCCACCGAGCTGTCGCTGCACCGCGGCCTGTACGAGGCGCTGGCCTCGGTGAAGGTGGAAGGGCTCGGACCCGACACCCGGCGGTTCCTCGAGCACACCCTGCGCGACTTCCGCCGGGCCGGCGTGGACAAGGACGAGCCCACCCGGGCCCGCCTCAAGGAGCTCGCCGACCGGGCGGTGCGGCTGGGGCAGGACTTCGACCGGGCGATCCGCGAGGACGTGCGGAGCGTGTCGCTGCGGCCCGAGCAGCTCGCCGGGCTCCCGGACGACTACCGCGCCAAGCACCTACCAGGGCCGGACGGGAAGGTGGTCATCACCACCGACTACCCAGATCTCTTACCCTTCCGGACCTACGCCCACGACGGCGAGGCGCGGCGGCAGCTGTACCTGGAGAACACCTCGCGGGCGTACCCGGGGAACGAGAAGGTGCTGCGGGAGATCCTCGAGGTGCGGGCCGAGCAGGCGCGGCTCCTGGGGATGGCGTCCTGGGCGGACTACGTCACCGAGGACAAGATGTCGAAGTCGGGCAAGACGGTGGCCGAGTTCCTGGCCCGGGTGGCGGCGGTGAGCGAAGGCCCGGCGAAGCGGGACGTGGAGCGGCTGCTCCGCAGGAAACGGAAGGACCTGCCCTCCGCGACGCGGGTCGAGGACTGGGAGAAGGCCTACTACGAGGAGCGGGTGAAGCAGGAAGAGCTGAACTTCGACTCGCAGTCGGTCCGGCCCTACTTCGAGTTCAACCGGGTGCGGGACGGGCTGCTCACCATCACCTCGCGTCTGTTCGGCATCCGCTACCTGAAGGTCGAGGACCCGGCCGCCTGGCACCCGAAGGTCGAGTCGTACGACGTCTTCCGAGGGGACGAGCGGCTCGGGCGCATCCACCTGGACCTGCATCCGCGGGCGGACAAGTACAAGCACGCGGCGCAGTTCCCGATCGTCTCCGGCGTCGCCGGGGTCCAGCTTCCCGAGGGCGCGCTGGTGTGCAACTTCGCCGACCCGGCGGTGCACAGCCCGGCCCTGCTCGATCACGACGACGTGGTGACCCTGTTCCACGAGTTCGGCCACCTGATGCACCACGTGCTCGGCGGCCAGCAGCGCTGGCTCGGCTTCTCCGGCGTGGCGACCGAGTGGGACTTCGTGGAGGCCCCCAGCCAGATGCTGGAGGAGTGGGCCTGGGACCCGGGGACGCTGGCCCTCTTCGCCCGTCACCTCGAGACCAACGAGCCCATCCCCGCCGAGCTGGTGCACCGGATGCGCGAGGCGAACGAGTTCGGCAAGGGCGCGCACACCCGGCACCAGGTCTTCTACGCCCAGCTGTCGCTCGCGCTGCACACCCAGCCGCCGGCGGACGTGGACATCACCCGGACGATGGTCGAGCTGCAGAAGCGCTACAGCCCCTTCCCCTACGTGGAGGGCACCCACTTCTTCGCCAGCTTCGGGCACCTCAACGGCTACTCGGCGATGTACTACACGTACCTCTGGTCACTGGTGATCGCCAAGGACCTGCTCGGTGAATTCCAGCGGCACGGGCTCCTCGACGAGGCGACTGCGCGGCGGTACCGGGACACGGTGCTGGTCCCGGGCGGGAGCAAGGACGCGGCGGATCTGGTGAAGGAGTTCCTCGGCCGGGCCTACGGATTCGAGGCCTTCCAGGAATGGCTCGAGCGGACGTGATGCACCTCACGCTCCGACCAGCGGTCGACTCTGATTTCGAGGCCTGCCGGCGGACGTACTTCGCCGAGCACGGCTGGATCGACGAGCGCCTGAATCTCGCCAGGGACGGTCAGGAGGCGAACTTCAGGCGGCTCTGGACCGCATCCCAGGTCCGGATCATCCAGCTCGAGGGGACGAACGTGGGATGGCTGCAGACGGTACCGCGGGACGAGGAGTACTTCCTCGGCACGCTGGTCATCGACGGCGCGTTCCAGCGAAGAGGCGTTGGCACGGAGGTCATGAAGCGCGTGCTCGAGGAGGGCGCCCGGCGGGGCCAGCCCGTGCGCCTGAGCGTGGTGAAGTTCAACCCCGCGCGAAGGCTCTACGAACGGCTCGGGTTCCAGGTCACCCACGAGGACGAGCACAAGGTCTACATGACCTCCACCCTGGACCCGACAGCGGACGTGGGGTGAGGGGCCGAGCCGAGAGCTCGAACCCAGGTGGATTGAGTGCGACCGGGACGTGCGCCATTTGCGCAGTGAACGTACAAGGGGCGCAATGCGTGCGGGATTCGATGCAAAGCCTGCACGTCTTGACCCGCTCATCTGCCCTGCGCATGGCAGATGCATCGCTGCCCGTTCGAGGGAGGTAAGCGATGACCATCTTCGCGCTTCTGGGTTGGCAGGTGCTCGGGGCGGTGCTCGGCGCAGCACTCGCGGTGATGTGGAAAGTTCGTGGCCTCACCCTGGCCTGGGGGATCGTCTCGGGCGGAGTCGGCGGGGTCGTGGGCGGACTGCTCGCTCGGACCGTCCTGCCCGACGGAACCCTCTTCGACGGACTGACGCTCGCCGCCGCCGGTGTGGGTGCGGTGGTGGCGATGTTCATCGCCCGGGCCAGCATCGACAGGCAGCGCCAAGGCACCGCTTGACCTGGTGGCCGACGGCAGCCGCCGGGGTCAGGCCCGCACGTCGATCCGGTTGTCGTAGAAGGTGCTGCCCCCGCCCGAGTCGGTCAGCCGCTGCGAGGTGAGCCCGTTCACGTTGCGCGCGTTCCCGGCCTGGATCGAGTGGACGCCCTCGGCCACGGCGATCCCTGCAGGCACGGCTTCGGTCACCTCGAGCACGAACGAGACCTCGCCCTGGGCATTGAACGCAGTGACCCTCTGCCCGGTGGTGAGGCCGCGCGAGGCGGCGTCCGCGGGCGAGAGCCGGATCGTCTGGGGGCCCAGCTTCGAGGCGAGCTCCCGTCGCTCGGTGAATGACGAGTTCAGCCGGTAGAGCGACGGTGCGGTCTGCAGACGCAGCGGCAGGCCGTTCCTCTCCAGATCGGAATGCGTCGGCCGGTGCCGGGGGAGCGGCTCCTGGAGCTGATCGTTGCGCAGCTGGATCTTCCCGGTCGGGGTGAACCAGACGCCCCGCGGCGGGTTGAGCCGGACCGCCCGACCCGCGGCCAGGGCCTCCCGATCCACGCCCTCGAACCAGGTGGAGGGTTTGGAGAGGATCAGGTCGATGTGCTCGTCCGCCGACATCGAGAAGACGGTGTCGGAGAATCCGAGCGCCCGGGCGAGGGTCTGGATGGTGTCCCAGTTGGAGCGGGACTCTCCGAGCGGAGGAATCACCGGCCGGGTCCGCTGGACGAAGAACTGGCCGTAGCTCCGGTAGAGGTCGGTGGTCTCCAGCATCGTCGGCGCGGGCAGCACCACGTCCGCGTACAGCGCGGTGTCGGTGAGGAAGCGCTCGTGCACCACGGTGAACAGGTCCTCGCGCGCCAGGCCCTTCAGCACCGCGTTCTGGTCCGGGGTCACCGCCGCCGGATTCGAGTTGGCCACGAAGAGCGACATGACACGCGGCCCGTCCAGAGTGTTCAGCGCGTGGCCCAGCCGGTTCATGTTGACCGTCCGGGTGGGGCCAGGAAGCAGGTCCGGGCGGGTGAAGGAGGTGAGGTCGAAGGCCGCAGCGGTGTTGGTGCTGGTCAGGAACCCTGCGCCCTTCTTCGCCCAGGCTCCCACCGCCGCCGGGAGGCAGAGCAGTGCCCGGGTGGAGATCGCCCCGTTGGCGTAGCGCGAGGGCGCGCCTCCCACCCGGATGAAAGGCGCCCGTGCGCTGCCGTACGCCCGGGCCAGGAACACGATGTCCTCGACGGAGAGCCCGGTGATCCCGGCCACGCGCTCCGGAGCATGCTCGGGCAGCACCTCGCGCTCGATGTCCCCCCACCCCAGCGTCTCGCTGGCGAGGAACCCGCGATCGACCAGGTTCTCCCGCACCATCACCTGCAACATCCCGAGCGCCAGCGCACCATCCGAGCCCGGCCGTACCAGGAACACCCGATCGACGTGGGCTGCCGTCGCTTGCCGGTGGGTGTCGATGAGAAAGGCGCGCCCGCCGGCCCGGCGCGCCGCCTTCACCTGCGAGAGGAAATGAATGTTCGTGGCCAGCGCGTTGATGCCCCACAGCACCACCAGGTCGCTGAGCGCGGCGTCGTCGGGATCCGACCCCGGGGTCGTGCCCATCACCTGCTCCCACCCGGCGTTCTGCGCCGCGGTGCAGATGGTGCGGTCGAGCAGCGAGGCCCCGAGCTTGTGGAACAGCGGATCCTGGGCGTTGCGCTGGATGAGCCCCATCGTGCCCGCGTAGGTGTACGGGAGGATGCACTCGCGGCCGTGGGCACCGACGAGCGAGCGCCAGCGGTCGGCGCAGAGCGCCGCGGCCTCATCCCAGGACGCGCGGCGGAAGGCCCCCTGGCCCTTCGGACCGGTCCTGATCAGCGGCGTCAGGAGCCGGCCCGGAGCGTGGACCGTCTTCTCGAACCCGTTCACCTTCGGGCACAGCGCGCCGCGGGTGTAGCCGTGCTCCGGGTCACCCCTGACCGACCGGACGCTGCGCCCGTCCGTCTCGACGAGCAGACCACAGGCGTCGGGACAGTCGTAGGGGCAGGTCGAGCGCTCGGTCCGTAACATCAGCTGAAGCGTGCCCCAGAGACGGCGCGGCTGCCACTGACAGCCGGCGCGCAATCGGACGAGCACAGGGCCAGCCCTCGCAGGTGTCCTCGCCGCCCGCCGCCCTCGATTGGCTCAGTTCTTCGTCGCGCCTCGGAGATCTTCGTAGCCTCCGCCGGAGAGCACCGTCACGTCCTTCCAGCCCTCGGCGACCAGCATCTCCGCGGCGCGGCCCGCTCGGCGGCCGCTGGCGCAGTAGATGAGCACCGGCCGGTCCTTGGGAACCTTCCCGTGCTCACGGGCGAAGACGCCGCTGTTGTATGGCAACAGCTCCGCGCCCTGAACGGACCCGCCGGCCGTCTCGTTCGGCTCGCGCACGTCGAGCAGGGTGAACTTGCCCGAGGCACGCGCCTTCTCCAGAGCGGCCTTGAACTCCGCGGGCTCGAGCTTCTTCATCGAGGCCGCGGACGCCGCCTGAGCGCCGCCATCCGGCGCGGACGTCGCCCACACCGGCGCCGCACCGAGCACCACCAGGACCGCCAGCCAGCGCGCCCGCATCAGTAGGCCTCCACCACGAACGAGCTCTGCTTCACGATGGTGGAGCCCGCCCCGTCCTCGAGGCGGAGCGCCACCCCGTAGCGTCCCGGCGGCACGCCCACCGCTGCCTGGACCTGCGAGGTGCACATGCAGCCCTCGCCGCACGGTGTCCCCTCGACCGCCTCGAAGAAGTTCACCTGCCCCTGGGTGCGCTGCACGTAGATCTTCGCCTTGGTGCAGCAGGCGTGGGTCAGGTTGTGTGCCACCCAGACCCCTGCCGGCTGCATCCCGAGCTGCACCTCGGTCGCCGACGGGGCCCGGCTGCCCTGGACCATGGGGGGGAAGGCGGCCGCATCCTGCTCGGAGGGGTTGGGCGAGTCGGAGCAGCCAGTCACCTTGGCCATCGACTGGTCCGGGCCGAGTGGAGGCGGGGGCGGAAGTGGCGGAGGCGGCGGAAGCTGCTGCTGGGAGGTCTCTCCGGCGGGGACGTACTTCGCCGACGTGTGGCCCGAGCAGGCGACGGCGAGCAGCAACAGCGGAATCAGAAAACGCATGGGACGGAACTCTCCGGCAGGAGCCGACGGCGGTCCATGTGTGACCTCCCCGGCAAGCGTACCGATGAAGAAGCGTATGGGTGGGAGTCAAACGCAGCGAGACCCCGAAACCTTCACTATGAATGCCGCATCCAACGGCACGTCCGTTGCGTAGGACCTTCGACATGCACCGCTCTCACCTCTGCAGCCACTGCCTCCGCCGCCGGATTCTCCTCTGGGCGAGCGCCTTCTTCGTCACCGTCGGCGCCGCCGGCGCGGCCACCTCGGCCGGGTCAGGAAGCGCGGCCCGGGGTCAAACTGCCCCGGCGCCGGTCCAGACCGCGTCGCGGTAGGTCGCAGCTAAGCCGGCCCGAACAGGCCCCGGACCTCGAGGTCCTCGCCCAGCCACCGGACCGACTCGACCCTGACCGAGCGGGCCCCGGCCATCCGGTCCAGTCCCAGCGGACCGAGCCAGGAGCGCCCGTCCCCGCCCACCAGCTTGGGCGCCAGGTGCAGCACCAGCGCATCCGCCAGCCCCGCCCGGATGAACGCCGAGAAGACCCCGGGGCCCCCCTCCACCAGCACGTGCAGCACGTCGCGCCGGACCAGGGCCCGCAGCGTCGCCTCGAGATCGACCTCGCCCGGGCGGCCCGGAACTGCCAGGAGCTCCGCCCCGGAGGCCGCGAGCGCCGGGGCTCGTTCCGCCCCTTGCCCCTCGACGTGGACCAGGAGCGTCCGTGCGGCGGAGTCGAGGTGGAACAGTTGCCGCTGCGGCGACAGGTGGAGCGCCGAATCCAGCACCACCCGCAGCGGGTCCCGCCCTCCACCCTCGGGGAGCCGGGTGGTGAGCGCGGGGTCGTCGGCCCGTACCGTGCCTGCTCCGACCAGCACCGCGTCCACCAGGTTGCGGAGCCGGTGCACCTCGGCCCGTGCCGCCTCCCCGGTCACCCAGCGGCTGTCCCCGGAGGCAGTGGCCAGCTTGCCGTCGAGGGACACCGCCGCCTTCAAGGTCACCCACGGCAGGCCCGTGCGCATCGCCTTGAAGAAGGGCCGGTTGAGCGCATCGGTCTCGTTGGCGAGCACGCCGGTCCACACCGGCATTCCGAGCCCGCGGAGCCGCTGGACGCCGCGGCCGTCGACCAGTGGGTTCGGGTCCGCGGAGCCGGCGAACACCCGGGCCACCCCGGCAGCGAGGATGGCCTCGGTGCACGGCGGCGTCCGGCCGAAGTGATCACACGGCTCGAGCGTGGTGAAGAGGTCCGCCCCCCGCGCCCGCGGCCCGGCGTCGACGATGGCCCGCACCTCGGCGTGAGGCCCGCCGGCCGGCGCGGTGTGGCCGCGGCCGACGACCTGCCCGTCCCGTACCACCACCGCCCCCACCGCGGGGTTGGGGTGCGTGCGGCCCAGGGCCAGCCGCGCCTCGGCGAGCGCCTCGCGCATCCACGCCTCGGCACCGGCCGGGAGCTCCTCCGGGCGTTCAGTCTTCGAGCCGCCCGCGGGGTCTCCGCGCGGCGTCGGCGCCGTGGTCATCGAGTAGGCCCTTCAGCTCGTCCATGAACTCCTCGATGTCCCGGAAGCTCCGGTACACCGATGCGAAGCGGACGTACGCCACCTGGTCGAGCGCGCGCAACCGGCGCATCACCTCCTCGCCGACGAGGCTGCTGGGGACCTCCTTCTCCCCACGCTCGAGGATGCGCGCCTCCACCTCCGCCACCAGCGCCTCGAGCCGGTCCATCGACACCGGGCGCTTCTCCACCGCCTTCTGCAGGCCGGAGATGAGCTTCTCCCGGTCGTATGGCTCGCGCCGGCCGTCCTTCTTCACCACCAGCGGCATCAGCTCCTCGACGCGCTCGTAGGTGGTGAAGCGCTTGTGGCAGCCCAGGCACTCCCGCCGCCGCCGGGTCACCGCCCCCTCGGCGGACTCGCGCGAGTCGAGGACCTTGCTGTCGTCGCGCTTGCAGAAGGGACAGCGCATTCGGCCCCTAGTGGTGCCTCTGAAGCCGCGAGGCGTAGAGCGGGAAGCCTTTCGCCAGCTCGTGCACCTTCCCCGCCACCCGCCCGAGGGCCGCGTCGTCCGCGGCGTGGTCCAGCGCCTCGACGACCAGCGCGCCCACGGTGGCCATCTCGGCCTCCTTCATCCCCCGGGTGGTGAGCGCCGGCGTCCCGATGCGGATGCCCGAGGTGACCATCGGCTTCTCGGGGTCGAAGGCGATCATGTTCTTGTTGACGGTGATCGCCGCTTTCCCCAGCACCGCCTCGGCGACCTTTCCGGTGAGCTTCTTGGGACGGAGGTCCACCAGCATCAGATGGGTGTCGGTTCCCCCCGAGACCAGTCGCAGCCCGCCCCGCTGCAGCGACTCGGCCAGCGCCTTGGCGTTCGCCACGATCTGTCGCTGGTAGGCGGCGAAGTCCGGCTGGAGCGCTTCATGGAGGGCGACGGCCTTCCCGGCGATGACGTGCATCAGCGGCCCGCCCTGGATGCCGGGGAAGATGTTGCTGTTCACCGCCTTGGCGAACGGCTCCTTGGAGAGCACCAGCCCGCCGCGCGGCCCGCGCAGGGTCTTGTGGGTGGTGGTGGTCACCAGCTCGGCGAGCGGCACCGGCGAGGGGTGGAGACCGGCCGCGACCAGCCCGGCGATGTGCGCCATGTCCACCAGCAGCACCGCACCGACCCCGCTGGCGATCTCCCGGAAGGCGCCGAACTCCAGTACGCGGGGGTAAGCCGAGGCGCCGACGACGATGACCTTCGGCCGGTGCTCCTTCGCCAGCGCCTGCACCTGCCCCAGGTCGATGCGCTCGGTGGTCCGGTCCAGGCCGTAGTGCACGACCCGGTAGAGCTTCCCGGAGAAGTTGAGCGCCATCCCGTGCGTCAGGTGGCCCCCCGAGTTGAGGTCCAGGCTGAGGATGGTGTCGCCGGGCTGCAGCACGGACATGTACGCGGCCATGTTGGCCTGACTGCCGGAGTGAGGCTGGACGTTGGCCGCCTCGGCGCCGAAGAGCTTCCTGGCCCGCTCGATGGCCAGGGTCTCCACCTGGTCCACCACCTCGCAGCCGCCGTAGTAGCGCTTGCCGGGGTACCCTTCCGCGTACTTGTTGGTCAGCGTGGAGCCGACCGCCTCCATCACCGCAGGGCTGACGAAGTTCTCGGAGGCGATGAGCTCGAGCCCCTCCTCCTGGCGCTCGGTCTCGTGGTGGATCAGCTCGGCGATCTCCGGGTCCACCTGGGCGAGGGTGCGGGTGTTCTCCATGGCCGGCCTCATAGCAGAGGCTCCGGACGGCCGCCGCCCCGGCGGAAGTCCCCCGGTCAGTCGGGGAACGATGGCCGCCGGGCCACGGGGAGTGCGAGACTCCGCCGCTCGTGGACGATCAGGACGCCGAGCTCGCCCGCATCCGCCAGGCCATCGAGGCCCTGGACCGCTCGCTGCTGGCGCTGCTCCGGGAGCGGCAGCTGCTGGGTCAGCAGGCCGCCCGGGCGAAGATCGCCGCGGCGGTCCCGCTCCGGGATCCGGTCCGGGAGGCAGTGGTCCTCCGCCGCGCGCGCGAGACCGCGACCCAGCTCGGGCTGGACGCGCACCAGTCCGAGCGGCTGTACCGGCTGATCATCGACATGTCGGTCTCCGAGCAGCAGACCCATCTGCTCGAGCTGGAGACGGTGCCGCTGCGGGTGGCCTTCCAGGGTGTGGAGGGCAGTCCCGGGCAGCTCGCGGCCCAGGCGCGCTACGGCGGCCGGCGGGGAGGAGCGCTGCTCGAGGGTCACCCCACCCTCGCCGAGGCGGTGGAGGCGGTGCGCTCGGGCCGGGCCGACGTGGCGCTCTTGCCGCTGGAGAGCACCGAGGAGGGCTCGACGCGGACGATGGACCTGCTGGCCGAGGCGGGGCTGGTGATCAGCGGCGAGCAGTTACGGCGCGACGGCGAGCACTACACCCGCTACGTCGAACTCGGGCGCGAGCCGGCGGCGGTCCCCGAGGACGTGCCCTGCAAGACCTCGGTGATCGTGACCCTGGCCGACCGCGCGGGCGCGCTGGGCGAGGTGCTCCAGTCGTTCGCCCGCCAAGGGGTGAATCTCACCCGCATCGAGTCCCGGCCGGTGCCCGGCACACCGCCGCGGTTCCGGTTCTTCATCGACATGGAGGGGCACGCCGCCGGGCAGCACGTCGCCCGGGCGCTGGAGGAGGCCCGGGCGCACGCCGAGGTCCGGGTGGTGGGCTCCTATCCGGCGCACCGGGGCTGAGGTGAAGGTCGCCTACGCCGGAGAACCGGGAGCATTCGGCGAGGAGGCGGCGCGGATGCTGCCCGGCGCCGAGCCCATCCCCTGTCCCTCCTTCGCCGCGGTCTTCGAGGCCGTGGAGCGGGGCGACGCGGAGCGCGGCGTGGTCCCCCTCCACAACTCCCGCGCCGGGATGGTCGACGAGGTGGTGCGGCTGGTCGCGCGCTCACCGCTTCAAGTCGCCGAGCGGATCGCGCTCCGGGTGCGGCAGTGCCTGCTCGCGCTTCCGGGCGTGCGGCCCGGGGACATCCGACGCGTGGCGTCCCACCCCCAGGCGCTCGCCCAGTGCAGCACCTTCCTCCAGCGACACGGGTGGGAGCCCGTGCCACGCAGCGCCACCTCGAGCGCGGCCCGGCAGCTCTCCCAGGAACGCGACCCGAGCTGCGCGGTCATCGCCAGCGCGGCGGCCGCAACGCTCTACGGTCTGGTTGTCCTGTCTGAAGGGATCGAGGACGACCCGGAGAACACCACCCGCTTCGCCGTGCTTCGTCGGCCTGGCTGACGGGTTCGGTCGACCAGATGCGCATCACACCCACACGACCCGACGCTGAACGGATCCACATCGCTCTGCACCAAGGCCCGCGACGCACGCTCTGGCCGCTGTTCGAGCTCGCCGACGACTCGGCGTTGGCGATCCGCCAGTCCCTCGACCTGGGCCTGGTGCACGTGGCGGTGATCGGCGGCGTGCCGGTCGGCCAGGCACAGATCCTCCCCCACGAGGTCCGGGTGTGGGAGCTGCGAAGCCTGGCTGTGCTCGCCCCGTACCGTGGACTCGGTCTGGGGAGCGCTCTGGTGCGTCGGTCGATCGCCTGGGTGCGGCAGCACGGTGCCGAGCGGCTTCTGGTGGCGACGGCAGCCGCGAACACCGAGACCCTCGGCTTCTACCAGCGCTTGGGGTTCCGGATGCTCCGCATCGAGCGGGACGCCTTCACCCCCGAGCGCGGGTATCCGGAAGACCTCTCGGTCCGTGGCGTGCCGGTCCGCGACCGGGTGTGGCTCGACCGCTCGGTCTAGGCCGAGGAGCGGAGGCTCAGCCTCCCGATGTAGTCGCGCTTGCCCAGGTCCACTCCGTTGTGCCGGAGGATCGCGTAGGCCGTGGTGAGGTGGAAGAAGAAGTTCGGCATGCCCTGCTCGACGAGGTAGTCGGTGGCACGCATCGACTTCCCCTCCCAGCGCGGGCGCTTCACCTGGCGCTCGTCGATGCCCTCGAAGTCCGCAGCGGTGAAGGTGCTCAGGTACTCGATCACCGAGGCGATGCGGGTTCGGATCTCGGCGAAGGTCTGCTCGGTGTCCGGATGGGAGGGCGGCTCCTTGCCGGCGGTGAACGCGGCGGCGAACTTGGCGCTGTCGCAGGCGTTCTGGAACTGCCGGATCAGCGGGAACATGTCCGGCGCGAGGCGGGCCTGGAGCAACACGGCCGGGTCGTAGCCTTTGTCCGCGGCGTGGGCCTCGGCCTTGTCGATCCAGGTGTTCATCTGACCGAGCAGCTTCTTCATCTCGAGGACGATCGGATAGAGAGCCATGGGGATGACTGTAACCACCACGCCTCGCGGGCGGCTGATCATCCGCCCTCTGACTCCGGACCTCTGGCCGGCGCTGGAGGAGCTCTTCGGCCCGCACGGGGCATGCGGCGGCTGCTGGTGCATGTACTGGCGGATCGGCAGCGCCTACTCCCGGCGCCCCCGCGAGCAGAACCGCGCCGCCTTCCGCGCGATCGTCCGTCGCGGGCCATCCCCGGGGCTCCTGGCCTTCGTCGGCGACACTCCGGTGGGCTGGTGCCAGCTCACCCCCCGCTCGGCGCTTCCCCGTCTCGAGGCGAACCCCAGATACCCACGGGTGGACGACCGCCCGGTGTGGTCGATCTCCTGCCTCTACGTGCGCCGCGGACATCGCGAGCGGGGCATCAGCGCCCGGCTGATCGCCGCGGCGGTGAGCGTCGCCCGCGAGGCGGGGGCGCCGGCCGTCGAGGCCTACCCGGTCGACACCACACAGCCCGAGTCCACGACGAATCTCTTCACCGGCAGGGCCTCGACCTTCGTCCGGGCGGGGTTCCGGACTGTGGTGGACCGGAATCCTCGCCGGCCGGTGATGCGCCGGGAGCTGTCGCGGCGCGGGGGTGCAAGTCCTACCCGTCGGCCTCGGCCCCGGGCCGGGCGCAGTTCAGAATCCAGGGGATCCTGAAGCGGTCCACCAGCATCCCGAATCGCTCCGCCCAGAAGGTCGGGGTGAGCGGAAGGATGACGTCGCCACCGTCAGACAGGGCGGCGAAGACCCGCTCGGCCTCTGCCGCCGTCCCGGCCTCGACCAGCACCGAGAAGCCGGTCGGCGCGACGTAGCCCTCCTCGGCGGTGACATCCGCCCCGGTCAGCCGGGTACCGCCGAGGTCCAGAGTCGCGTGGAGGATCTTCTCCCGCCACGCTGGAGGCACCCGGTGGGCGAGCGGCGTCCCCTGGTAGCGGACCATCGCCAGAATCTCGCCGCCGATGACCTCCCGGTAGAAGCGGAAGGCTTCCTCGCAGCGGCCGTCGAAGGTGAGATGCGGATTGAGGCGCACTACTTGCTGTAGCGCTTGAGCAGCAGCACCGCGTTCGTGCCGCCGAACCCGAAGCTGTTGCTCATCACCGCGTCCACCCGGACCTCGCGCGGCCTGTTGGGCACGTAGTCCAGGTCGCAGTCCGGGTCGGGTGTGGTGTAGTTGATGGTCGGGGGGATGACCCCCCGGGTCAGCGCCAGCACCGCCACCACCGCCTCGGCTCCGCCGGCCGCGCCGAGCATGTGCCCGGTCATCGACTTGGTGGAGCTGATGAGCATCTTCCGGGCGTGCGGGCCGAAGACGGTCTTGATCGCCCGGGTCTCGTTGGCGTCGTTGAACGGGGTCGAGGTGCCGTGCGCGTTCAGGTACCCGACGTCCTCCGGGCGCATGCCGGCGTCGGCCAGCGCCAGGCGCATGCACCGCGCGGCGCCCTCCCCCTCGGGGGCCGGGGCGGTCACGTGGTGCGCGTCCGAGTTGGCGCCATACCCGGCCACCTCGGCGAGGATGTTCGCCCCGCGGCGGCGCGCGTGCTCCAGCTCCTCGAGCACCAGGATTCCCGCCCCCTCGCCCTCGACGAAGCCGTCGCGGTCCTTGTCGAACGGACGGCTGGCGTGCGCCGGGTCGTCGTTTCGCGTGGAGAGGGCCTTCATCGCCGCGAACCCGCCGATGCCCAGCGGGGTGATGGCCGCCTCGGCGCCGCCGGCGATCATCGCGTCGGTCTCGCCGATGCGGATCGACTTCACCGCCTCGCCGATGGCGTGGGCAGAGGTCGAGCAGGCCGACACCGGGGACCAGTTCGGGCCCTTGCACCCGTACTTGATGGTCACCAGGCCGGGGGCCATGTTGATGATCATCTGGAGGATGAAGAACGGGGAGAGCCGGTCGAAGCCCTTCTCCAGCGCCTTCTTGTGCTGCTCCTCCAGCGAGCCCAGGCCGCCGATGCCCGAGCCGATGATGACCCCCACCTTCTCCGCGAGGTAGCCGTTCGGCTTGTCCGAGCCGATGGGGATGCCGCTCTCCTTCACCGCCATCTCGGTGGCCGCCATCGCGTACTGCGCGTAGAGATCCATCCGGCGGACCTCCCGACGGTCGATCCACTCCTCGGGGACGAAGTCCTTCACCTCAGCCGCGATGCGCGCGTCGATACCGCTGGCATCGAAGCGGGTGATTGGACCCACCCCGGACTTCCCGGCCAGCATGGCCTGCCAGTTCTTCTCCACGCCGGTTCCCAGCGCGGTGATGAGTCCGGTTCCAGTGACGACGACGCGACGGTTCGACATGGGCGGCTGACCTAGCGAGGCCCGGGGGGCCGCGCTACTTCTTGTGGGTGTTGATGTAGTTGATGGCGTCACCGACGGTCTTGATGTTCTCGGCCTCCTCGTCGGGGATCTCCACCTCGAACTCCTCTTCCATCGCCATCACCAGCTCGACGATGTCCAGGCTGTCCGCGCCGAGGTCCTCGATGAAGGAGGACTCGGGCTTGATCTCGTCCTCACCGACGCCCAGCTGGTCGGCGATGATCGACTTGACCTTGGCCTCGATTGCACTCGTCGCCATCT
>DATIWB010000023.1:0-210385 GCA_035519675.1 Myxococcaceae bacterium
GCACGCTCGGTGACCTGGCGCCCGGCGCGGTGAAGACCGTGATCGCCGCCTATGCCTTCACCGGGAGCGTGCCGCGCCGTGCCTCCGTACAGTTCCGCATCGCGAGCGGCAGCCCCGCCCCCGCGGAGCGGAACGCGGCGACCACCGCGGTGGCATCGCATGCGTCGGGCTGCAGCTCGACCGGAAGCGGACCGGGCGGCGCGATGGCGTTGCTCCTCGTGTCCGGCTGGATGGCCCGGCGCAGGGCGACGCGCTTCCCGGCCTGACGATCGCGGCGCCCGCTGAAGGTGGCGCCCCTCAGCGGTAGAGCGAGCTCACGATCCCGGTTGCACCCCCGAACCAGACCGCGAGCATCCCCTGTGGCGTTCGAGCCAGCGTCGGGAAGCCTGCGAAGGTCGCCCCCGGGACCACCGGGAGCGGCTGAGCATTGACCAGGACCCCGTTCTCGAGCTCGACCGACGTCGTGTGCCCGCCCAGGCGCTGGTCGGACACGACGATGAGCCCCCGCCCCGTTCCGTCCAGGGCAGCGGCGGCGCCCTGGTCACCGAGGTGCAGCGCCGGATCCGCGGAGTGAAATCGCCGCTGATCCGAGGCCAGCACGACGGGTGACCATCCATTCCCGTCTCGCATCGTGGCGACGATGGCGTTCTCGTTCGCGGAGTGGACCTGGTAGACGAGCAACGAGGCACCGGTCGCGTCCCGATCGAAGGAGATGAGAACGGGGACCTCGGTGGAGTTGGTCGTCGTGCCGGCACTTCCCGGGACAAGACCGAAGCCCTGCACACCCCCGAGCGCGTCGACCCGGCCGACGTAGATCCCGTCGCCGAGTCCCGAGTTGGTGACCGCGTAGGCGTAGTCCGCATCGACCTCGCCGGCGGCCACTCCCAGCGCGCTTCCCCGCGCGGCCGCGGGGAGCGTGGCGAAGCTTCCGACGGCCGACTGGAATGGAAGGCTCCAGCGCAGCGGTCCGGTGCCGATCCATTCACCCGCGCTCGAGGCGGCCGCCCCGATCCCGCTGAAATCGGTGGTGCTGGGCACGTCCGCCGGCAGCTGCCCGATCCCGGTCCACGCCAACGCGCCGGGCGTCCAGTCCCTGTAGAGGAGCTGGTACGTCGGCGTCGCTGCGACCGTCACCCGATCCCATGCGACGACGGACCAGCCGTTCGGGGAGGTGGCGAGGCGAACCTTGTTCGAGCGGAAGCTGGTCGAGTCGAGCAGCGTCGGGAGCCCCCAGCCGGCCGCGGTGTGCCGCCTCGCGTAAGGATTGGCATCGACCCCCGCACTCGGGCTCGCGAGAAACGCGACCATCACCGCGCCGGAGTCCTCGATTCCGATGCTCGCCGAGCTCAGCGAGATGTCCGAGGCGAAGCTGCCCGTGGCCGCGACGCTCCAGCCCCACGTGCCGCCGTTCAGGATCCCCACCTGGAGCTCGTCGGGACTGGTGCCGTCGTGGGGAGCGATGGCGATCACTGCCGCCTGGCCTCCGGCGTTGGCCACCATCTGGATGGGATTGATGACCTGGCCCAGGCTGGTGACTGGCTGCCAGGCGCGTGGAACGGTGACCTCGGCGCGCGCGGTCCGGGACGGATCCGCGTTCGAGGTGGCAACGACGTGGAACGTGCCTCCGTGGGTCGGCGGGGTGTAGGTCCCATCGTTCGCGATCGAGCCGGCGCCCTGCTCGGCCACGCTCCAGGCCACACCCGTCTGGAGCGCGCCTCCCACCACTGCCGAGAACCGGAGCGTCTGGCCCTGCGCCACCGTCGCCGAGGGCGGCACCACCGCCACCGCGATCTGCCCGTCCACGACGACGGCGACCCCCGACACGGCGCTGGTGCCGGCGGCGTTGGTGACCGTCAGCACGTACACCTGGTTCTGCGCGAGGGGACCGGTGGCGACGGGCGTGCCGCTGGTGACCGCGCCGATTCCGTGGTCGACCGTGGCGGTTCCACCACTGAAGACGGCAGTGAGCATGACCGTCTGGCCACTCGGGACCTCGTTGCTGCTCGCCGAGAAGCTGGTGATGCTCGGAGGGTTGACGGCGGAGACCGAGACGGCCGCGCTCCGGCTGGTGTCGGCAAGACTGGTGGCGACGACGTGGTATTCCCCGGGCGTCGCGGGCGCGGTGTAGTTCCCCGAGCTGTCCACCGTCCCGCCGTTCGGCTCCTGGACGCTCCACTCGACCCGGGTGTCCGACGTGCCGGTCACCGTGGCGGTGAAGGCGTGACGGAGGCCGGTGGTCACGGCGACGGACGAGGCATCGAGCGTCACGGCGACCTGGGGGTTCCCGTTTCCTCCTCCGCCTCCGCATCCGAGGGTGAGGAGGAGCAGGGCGGCCGAGAAACCCAGGTGACCCCGGGTGGGGGGAGGGACGTGGCGCATCTTCGACTCCGGCTGAACGGGAACCGTCTGAAGCGGCGTCCCCGGGGAGGAGTCTACCGGGCGCCTGCTCGACCGCCTACTCGACCTCCCGCGTCATGCAGCGAGCGCGGTTGCGACTCGCGCGGGAGGCCGGGAGGGTGATCGTCGCCTCGATGCGCACGCGCGCTCGAACCCACGAGATGCGCCCGTTAGCTGCGCGGCACCCGGAGGAGCCCGCATGTTTCAGCCGCCTGGCACCCGAGCCCGTCCGCCCACGGCAGCCCCGCCGCCCCATCCCCTGGGCCGAGCTCCTCAAGCGCACCTTCCAGACCGACGCCCTCACCTGCCCGCGCTGCGGGAGCACTCGACGCGTCGTCGCCGTCGTCCTTCGCTCCACAACCGCCCAGGCCATCCTCGAGCACCTGCGCCTTCCCTCCAGGCCTCTTCCCCTCGCCCCGGCCACCCCCCCGCCCCAGCTCGACTTCTGCTGAGCGCCGTCCGACGCGGCCTGACCACCGCCCCGGGACTGCTCTACCCTCCGACGGGTCACCACCTCCGCCAAGCCCTTCCGCCAGCCTCGTCCTGCCCACTCCGGCCCGGCGACTCGGACCCCCTGCCCGGGCCTCCGCCACGGAAGCCCGGTTTGTTCTTCCTTGGACCGCTCCCAGGGGCAACCTTGCTGCCCGTGCGCGCTGGGGTTTACCGGCCAGCTCTGCGGATGAAGTCTTCGAGGTCCTCGACCCGCAGCTGGATGGCGTTCGACACCCGGACATGCCGGAGTTCGCCGCGCTCGCACAGCGCATAGACGGTCGCAGACGACACACGCAGGCGCTCCGCGGCCTCGCGGACGCTGAGCAGGGCTGGGAGGAAGGAGGAAAGGCCCTGGAGCCTCGCCTCGGGTCTCGCGGGGGTCCCGCTCCCGTTCGCCACGGCCTTCGCGCAGACGTCCTCGGGCTCAGGCATCCCCTCGAAGCGCAGCCGGCGGCGGCACGCGTGCTTCCAGCCGCGGACGATGCCGGCGCGGCCCAAGGCCCGTTGAAGGACGGCCTCGAGTGCACCTCGCGGGAGAGCATCGCGCCGGAGGCCTAGCTGAGGCGGAGAAGTGGGCGGGAGGAGGGGCAGGGGCAAGCCAACGGTCCCGGACGGAGGTCGGCCCCCAGGCGCTGGCGTGCCACGCCGCGCACCTGGGTCCCCCACGCGAAGCGAGTAGTCAGCCTGGCACGAAAGCGGCATCCTGGTCCCGGGGGGGTGCAGCCGATGTGGAAGCTGACCGCGTGCCTGGCGCTGGTGGTCCTGGCCTGCTCCGACGGATCGACCTCGTCGCAGTTCCTGGAGGTCTACATCGAGACCGAGAGTTACCCCTACCCTCCGGACCCCGCGGTTCCTCATCAGATTTATGTGGTGACCAACCTCGTCACCAACGTCAACTACGCGAACCTATCCGCCTCCAGAGCCGCGTTGACCTCCCGTCCGGTGGGCGGACGGAGCCCGGCCTCGAGCTCCGAGACCAGATCTCCGGTCGACCCCGACGGGTGCACCTTCTTGCTCAATGGGCAAATCGTTGCATCGAGGTGTGGCCTCTCCTGGGACCCGGCGCAGCACCCGGACGGGCCCTACCACTTCGAGGCCAGGGTGACGTACCGCGAGCTCAGCGCCTCGAACACGCTGGACTGGACCCTTGATACCCGGCCGGCGACCTTCGTTCCCCTCGGGAGTGCGCTGCCCATTGCCGGGTACGGCAAGGCTTCCGCCGGGTCCGACGTGGCGGTCGGATTCGGCGCGCAGGGTGAGCCGATGGTGCTGGCCGGGCTGCTCGCCGATCCCTCCAGCCACCCGGAGCTGGGGCTCGCCGTCTGGGACGGGGGCAGCTGGGGCGTGATGCCGCTCGGGACCGGCGACGGCCTCCATCCAACCCTGGGCACCGGCCGTGACGGAATGGTCTGGGCGGCCTGGGACGAGCCCGGGGGCGTCACCGCCAACCGCTCCGACGCCGGCGACTGGGAGCGCGTCGCGACCGGACTGCCCGCCCAGGAGCTTCAGCCACGGCTGGCGATCCACGGGGAGGAGGCGCTCCTCGGTCTCGCCGACCAGGCCGTGCCGGTCCGTCGGTTTGCCGACGGCGGCTGGGCACCCGCGGCAGAGGCGCTGCCGGCCGTTCCCGCCTCGGTGCGGCTCCTCCCGCTCGATGCGGGGGAGCTGGTCCTCGCGCTCGAGCCGGAGTCGCGCGATTCGGTCCAGGTCCTCCATTCGTCCTCCGGGGGGGCGTGGCAGCCGCTGGGAGCACCGCTCGTGGTGGGCGTGGCGGACGGCGGGCCGGCGCCCCATCTCATCGACCTGGTCGCCGGAGCCGATGGCGCGCCGGTGCTCGCGCTGACGCGGAGCCGGCCTGCCATCCTGGTGTACCGCTGGTCGGGAACCACCTGGGAGGCGCTCGGGGCGCCGATCGCCTATCTCGACGAGTACCTCGGCTACGGCGCTCCGTTCCCCTTCGACCGACCGCAGGCCGCGCTGGCGGCGGTTCCGGACGGCGGGCTGGCGGTGCTCTACCTCACGGCCAACGGGTCGCTGAACCTCGACGGCTGGAACGGGACGAGCTGGCAGAGGGTCGCCGGACCACTGCGGGCCACCGTGGGCACGGCGAGCGTCTACCTGCCCGCGCTGACCTTCGATGCCGACGGCGGTCCGCTCGCCGCCTGGCGGCAGTCCAACCGTTACCGGGACTCATTGATCGTCTGGCGCCCCTGAGCCTCTCTGCCCGCTCGGAGGACCTCGAGGGCTGCTGGGGCTCTTCGTCCGGGCGCTCTTCACCTTCCAGCGCCGGGCGGCCCGGCGGCTCGGGGTGGCCCGACCGCGGTGGCCTTCCTCCGCCTGCGTGGCCGCGCTCGTCCCGCCACCGAGAGCCGGTCAGCTCCTCGTGAGGCCCAGCGCGGCACCCACCGCCGCGACCGCGGCATCGTGCACCGGGGTGGGGACGCCCAGCTGACGGCCGAGGCGGCTGACCGCGCCGGACAGCACGTCAAGCTCGGTCGGACCGCCGCGCTCCACGTCGAGCAGGAAGCTGGACTTCATGCCGTCCGGCATGGCGGCGACGTTGGCCAGCACCTGCTTCAGCTCGTCCGGGGCGAAGGCAATGCCCAGGGCGCGCCCCACCGCGACCGACTCGGCGGTGGCCCGCTCCAGCAGCTCCTGGCCGAGCGGAGCACGCCGGATGGGACCGATGGAGGTGCGGGACAGACCGCAGCAGGCCCCCATGGTGGTGATGAAGACGAATTTCCGCCACAGCTCGAGCCGGATCTCGGCGCTGGCGCGCGCTTCGATGCCCGCGGCGGTGAAGGTCCGGCCAATCTCGGTCGCCCGGCTGGACACGCCGCCGTCGAGCTCGCCGAGCGCGATGGTGTTGAATGCGCTCCTGCGGACGATCTGTCCTGGTCCGGTGCGCTCGGCGCTGATCTTGGTGAGCCCGCCCAGGAGCGACTGGTGCGGCACCCCGGCGCGCTCCAGTTGCTCCGCAGCTTCCACACCGTTCAGGAGCGGGAGCACGGTCGCCCCGTGACGGGCGAGGTCGGCGGCCACGGGACCGACCGCGCCGAGGTCGTAGCTCTTCACCGTCACCACGACCAGCTCCACCCCGCGAAGCGCCGCCGGATCGTCGGTGGCCAGGAGCGGTGAGACCCATCTGCCGCCATCCGGCTCCGTGATCCGGAGCCCGTCGCGACGGATCGCTTCTAGGTGGGCGCCGCGGGCGAGCAGCCGGACCTCGTTCCCCGCCCGGGCGAGCACCGCACCGTCGTAACCACCGACACCCCCTGCACCGAGGATCGCGATCCGCATGGGCGCGAGCAATCACGTCGAGGCCGCCAGCGCAACAGGCGATCAGCGTTCCGCCAGCAGGACGTGGAGTTCGCCGACCAGGCCTCTCGGCCAGCGAATCGGGGATTCACCGCCAGTCCTCGGGACCTGGCGAGGGAGGCCGGGGAAGGAGGGGAGGCCCCTGGCCTCGTCCGTCAGAGCGACGCCAGGAAGGCCAGGACCGCAGCCCGGTCCTGGTCGCTCAGGCCGTTCCAGCGTTCCCGGGACTCCTCGGCCTCGACGTGGTGCGCCTGGACGGCGGTCACGGCATTCAGGGCGCGTCCGTCGTGCAGGAGCCGCAAGCGGGCGCGGAGGCCCCAGAGGGCCGCGGTGCGGAACTTGTTCGTCGGGGCAGGGCCAACGGTGATCGCGTCACCCGTCCCGACGTCGTGGAGAAGGAAGTCGCCATAGGGGTGGAAGACCTCCTTCGCCGTGAAGAGCGTCGGCACATGGCACGTCCCGCAGCCGATGCTCAGAAAGATGCGCTCGCCGGCGCGCACCTGGTCCGAGCCCGCGTTCGCCGCCCGGCTGGGAGCCTTGGTCGCTCGCATGAAGCGCGCATAGGCGTCGATGTCCTCGGAGCCATCCTCGTCGAGGTCCTCGAAGGGCGGCTTCCGGCCTCCGCTGAAGAGCCGATTGGTGACTCCCTTCTCCACGAACTCGGCCTCGCCGGCGAAGCTGAGCAGAGAGCCATGCTGGCACTTCCAGCCGAACCGGCCGACCCGGCGGGCCCCGGGAGTCTCCAGGACCGGGACCTCGACCACCTGGCCTCCGTTGCTTCGGGCCAGCGCCCGGAGCTGATCGTCCGGGATGTCCTCGACCAGGCCCAGGCCGAGGAGGCTGGTGGAGATGCGTTGCCCGGCGGGCGTGCCGGGGGCCACGTGCTCCTGGAACTCGGCCTGGACCGCACGGTCACGGACCACCCCGGCCGGCGTCCGGACCTCGGTCACCTGACTGCTTCCGCCGGTCACCGGGGTCTCGTGGCAATTGGCGCAGGAACGGGCGTTGTAGGCCGGCCCGAGGGCGGGGAGGACGGCGTCCTCCTCGAACTGCGCCCGATCCGCGTCGTGCTCCTCCTGCGTCACTCGCCCGTTGGTGAGCTTGTCGAACCCGGTCGGTGCCTCCGGCAACTTGGGCGGGGGCTGCGGCGTGGGGACCGGTGAGTAAGCCGTTGCACAAGCGAGAAAGAGGATCCCGCTGCTCCAGAGCGCTCGGTTCATCGCCACCCCCTCCGGGTGATCAGGACATCAATTCATGAGCCACCGCAAGCGACAGGGGGCATCGTCGCGATCGACGGCCTGTGGAGTGCCTCCGGTCGCGCCGGTGTTCTGCGTCCACGGACACGGCATCTCAGGGCACCTCGAGCTCCTGGACGACCAGGGACATGGGCAGGAGCCCCGTGCGATTGAGGCCATCGAGGAGCGCCTTCATCGGAAGCGGGCCGTTCCGGGACATCGAGGCGATGAGCTGGTCGGTCATCGCCTTCCCGACGATGTAGGTCGTCCCGTAGCTCGGCCGGCGCAGGAAGAGGAGCTGCTCGCCGCGGACGGTGCGGCCGTCGAGGCGGAGCCAGCCGCGCGGCGTGGCCTTCGCGGCGAACTCACTGGCTTGCTCGAGCGTCCAGGTGTTGTCGTGCATGTGAAGGTCGCCGAGCGCGCGCGCAGCACGCTGCCCGAGCATCACGTAGACGAGCTCGCGCGAGCGCGGACGGCCCTCGAAGAGTCCCGCGTGCATCATGAGCTCCTCGAGCGCGGTGGCGAAACCTTCGGTGCGGGTGGCGAAGATGTTGTAGAGGGCCGGGCGTGCACGGACGGGGTCGGCCGGCGGCCGGCGGGCCAGGACGGCCAGGTCCATGAAGTGCCACATGTGCAGCCGGAGAAGGAGCGGATCGCGCGCCTCCACCTCGGAGAAGAACTCGAGCGGCGGTCTGGGGTCGAAGCCTCCGGGGAGCGTTCCGAGCGCCGGGCCCATCCAGTCCTCCCAGGTGATGAAGTCGTTCTCCCGGAGGAAGCGGAGCCAGGTCCCGAGGGCGTCGTCGAAGCGGCGCTGGTGCTCCTCGACCGTGGTGGCGGGGAGCTGCGGCGGCAGGGCACGGTTCTTCAGCTCCTCGGCGGCGAGCGTGGCGCGGGCGCGGCCGAGCTCGCGCTCGTGGAGCGTCACCAGCTGGGCGTGGGTGTACGGAATGAGCGCGACGTTGGCGAGGTACCAATCGTAGTTGGTGACGCCCACGCCGGACGGTCCAGTCTTCGTCGCCGCCTGCTGCTCGACCCAGCGGCGGTAGCCCTCGGTCGCGTCGAGCGCAGACTTCACCGCAGAGGAGAGCGCGCCGTTCGAGGAGATCTTGGTTGCGAGAGCGGTGAGCGCCGCCATCTGTTCGCGGATCGGACCGCCCGCCATCCGCCACAGGTCCTTTCCGTCGCCGGTGAGGTTCTTCCGCGCCTGGGCGAGCAGTGGCGGCACGACGCGGAGTCCGTCGAGGAGCTCGCGCGCTGCGTCGGCCGAGAGTGGGAACTTGAAGGCCCAGAGCTCCACCGCGGCGTCTGCGTACTCGGCCTCCCGTGCTGGCTGGTCCGACTGCTCGTCGAAGATGGTGAGGTAGAAAGCCGGGTCACGGGTCCACGGGCTGAGGACGCGGTGGTCGAAATCGAGCCCCTTCATCTCCGCCCGGATGAGCCGCACGTCGTTCCGCAGGGGCAGCGGCGCTCGAGAGACGTCGAGCGCATCCACGCGCGAGAGCCAGCCCGGGAGCGCACCGGCCTGCGCCGCCATCGCCTTCGCCGAGTAGTCGGGGACGCCACCGACGCGCGGCGGCCGCTGGAACTCGCGCCATTGCCTGAAGAGCGTGGCGACGTCCTGCGCAGTGGCCGGAGCCCCGAAGGAGGTGAGGGGGACGAGCGTCAGGGCGAGCCACAGCGGAGCGGAAGCACGCATGGGCGCACTGTACAGGCCGAAATGCTCAGGGCGTCGCAAGAAAGGCGCGCAGCTTTCGCTCGATGAAGGCCAGGTCCTCGGGGCTCGCTCCCGCGCCGGCCGGATGCCCCCACAGCGACGGGATCGGGGCGAGCGTCACCTTCCGGATCCACCGGCTCTCTTCCTTCGCGTCCCCGAGCGGGAAGTAGAGATCGGTCTCCGAGGGCATGTAGAGCACCGGCGCCGAGACGGACCGGAGGGCTTTCTCCGTGCTGCCACCGAACCCCGGCGTGGTTCCCACGTCGTGGGCCTGCCAGGTACGCATCTGGAGGATGAGATTGTTGGCGTCCGCTCCGGCGAAGAACTCCTTGATCTGTGCCTCGGTGAACTGGGCCAGGGTCATGCTGGCGGCGGCGGGATCGGTCTTCTTCCATAGCTCACGCTTCCACCACTCTTGTGAATAGAGCCAGGCCAGCCACACGGCGCCGGTGGTCTCGATGCCACGCAGGGGCTGCTCGGTGTAGTCACCGCCCTTGAACGCCGGGTCGGCGGTGATGGCGCGGATCTGCCCCTCGAGCCGGACGATCCCGTGCGGCCAGCAGCGCGCGGTCCCGGCGGTGGCGACGATCTTGTCGGCGAACCGTGGGTGGCTCACCGCCCACTGGAGCGCCTGCTGTGCGCCCATCGAGAAGCCCACCACGGCCTTGAGGTGGTGAATGCCCAGACCGTCCTCGAGCAGCCGGCGCACCGCCTCGACGTTGTCGCGGATGGTGGTCACCGGAAACCGAGGGCCGTGGAACGGTTCGGGAGTGTTGCTCGGGCTGGAGGAGCGGCCGTTGCCGAACAGCTCGGTCATGATCAGCAAGTGCTTCCGGGGATCGAGCGCCCGGCCTTCCCCGATCAACCAGTCGTAACCGTCGCTCTGGGCCATGTAGTGCGAGGGCAGCAACACCGCGTTGCCCTTCGCAGCGTCGAGCGTTCCGTAGGTCCCGTAGACCACCACCGCCCTGGGGAGCGTGACGCCGCTCTCGAGCCGGAAGTTCTCGATGGTGAAGGAGCCTGGCGCGGGCGCTGGCTTCTTCGCTGGCTCGGCGGCTCTCGCAGCGGATGCGAGCAGCCCGCACAGCACGAGCGGCAGGATGAGGAGATCGCGGCTCCTCCGTAGAGCGGTCCCGGCCACGGTCAATGTCGAGCCCCGCCCGGGGAAACGACCGCGACGATGCGCAGCGGCCCGCCCGATCCACCGGCGATCTTCATCGGGAGGGCGATGATCCACGCGCCCAGCATCGGCACCTGATCGAGGTTGGCCAGGTTCTCCAGCCCAGGGACGCCGGCGGCACTGGCGATCCGGTGCACGATGAAGTCCCTGGAGGCCCCGTAGTCGATCGACGCAGTGTCCACGCCCAGCGCGGCGACGTGGCGCTGGCGCACCAGGTGCTCCGCCGATTCCTTTCCATAGCTGGGAAAGTGCAGCTTCGAGGCATCCCCCGGGGTGTCGTCACCCAGGTACTGCTTCCTCTGTGGCCAGCGCTTCCCCCAGCCGGTGCGCAGCAGCACGATTGCGCCCGCGGGAACGTTGCCGTGCAGCTGCTCCCAGCTGCGCAGATCCTCCAGCGACAGGCGGTAATCGGGATCGGCGGCGGCCTTCGCGCTGACGTCGATCACCACCCCGGGGGCGATCAGCTGTCGCGGCGGAATCTGGTCGATCGTCTTGCCGTCCTTGTCGAAGTGAATCGGCGCATCCAGGTGAGTCCCGCCGTGCTCGGGCGTGCAGAGCGAGTTCGAGGCGTAGAACCAGCCACCGGGGGTCTCCCCGAACGAGAGCCTCTTCAGCTCGAAGCTCGAGGGCGACGTTGGCCAGTACAGGGTCTGGTCGTCGAAGGGATGGGTGAGATCGACCACCTTGGCCTTGCTCAGGTCGATACTCGGCGCTCCAAGGGCGATGGTCGTCACCAGCACCGGGAGACAGCGGGCAGCGTGCACCGCCCCTCGTCGGTTCCGCGATCCGGCCCCGCTTGGGTACGTCCAGAGCATTGTCGGTCCCTCCCCTGGCCGGACGTTGATTCGAAAACCCGAGGGAGAGCAATAGGTGGTCAGCGACCCGGCTGGAGGAACAGGCTCGGGGGCGGCACCCGAGCAGGACAGGAACGGAGGAGGCAATCATGGGCACGACCGCAAACACACAAGACAACGGGACCACCAACGCGCGGGCCGGGAGGATCGACATGAAGCTCGAGGTCGTGGTGATCCCGGTCTCGGATGTCGGTCGCGCGGCAGAGTTCTACCGGAAGCTGGGCTGGCGGGTGGACGCGGACCGCACCAGCGGTGACCGACGGTTGCTCCAGTTCACACCCCCCGGCTCGCCGTGCTCGATCATCTTCGGCACTCGCCTCACGCCCTCACCCCCCGGCACGGCCCAGTTCCTCCACCTCGTCGTCTCGGACATCGTCGCGGCTCGCGAGGAGCTGATCCGGAACGGTGTCGAGGCGAGCGAGGTCTTCCACGACGCCGCCGGTGGCTACAACCGCTTCGACCGGGCCGCGCGGGCGAGCGGCCCCGATCCACAGCGGCGGACCTATGCCTCGTTCGTGACCTTCAGCGATCCGGACGGGAACGGCTGGGTGCTCCAGGAGATCACCACCCGGTTGCCCGGCCGGATCGACTCGAACGCGACGACGTTCGCCTCCGCGGCCGACCTGGCGAACGCGATGCGGCGCGCGGCGGCCGCCCACGGTGAGCACGAAAAGCGCATCGGCGCGGCAGACCCGGACTGGCCCGACTGGTACGCCGCCTACCTCGTGGCGGAGCAGGCCGGCAGGGAACTGCCGGTGTGAGTGACTCCGACGGAGGCCCCACCGTCAATGGCGATCCGTGTCCGGGGCTCAGGGAAGGCATGGACGGGGCCGCTGGGGAGCGGGATGCTCGCCCTTCGCTCCCGGCAAGGAGGGGCCATGGGCCGATTCAACCGAGCCTGGCTGGTCGTGCCACTGCTGGCGGTCGGCATCCAGACCGGCTGCAGGAAGAGTCCGCCTCCACCCTCCTCCGCCTCCACGCCGAGCTCCGGGAGTCCGGCCATCGCCATCCGCGACCTCACCAGCGAGCCAGGCAACACCGTCAAGGTCACCTACAGCGCGAACACGGTGCTCATCCCCCGGGCCACGGTGCTCAAGGCGATCCAGAGCGTCAGCAGCGATGGAACGGTGGTGGTCTTCGACGAGGCGGAACCCGCCTTGCAGGCGCTGACGCCCGGCAAGGTGATGCTCCTGGAGCGGATCGCCCTGCGGAAAGTGAAGGCCGTCCAGCACGACGGAGGTCACCTGGCGATCCTCATGGAGCCGGCCACCCTGCCCGACGCGGTCCAGAACGGGGTCGTCCAGTGGCACGTCCCGGTCCGCTTCTCCTCCCTGGCGCAGCTCGACCCCGTGCGGCGAGCGCCGCGGCTCGACGACCCCCTGCGTTTCCTCTGGCGCACGGTCCTGCCGGTCGCGCACGCCGCTAGCGACTACAAGCTCTCCGGGGAGAAGAACGGCTGGAGCTACACCATGACCGCCGCCGCCGGGCCGAGCCGGGTGAACCTGGCCCTGAGCATGACCAAGAGCGTGTCGGAGATCGAGGTCTCCCTCGACGCCAACGGCTACCTCCCCGACTTCGACAGCCTGGCCTCGATCGAGATCGCCGACGGGGCGGTGAAGGAGATGGACATGCAGAACAAGAACCTCGGCGGCGAGGTCCAGCTCAACATCTCCGCGGCGACCAAGGGCAGCCCGGGGGGATTCGGAAAGAAGCAGGTCCGGCTGCCAGCCATCCTCAAGGCGCCCTTCTTCCTCGGCGCCCTCCCCCTCACCTTGGAGATCGGCACGGCGATCACCTTCACTCCGGGGCTCGGCGCCAATCACCAGCTGGCCACTGCGAAGTTCAAGGTCCGCTATTCCAACCTCCAGGGGTTCAGCTTCCAGGGCGGGGACAAGAGCGCGTCCTCGTCGGGCGGGAGCGATGGAGATGGGGAGATCATCGACGCCAAGGGGGTGACCCTGGCAGGAATCGGACTGGTGGCGGGGATCTCCATGCCGCGGCTGGAGTTCAAGCTCGGGACCGGCAGCCTGGTCGACATGCTGGAGAAGGTCATTCCCACCGGCCTGGCGGACGTCCTGCAACGTACCCTCTTCGGGAGCTACGTGACCAAGGGCCTGGCCGAAGCCGAGGAGTCGATCAAGACCGAAGGTGCAGCGCACGTGCAGGTGGTCCTGGTCGGCTCCTTCCTGGCCTCGGGCCCGACCATCCTCGTCCCCTGCCAGAAGACGACTTTCAACTTCCACGCCGATGCCGGCGCCGACGCCAGCGTCCTGGGGAAGGCGCTCCCGGAGATCAGCGTCGACCTGTTCAAGAAGGAAATCGTGAAGACCGATCCCCCCAACATCAAGTGTGGCTAGAGGCGGCCAGCGAGCTCAGAGCTTGCTCATCGCCCGGGTGACCATCGCCCGGGCCTGGTCGATGTTCAGGCCCCTGCCGTCCACGCCGATCAAGACGTCTTTCTTCACCGCCGCCACACCGGTCCCGCCCATGATGTAGCCCTGCTCCCAGGGGCCGTCGATCCGGTCGGCACGCATCGTCCCCCCGGGATCCCTCAAGCTGGTGGAGAGCCCGCCCCCCAGCACACCTTCCATTTGTTTCAACATTCCCTGGTAGCCGGGATCTTCTTTCACCTCCTTCAGATCTTTCTGCATCTTGTCCTGGGTGATCGTCTTCCTTTCCATCGTCGCTTCGCCTCCGCTCGGGCCGCTCTTCACCGTGCCCTTGGCGTGCACCGTCGGAGCTTGATCGACGACCTCCTTGAAGCTGGTCAGGGCGCCCGCCATCTGCACGAAGCCGCCCGACCAGGAGACGCTGAGGGTGAGGTCCCCGGGATCGAGCGGGCCATTCTTCGCCAGCGGGTAGAGGCAGCCATTCCTGGTGGCCCGGGGGGCGCCGTTGAGGGTGGGGAGGATCGTCTTCGCTTCCGCCGCGGGCACCAGGCTGCAGGGATCGCGGGGTGCCACCAGCGGAGGAGGAGGCTTCCGGGCAGCTGCCGCGCCGTCGTAGCTCAGCGGCTTCCCCAGCCGCTTCACCGCGATGTTGGCCAGCTTCCCGGCGGTGTCCGCGTTCCCGCCGGCGACGCCCGCCACGTCCACCTCGATCAGCGCATCCCCCTTCAGGGCCGAGAGCTTCCCGGGCGGACTCCAGCGCTGATCGTCCCAATCTCCCTCGACCAGGTCCGCCTCGTGGCTGTGGTCCTTCATCGCCTGGTTGGCCAGCCCGCCCATCGTGGACATCATCTTCATGATCTGCTTCCCGCCGCTGTACTCCGGATGCACGGTGAAGCTGTGGCCGCTGGCCCCGCGGTACACGCAGGTGGCACCGCCGGGATCGGGTGTCCCGTCGTCACGGCCGCGGTATGGGTCTCCGGCGAGCTTGCCCAGGACCGACTCGGCCTCGGCGCGGCTCACCAGGACGCAGGGGTCGGTGAGCGCGGCCCGGGCGAGGAACGGAATCAAGAGCACCATCGCTCCGCCAATCAGAACCATCCGATTCGAAGCTCTCACGGGATGCCTCCTCTGGATTGGGGGCTCAACCACGGCAGGCTCGCACCAGCTGCACGCGGCGATTTCGGGCCCGTCCCTCGATGGTGGAATTGCCAGCCACCGGCCTGGTCAACCCGAAGCCTTTCGTCTCCAGCGCCGTGGCAGGGATGGCGTAGCGGTTGATCAGCGCCTCCCGCACTGCCTGAGCACGCCGCTCGGAGAGGGCCTGGTTGCTCTTCTCGTCGCCGATGTTGTCGGTGTGGCCCTGGATGGTCAGCTTCCAGTCCGGATGCTTACGGAGCACCGCGGCCACGTCGTCCAGCGTCCGGGTCGAGGCGGCGGTCAGCTCGGCGCTCCCGGTGGCAAAGGTGATGCCGTAGACCGTGGCCTCGCAGTCTCCCTGGAGCGCCTGCTCCAGAGATTTTCCGGAGTTCGCATCCGGCACCAGGGCCATCGTCATCTGGTAGCGGTAGGTGCGCTTCGTCCCCTTCTCCGCTCCGTTGACTGCCAGTAGCCAGGGCTGTTCCGGGTCGTCGAGGAACCACCAGTCGAAGCTCCAGTCGATCCCTTCGAAGACCTTGGCCATCTTGCCCTGGACGTGGACCGCGGGCAGGTCCAGCTTCCGGCCATTGATCAGGACCGCCACGGTCTCGGTCGGTCCGGCTCGGCGGACCGGGCCGCTGATGAGCCGGGGCGGATCGCAGCCGTTGACGTAGTAGGAGGCGATGTCGGTCTCGTCCTGCTCCTTGAGCAGTCGCAGCAGCCGCTGGGACGCCATGTAGCGCGAGCTACCCTGCGTGGCCTCCTGTTCAGCCTCGGCCCCGGAGCAGGCCCAGCCGAAGGAGAGGCTCTTCGACCGGAGCATCTCCGGGCGGGTCATGACCTGGCGGTACCGTTCGACCTTTCCGCCGCCCCGCCGCACGTCCTGCCCGAAGGTGATCGCCTCGGGCGTGACTGCCTCGACGTCGATGTAGATCTGTCGATCCTCGGGGGAGTCGAAGTTGTGGTGGACGTAGTTCAGGACTACCCCGGCCTGGAGCGGGATGGGCCGCTCGGCCGCCCCCGCGGCGCTCGCGGCGAGCGATGCGATCAGGACCGATCCCCACGCGGCGGATCCGTGCATCCGAGATCCCCCTTGCCAGCTGCTACGAGGGCGCTTGTAGACCCCGTCGAGTCCGGCGGCAAGGCGTCCCGCCCCCTCCCCTGGGCCGAGCTGGGCTCCTGCACTCCTGCAAGCTCAGAAGTTCGGTGCGGAGCTCGTGGTGGGCGTGGGGTCTAGGACTTCGTCTTCTTCGAAGGTTTCGACTTGTCAGACAGGTTGAGCGTGACCGCTCGACGAACGAGCGCCTTGAAGTCGGACGCGTCGACTTCGTCTCCTTCCTGGATGTCGATCGCGCGGCGTACGTTTCCCTCGAGACTCGAGTTGAAGAGCCGGGCCGGATCCTTCACCAACGCGCCCTTGGCGAAGGTGAGCTTCACGGCATTCTTGTAGGATTCTCCAGTGCAGAGGATGCCGTCGTGCGACCAGACCGGAGTGCTCCACTTCCACTCCTCGATGACCTCCGGGTCTGCTTCCTTGATGAGCTTGCGCATCCTGCGGAGTGTTTCCCCGCGCCAGCCCCCCAGCTCGGCGATTCTCCTCGAGATGAGCTCCGATGCCGATGGGCCCTGGCCCGTGCCGGACGTCTTCATCTGCCGACCATGGCTCCTCTGGGCCCGGGGCATGTTCAGCTCCTTGGGCCAAAGGCCGGGCTGGAGGGCTCGACGCCGAACTGCTTGGCGTACTCGGCGTTCAGTCGCTGCCAGCCGCCGAAATTCATGGCGTCGGGGCCGACGATGCGCCCAATGGGCTGACCGGCGAGCAGGCGATCCAGCACGTCGAGGCAGATGTGCCAGCCCGCAGCCCCCATCGAGATGAAATGGCGGTCGATGTTGGTCCAGAGCGTGAGCCGAGTGCCGCCGCCTCCCAGCGGCTCCAGCTCCCAGCGCATGTCGAAGTCACCCCAGGCATATTCGAGCGCCTTCGGCGCGTCGGCCCGTTTCACCCGGGTCGCGGTGACGTGCGGCGTCGGCGCTCCCACGGTCGAGAGCTTCGCAGTGGCGCCCACGGTGCCGAGGTTCTGGTCTGAATCGAACGGCGCCCATTCGCGGAGATGCTGAGGGTCGGTGAGCGCCGTCCAGACCTTTTCGGGCGGGTGGCGGAGGTCGCGAACGAGGACCAGCGTCCACCGGTCTCCCTCTCTTCGGACCTCGGCGCCAGAGGCAGCACCCGGTGTGTATTGCTCACGGCTGCCCATGTCTCTTCCTTCCTTTCATCGAGGGAACCTTCTCCATCTTCTCCAGGTGTCGCTCCAGGGCATCGACGTGCTTCGACCAGAAGCGCCGGAAGGGAACGAGCCAGGCGTCGAGCTCCATGAGCGGCTCCGGTCTCAGTGAATAGAGGCGCCGCTGCGCCTGGATTCGTGATTCCACGAAGCCAGCCTCGCGCAGCACTCGCAGGTGCTTGGAGACAGACGGCTGGGGCAGTCGAAGCTCGCGCTCGATCTCGCCAACGGAGCGCTCGGACGAGAGCAGCAGGCTCAGGATGGCCCGACGATTGGGCTCGGCGACGATGGCGAACGAGGATTCCACAAGAGCCATATACTGACTCAGGCATATGCCCGTCAAGTCATACGGCTTCAACTCGTGCCAGGGCACGCACCCCACAGTCCTCACCTGCCCGCGCTGCGATGGCACGCGCCGGGTGGTGGCCGTGGAGCATCTGAGGCCGTCAGTTGTACGTGGCGCTGAAGACCAGTCCACCGCCGAAGGTGGTCCAGGACCCCGTCGAGCCGGAGCCATTGTCCTTGTTGACGGCGAAGAAGCCCTCGGCGGCGACGCCCAGGCCCCAGTGGTCGCTCACCCACCACTCTTTGCCGACCGCCAGCTTGCCGCCGAACCCGGTCTTGGTCCGTTCGACGAAGCCGAGGCCATTGTCGATGATCAGCGCCGTGAACGACGGAGTGAGCGAGACGAAGACGTTGGCCGGCATGAAGTAGTGCGTCACGTTGAGCCCAGCACCGCTGAGCACGGTGGCGCCCCACTCCCAACCGCTCGGCGACGGTCCCGCCGCGCCCCAGAGATCTCCGGCGATGATCCAGTCCTCGGCGACCGCGCCGCCGATGACGATCGAGAGCGGGAGCGCAGCCCCCGAAAGGGACGAGCCTCCCGCTGCCTGCGACGAGGAGGTGCTGAGGTAGCCGACGCCGATGTCGAGGTGAAGGAAGAAGCCGAGATGCCGGTGTGCGGTCGACTCGGCAGTCGGAGCGGGCACGCTCTGCTGCCCGAGAGCGACCTGCGGAACGATGAGCAACCACAGGATCAGGGTCTTGCGCATGACTTGGTCCGTCCTCCGGCCCGGGGGGACGCGCCTCTATCACCGCTCTTACGCCGCGATGGAGAAAGCCGGCGAAGCCGATGAGCATCGCTTCAATCAGCGCTTAGGCTCTTCACCTGTCTGTCCTCGCGACGCGCGCAACTTCTGCGCGGGCGACGCCCTGAATCACTCGCCCGAGTTCACCACCAAGCTCAAGCTGTCGTCCCACTCGAAGTACTTGTGAAGAAGGCTCTCCCTGGGGCGCACCATGGCCACGAGTTGCCGGTGCGCAGGAATCCTTCCACCGTTCGCGTCGATGAGGTCTTCGACCACCTGGCGCTCCGCGTCGGAAAGCACTGGCTCCTTCCCGGGCTCATAGGCTTTCGGCCGCAGCTTCTCCGGCTCTGGTGGCTCTTCGTTTCGCGGTGACATTCTTCGAGCACCTCCGGCCGCTACCTTCCGTTTGTCGGCAGGCGAGCCGATCCATCTCCGCCTCCGTCGGTTCTGGTCCTGGACCCCGCACGCGCTGGGATGGTGGGGCGCCAGCTACCTACATGTCGGCGACGGTCGCTGGATCAAACTTCGCGCAGGCCCCGGGCCTCCCCGGGGCGGGGTGAGCTGCCGAAATCTCCGGCAACTGTGACGGCGGCGTGCCCGCGCAGCTCGCATAAAGGCGGCCCCCGCTCGGGGGAGCGCTGCCATCCCGGCGCGCGCAGGAGCGCACGATGGGTCTGCGGCTGAAGTTCAATCTGGTGCTGGTGCTCGTCTTCGGGCTTGGCCTCGGGGTATCGGGCGTGCTTTCCCGCCGCATCCTCGAGGCCAACGCCCGGGATGAGGTGGTCCGGACCGCAGACCTCATGATGGGCGCGGCCCTGGCCGTGCGCAGCTACACCAACCGCCAGATCACCCCGCAGCTCGAGCTGCAGCTGATGCGGACCTTCCTTCCGCAGTCGCTGCCCGCCTACGCGGCGACGGAGACCTTCGGTGCCCTTCGGGAGCAGCACCCCGAGTACTCCTACAAGGAAGCGGTGCTCAACCCGACCAACCCGCGGAACAAGGCGCTCGAGTGGGAGGCGGACATCATCTCCCAGTTCCGGAACGACCCGCAGCGGACGGACTTCCGCGGGGCACGGGAGACGCCCATCGGCAAGGCGCTCTACCTCGCCCGGCCCATCCGGATCGCCGACTCCGGATGCCTGCGGTGCCACAGCACGCCCGAGGTCGCCCCGGCGTCGATGCTGAAGCTCTACGGCCAGGCGAACGGCTTCGGGTGGCAGCAGGGAGAGACTGTCGGAGCGCAGATCGTCTCGGTGCCGATGACCGTGGCGCTCGACAAGGCGGACCAGGCCTTTCGCACCTTCATGGCCTCGCTGGTGGTGGTGTTCATCGTCGCCTTCGTCGTGCTGAACGTCGCGCTCTCGGTGCTGATCATCCGGCCGATCATCCGGATGGCGCGCGCCGCCGATCAAGTCAGCACCGGAAGCTTCGAGGTCCCCGAGTTCGCCGTGAAGGGGCGCGACGAGATCTCCGTCCTCGCCGCCTCCTTCAACCGGCTCCGCCGCAGTCTCGAGAAGGCGATGCATCTGCTGGAGTAGCCTCGGGCAGGTGTTCGGACCGTCGGAGGGCGTTCCCCTGGCGATCCCCTTGAGAACCCTCCGGAAACAACGGGTCTCCCCGGAGCGACCGACCTCTGTCGGGTCCCCAAAGGCCTAGATGTCTCCAGTGACTTCTCTCCTCCTGCTCTCGGTGGTCCTCGCTACGGCCGCCGCCGGCCCATCCACGGCACCGCCCGCTTCCTCGGCCCTCCGGGATGCCGGAACTCCCGCCCTGGTGCTGGACGCCGGCACGACCCGCACCGATCCGCCGCACCCCGGGATTCCATCGGTACAGCCGCCACGGGGTGGTGTCATCGAGGTCAACGCGGTCGACGATGCGCCCGGGCCATCGACGCGCATCTCGGTCCAGGAACCTGCGGGGCCCGAGTCCGGAATGCCGCGGAAGAACAAACCGCGCGCCGGCCAAACCGATAGTCAGCCGGACCCATACATGGAGGCACTGCTCGAGCAGTCGCGCGCCCAGACGGAGGCCCTCCAGCAGATCGCCGCCCAGCAGCGGGCGTCCGAGGAGGCGCGCATCGCCGCGCAGCCCGCGCAGACGCAGCGGACCGTCCAGCTGAATGGGGCGCGCATCGCGATCGATCGAGCTCTCCAGTCGCTCCAAGCCACGGGTGACTGGGACGCAAACTCCCTCGAGGCCGCGCGCGCCTCCCTGCGGGAGACCGCCACCGCGGCGTCGGCAGCCGGTTCCCCTATCGAAGCCTCCCGCGCGGCGGAGGCCGCTCGCTATGTGGAGGCGGCGCAGGCGGCGCTCGTCCGAAGAAACGCACAGTTGGCGCAGTACTACCTCCTCGAGGCCAACCAGCTGCTGTTCGGCGCGCCTAACGCGCGCTACTGAGGCAGCGCGAGGCAGGGCGCCCGGAAGTCTCGCATCCGGCAGAGTTCCGCGGAAGGCTGCTCGGCGGCCTGCGCCAGTGGCACGGCGAGCGGGGGTCCGAGCGGTGGACTTTGGGGTCGCTCCGACGCCTCGGGCCTGGGCAGAATGCCCGACCGCCTCGCCGTCTTCCGGAGAACTCGAATGCCGCGAACTCTCATCCTCGCCGCATGCTTGAGCGCGCTTCCTGCCCTCGCCTTCGAAGGGGTCATCGACCTGAAGATGACCATCACCGGCAAGCCCCCGGAGGCGAAGCAACCAATCAGCTCCACCGGCAACATCACCATGACCATCAAGGGCCTCAGCAGCCGGATGGACTCGACGATGACGATGCCCGGTGTCTCGACCCCGCTCAAGACGACGGTGATTCACCGCGCCGATGAGCCGAACACCACCTACCTCGTCTACGAGGCGACCAAGACCTACCAGAAGCAGGACAGCAAGGCCGATGTCGATCGCGACGAGAGCAAGTCCACCGTGAAGCGACTGGGGAAGGAAACCATCGCCGGTCGTACGACCGAGCATGTGGTCGTCACCCACCAAGCTGACGGCCGGGAGATGGAGCTGTGGGTCGACACCAACCTGATCTCCTCGGCAGACCTGGAACGGGCCTTCAGCGCGGGCAATCAGTCCGGGTCCGGGTCCTGGTGGGGCGCGCTCAAGAAGGCGGGGGTCGCCGGGGTTCCGCTCAAGATCGTGAGCAAGGGAAGGGACGCCTACGATCGGGTGACGACCGAGGCGACGCGGGTCGAGTCGAGGTCGGTCTCCTCGTCGCTCTTTCAGGTGCCAGCGGGGTACACCGAGAGCAAGGACGGGATGGGCGCCATCTCCGCCGAGCAGCACAAGGAGATGATGAAGTCCTACCTGGACAAGCTGTCACCCCAGGAGCGCCAGAAGGTGGAAGAGATGATGAAGAAGCAGGCCGGCGGGCACTAGAACGCATCTCCCGACCTGGCCTCCTCGACGCCCTGGAGCAAGCCCTCCATGGGCGCCCTCGCCGCGACGAGCTCGTCCACCACAGCGATCGAGCCCTCCGTCGGGACGGTCGGCGACTCGGACGACAGCGCGCTCGCGGAGAGCATCATCGGGCTCTTCAAGACGGAGGTCATCCGGTACCGCGGGCCCCTGGCGGAGCATCGACCCGGTCGAGTTCGCCACAACCATCGCAAGCGGAGCACGCCTCGAGCGCGATGCCTCGTCTGCAGAGCGGGGGAAGGTCACGGCCGAGCGACGGCATGCCCTGAGGCGGGCGGGCTCCGTCAGTGCCGCGCCTCGCTCTCGATCCGGGATCCAGAGACCACCCTCCTCGACGCGCCGGGTCCGACGGCTCGATGAACACGTCGTTCCGCCAATCGGCATGACCGCGGCGCTCCACTCCGCGCGGACGTTCCAGAGCAGCCTCCTGCACTGAGTGGAGTCGACGCGCATGCGCCAGACGGGGCAATCAAGCAATCGAGCGCGCACCCGCAGTGCGCTCGGAGGCAGCTCGCCGACTGCCTCCGCCGCAAGGGCGTGGCGGTGGAGGCGCGATGAACGACGACCGCGAGCGGCTGCTCGAGGAGGTCACCACCGCCTGGCGTGCCGGCGGCGACACCGGCCTCACCTACCACCCGGCGTGGCACGACCTTGACGAGGAGGGCCGGCGCGAGGCCTTCGAGCGCACTGCGCTGCTGCGCGCATTGGAGTCGGCGCTCGACCCCGACAACCTCTCGTCCACCGGCCGGCGCGTCATGGCCTTGATCGGCGGCGGGTGACCTGGAACAGATCAGAGGCGCGACCGTGAGGGAACGGGACCCGCGGGCTACCGTTGTCGGCTCGCACTGGGGCCAACGACCGAGTTGGCACCAAGAAGGCCCCAGTGGCCCTCGATTTCGCTCCGGAGGCCGGTGGGCTTCGCTCCGGAGGCCGGTGGGCTTCGCTCCGGAGGCGACCGGCGGAAGCATCGCCAGCGCCTGCTCCTCCGTCTTCACGGCCTCGTCGGCTGCTCCGGTTTGGAAGTAGTCGAGGTACACGGGTTCGCCTGCTCCGGGGCGCGCAGGAACGCCGCGACGACCTCGATCTGATAGGGATCCATGAGCATCGGCGCGTGGCCCACGTCCGCAATCTCGACGACCCGCGCGCGGGGCCCGCGCGCGGCCATCGCCGCCGCCGTGGGTGCGCTCAGCAGGTCGGACTGCGCGCCGCGCAGCACGAGCGTGGAACAGCGCACCGCGTCCCAAAGCGGCCACAGGTCGACCGGCGCTGCTTGGGCGCGGAAGGGCACCGCGATGCCGGGATCGTATCCGAGCCGCCAGCGACCCTCCGCGTCCTGTCGCACGTTGGTGCGGACCAGGTGGTCCCACTGTGCGTCCGATAGCAGGCCGAAGGGCGCGGATATCCCACGCACGTAGGCCGCGATGTCCTCGTAGCGCTCGAAGGCGGGGTCGGCACCGAGGTAGCCGCGGATGCGCTCCAGCGCGGCCGGCTCGATCACGGGCCCGACGTCATTGACCACCAGACGCGCGATCGGTGTATTGGGCTGCGCGGCGAGCGCGATGCCCAGCAGGCCGCCCATCGAGGTGCCGACCCAGCCAACCGTATCCGCGCCGCTGGCCGCGATGAGCGCCGTGAGGGTGGTCAGGTACGTGGGGAACGCATAGGCGAGCGGGTCCACCAGCCAGTCGCTGCGCCCGCGGCCCGGCATGTCCACCGCGAGGACACGATGCGTGTCCGACAGCGCTTCGCCGAGGAGGTCGAAATCGCGCGCGTTGCGGCCAACGCCGTGCACGCACACCACCACGTTCGGCGCGTCCGGGTCGCCCCACTCCTGCCAGACGACGCGGTGGAAGCCCTGGGGCAGGGTAAGGCTGCGCAGCGATCGCTCCCGCGGCATGCGCTCGGTCAGGCCCATCGCGACTGCCCCTGCAAGAACCCCGGCGGCATGCGCCAATTCTACCCTGCGGATGGGCCCGGCACTGCTCTACGCTCAGCAGCGGTGAGCACCCCGGTTCAGGTGATCTGTCGCAAGCGACACCGGTAACCCCCGGAGCCACAGTCCGAGAAGGACCAGCCGCCGAGCTGAATCGCCCGTCAAGACTCTTGATCAGTCTAGGCCGTTCCCAGCACACGCCGAGGGGCGGCAGTGGCCCACCTGGTTTCTCGAAAGCGCACCTGCCGGCGGCGTGAACCCCGCCGATAGCGTCGAGGACCGGAAGGAGCCCTCCATGATCCGGACGATTCTCAGGTCTCCCCTCAGGCGATGGGGGTTGGCGCGGCGGGGACTCACCCTCTGGGTTTGCAGCGCCGCCGCTTGCTCCGGGACCAACAGCCCACCCGGCGGGACCCAGGTCGGGGGGCCGGACCAGGTGACGGAGGTCACCGTCTCCGGCCCTGCTGGCGCCAGCGTCACAGTCCCACCGGGCGCCCGCGCCACGCCGGTCTCCATCCGCATCAGCCAGAACGAGGCCGACGCGCCCGCCCTCGACCGGGCACTTCGCTCGGCCGGACCGCTCTTCTCGATCACTCCGCACGGAGCAAAGTTTGTCCTCCCGGTCACTGTCCGGATCCCGATCGATCCATCGGCGGTGGACGATCACCATCCGCTGTTCGTCATGAAGGCGGAGCCCGGCGGCCCATGGGCACCGGTGACTCCCTTCATCCGCGACGGGAACATGGTCCAGGTCGAGGTGACCGACTTCTCGCTGTTCACCGTCGCTCAGCCGGTGTTTCCATTTCCCGGGCCCGCCAAGCTCTCCATCGAACCGATCGACCCGGGCTACACCTCGGATGCCTCGGGCAACTGGACCTACGCGGGCACACCCGACACGTCGCCCGTTCTCATCCGGCTCCGGGTGGCGCTGGGCGGAACCTCGCCCTGTCCAGCGGGATCGTCTCCCGCCATGTTCACGATGAGCTTGGCGGCGACTGCTCGGACCCAGGGCGGCACGTTCGGGTTCGTGAACTTCATCACCCCCGGCTGGCCCGCGAGTGCCACGGAGATCGACCTTCCGCTCTCGGTCTTCGATGAACGAGGCCTCCGGGACGTTCTGGACGTCGTACGTGCGAGCGGACCACCACCCTGGAAGACGACCTTTTCGTTCGTGGCGGGCGTGTGGTGCAAATCCGCCGGGGGGAACTACCTCGGCAGCAATCTCCTCTCCAACGAAGTGCACCACGACGCCACGTTCGCCTCCCCGGTGAAGCTCGGTCTGGCGGGGGGCCCCGATGACGTCACGGTTGGGGTGGGCACCACGCCGGTCTTCAAGGTGGGAGTCATCGGCGGCCCACAGCCCGCCACCGACTCGGACCAGTACACGGTCGACTGGCAGCGGAGCGACGACGGGGGACGGACCTGGCGCCCTGCCAACGATGCGATCGCTTACCAGCTCCAGCTGCCTGGTGATCAGTACTTCTCGTACAACTTCCCCTGGAGCTTCTTCACCGGTCGTCCGGCGGAGCCAGGAGACGACGGGGCGCTCTTCCAGGCAAAGGCCTGCTACTCGCTGCCTCCGGGACTTCAGCAGTACAGCGACACGACCACCGACTGCGTCTTCAGTCGCCCCGCGCGGCTGACGGTCGGCTCGACCTCGCTCCCGGTCTTCACCCTCCAGCCCAGGGGGGTCCTCGCAAGCGCAGGAAGCACGGCGACCTTCACCGCCGCCGCGAGTGGAGCACCGGCGCCCACGCTCCACTGGCAGTCGCTCGCGCCGGGAGCGAGCGCCTGGGTCGACATCGGCGGCGGCACCGGCGGGAGCTACACCACCCCCGCCGCAGGGCTGACGGACAACGGCACCCAGTTCCGGGCCGTCGCCAGCAACTCGGTCGGCTCGACCACCAGCGAGCCGGCCATCCTCGCGGTGTCTCCTGCCCCTGTCGCGCCCACCATCCAGGTCCAGCCCTTCGACGTGACCGCCGAGCCCGGCTCGACGGCGAGCTTCGTGGTGGTTGCGCACGGCAGTGATCCGCTGAGTTACCAGTGGCGGCGCGATGGAGCCGTCATCCCGGGGGTGACGGGGCCGCGTCTCGACCTTCCGGGAGTCGCCGTCGCCGACTCCGGCGCGCACCTGGACGTGGTGGTGAGCAATCCGGCCGGGAGCATCACGTCGACTCCTGCCACCCTGACCGTGAGCACCATCGGTCCCCCTCCCGTCGCCCCCACCATCAGCCAGCAACCGGTCAGCGGGACGACCACCGCTCCGTATCCGGCCCTGTTCACCGTCGTGGCCTCCGGGACACCTCCGCTCTCGTACCAGTGGCTCCTGAACGGCGTAGCCATCCCAGGGGCGAACGACGCGTCGTATGGCACCGGTCTCACCACGATCGGTCAGGCACCCGAGACGTACTCGGTGGTCGTCTGGAACGCAGGCGGTGCGGTGGTGAGCTCGGGGGCGATCCTCACCGTCGTCGCCGGGGCGCCCCTGATGGTCCAGAGCGTCACCCCGGCCGCCGGGTCGACCGGCAATCCGAGTCTTGCTGCCACGATCGGCGCGACCTTCTCCGAGATACTCGATTGCACCTCCATCGATGCGACGAGCTTCCAGGTCTTCGAGGGGTCCCGTCCGGTCCCCGGAACGGTCGACTGCACGAACCCCACGCTCACCTTCACCCCGTCCCAGCCGCTGCCCACCCGGACCACCTTGCATGCGCGTCTCGGATCCGACATTCGCGACAAGTTCGGAATCGCGCTCGGAGCTCCCTACGAGTGGACCTTCGGCATCGCGCCCTGGACCCGGCAGCTGGGCGGCGCCAGGCACGACGAGCCACTCGGCGTGAGGACCGACACCTCCGGGAACGTGCTCGTCAGCGGGTACACCAGCGGCGGCCTCGATGGGATCGCCCTCACCGGCATCGTCGACGCCTTCGCGGTCAAGCTCTCGCCCTCCGGGGCGAAGCTCTGGACCCGGCAGCTCGGCGCCGACGGTGCCTTCACCTACGGGTACGGAATCGGAGCGGACACCGCCGGCAACGTCTACCTCGCCGGTCACACCAACGGAACGCTCCCCGGAAATACCAGCACCGGCACCTACGATCTGTTCCTCAGGAAGTTCGACCCCGACGGGAACGTGCTCTGGACCCTGCAGCACGGTGCCACCCTGGCCGTTCAGGTGGCCGGACTCGCCGTGGACGCCGACGGCAACTCGCTGGTCGTCGGCTGGACGCAGGGGTCGCTCGACGGGCAGAGCAACGTTGGGGGCGAGGATGTCTTCGTCGTGAAGTACGACACCACCGGCACACGGCTCTGGACGCGCATGTTCGGCTCACCGGCTACGGACTACGCAACCAGCGTTGCCCTCGATCCCAACGGCAACATCCTCGTCGCCGGGTACACCCGGGGGAACATCGACGGGAACGGCAACGCCGGCATCGACGATCTCTACGTCGTCAAGCTCGCCCCGGACGGAAGCGCGCTGTGGGCGCGGCAGCTGGGGAGCTCGGCGATGGACCAGGCCTGGAGCGTCGCCGGCGACGTCGCGGGGAACGTCTACGTGGCCGGGTGGACCGGGGGCTCGCTCGACGGGCAGACCAGTCACGGCGGACAGGACATCGTAGTGGTGAAGTACGACCGCGATGGAGTGAAGCAGTGGACCCAGCAGCTCGGCACTTCGGCCGACGACTGGGCCGCCGGTATCACCGTCGACCGGAACGGCGGAGTGTGCGTCGTGGGTGGCACGCATGGTCCGCTGGACGGCGGCTCGAACACCAGCGCCACCCAGCTCTATGTCGTCAAGCTCGATCCCGCCGGCACCGTGCGCTGGGTCTTCCAGGAGGGTGGTCAGACCAACGGCTACGACCTGGCGGAGACCGTCACCACCGATGGGCTGGGGAACGTCTTCGCCGCAGGCATCACCGACGGAAACCTCGACGGCAACATCAACGCCGGGGACTACGACGCCTTCGTGGTGAAGGTGCAGCAGGACGGAACTCCCCGCTAAGCATGAGATCGAGCGCGCACTCGCAGCGCCGCCGCAGCGCCCACCCGCAAACCCTGCAGCGGAGATTGACCTGTTGGTGGCTCCGCGAGCACGTGCACGGATGAAGCCACCGACTTGGCTCACGCGATGCAGCCTTTTCGGCCGATCAGCGAGGGGCCAGCCATGCAAATCGAACAGGAGCGGTGCGTCCAGCGCTCGCGGAAGGACTGGATGGCGTTGGGTCTGGTGTTGGTGGGCGCCGTCGCTTGCGGCAGCGGGGAGCAAACGCCCACCGACGCAGGTCTCCAGCCCACGGCGGCGGAAAGAGAGGCCTTCAATCAGCTGATTGCCTTCGTAAAGGACGACCTCGCCCAGAACAAGGTTCCCGGGGCCAGCATCGCAGTCGTGCTGCACGACGAGCTCCTCCTCGCGTCGGCCGTTGGCGTCCGCTGGGAGGGCGGGACAGTCCCCGTCACGACCTCGACGCGCTTCGCAGTCGGCTCGATGAGTAAAATGGTCGTCGCCGCCGCGGCCATGTCGGTGGTCGACGAGGGCAAGCTCGACCTTCACGCGCCGATTCCCCGGTACTTGCCTTGGTTCAAGTTGGCGGACGGCTTTGATGCCGGCGCGATGACGCTCCATCACCTCTTGACCCACTCGGCGGGATTTCCTGAGGTGATTTTCGGCTGTGGTGGCCCCCAAGGGGGCGACAAGAAGGATTGGTTCGCTGCCAATCCCCAGCCGCTGTGGATGCCGCCGGGCACTGCATGGGACTACTCAAGCCTGGGGTTCACCTTGGCGTCGCTGGTAGCAACGGCCGCTGCCGGCGTCGACGAGAGCACCTTCGAGCAATTTGCACACGACAGGGTCTTCGCTCCGGCCGGCATGGACACCGCGATTTACGACGCTCAGGTCGCGGAGGCGGGCGACTACGCGGTCGGCCACATCATCGACGACCAGGGGAGAGCCACACAGATGCAGATGGACCCGTATGACTGCCCGATCTTCAACCCCCCGGCAGGTGTCAAGGCCACGGCGTCCGACTACGCCCGGTTCGCCATGATGGTGCTCGCCGGGGGGGGCACCACGCTCAAGCCTGCGTCCCTGACCGCGATGATGGCACCCCATGTCTCGACTGGGTATCGACACAGTGAATTCTACGGCTACGGTCTGGGCTGGGAAGGCGAGCCGCTCGGCGCTGGCGATCCGGTGATTCAGCACGGCGGGGTGATGGACGGGTATCAATCCCAGTTGCTCGTCGTACCGGCGGAGCACTTCGCCGTCGTGGTCCTTGAAAACGCCACCGCGCGAACCGCCTCCGGCGTCTTTCAGCCGGACTCTTCGAGGGCTGCCCTGAAGGCGTTGGAATTATTCGTCAGGCCGGGGTCGTGGAGCACACCCGACCCGCCGAACCCTGCCCTGTGGGCGAAATTCGTCGGCACCTACAAGGACCCCTACGGGTCGCTGGGCACGTGGGACGTCACCCTCGTCGACAATCCCGACGGAGGGGTGCCCACGCTCAATTGGGGTGGGCTGCCGATGACACAATTGATGACCAGCGAGGCGTGGGTGCTTCCCAACGGCGTGTCGGGCGTCTTCTACGTGAACGACGCCGGCGTTTACGACCGCCTTGTCACCGGTGCTGGGGTCGCCAATCGGCAGTGAAGCATGGCTCGAGGCCCCGAGGCGCTTGGGACGGCAGCACGTGGTCGCGTCCCTTGGCCGAGCCAATCGTACCGGCTGCCACGGCTCGAGATTGCGCACGCCGTTGCACGGAGTGCGCAGTTCAGTGCCGCAGGCAGACCCGTCCTCAGCTCGACCGCTGACAGGCGGAGCCCACCGTGTGGTCGTGGCTCGGCGGATGCACTCCTTCGGTTTACTCCGAGAGGAAGTCCGCCATGCGCGTCGAGCAGGTCGTGAGCGATCGCCGCAAGACGTGCCAGCCCGAGCACACCGATTCCGGAGGCGCGCTGACGAGGCGCCTGCTCTTCCTCCTGCTTGGACTCCTCGCGTGTTGCGGCCCGGTCGGCACCGAGGCTCCCTCCGTCGACGTCGAGGTGGCCTGCGAGGTCGACGGACTGAGGGTCCAGCTCGAACGTGAGGTCGCCTGGTTCTGGGATGCAGGCGCTCCGGTGAGTGGCAAGGCGGCATGCGAGAGGTTCGGGGTGACGCTGATGCAGTACCGGTCGATCTACGAAGCCCGCTGGGGCGTCCTCTCCCTCGAGACCGCAGGCTGGGTGGTCCGTGTCCGGGCCAGCACCACGCTCGAGGACGGAAGGGCTTCCGGGCGGACGTACCTCGAGAGCAGGGTGGTGGATCTCGTCCAGGGAGCCATCTTCGGCTTCCCCCACGAGCTTCATCACGTGCAACTGGGGTCTGACTCCGGCGACCACCACGGGTGGTGCATCGACTTCGAGCCCTGGGAGGAGTCGGTGCTGCGTCTCAGCGAGCGCGACTACCTGTGCTGCCAGGAGTCCAAAGGTGCGGTCCTCCTGGTGAGGGCGGAGTGAGTGTCCGGTTCAGGCGTCGCCGCCCGCGAGCCGGAGCGCGGCGCGAATCCCTGCCTCCAGGATGGCGTCGGACTCGACGCGGTCGGGGGTCGCGCGCGAGCTGCAGCGTTCCTGCGAGGAGCCCCAGGAGCGCCGCCGCGTCCGCGCGGCCGACCTTCCTGCCTCGCCGGGAGGAGAGCCAGGACGCGAGCGCGTCGAGGTCGGCTCGTTGTGGGACGTGAAGGTGTGTCGCGTCGCGCGGGGGGGCCGCGCCACCTCTGCCGCCAGGGCCGCAATCGGGCATCCCGTCCCCGGCGCGTCGCGGTGCTCCGGGCTCAGGCACGCGCGAACGGTCAGCTCCACGTCGGCGCCGTGGAGCGCCTGCTCGGCTGAGGGCGGCAATCCTTCCCAACCTCCGGGTGTTGGCACTCACTGCGAGCTCGTCGAACCGGCCCTGGTTCTCCGCGCGAGAAGCAGGACGGCGGCGAACGAGAGACCGAACCCAGCGCACGCAACCACGATCCACGCCTCTGGGCGGAGCAGCCAGGCTCCCAGCCTCCGCGATGGAGTCCCATCGTCGGCGGCGAGGGCCCGGCCGTGGGCCGAGCTCAGCTCCTCCTTCGAGGGCGGGCCCGACAGGGTCGCGGCCCACCGGCCGTTGGGCGAGAAGACGAACGTCTGGTCGGGGTGATTGAAGCCCCCCTCGCCGTTCATCACGGGGAACTCGAGAACGTCGAACAGCTCGCGGGTCGCCCTCGCGTCGACGGAACGCACCAGGAGCCACCCGGAAGGGAGATCGAGCCGTTTGCGGAACCCCTGGAGCTCGGCCGCGGTGTCGCGCGGATCGAACGAGAGCAAGACCACACGAAAATCCGCCGACGTTCCGGGGAGCGCCTGCTTCAAGCTCGCCGCGGTCACCGGGCAGGTTCCGGCGCAGCGGGTGAAGATGGGCAGGAGGAGGGTCGCCGCTCCCGCAGTCATGAGACTCTGATGTCGATCTTGCTCGTCGAGGACGGCCAGGCTCGGGGGCACCAGACCCGGCCGCGCCGGCGGGAGCAACTCGGCCAGGACCAGAGTCATGACCCAGAAACCGCTCATGCGACTACTCGGAGACGAGCGGGTAATTCGCGCCGAGCACCTGAACCAGCGGCGGGATGTACGAGATCAGGATCGCAATCACCGCGACGACGATCCATGGCCGGAAGTTCCGGACCACCCCGACGTCCTCGTCGTGATAGGCCTCCGACTCGGGCAGCGCGAACGAGTCGGCCTGTTGCTCGGATCGCGCGCTCGCGAGGCTGCGGACCAGCACGTAAAAGAACAGCAGCACCGCGAGACCCATGATGGTGCCGCCAACCGCTCCGACGTATTCGCCGATGCGCCAGTCCGGCCGGTACGCATCGGAGAGCTCGTCGAGATACCCCATCCCAAGGTTGGTCCTTCTCGGTACGCCCTTCAGCCCCCCGTAGAAGAGGCCCGCGGAGAAGGTGAACACACCGAGGGTCCACAGGTAGGGAATCGCCAGAGCGACTCTGGGCGCGACGATCTTCTTCCCCAGCACGCCGACCGACAGGTACAGGCTCATGCCGAGAATGGCGAGAAACACCGGACCCGCGACGGTCAGGTGGAAGTGCGCCGGGATCCACGAGGTGTTGTGAATCAGCGCGTTCATCGAATACGAGGCATTCACGATGCCCGTGATGCCGCCGAGGATGAAGATCACCAATCCGAGAAAGAGATAGGGGAACAGCCACCGCTCCTTGTCGAAGTGCGGGAGCTTGCCCCACCAGGCGAACAGACCCTTCCCGCCGTTCTGCCGTGCTCCGTACTCGAGCGAGGCGGCTACCGTGAATGCCGTGAGCAGGCTCGGAACCGCGACCAAGAAGGTCAGCGCTGCGTGCAGTGCCTTGTACCCGGAGGAGATTCCAGGCTCGGCGAACTGGTGGTGCAGGCCGAGCGGCGTCGAGAGCACGATGAACGCCAGGAACACGAAGCGCCCATAGAAATCGCTGTACAGCTTCCCGCCAGCCAGCCGCGGCATGATCACGTAGTACATGACGTAGGCCGGCAGGAGCCAGAAGTAGACCAGCGGGTGTCCGAAGAACCAGAACAGGAGGCGCGAGAGGACCACGTTCACACCCCTCGTCCAGCCCAGCGACCACGGGATCAGCTGGACCAGCACCTCGTACGCAACCGGCAGCGTGCACATCTGCCAGATGATGAAGGTGGCGAAGATTCCCACTGCGCCGAGCGGCGTCTTCGCGCCCGGGTGGTCTTTCCGCCATCGCAGGTAACCGGGGATCCACCCCCAGAACGAGACCCAGGAGCCGACGACCAGCAAGACGACTCCGATGTAGAAGAGCGGATGCGCCTTCATGGGCGCGTAGAAGGTGTAGAGCACGTCCGCCTTGCCGGCGAAGATCGGACCGGCGGCGACCAGCGTCCCCATGATCATCAACGCGGCTCCGATCTTCGCGGCCACGGCGGAAACGCTCTGCTGCAGCTGCTGGCTGATCACCGCATGACCGAAGGCGACCGCGAAGAAGGTGGTGAGCACGATGGCATTGATCACGCCGTGTGCGGTCAAGCCCTTGTAGTACCCAATGCCGAGGAACGACGTCTCCTGGATCAGTCCCGCCCGATAGAACACCTGCAGCACGCCGTGGTACGCGCCGAAGAGGAGCAGTGCGAGCGGGAAGAGCAGCTCGAGGACGATGATCGCGCGCAGATTCTTCTGGATCACGGCGTCACCTCGATCGACGCCATCATGTTGTCGTGCCCGGCCCGACAGAACTCGTTGCAAACGATGAGATGGGTGCCTGGCTTGTCGAACCGCGCCTGCGCGTAGTTCACCGTGCCGGGGATGGCCATCAGGTTGACGTTTGTCCCATCGATCATGAAACCGTGCACGATGTCCTTGCTGGTCAAGTAGAAGTCCACGACGGAGCCCTGCTCGACCTTCAAGCGGCTCGGCCTGAAAGACCATGTCTTCGCCACAACGTGCGCCTCGTACCGGCCGGGCGCGACCCGGATCAGCTCGCCCTCCTGGAAGGGTTTGACATTGGTGATGCAGGTGGGCACGGAGATGCCGAGGCGAATTGCCGCGTAGGCGATCAGCCCCAGCATGGTGGCGGCGAAAGCCAGCGAGGCCACGAGAACCTTCTTCTCGACATCGGGAACGGCGGAATGGGGAGCCATGGTGTCAGTGGCGGCGGATCATCAGGACGTAGAAGAAGAGCCAGACCAGGGAGAAGAAGGCGACCATCAGAACGAAGAACGCGACGGCTCCCCTGGGGAAGAACTCCGCTTCCCTCGACGGTGTCTCGCTCATGCTCGCCCCCTCGGAAGAGCCGATTCGACGGACGAATACCGCGAACGGACGTTACCACTCCCATCTCTCGGGGGAGCAGGTCTCCGGGACGCACCGAGGGGTCCTCCGCGCTCCGAGCGGCGGCGTTCGGCCCACGGGCCGCTCCGTCCGGATCCCCTACATCCAGGTGCTGCGCTTCCGTGACGGGAAGCACCCGTCGTTCAACCTGATGTTCGACCGGCTCTTGATGCTCGAGCAGCTCGGGCTCGTCCCGGCGCAAGCACGAAGGGCTTGATCCACTCCGGCCGGGACCACTGGGCTCGGATCCACAGATCGGGGCCTTACTTTCCCTGGCAAGCCAAGGTCGCGGAAGGACAGAAGGTAGGCCCCCATGCACCTCGACTTTGGGGCCAACTTCGACCCCAGGATTGGCCCCACGATCGTCCGAGTGAGGGTCCCCAGGTCATCTTCGGCAGCACCGGGCGCAGTCTCGCGTTCTCGCTGGCGAATTCGCCGCGCACGATTCCCTGTCACAAGGAGCGGGGCCCGCTCGTTGGATGGGTCAACTCGCCGATGAAAGGAGCTGACCCATGCCGACCGCCGCCTACGAATCCTCCGGATGCCGCCTGTCCACCACCCAGGGCCAGATCCTCCCCTTGGAGGACGTGATGCTCTCCGCCGAGGCGCGCGGCGGACTCGCCCGGGTGGCGTTGCGCCAGACCTTCCACAACTCCTACGCCGAGCCGCTGGCCGTCACCTATCAGCTTCCGTTGCCGTCCGACGCGGCGGTCTCCGGGTTCGCGTTCACCATCGGGGACCGGAAGGTGATCGGGGAGATCGATCGGCGGGACGCCGCGCGCGCGCGCTTCGACGAGGCGGTTCTCCAGGGCCGCACCGCCGCCCTGGTCGAGCAGACCCGCTCCAGCCTGTTCACCCAGGAGCTCGGCAACATCCCGCCCGGGACCGACGTGGTCTGCGAGATCCTCCTCGACCAGCGCCTCCGCTGGCTGGAGGAGGGCGCCTGGGAATGGCGCTTCCCCACGGTCGTTGGGCCCCGCTACCTCGGCGCCCCCGGGCGCGTTTCCGACGCCGACGCCGTCACCGTGGACGTCGCCGACGCGCCACTCCCCGAGCGCTGCGGCCTGTCGCTCGCGGTCCGCGACGCCGTGGTCGCTGGCCACCGCCCCGACTCGCCCTCCCACCCCGTTCAGGTCCAGGCCGCACTCGGCGGCTTCGACGTCGCACTCCCCGAGCGCGCCCGCCTCGACCGCGACGTCGTCGTGCGCTGGCCGGTGGCCGAGCTCCAGGTGGGCCTCTCGGTCCAGACCGCGTTCCGGGGCGATGCTCTCTACGGCCTGCTCACACTCGTGCCGCCCCGGCCCGGCGCCGGCGCGGTGTCGGTCCCACGCGACCTCGTCGTCCTTCTCGACACAAGCGGCTCCATGAGCGGCGAGCCGCTCGACCAGGCGCGTCGCGTCGTCTCCGCCCTCATCGACTCCCTCGAGCCCCACGATCAGCTCGAGCTCATCGAGTTCGGAAATGCCCCGCGCCGGTGGCACCCCGGCGCCGTTCGGGCCACACCCCAGGCCAAGTCCGAAGCCCTTGCATGGCTCGCCAGCCTCAAGGCCTCTGGCGGCACCGAGATGCGCGCCGCCATCGTCGAGGCCCTGCAGCCCCTGCGCGCCGAGTCCCAGCGACAGGTGGTCCTCGTCACCGACGGCCTCATCGGGTTCGAGCAGGAGCTCATCGGCGAGGTCCTGGAGCGGCTCCCCCAAGGCTCGCGCGTCCACGCCGTGGGCGTGGGCTCCTCGGTCAACCGCTCCCTCACCGGTCCCTTGGCCCGCGCCGGCCGGGGCTCGGAGATCATCGTCGGCCTGGGCGAGGACCCGGAGCGTGCCGCGCGCTCCTTGCGCGAGCGCACCGCCAGTCCCGCGGTGGTCGATCTCACCCTCCAGGGGCCAGCGCTGCTCGAGGTCGCGCCCCGGCGACTCCCCGACCTCTTCGCCGGTTCCCCGGTGCTGGTCGGCCTCCGCCTGGATCCGCGCGGTGGCGAAGTCACGGTCACCGGCCGGATCCACACGGGCACCTGGCAGGCCCGCGTGAAGGTCGCAGCCGACCCCAGCGCGACACCCCACCCGGCGGTGCCGGCGCTCTTTGCCCGCGAGGTGGTGGAGGACCTGGAGGCGGCGCGCGCCGTTGCCGATGCCCCAGCCGCCGCCGAGCTCGACCGGCGCATCGAGTCCATCGCCCTCGCCCACCAGATCGCCAGTCGCTTGACCTCGTGGGTCGCCGAAACCGAGATCGCCACGGTGGACCCGCGCGCGCCCATCCGCCGACAGCGCATTGCCCAGGAGTTGCCCCGCGGCATGCACGCTGAAGCCCTCGGCCTCGACGAGCGGTCCATGACCTTGGGCCGAACGCGGATGGCGTCCGTGCCGGGCGGCGCCCCCGATGGCTTCACGCTTGGGCGACCGCTCAGGCTCTCGCGACCGCTCAGGCTCTCGCAAGAGATGAAATCGGTGCTTGGCGCTCCCAAGCCACCGTCACCGCCGGAGGGCACGCCCGGCGATGAGGCCGCAGTCCCAGAGCACCTCTCCCTTGGCACCGGCGCCGCCGCGGCACGGCGCCGCGGCCGGGTGCTCCACTGGAAGGATGGGCAGCTCGTCATCGAGGTCGAGTCCGACGGCGCTGCCTTCGACCCAGCGGCCATCACCGACGTCGTGGTCGAGCTAAAGGACGGGCAGGTCCTCGAGGCCCACGTCGACGTGGCGCGGTCCACTCCCGCCGGGCGCCCCCTGGCCGGGCTCTGGCTCCGCCTCACCCTTCGGGTCGATGCCCCGGCGCCGGCCTCGGTCCGCAGCGTGACCCTCTGCCAGGGCTTCATCACCTGGACGGTCCTGGTGTAGGGCCCGAGGCGTGGCGGACCTCGACACTCATCTCGTCGCCATCGGCGCCGGTGACCGCAGGGCCTTCGCGGCGTGGGTCGCCGGCGCCGAGATGGCGCTGCGCGCGACCCTCCGCCGCTACGCCGCCTTGGTCGACGCCGAAGCGGTGCTCCAGGAGACCCTCCTCCGAGCCTGGCAGCTGGCCCCCAGGGTCCAGCCGGACGGAGCACCCAACGCGCTTCTCCGGCTGGCGATGCGCATCGCCCGGAACCTCGCCACCGACGAGGTCCGTCGCCGCGGCCGTCCGCTCCCCGTCCAGCTCCACGACGAACCCGCCTTCACCGAGCCGGTTGCGGACCCCTGGCTCCGGCAACTCGTCATCGAGTGCCGGGAGAAGCTGAGCCCCAAGCCGGCCCTGGCGCTCGACGCACGCCTCGGCAGTGCCGGGGCCGAGCCCGACACGGTCCTCGCCGCGCGGCTTCACATGCGGCTCAACACCTTCCTGCAGAACGTCGCCCGCGCCCGGAGGCAGCTCGCCGACTGCCTCCGCCGCAAGGGCGTGGCGGTGGAGGCGCGATGAACGACGACCGCGAGCGGCTGCTCGAGGAGGTCACCACCGCCTGGCGTGCCGGCGGCGACACTGGCCTCACCTACCACCCGGCGTGGCACGACCTCGACGAGGAGGGCCGCCGCGAGGCTTTCGAGCGCACCGCGCTGCTGCGCGCGCTGGAGTCGGCGCTCGACCCCGACGGCCTCTCGTCCACCGGCCGGCGCGTCATGGCCCTGATCGGCGGCGGGTGACCTGGAACCGATCAGAGCCGCCACGGTGAGGGAACGGGACCCGCGGGCTACCGTCGTCGGCTCGCACTGGGGCCAACGACCGGGCTGGCACCAAGAAGGCCCCGTCGCGCGCGAAGCGCATCCGCACAGTGAGCCGTTTCTCCTCGCGGCGCCGCGTTCCCGGCGTGCTGCGAGGAGGCCCTGTGAGGCGTCACCGAACGGTTCCGAAGGCGGGGTGGGTCTGGCTGCTGTTCATCGCCGCGGGGTGCGGTTCCTCGAGGGCCCCTGGCGGTGGGTCGCCCGATGGTGGCGGACAGCCGGTCGCCGCCAGCATCGAGGTGACGCCGAGCGCCCTGCTGCTCACCGGAGCAGGTCAGGAGCGAACGCTTCGGGCCCGGGTGCTCGACGCCGCTGGTAACGAGCTGAACCTGCCCGTGGCCTGGAGCTCGTCCACGCCGGCCGATGTTTCGGTCAGCAGCGCGGGAGCGGTGAGGTCGGTTGCCGACATCGGGTCATCCGTGGTCCGTGCCGTGGTGGGCAACGTTCGCTCCGTGCCCGTCCTGGTGACGGTCGCCGAGCCTCAACCGGGCGCACTTCTGGTAACAGATGCGCAGGTCGTTTCCGTCGGCCCACCCATCGTCGAGGGTCCCGATGCTCCCGACCTCGGATGGGACCGCGAAGTCACCCTCCGGCTCCCGACCGATCCCGCAGTGGGCACCATGCTGCTGGCCAGCGAGTCGGCCGCGGTCGCGGGCAAGGTGGTCTCCATCCGTAGGAGCGGGGACACGGTGGTGGTCCGCCTCGCCCGGGCGGCGCTTCCGGACGTCCTGCTCCGCTACGCCCTTCACCTCGATCTCCAGGCCGAGGACCTGCGGGTGAGTCCACCACCGGCCCGGAGCCGCCCGGGCCCGTCACGGGAGGCGCTCCAGGTGGAGGGAGAGGGGCACCTGGGTCCTCTGGAATGCTCCTTCAGCCTGGGTGCCGGTGTGGGGCGAACCATCTCCAACGGTCTGGAGGTCCAGAACAGCCTCCGGCTCACGCTCGACGCGCTCCGGACGGCGCCCGCCGGCGAGCGGAGCCTGGAGTTTCGCCTGAGCGGAGCGCTGGCCTTGGCCGGGCGGCTGGGGATCCAGCTCGGCGCCGGCGTCGATGCCAGCGGGGAGTGCGAGGCCAAGACGACCGTCACCGCGCCGATCTTTGGGTTCTACTCGGCGATCGTCACCATTGGCTTTCCGGTCGGTCTGGGGATCTCCGTCGGGGTGGCGCTGGACGTCGTCGCCCTGGAGGCAAATCTGGAGAATGCTCAGGTCGGCGTCGCCCTTGACCTGGGTTTCGCCTGCACGGCCTCCGGCGGGTGCTCGAACACCGCGAACCGCGTCCAGCGCCTGTTCCAGTTCACGCCCGTGGTCACCTCCGGTGCGCAGGACGGAATGAAGGTCTCCGGGGAGCTCTTTCCGTACTTCCTTACCGGAGCGAGGATCGTCGCTGGACTCGGAATCTTCGAGTTCGGTCTGGTGGACATCAAGGTCGGCCCGAAGCAGTCGTTCGACCTTGGCTTCACCAAGAAGCAGGCCGACGAGGCCGGATACTCGTCCAAGTACCAGCTGGACGGAGTGGTCGAGTTCTCCCCCGCCAGTGACCTCAAGAAGCTGGTGGTGCGCTGTCTCGGGGAAGAAGCCGCGGGCCAACTCATCCACTCGGTCCCGTTCACCTTCGGCACCATCCCCTCGCCTCACGGGACGATGAGCGTGGATCGATCGCGGATCAGCGCCAGCGAGAAGGCGACCTTCACCGTCCGGCTGAGCGACCTGAACTACGGGCCCCTCGGGTACAACGTGAAGTCGGTGATCATCAAGCGGAAGCTGAAGGACGGCTCGGGCTACGAGGAGATGCAGACCCTCAGCGCGGCCCAGGACCAGGACACCTTCACCTGGGACTGGCACCCCACGGTGGACGATGCCGGGGAAAACCAGTTCTACGCCTTCGTGAAGACCCGGCTCGACGTGGTCGATCTGGAGATCGGCGACGACTCGCTGACCAAGGTCGAGGTGGTGCCGATCTGCGGCCCGCTCCCGGAGGGAGCCATCACCGGGGCGGACCTGCTCCGCACCGCGTCGAGCGCCGGGTGCAGCATCAACGGGACGATGCAGGGAAGCATCTTCGGACAGACGTCCACCTTCTTCGTCGACACCCGGATCACCGCCCAGAACGTCCTCCTCCAGGAGGATGCCGTGGCGAGCCTCCCCGGGCAGCTGGTCGTCTTCCGCGCCACCGGGGACTGGACTCTCTCTCACCAGGGAAGGGTCAACGACTGCACCGTCAGCTCGCCGGGAGCCACCGGTGCGCTCGATGGCTCGCCGGAGACCGGCGCGCTGACGCTGGATCTCTCCGGTGGTGCACCCTACGCGTACACCGCGCTGATCAGCACTCCGCAGTTCATGCTCCACACCATCCTCGACTGCCCCGGCGACCCGCCGACGCACACCGAGCAGGACGAGCCCACCGCGATCACCGTGATGTCGACCCTGTTCTCCGAGGCCGCGTTCACCGTCAGCGATGCCGGGGTGCTCGATGGAACCAACACCATCGGTCAGGGGGTGACGCAGCAGTACCAGTGGCACCTCACGCTGCAGCCGCCCAGCTCCGCCGGCCTGACTGCGTCGCCCACCGCAACTGGCCGGAGATTTCGATGACCGGACTCGTGCTCGCTGGCGCCTCGCTGTTGACCGGGCTCGTCGCGGCGAGCCCGTCACCGGCCGCCTGCGCCGGAGAGGACCTGCTCGCCATCCACGGGAAGTGGGTGATGCGCCCGTACGAGCGGATGAGGAACGGAGTTCCCCAGGCCGACGTCCAGCAGGTCGCCCAGCGGGTGGAGCGGATCGCGCGGCTCTTTCGCGCCGCCTACCCGGAGCCGAGGGGCACGGAGGCCGTGGGGTACTGGGACTTCCGGGGCTCCGGGCGCCCATACCCCTACGCGTTCAACTCGCTCTACAAGTCCTGGTACTGCAACACCAACCTCGGGAAGGTGATGGTCGGAGACGAGACCTTCAACTGGGCCTACGCCTTCGTGAACCATCTGAACTGGTTCGCCGCGCTCCAGAAGGACTTCCGGGTCGACGGCCGCGCCGTCTACCTCCTCACTCCGCGCTCCGGTGAGCTGAAGGGGCGTCCGGCGTACGCGGGAATCGGCAACCGCAACTCGAACACCGGTCAGACTTTCTCCCGCGCGGTCCTGATCACCAGACCGGGGCGATCCCCGCTCCAGCCGGTGACCCGGCAGGCCTTCCTCCAGAGCTTCCTCGCCAGTTCCGAGGCGCGGCAGCAGAAGAACCTGGCGTCTCTCCAGCACTCGTCGCTCGATCCGGCGCGAAAGGCCGAGGCGTTGCGAAAGATGCAGGCCTCGTTCGACCGCGATCTGGCACCGGCGCGCGAGATGCTTCGCACCCTCTCGGCCCAGGAGGGCGCCGAGCCGGCCATCGTCGGACCGCTGGGGACGGCGGGGTTCAAGGAGTTCGCCAGCGAGCAACGGGGCCAGGCTCTGGTGTTCCTCGACAGGGCCTACTTCGACCGTCGGCTGCCCCCCGCCGCTCCCCAGTTCGTGGTGGTGTACTGGAGCTGGGAGAACAACCCGCCCTCCCACAACTTCAGGGCCGAGTTCGAGCGGAACGTCGATCTCGACGCCCTCGCCGCCCTGCTCGACCGATGAGGCCTGCCGTCGATGGCTCGGCCCACGGACGGGAGGGATGCAGTCGAGCCGGACACCCCGAGCTCGCCGACCACCTTTGAGGAGCCTCTGCGCCTTCGGTACGCTCTGCTGGTGGCGGAGGTCACCGAGCTGCTGCGGGCGTGGAACGCCGGCGATCCCCGGGCCCAGGAGAAGCTCCTTCCGCTGGTCTATCGCGAGCTGCGGCGGCGCGCGGCGGCCTACCTGCGCGGGGAGCGGGGCGGACATACCCTGGTGGCCACCGCGCTCGTTCATGAGGCCTACCTCCGGCTGGTCGATCAGCGATCGGGGTACGTCAACCGCACCCAGTTCTTCGCCATCGCGGCGACGATGATGCGCCGGGTGCTGGCCGATCACGCCCGGGCGCGCGCTGCGGGGAAGCGCCCGCCGCCGGAGCTGCGGATCGGCCTCGACGAGGCACCGCTGGCCGCCGCCGATCCCTCCAGCGAGGTCGATCTCCTATCGCTGGATCGAGCGCTCGACGAGCTCGCAGCACGCGATCCCCGCCAGGCCCGGCTGGTGGAGCTGCGCTACTTCGGGGGGCTCACCGCCGAGGAGACCGCGGAGGCGCTGGGGGTGTCGCTGGCGACCGTGAAGCGGGAGTGGACCTCGGCGCGCGCCTGGCTCTACGCCTTCCTGACGCGGGGAACCTGAGACGGAGGGAGGCTGGGTGGTTTCCGACGTGGATCGCTGGCAGCGGGTCAAGGGCGTGTTCGACGCCGCGCTGGAGCAACCCGCCGCGGAGCGAGCGACCTTCGTCGGCCAGGCATGCGACGGGGACGAGGCCCTGCGCGAGGAAGTGCTCTCGCTGCTCCGCGCTCACGAGCAGGCGGGGAGCTTTCTCTCCGTGCCGGCCCTCGCCACCTTCGACCGGGACTGGACGGGTCGGCGCATCGGCCCCTACCAGGTCCTGGGGGAGGTCGGCCACGGCGGCATGGGCGTCGTCTACCGTGCCACCCGCGACGACGACGTCTTCCAGAAGATCGTGGCCCTCAAGGTGGTGCACGATGATGCGGGGCCCGAGGCGGCGCGGCGCTTCGCCCGCGAGCGCCGGATCCTCGCCCGGCTCCAGCACCCCAACATCGCCACCATCCTCGACGGCGGCGAGACCGAGGACGGCCGCCCCTACCTGGTCATGGAGCACGTGGACGGGGTGCCGATCGACGTCTTCTGTGAACGCCACGCGCTGGGCGTCCGCCAGCGGCTGGAGCTGTTCCGGGCCGTGTGCGGGGCGGTGCACGCCGCGCACCAGAACCTGATCATCCACCGGGACCTCAAGCCGGCCAACGTCTTGGTGAGCTCCGATGGCCAGCCGAAGCTCCTCGACTTCGGCATCGCCGCGCTGCTCGCCCCCGACGAGCCCGCCCACGCCCCGACGATGACCGTGCCGGCGATGACCCCCGGCTACGCCAGCCCGGAGCAGGTCCGGGGTCTGCCGCTCACCACTGCCAGCGACGTCTATTCCCTCGGCGTCGTGGCCTACGAGCTCCTGACCGGAGAGCTGCCGCTCCGCGCCCGGGGGCCTTCGCTGGAGGACATGGTTCGGACCGTCTGCGACACCGAGCCCGACCCACCCAGCGTGACGATCCGGAAGACCGGGATCACCCGGACGAACGTCGCCGCGTCGGCGCTGCGCGGCGATCTCGACACCATCGTGCTCAAGGCCCTGAGGAAGGAACCGGAACGGCGATACCTCTCGGCGCAGGTGCTGGCCGAGGACATCGACCGATTCCTGGCCGGTCGTCCGGTCCTGGCGCAGAAGGACACCCCGGGATACCGCCTGCGGAAGTTCGTCGGGCGCCATCGCGCCGGGGTGGCCGCCGCCGCCGCGGTGGTGGTCAGCCTCATCGCCGGCCTGGTGGGCGTGCTCCACCAGGCGCGGATCGCCGAGGCGAACCGTCTCCGGGCCGAGCGGCGCTTCGCCGACGTTCGCCGCATGGCCAACTCGCTCCTCTTCGAGCTGCACGACGCGGTCAAGGACCTTCCGGGATCGACCGCCGCCCGGTCTCTCGTTCTCCGCCGTGCCCTGGAATACCTCGACGGCCTGGCCCGGGAAGCGGGAGGCGACGCGAACCTTCAGGAGGAGCTGGCCACGGCCTACCAGCGGGTCGCCGAGGTGCAGGGGACCCCGTCGGGGGCCAACCTCGGAGACGCGGCGGGCGCGACGGAGTCACTGCGCAAGGAGGTCGCGCTGCGCCAGGCCCTGGCGGCCCGGAACCCGAGGGACGGGAAGCGGGTGACTCGCTGGGTGGGCGCTTCCCGCCGCCTCGCCCTCCTCGAGGACGAGGTCGGGCAGACCCAGGCGGGCCGCGATCGGCTGGGACAAGCCCTGTCCACGATCGAGGAGGCCGTGGCCCGCGACCCCGGGGCGAACGACGCGCTGCGGGAGTCGGCCCGGATCCACCGCGACCTCGGGCAGCTCCTGTTCAAGACCGGCGACCGGTCGGCGGCGCTCGAGCACCAGCGCCGGGCGCTGGCGGTCTGGAAGGCCGAGCGCGATGCGCACCTCGACGACCCCGACGTGCTCCGCGAGCTGTACCTGATCCAGGGCGACGTCGCCCGGACCCTGTCCAAGGCCGGTGCCCTTCCGGAGTCCCTCGAGCACTATCGGGGCGCGATGGTGGCAGCGGAGGCGCGGCTCCGGCTCCGCCCGGAGGATCCGGTGGCCCGCCAGGACGCGAACACCGCCTCCGGCAACCTGGCGGTGGGCCTCCGCGCGGTGGGCCAAGGGGACGAGGCGCTGCGCACCATGGTTCCGGTCCTCGCCTTCGACGAGGACAGGCTCCGCGCCGACCCCCGCGACTCCAAGATCCGGCGTGATCTGATGTGGGATCTGACGATGATGGCCCAGCTCGCCTTCGACGCCGGCCGCTTCGAGGAGGCTAGGGGCTACTTCTGGCGCTCCCAGGAGATCGCCGAGGCCCGGCTGCGGGACGATCCCACCAGCTTCCAGGCGCTCAAGGACGTCGCCGAGGGCCTGAGTGGAAAGGCCGAGCTGCTGGTGAAGCTCGAGCGCCTCGAGGAGGCGGCGGCGATGAGCAAGGAGGCCATCGCCGCCTTCGAGCGCCTCCGCGCGCAGAACCCCGACCATGCCCGGGTCGTTCAACTCCTGGCGGACGTCCACGCCGGCGCCGCGGAGATCCACGAGCGAATGGCCGTCTCCGCCCGTGGCGCCGGGCGCCAGATCGCCCACTGGCGCGAGGCGCGCGCTGCGGGTGGCCAGGCGGTCGCGCTGTGGCGCGAGCTCGACCGGCGCGGGGCGCTCGACGAGGACCGCCGCGCCCGGCTCCCCGAGCTGACTGCAGCCGTGGCCCGCTACGACATGAATCTGGCCCGCCTCGCCGGAGCGGGGCCGTAACCCCGGCGTCGGCGTCAGCCCGAACCATGCGATTTCACGTGCTTGCCTACACGGCGTGAGCCTGTCCCGGCCTCCCTGCCGCGTTCCGGCGCAAGGAGGCCAGGCATGAAGGCCATCTTCCAGCGTCTTGCGGTCGTCGTCGTTGCGTCGCTCTCGGTGATGGGCTGCTCCGGCTCGGACGGCGGGGGGAACGGCGGCGGCGGAGGGCCGAAGGTCTTTCCCGCGCAGCCGGTCTGGCAGCCGTCGGGAAGTCGCGTTTCCTGGGGCGGCTTCTCGTTCAACGTGCCACAGGGGATGGCGGGCGTGGATCGGACCGACCACTACGACATGGCGGACAACCTGTGCGCGATCACCGTGACCCAGCCGATGGCCGCCACCGGGGATCTCGCCCAGCAAGCGAACGACATCCTCACCTCGGCCTACGAAGCGGTGGGCTACACGGTCCTCGACGACAACTACGGAACCGACCTCATCGGCAACCGGACGCAGGGAAGGTCCGCTGCAGGCTGGGAGTACGTCGAGCTTCGGGCAGAGCTGCGCCAGTCCGGGCCCAGCGACGAGCGCGGTCACATCCTGCTCGTTCGCCTCGGCAATCAGGTCGTTCCCTTCATCGGGTACTCACCCACCACGGCGGGCTGCACCCAGCTGGCACACGACTTCACCACCGGCATCGTGGGGGAGCTCCGCTGGCGGGAGATCGAGTACAGCCTCGACTTCGTCTCGGCGCCCCGGAACGACGCCGCGCTCGCCTCGGCGATCATCGGACACTGGTCGCTGTTCCAGGGGCCCAGCGGCCAGGAGTACGTATTTGCCGCCAACGGGCGATACCAGTACTGGGGCGGGCTCTCGCAGGTGCACGACATCTCGGACACCGAGATCGAGATAGTGACCTCCCACTTCACTGGCGACGGCGCGTACGCGGTGCGGGGGGACCAGGTGGCCGTCTTCCCCGATGGTCGGCCCGCCGAGTCGATGCTCTTCCGGGTCTACGACAAGCACGCGGTCTCGCCGTCGATGCAGGTCTCGACCACCCCCAGGCTCGGTCTGATGAGGCGGGACTCCACCGGCGCGTACGAGGTGCCGCTGGAAAGGGCGCAGTGAGTCCTCGCGCATCGCTGGTCCTTCCTGTCGTCGTCGCCGCGGCAGTGGCAGTGCCCGGGGTGGCCTGGGCCGGACCCTGCACCTGCCAGGACGTCCGGGCGATGAAGTACCGGATCAAGGAAGCCCGGGCGGCGATCCAGGGCTACCGGACGGAGATCGCCCGGATCGGGCAGGGGCCGCCATACTCGTCGCGCGCCTATCGGCAGTTCGAGGACGGACCCCAGCAGACGATGCTGAATGTCCTCAAGACCTCCACGCCCAACTCACCGCAGACCTGGAGTGGCGGCACGGACCCAGCGTCCTGCCAGAGCCACTTCCCCGACGCGGCGACCGCGTGCCTGCGGGAGGCGCTCCGGCGCCACGAAGGACACCACGCCGCCGTCTGCGGGACGCGGAAGGGCCTCGTCGGTGGCACCACTTCGCCGTTCACCGACTACCGGGAGGGGAGTCCGCTCGCCGCGGCGTACGAGGAGGAGATCGTTGCCTGGACCCTGGAGATGGACTTCCTCCAGTCGGAGATCGACGCCCTGCCGGACGGCTGCAAGCCCGCGGGGTGGATCCTCACCTTCGAGGTCCAGGTCCGGGGCAGCGGAGGAAGGGTGAGCCACGCCGCGGCGGACACGCCCGCCCAGCACACCTGGAAGCTGGACCACACCTACTCGGGCACGGTCGAGCTCGACCGGCGCACGCTGTCGCACCGGGCGTCCCATGCAGTGCAACTGAGGCCCGAACAGCTCCAGACCCTGACGATGCAGCAGCTCATGGCCCTGAAGCAGACCGTGTTGCAAGGCAAGTCCTGGGACCCGAGTCAGCGCCCGCTCCAGCTCGACGTGGCGATCGACGACCAGGACGTCCGGTTCGTCCACGAGCCGGGGGAGGGCCCCGCGTGGGAGGAGTCGACGACCACCCGGAAGTGGACGGGGACCGGAAGAGACGAGCTCAGAGGGGGAGTGACGTTCGAGGAGGACACTGGAGCGGCCACCTACAACGTCGACATCAGCATCCAGCCCGCGGGCAGATCGGGCACGCTCACCTACGACGAATCCGAGGAGTTCAATCGAACGACCAGCGGCTATGGCAGGGCACCGACGCACGAGGTGCGGCCCAGGCGGCCACAGCGGCTCCCGCTCGCCACGATGAAGATCCCCGACGTGCGGGGACTGCTGACCGGCGGGCGAATCCACCACGCGCAGGACCGCGCGCTGGAGCTGGCCGGAGGCATGCTGCAGTTCGATTCGGGGTGGGTCGCCCCGGATCCGCTGGCGCAACCGTTTGCCGGGCTGCCCGAGGCGGCGCAGAAGCTGAAAGTCCGAGTCTATTACCGGCTGTCGAAGCCGGAGTAGGGAAGCGGAATGGACGACTGGCAGCTCGACGCCTCAGGACGCGTCGAGCACCTGCGCGTGCTCTGGCAGCGCCGTATGACGTCGGCTCTCGTGGTTCACGTGTGAACCCCACGCGAGCACGGGGTCCGAGCGCTGTCAGTGCAACGTGCAGAATTCGTTGGGCGACCAACCGGGATTGAACCGGTAACCCCCGGAGCCACAGTCCGGTGCTCTACCAATTGAGCTATGATCGCCGTGCTGCGGCGGGTTCACGTAGCCGAGTTCCCCTGCGACTTCAAGCCGATGCGGGGTGTTGACCCCCCGTCCATCGCCCGGCGTGACCCGCGGCGGAACGCACCCGGCCGGGCCAGACTGCCCCGCGCGCCATGGGACTCCGGATCGAGGACTACGCTGTCATCGGCGACACGCAGACCGCCGCGCTGGTGGGGACCAACGGCAGCATCGACTGGCTCTGCGTGCCCAGGTTCGACTCCGGGGCCTGCTTCGCGGCGCTCCTCGGCACCCCCAGGCACGGGCGCTGGCTGCTCGCTCCGGAGAAACCCGTGCGCAAGACACGGCGACGCTACCGCGGCGACTCGCTGGTCCTGGAGACCGAGCTCCACACCGACGACGGCGTGGTGCGGGTCGTCGATTGCATGCCCGTCCGCACCCGCTGGCCGGACCTCGTCCGGGTGGTGGAGGGCGTCGAGGGCAAGGTCCGGATGCGGATGGAGCTGGTCATCCGCTTCGACTACGGCTCCATCGTCCCCTGGGTCCGCAAGGGACGGCCGAACGCGCTGCTGGCCATCGGTGGGCCGGACGCCCTCGAGCTCCTCTCCCCCCTCCCCACTCGGGGCGAGGGGATGACCACCGTGGCGAGCTTCGACGTCGCCGCCGGCGAGCGCGTTCCCTTCCTCCTCACCTGGCATCCCAGCCACGAGGACCCGCCGGCCCCCACGGACCCGGTGCGGGCGCTCCTCGACACCGAACGCACCTGGCAGCGCTGGTCGGACCGGTGCACCTACCGGGGCCCCTGGCGCGAGGCCGTGGTCCGCTCGCTCCTGACCCTGAAGGCCCTCACCTACGAGCCGACCGGTGGCATCGTCGCCGCCGTCACCACCTCCCTCCCCGAGCAGCTCGGGGGGGTGCGCAACTGGGACTACCGCTACTGCTGGGTCCGGGACGCGACCTTGTGCCTCTACGCGCTCCTCCAGGGCGGCTACAGCGAGGAGGCACAGGCCTGGCGCGACTGGCTGCTGCGGAGCGTGGCCGGAAGCCCCGCTGATCTCCGGACGCTCTACGGCGTGCGGGGAGAGCGCCGCCTCACCGAGCTCGAGCTCCCGTGGCTCCCGGGCTACGAGGGCAGCAGACCGGTGCGGGTGGGCAACGACGCCGTCAACCAGCTCCAGCTCGACGTCTACGGCGAGCTGATGGACGCGCTCTACACCGCGCACCGGGTGGGCCTGCGCAACGACGAGAACGCCTGGCGAGTGCAGTGCAAGCTCATGGAGTGGCTGGAGCACAACTGGTCCCAGCCCGACGAGGGCATCTGGGAGGTGCGCGGGCCTCGCCGCCAGTTCACCCACTCCAAGGTGATGTGCTGGGTGGCGCTCGACCGGGCGGTGAAGATGGTGGAGCAGTTCGGGCTGAGGGGCCCCGCCGAGCGCTGGCGCGCGGTCCGTGACCGCATTCACGCCGACGTCTGCCAGAGGGGATGGAACGAGGCGCGCGGGAGCTTCACCCAGTACTACGGGAGCGACGCGCTCGACGCGAGCCTGCTCCTCATCCCCCAGGTGGGCTTTCTTCCGGCGTCGGACCTGCGGGTGGTGAAGACGGTCGACGCCATCCAGCGCGAGCTGATGGACGACGGCTTCGTCCTGCGCTACCGCACCCACGCCTCCAGCGGAGTGGACGGGCTCCCGCCGGGAGAAGGGGCCTTCCTGCCCTGCAGCTTCTGGCTCGCCGACGCGCTCGCCATGCTCGGCCGCCAGGACGAGGCCGGCGCACTCTTCGAGCGGCTGCTGGCGCTGCGGAACGACGTGGGCTTGCTCAGCGAGGAGTACGACCCCCGTGTGGGGCGGCTGGTGGGGAATTTTCCACAGGCGTTCAGCCACATCGCCCTGGTCGACACCGCCTCCAACCTGGCCCGGCTACCATCCGCGCCCGGAGAGCACCGCGGCGACGGACGGGGACGGGCAGGTTCGGGGTGATGGATCGAGGGCTCTCGTGACAAGCTAGAGGCACTGACGCCCCCGTCCACCGCCTCGCGCCTCGCCGCGCTCGTCCTGGTGCTCGCCGCCACGCCTGCGGGCGCCCGGGTCGCCGTGCTCCCGCTCAGCGGTCCCCGGAACCACACCCTGGAGCGCCAGCTGGCCTCGACCATCTGCGCGAAGATGGGCTGCGTCCCCGCCTCCAACGTGATGACCGGCAAGAAGGTGGACTGGGACAAGGTCCGGCGGGCCCGCCTCGAGGGGGTGGTGGTGGGCGGACTGTCCAAGGCCACGCGGCCTCAGGTCCTCGAGGTCAGCTTCGTCACTCCGGACGGGCAGCGCGCCTGGCGCCAGCGCTACACCATCGTCAACGGGCGCATCTCCTCCACCGCCCTGGTGCAGATCCGCGACGGAATCCTCGCCGCCGCACGGCCTGCTCCGGGTGCCGCCCCCGCGCCTGCCCCCGCCGCTCCAGCGCCGAAGGCAGCCCCGCCCGCCGCCGGGGCCGCGGCCGCCGCCGCCCCGCCCCCGATCGCCCCCCCTCCGCCTGGGGAGATCGCACCTCCCCCTCCCGGGGAGATCGCCGCGCCCGCGGAAGGCACCGACGTCGCGCTCGCGGCAGGCGCGGCGGCCGACATCGGTGGGCCGCAAAAGCCGGACCTGTTCGAGGCGGAGATCGCTGCCCAGGTGCTCCACCGGAGCTGGACCTACTCGAACCTGAACCCCGCCGGCGGGCTACGGACCTACGACCTCTCGCTCTTCACCGAGCCCAGGGCGCGGCTGGGCGTGTACCCCCTGCGCTCCGCCGAGGGATTCTTCGCCTCCGCCGGGCTGGAGCTGTCCGGGGCGGTGGCCCTCGGGACGGTGCTCGCCGGCAACGACCCGGCCGCACCCAAGTTCCCGCTGAGCCTCTGGTGGCTGGACACCGGCCTGCGCGTCCGCTTGCGGCTCGGGAGCTGGACGCTCGGACCGGCGATTGGTTTTCATCTGTCACATCAGTCCGTCAATCCGAACTCGCAGGGCACGCAGCTGGACGGCATTCCCACCGTCGACGCCAAGGCCTTCCGGCTCGGCCTCGATTTCGGCGGGCCCATCGCCGGCGCCTTCGGGCTCACCGGAGAATTCAACTACCTCCTGGTCCTGTCCACCGGTCTGGATGCCGCCGCCTTCCCCGACGAGAGCGCCGGTCCGGCCTTCGACGGGCGGCTGGGCGTGACCTGGCAGGTGTCCCGGCTGCTCCGGGTCTTCCTGGCCGGGACGTTTTCCCAGGAGACCTACAATCTGAACGCCCCGGGAAGCGCAGACAGTGCGCGGGCTGCCGTCTTCGGGGGGGAGCTGGGGTTCCGGCTGGGGCTCTGACGGAAGGCCCTTCCACCCGGCAATTGAGGAGGGTTTCTCTCCGAACCCCACGCGCTAGAGTCGCCAATGGTCATGAACAAGACGAACCGTTACCTCTCCTTGCTCCTGCTGGCCGCGCTCCCCGCCGCCGCCACTGCCGCCCTCAAGGCGCGCCAGCCCTCGCAGGTCACCTTCATCGCACAGGGTCCCGCGGGGCTGCGCATCGAGGGCAAGTCCACCGACCTCCAGGTCACCGACCGACCCGACGCGCTGGTGGTCACCGTACCCCTGGCCAAGCTCGAGACCGGCATCTCGGTGCGCGACCACCACATGCAGGAGAAGTACCTCGAGTCCCAGAAGTACCCGAACGCCCAGCTCGCGGTGTCGCGCACCGCGATCAAGTTCCCGACCGACGGTCAGACCACCGAGGGCACCGTGCCCGCCACGCTCGCCCTGCACGGACAGTCGAAGACCGTCCCGGTGCACTACCGGGCCACGCGCCAGGGCCGCTCCTACAACGTGAAGGGCGACCTGAAGGTCGACTTTCGCGAGTTCGGCATCGAGATCCCCAATTACCTCGGCGCCACGGTGAAGCCGCCGGTGGACGTCAACGTCGCCTTCGTCCTGGATGAGACGTAGCCGCCGCGGCGGACCGCTTCTCCTCCTGCTCGCCGCGCTCGTCGTTCCGGGCGCGGCGCACGCGTACCCGTGGATGATCCGCCACGGCTACAGCGGCTGCGGCGTCTGCCACATCGACCCCTCCGGCGCCGGCCAGCTCACCGACTACGGGCGGGCACAGTCGGACCTGCTGATGGCCACCCGGTGGACGTCGGAGAAGACCGAGGAGGCGAGCCCGGCCGCCGACTTTGGCTTCGGTCTGTTCAAGCTCCCCGACTGGCTGTTCCTGGGAATCACCTACCGCGGGGGCGAGCTGTTCGCCCGCTCCACCACCAACAACGACTCCGGGCAGCAGCAAAGCACCGCCACCGACCAGCGGTGGATCCACATGCTGGCGGACTTCCGTGCCGGCTTGCGCATCGGCCGGTTCCGGGCCTCGGGCGCCATTGGCTGGCTCCAGACCCCGGCCTCGGCGATCAGCGTGACCTCCAAGCCCCAGAACAACATCGTCGCCCGCGAGTTCTGGGCCGGGTGGGAGCTCGGCGAGGAGGCGGGGCTGGTCCGTGGCGGGCGCATCAACCTGCCCTTCGGGCTTCGCAACGTCGAGCACACCGCCTGGGTGCGCTCGGCCACCCGGACCGACATCAACGAGCACCAGCAGTACGGGGTGTCGCTGCTCCTCGCCGGGGAGACGGTCCGCGGGGAGATCATGGCCATCGCCGGCAACTACCAGCTGAAGCCGGACGACTACCGCGAGCGCGGCTACTCCGGGTACGTCGAGGCGATGGTGGCGCCCTCGACGGCGCTCGGCCTGAGCAGCCTCGTCACCCGCGCCGACCTCGGCCTGTCCACCAAGGTTCCCACCCTCAGACAGGCACACGGCGCATTCCTGCGCTGGGGCATCCTCCCGCAGCTGGGGCTCCTCGGCGAGGCCGACGTGATCTTGCAGCAACGGCTGGGGACGGGGGTGCTCGAGGCGGGCTCGGCCACCTGGACCCAGCTCGACTGGGAGCCCATCCAGGGGTTCCACCTGATGCCGGCCTTCGAGACCTTGAAACAATACGGCGACGTGGGCGGGGTCGCGACCGGAGAGTGGATCACCGTGGACTGGTTCCCCTGGAGCCACCTCGAGCTGCGGATCGACCTCTTCTTCCGGCAGCAACCCCAGATCGGCGGCTCCACCAGCAGCGTGGGTGCCCTCTTCCAGGTGCACGTGCTCCTGTGACATGCCTCGGCCCCGGATGGGGCACGGGAGCGAGCGCGGCCAGGTGAGCGGGGGCAGCAAGCCGCTCGTCCGTCGGGTGCTGTGGGTCCTCGGGACCGGGGCTGCCTTCCTGCTCCTGGCCGTCCTGGGCCTGGGCCTGGGGAGCCTGCTCACTCCGGGCGATTCCCGGCGCCCGGAGCCCGAGCCCCTCCCGGCCGCGCGGCCCGCAGCCCGCCCCGCGCCGGAGCCGCCTCCCCTTCCGCCTCCCCCGGCTCCGGTGCGCGAACCGCCCCACCCTCCTCCGGCCACCACGCCCGAGCCGCCGCGCCCGCTCCTTCCCGCCACCGCGCTCACCCTCCCCGCTCGCCTTCAGCTCCGCGGAGAGCTGATCCGCGACCTCGGCGGCTTCAAGGACGAGCTCGCGCGCTGTCCAGCGGACCCGGTGCGACGGCCCCCCGGGGAGCGCGCCGCGCTGGTGCTGGAGACGGTCGCGGAGGGCGACGCGGTGCGGGTGGTGGCCAGCAGGCTCGAGGCCCAAGGACCGGTCAACGATCGCTTCGTCGCCTGTGCGCGGTCGGTGCTGGAGGGGAAACGCCTCCCGGCCACCGGGGCCACGGCCGGGGCGCGCCTGCGTCTCTTCCTTCCCCTCGGACCGGGCGGGAACACGCTCTCGCTCCCCGCGGCCTCGCTGACCGAGGCCGGGGAGCCCTGAGCGCTACAGCCGCCAGGCCAGCCAGATCCCGCCGCTGAGGTAGGTGTCCGTCGCTCCGCCCGCCACGTGCGGGTCGCCGGGCTCGGGATTGAAGGTGAAGCCGTACCGCTGGAGCGCGCCCATCACCCGGATCTCGAACGAGCGCCCGAGCTCGATGCCGAGGCCCAGGTTCGCATCGAGGCCCATCGACGACTGTCGCGGGAACCACGCCGCGGAGCCGATCTCCCCCACCGCGAAGAGGTGGCGGTACGCCACCCCGCCCAGGAGCGAGACGGGGCCGAAGAGCGAGAAGCGGAGGTCCACCCCGGCCGCCAGCGCCGAGTAGCCCACGTCGGGGATGTCCGGCTTGGGGCTCGAGGCGGTCCCGGAGATGGTGAACGTCTGCCGCTCGAAGCGGGCCTCGAGCCCCAGGTGCGACTTCTCGCCGATGAGGAAGCGGTAGCCGAGCCCCGCGCCCCAGACCAGCGCCTGGGTCGGGTAGCTCGTCCCATCCTGGGCCTTGGACTGGAGTCCCACCGACATCGCGATGTGGCCGGTGAAGTAGCCGCGCCCGCCGAAGAGCGGTGCCCAGGTGAGCTCCACCGCCGGAGCCACCGCCGCGCCGAGGGAGTAGCCCTGGAGCGACTGGTAGAGGTCGTCCTTGTAGGTGAAGTTCCGGGTGAACAGCGCGGCCCCCGCGGCGATGTCGAGCGCAGGGCGCTGCGACTCGCGCGAGGCGGCCTCCGCGCTCACCGTCCCCCCCACGATGCCCGGGTCGGACTGCGCGGCCGCCGCGGTGGCAGCGGCGGTGGGGAGCGGCGGTGCCGCGCCGGTGGGAAGCGCCGGCTCGCCGGGGGCTGGAGCCGGCCCGAAGGCGGCCGTGGCTCCCTGGGGCTGCGGGGGCGCAGAGGCGGCAGGCGCAGCGGCGACCGCGGCCACGCCTCCCACCGGCACCGGTTGCAGTGAGCCGGGCCGCGGCGCCCTGGTCCCCCCCAGCGAGCGCTGGAAGCGCGGCTTCAGCTGCTTGGACAGCACCTGTCCCAGCGCCTTGCTGCTGGGGGCCTTCCAGGTGGCATCGTCGACGATGGCCCCGGTCGCGCCGTCGCGCACCTGCACCACCGCGAGCTGGCTGGTCCCCTTGTCCAGCGTGCTGATCCGCACCACCGCATCGAGCTTCATCCCCAGCGCCAGCGCCTGGTACGCCGAGTCGGTGCCCAGGGCCACCCCGTACTTCTGGGCCTCCGCCTGGAGCCGGTTGTCCGGGACGGCCACGCCCTTCAAGGCGCCCACCGCGGCCTTGCTCGCCACCGCCGCGCTCGGTCCGGTGGCGAGCACGCCGTAGCGGCGCGCGCTCTTCGACGCGGAGGCGGCGGGCTTCGCCTTCTTCGAGGCCGCGAGCGCCGGGCTTCCCACCAGGACGGCGAGGACCAGCACCAGGGCGGGGGTCCTCACTCCTGGCCCCCGTCGGCGAGGTTGCGCGTCCACTCGACGATGCAGGCGATCTCCGCGTTGGTGAGCCCGCCACCGGGGGGCATCGACGAGGTGCAGGTCGGGCTGCTCTGGGTGATGAGCTCCTGGAGCGTGCCGCCGTCGACCTGGTCCACCCGGCGACGGGGCGGACAGGCGGTGGTGCTCACGTCCACCAGGCGCGCCCCGGTCCCCGGCGACTCGAGGTCCAGCCCGCTCACGTGCACCGAGGCCGAGTGACAGCCAGAGACGCACTTCTTGAGGATGACCTCGGCCTTGGCCGGCTGGCCCAGGCTGGGGCACACGTAGCCGTTGAGGTTCGATCCGCCGTCGCCGAAGCGATCCGGGTTGTCCAGGGAGCCCGCGCACCCTGCCAGCGCCCACAGGCAGGCGAGGACCAACACACGTCGATGGGGCACGACCGGAACGGTAGACGAGCATGACGCGAGCGGACAATGTGCTCGCCTCGCCCACCCGGTGTCCCGAGGTGTCCTGCTCAGCGCACCCTTTCCGGGGATTCGATGGGAGGCGGAGCGAGGGCGCCCGCAGCATCGGCCAGCGCCCACGCCAGCCAGGCAGTCGCCGCGGACGCCTGGGCGAGCGCCACCGGGTCGATCTTGTCCAGGGTGTCCGCCGCCGAGTGGTGGACGTCGAAGTAGTGCGTGGGATCCTGCCAGAGGTGAACGGTTGGGAGCCCACGCTTTCGTGCCAGAGCGGTGAGGTCCGCCCCGTGGTGCGCGGTCCTCCGCGGCTGCGGGTCGACCCCCAGCGCGGCCAGCGGCTGCAGCAGTGGGCCGAGGAAGGACTCGGCTCCCTCTCCGCCACGGACCCCCACCCAGATCGGCCGGCCGGCTCCGGCGTCGGCCTCCAGCGCGGCGACGTGCACCTCGCCGGCGTGGGCATCGGCGTAGCCGTGCGAGCCGGCACCGCCGTTCTCCTCGTTCATGAAGAGGACGAAGCGGAGGGTCCTGCGCGGCGCGGGGCGGATCCGGGCGATCAGCCGCGCCGCCTCCAGCACCATCGCCACCCCCGCTCCATCATCCTGCGCGCCCACCGCGAGGTCCCAGGAGTCGAGGTGCGCGCCGAGGAGGACGATCTCCGACGGACGCTCACGTCCGCGGATCTCCCCCACCACGTTGGCCGAGACCACGTCCGCCCCGCTCCGGCAACCCAGGGTGAGCCGCACCCGCACCGGAGCGGCGGCCAGCCAGCGGTGGAGCGCCTCGGCGTCCTCGGTGGCGATGGCCACAGCGGGAATGGGCCGCTTCCCGGGCCCGAACACCACGACCCCGGTGTGGGGCGTGCGGAGCGAGGCGCTGGCCGCGGAGCGGACCATCGTCGCCACTGCCCCGCGCTCGGCGGCCTTCTCCGGCCCGAAGCTGCGCAGTTCGGACGCCTCGCCGTAGCCCTCGGCAGTCGACATCCGGTGATGGAAGTAGACGATGCGGCCCTGCACCGGCGCGGTGGCCAGCGCCTGGAGGCTGGTCACCTCCACCACCTCCGCCTCGATGCCACCGGCCGGCGTGGGCGGGCTTCCCCCGAGCGCGGTGAGCGCCAGCGGCCAGGCGCGATGGCCCGGGCCGGCGAGCACCTCTCCGCGCTCCTCGCCCCGGGTCCAGGAGGTGACGGTCACCGCCTCGGTGCGCACCGGGACCCCGGCGGCCTGGAATTGCTCGACGCCCCAGCGCACCGCCTCGGCAGCGCCGGACGAGCCGGAGAGGCGAGGGCCGATCCGGTCTGAGAGGTCCGTCACCGTGGCGAGCGTCGCGCCGTCGGTGAGGGCACGGCCGAGGATGGCCTCGACCGGCGAGGGCGCGGGGGGCGAAGCGGCGAGCACGGCGAACGTGACGGCGGCGAGCATGAAACGGTATGCATGCCACAGACCGACCGACACAGTCAGCGGTCCGCCCGTCGGTCGCCGAACGGCCCCCCCCACGGCTCCGCGCCGGCGATCGGGCTCAGAGCCGGAGCTCCAGCTTGAACCCGAAACTGAACGCTCCGTCGACGTGGTTGCCGGTGGTCTGGCTGCTCTGAGCGTCGACGACGCTGGTCCAGCCAGACGACGAGACGATGCTGGTGGCGAGGAAGGGACCGAGCGCGAAGGCGGGGGCGACCGGGTAGAGGGCGGCGACTTCCAGGATGCCCTCCACCCCGTTCGCGGTCGCCTCGGTGCTGGTGTCCGGGGTGGTGGCGGAGAGCTTGAGGCGATGCCACCCGCCGCCCAGGGCGGCGATCAGGTCCCAGCCTCCGGGGCCGCGCCCGATGAAGGCGACCTTTCCTCCGGCGTGGAGGGACAGGTCTCCGCACTCGACGGTTCGACAGCTGGGGGTGTTCCGGACCAGGAGGCCCACGCCGCCATAGGCGAGGAGGCGAAAGTGGGAACCGAGCTGGACGCCGGCCTCGAGATCGATGGGGACGAAGCCCTTGAGGATCCCGGTGACGGCATCCGGCGCTCCGCTGTCCGGCGAGCCGATCGGCATCGAGTAGCCGGACGAGAGGGCGAGAACGACTGCGACGGGACGAGGGGCCTCGTCCGAGCTGCTGGCGCTCGCGCCGGTCACGACCATCAGGGCCGAGGCAAGCGCGGAGCGAGCGATGTGCCGGCGGTGAACCATCACCTCCGGCCGATTAGCATGGGTGCGGTGTGCGTTCCCGCCCTGCTCGCCTCGGTCGCCCTGGTCGCGGCTCCACCCGAGCTCCGCTGGGGCGCGGACGCCGAGGGAGGCGCCCCCTACGTCTTCGAGCAGCCACCCGGGCACGTCCGCGGCTTCGAGGCCGAGCTGGCCGAGCTGCTGGCCGCCCGGCTGGGGCGAGCTGCGCGCCACGTCCAGGGACCCTTCGCGCAGCTCTTGCCGCTGCTGGAGCGCGGGGACGTGGACGTGGTCCTCAACGGCATCGAGGCCACCGAGGACCGCGCGCGCGCCTACGCGCTGACCCGGCCATACTGGGCGGGCCCCGAGCGGTTGACCGTCCGCCGCAATGACCCGCGCGCGCCGGCGAGCCTCGACGATCTCCGCGGCCGTCGGGTGGGGACGCTCCCGGGCACGCTGGCCGAGCGGATGCTCCGCGCCGCCGGGGCCGACGTCCGGACCTATGACGGCGGGCAGGAGGATCCCTACCGGGACCTCGCGCTCGGGCGCACCGATGCGGTGCTGCTCGACGCGCCGGTGGCCCTCTACTACGGCGAGCGGCCCGAGCTGACGACCTTGCCGACGGGCTTCGGTGAAATCCGCTACGCGGTGGTGGCGCGGGCCAAGGACCGGGGCCTGCGGGACGCGCTCGACGCCGCGCTCGCCTCGCTGGTTCGCGACGGCACGCTCCCTGCGCTGCTCCAGCGGTGGGGGCTCTGGACGGACGAGACCGGACGGGCGCTGGCGGTGGAGACCGCGCCCACCGGCCCGGCGGTGGAGCTCGAGGCCTGGCGTGCACGGAAGGGCGGCGGCTGGTGGAGCACGGGCGCCGGGCCGGTGCTGTCGGCTCTGGGGCGCGGCGCGGCGGTGACCTTGCTCCTGTCGCTGGCGGCGATGTCCCTTGCGGTGGTGCTCGGCGCGGCGCTGGCGCTGGCCCGGGTCCACGGCCCGCCGCCGCTGCCGGCGCTCGCGCTCGGCTACGTGGAGCTCTTCCGCGGAACGCCGCTGCTGCTCCAGCTCATCGTCGTCTACTACGGCCTGCCCGAGCTCGGCGTCCGCCTCAGCCCGTGGGTGGCAGGCTGGCTCGCGCTGGGGCTGAACTACGCGGCGGCGGAGGCGGAGAACGACCGGGCGGGGCTTCTCGCCGTCCCTGGTGCGCAGATGGACGCCGCGCGGGTGCTCGGACTCGGCCGCTGGCAGGCGCTGCGGCACGTCATCGCCCCCCAGGCCCTGCGGGTCGCGCTGCCCCCCGTCACCAACGACTTCATCGCCCTCTTGAAGGACAGCTCGCTGGTCTCGGTGGTGACGGTGACCGAGCTGACCAAGACCTACGGCACGCTCGCCGCCGCCACCCGGGCGCACCTGGGGCTCGGGCTGCTGGTGGGGGCGATCTACCTCCTGCTGGGGCTGCCCTTCGCCCGGCTGTCGCGGTGGGTGGAACGGCGGCTGGGCGAGCACCTCGAGGTGACGCGGTGAGCGCGCTCGTGGTCGAGGGACTGGTGCGGCGGGTGGGGGCCGCGCGCCGTTCAGTGCTGGACGGGCTGAGCCTGCGGGTAGAGGCCGGCAGCGTGGCGGTGGTGGTCGGACCGAGCGGGTCGGGGAAGTCCACCCTCCTCCGCTGTCTCGCAGGGCTGGAGACCTTCGATGCCGGCCGGGTGACGCTGGGCCCGCTGGAGGTGACACCGACCGGGCACGCGGCGCTGCTGGGCCGGGTGGGACTGGTGTTCCAGTCGATGGAGCTCTTCCCGCATCTGCGGGTGCTCGAGAACTGCACCCTCGCCCCGCGGCTCCGGGGCACACCCGAGCCGGAGCGCGAGGCGAGGGCCTGGCTCGAGCGCCTCGGCCTCGCGGACCGGGCGGACGCCTGGCCGCAGTCGCTGTCCGGCGGCGAGCGGCAGCGGGTGGCCATCGCCCGCGCACTGTCCTGTCGCCCCGCGGCGCTGCTCTGGGACGAGCCGACGAGCGCGCTCGACCCCGAGCGCAAGCGCGAGGTGGCGGGGCATGTGGCCTCGGTGCGCGCCTGGGGCATCCCCCAGGTGGTGGTCACCCATGACACGGAGCTGTCCGCCGCGCTCGAGGCCGCACGCTACCGGCTCGAAGGGGGGCGGCTCGCTCCGCTCACGGCCGGGACGGGCTGATCCGTTCCGGCGATCTGTCGCCGGGCCATCGACAGCGCCGGCCCGGGGTGGGCGGGGAACCCCCTGGTTTTGACGCGGCAGCACCGGTCCACGGGTTAGGGTCTCGGGCTCGGGCATGGTCGGACGGGAGGTTCCGGAGCGGGCGTGAGATGGCAGCTCGGAGTGCTGGTGACCGGGCTGCTGCTCTCTCGGGTGACCGGGGCGGAGCCGGCGCGCTGCGCGCTGCAGGGTGGCTACTGGGGTCTGGGGGCCACGGCCGAGCACGCCCTGACGGTGCAGCTGGAGCTCCGGCCCGGGATCCACTGGTGGTGGGTGCGCCCCACGGGCGGCCTGCTCCAGTCCACCGACGGAACCCAGTACGTCTTCGCCGGCGTCCTGCTCGACATTCCCTTGGCCTGGGGAATGACCCTCTCGCCAGGATTCGCCCCGGGGATTCGTACCGTCGACGGGGCGCGCGACCTCGGCTCGCACCTGCTCTTCAAGTCGTCGGTCGAGCTCGGGTTCCCTCTCCTCCCCGGGCTGCGGGGGCTGGTGAGCTTCGCCCACATCTCGAACGGAAAGCTGGCGACGCCGAACCCGGGGATCGAGCTGCTGCTCTTCGGCCTGGAGGTGGCGCTGGAGTGAAGGACGAGTGGTTCGGCGACAGGGCCTGTGCGGCGTGGCGCCGTTTCCCAGCGACCCCGGCGTGACTCGAACACGCAACCATCGGCTTAGAAGGCCGACGCTCTATCCAGTTGAGCTACGGGGCCAGACCGTCGGGAGTCCTACGCTGGCCCCGCGCTCCCCCGCAAGTTCCCGGGCGGAGGCTCTCAGTGGGAGATCTTCGTCCCCAGCACGTCCAGGAACTTCGCGAGCCAGTCCGGGTGGGCGGGCCAGGCCGGCGCAGTCACCAGGTTGCCGTCGACCACCGCCCGGTCGATGGGACCGTCGATGTACTCGCCTCCGGCGAGCCGCACCTCGGGCGCGCAGGCCGGATAGGCCGAGACCTTCCTGCCCCGGATGACCTCGGCCGCGGCGAGCACCTGCGCCGCGTGGCAGATGGCGGCGAGGGGCTTCTTGCTCTCGGCGAAGTGGCGCACCGTCGCCAGCACCGTCCGGTCGAGCCGGAGGTACTCCGGCGCCCGGCCACCGGGGATGACCAGCGCGTCGTACTCGTGCGGCTTCACCTCGGCGTAGGTGGCATTGAGGGTGAAGTCGTGCCCGCGCTTCTCGGAGTAGGTCTGATCGCCCTCGAAGTCGTGCACCGCGGTGCGGATCTTCTCCCCCGCCTTCTTGCCCGGACAGACGGCGTGCACGGTGTGCCCCACCGCCTGCAACGCCTGGAAGGGCACCATCACCTCGTAGTCCTCGCCGAAGTCGCCCACCAGCATCAGGATCTTCTTTCCCATCGGTCGCTCCTACTGGCTGGGGGCGGGCTCCGCCCCACTGACCACCGACTCTATCTCCTCGAGGCTCACCGGCTTGGCCAGATGCCGCGAAAGGCCGGCGCCCGCCCCGCGCCCCAGCCAGCGCTGATCAGCCAGCCGCGCGGAGGGGCGAGAGCCGCTCGAAGAGCTCCCGGGTCGCCTCGCGCCCGGCGTTCATGAACCCCGGCCACCGCCGCCGATCGACGAAGGTCTCGTAGAACTTGCCCCCGCGGACTGCCTCGTACGGCACCGGGTGCAGCAGGGTGAGGCGATCTCCGGCGAGGAGCGCCTGCTCCCGGGCCAGCGCCACCATCCCCGACCACCGGAGCTGACCGCTGGCGCGGAGGATGGCGAACGAGCGCTGGCGCCAGCCGGTGACGTCCTCGCCCTCGAAGCCCACCGGCAGGTAGCAGTTGAGCCCCAGGACGCGGTCGGGCTTCAGCTCCAGCACCGGCCGGACGGGGAAGATGTCGATGATTCCCCCGTCGCCATAGCTGTGGGCGCCGATCTGGACCGGCTCGACGAAGATCGGGATGGCGACTGCGGTGCGGGCCACGACGGCCACCGGCAGATCGGGCGTGGTGCGGGTGCCGAAGATCTCCACCCGGTTCCGGTCGATGTTCCAGGCCGGCATGGAGAACGGAACGCGGGTCTCGCCCAGCCGGCGATTGCCCACCAGCCTGCGTATGGAACGCTCCAGCGCCTCGCCCCGGAGGAGCCCCGCCCAGCCGCCCATCGCCTGTCCGGCGGAACGGACCAGGGCGCCCCAGTCCACGTCCAGGTAATCCTCCCGGCGGAGCGAGAGCCAGAACCGGGCGATGGTCGCCGAGTCGAGGCCACAGGCCCAGAGCAGAGCGAAGAGGACCGCTCCCGACGACGCAGAGAGCGCGACGGGCTCGAGACCCGCCTCCTCGAAGGCCCGCTGCACCCCGACGCAGGCGCTCGTCGCACCGCTTCCGCCCGACACGACGACGGCGATCTTCTCGCCCCGGAGCGCAGCGACCGGTGCCGGCTCGAACGGAGGGAACGGATCGGGGTCGAGCTCGGGGTCGTGATCCGTCGGCAGCGGCAGGAGCGTCCGCCGCAGCACGGCGAGGAACTGCGAGTCCTCCCGCACGGCCCGCCAGCCGTCCCGGCCCACCGAGAGGGCGTCGAACACCGGCCGGAGGTTGTTCGGGTCCAGCAGGCGGCCCAGGCGGCCCATGGGCTCAGGCCTGTGCGTGGCCCGACGGCACCGTCCGCGGGCAGCTGATGGCGGCGAGCGTCCCGGCGATCTCCGCCGGCTCGACACCCTCCAGGGCCTTCAGCGTCCGGAGGTGGTGCACCAGGTCGTTCAGCGTCACCACCCCCTTCAGGAACCCGAGCGCGTCCACCACCGGGATGCGATGCACCTGCTCGGAGCGCATCCGGTCCTCGGCGACACGGAGCCCGTCCGCGGGCTGGACCGTCACCAGCCGGTGCGACATGGCCTCGGAGACCTCGATCTCCCCGAGGGTCTTGCCCTTGAGATAGGCGGCCATCGCGATGTCCCGGTCGGTGATGACCGAGGTCACGCGTCCGTCTGCTCCCAGCACCGGAAGGCACCCGATGTCGTGTTCCCACATCTTCCGGGCGGCGACCCACAGCGATTCGTCCGTCCGGCAGGTCTCCAGCTGCTTGGTCATGATGTCCTCGACGCGCATGGCTGACCTCCTCTGGTCAGCAGGTCGTGCATCGGCCGAGCCACCGATTGGCCCCGGGCATGCAGCCTCCGCGGCTCTGCCCCGGAGAGGCACCAACGCGCGCAGCGGGTGCAGCTGCGCACGGGAGCCGGCGCAACCATTGCGGGGCGGTGCGGCCTTCGAAGCAGCGTGCTTTCGATTCAGAGGAGGTAGGTCATGAGGCGGTCTCTCTTGCTCGTCGTCGCCGTCGGTCTGGTCGCTTGCGGCAGCGACAAGCTCAACCCCGCGTTCGCCGGTCTGTGGAACGGGGCGGCCACGCTCACCATGGGCACGTTCTCGTCGACCGACGACAACGTCCAGGTGACCATCATCCTCCCCTCCGAGAGCACGCTCACCATCGCCCCGGTCTGCCCGGAGAACACCGGGAGCATCACCGCCAGCGGCAACGGGGACAGCGCCTCGTGGGCCGGAACGGTGGCCTGCCAGCCCGTCGCCATCGCCTCCTGCGCGGCGGTGACGGTGACCCTCACCAGTGGTACCGGCACCCTCAGCTCGGACGGGAAGACGCTGACCGCCAAGGCCTCCGGAACGGCCGCCGGCTGCTCGCAGTCTCAGCCATTCGCCTGGCAGTTCGTCGGCACCAAGTGAGGCTTCGCCGGGAGCCGCCCCGGGCCGCCTGCGGCCTGGCCGGGGCGGCCGGGTCGCTCGAGCTCAGCGCCGGGAGACGACCAGCTCCAGGTACTTCGAGGGAATCACCACCGTCCCGTCGTCGGCGCGGTTGAACCGCCCGATGAGGTCGGTCAGCTCGGCGGTGAAGGTCGCGGCCTTCTCCCGGGGAAGCGCCGCATAGAGCTTGTGGATCGGCCCGTAGTAGGTCCGGAACACGTCGATGAAGTGCTCGGCCGACAGATAGCGAAAGCTGAACTCGCGGTGCACGGAGCGGACCGCTGCCGCGGCGCCGTGGAAGAGCTGCTCGCAGTGCGTGGCGGTGCCCCAGAGGGCGGGCGACTGGAGGCCGGCGGGCGGCGGGCTGCTGCGGCCCACCAGCGCAAAGACCTGGCCGATGAAGCCGTCGGGCGTCCAGCTGGCGACTCCGATCTTCCCGCCCGGACGCACCACCCGGGTCAGCTCTCGGGCCGCCCGAGCGTGGTCCGGGGTGAACATCACCCCGAAGGTGGAGATCGCCGCGTCGAACCGAGCGTCGGCAAAGGGCAGCGCCTCGGCATCCCCCTCGACGAAGGCGATGTCCAGCCGCTCGGCCCGGGCGCGCTCCTCGGCGCGGACCAGGAGCGAGGGCACGTAGTCCAGGCCGGTCACCTTGCAGTACCGCCGCGCCGCGGCGAGGGTCGCAGTGCCGTTGCCGCAGGCCACGTCCAGCACGGCCTGGCCGGCGCGCAGGTCGACCGCCTCGCACAGCGACTCGGCGACCAGGGCCAGGGTGGTGCCGACGACGGCGTAATCGCCGCTGGCCCAGGTCGCCTGCTGGCGCGACTTGATGGCCTCGAGATCGGGCGGGGGTGTCGGGGAACTGTGCTTGGCAGAGACGGTGGTCACGAGACGAGCTCCTGGGGTAATTGGGACGGCGTTGCAGGGTTCTGGATGCCTCCGCCGCCCGGGCCGCACTTGACTGGCACTCCGCATCTCTTGCTCCTTCGTCCGCGCCGATGAGCATCGACGTCCTCTCGGACGTGTTGCGGGCGGTCCGGTTGACCGGTGCGGTCTACTTCTCGGTCGAGGCCTCCGCCCCCTTCGCCGCCGAGGCGCTCCCGGCGCAGGAGGTGGCGCCGCACGTGCTCCCCGGGTCCGAGCACGTGCTCGAGTACCACCTCGTCACCGGAGGCAGCTGCTGGGGCGGCATCGTGGGCGAGGAGCCGGTTCTCCTGCACGAGGGGGACGTCATCGCCTTTCCCCAGGGCGACCCCCACGTGCTGTCCAGCAGCCCGGGGATGCGCGGCCGGCCCTCGCTCGAGGACTACCGCCGCCCGGCCGGGAGTCACCTTCCGTTCCTGATGCGCGAGGGCGGCGGCGGCGCGCACACCCAGATGGTCTGCGCCTTCGTGGGGTGCGACGCCCGGCCCTTCAATCCGCTGCTGGCGACGCTCCCACGCACGCTCCGGGTGAGTACCCGCGAGGCCGGGGGATGGCTGCAGACGCTGGCCCGGCTCGCAGTCACCGAATCCTCCGGCGCGCGGACCGGAAGTGAGTGCGTGCTGGCCCGCGCCAGCGAGCTGATGTTCGTGGAGGTCATCCGCCGCCACGTGGCCGGGCTCCCGCCGGAACAGACCGGGTGGCTCGCGGGACTGCGCGACCCGTTCGTCGGTCGAGCCCTGGCGGCTCTGCACGACCGGCCGGCGGAGCCGTGGACGGTGGAGTCGCTGGCGAAGGAGGCGGCTCTGTCGCGTTCGGCCCTCGCCGAGCGGTTCACCCAGCTGGCCGGTGAGGCGCCGATGCAGTACCTGACCCGCTGGCGAATGCAGCTGGCAGCGACGCTGCTCCGCTCGCGGAACGTCAGCGTGTTCGAGGCGGCGGTGGAGGTCGGTTACGCATCGGAGGCCGCGTTCAGCCGGGCGTTCAAGAAGGTGGTGGGCATTCCCCCCGCTGCCTGGCGGGAGGGGCGCCGGAGCACGCCGGCCACATCGAGCGCAGGAGCCCGTTGAAGGCCAGCTGAGCGTTCTTCGAGTCGGGGCGAGAGGATTTGAACCTCCGACCCCCTGCGCCCAAGGCAGGTGCGCTACCAGGCTGCGCTACGCCCCGAGTCGTGCACCGTAGAGAACACGAGGGCTCGGGCTGCGTCAAGGTTTGCCACGGCTGTGCTGGCGAGGAGGTGCGCGGGTGATGGACCCTGGGTCGCATGATCCACGACGCCACCGAGGCCGACGTCCCGGCGATCCTCGCCATCTACAACGACGTGCTCTCCACCTCGACGGCCATCTTCTCCGAGACGCCGACGACGCTGGAGGACCGGCTGCAGTGGTTCCGGGCGCGGCGGGAGCTCGGCTATCCGGTCCTGGTCGCATTCGACGACTCCGGGGTCCTGGGGTTCGGCAGCTTCGGCGACTTCCGGAGCTGGCCCGGGTACCGACACACCGTGGAGCACAGCGTCCACGTCCGGGCGGATGTCCGCGGTCGAGGCGTGGGCAGCGCCCTGCTGCGGGTGCTCCTCTTCCGCGCTGCCACCCTCGGAAAGCACGTGATGGTCGCCGGCGTGGACGCGGACAACGACGCCTCCATTCGCCTGCACCAGCGATTCGGCTTTCAGCGCGCCGGGACGCTCCACCAGGTGGGCTGCAAGTTTGGCCGCTGGCTCGACCTCACGTTCCTCGAGCGCGTCCTCGACGAGCGCGTCACCCCCCAGGCGACCCGCTGAAGGCGAGCCCGACCCGAGGACTCAGGCCCGCTCGCGGCCCGGCCGCCAGGGCGCCTCGACCAGCCCGCGCGAGACGCTCCCCTCCGGCAGCTGGTTGAGCTGGGCCTTCAGCGCCCGGACCTCGTCCTCGAGCTCCGACAGACGGCGGAGGAGCTGCGGATCCCCTACCCCGCGCGCGGTCCGGTACTCGAGCAGGGCCCGCATCGTGGGCTTCACCGCCAGCCGCCAGGCGATCGCCGCGGTCAGGAGCAGCGTCGAGGCACCGACGAACATGGTTCCGACGATGGACGCCAGGTCGCTGGGATCGAAGGGCATGGGAACCTCCGGGGTGGGCCGTCCGGGGCACTACGGCCTGAGAGGGCGGCGATTGCCCCGCCCGTCACGGTCGGCCGCCTCAGAACTCGTACGCCGTGGCCAGACAGCTTGCGACCGGGGGTGCCGGCGATGGCTTATCGGGATGCGGACGAGCGCTCCAGCGCCGCGAGCTCGGGCTGGAGCGCGTCCAGCGCGCGGGCCCGATGGGAGACTCGCCCCTTCTCCTCGAGAGTGAGCTCGGCCATCGTCCGCCCGAGCTCCGGAAGGAGGAACACCGGGTCGTACCCGAAGCCTCCGCTCCCGCGAGGGGAGCGGAGGATGGTCCCCCGACAGTCCCCGCGCGCGAACCGCACCTCGCCGTCCGGCGAGGCGAGCACCAGGACACAGCGGAACGACGCGCCGCGCTCGCCGTCGCCCACGCCCTCGAGCTCGTGGAGGAGCTTCTGCACCCGGGCCGCGTCCGGTCCGGGCGCGTACCGGGCGGACCGGACACCGGGCGCTCCGCCGAGCGCGTCGACGAAGAGGCCCGAGTCGTCCGCCACGCTCCACAGCCCCGTACCTCGCGCGGCGGCCAGGGCCTTCAGCCGCGCATTGCCCTCGAGCGTGTCCTCGGTCTCCTCGACCTCCGGCATCGGCGGGATGTCGTCCAGCGACACCACGTCCAGCCCGCGGACCCGGGCCCGGACCTCGCGGAGCTTCCCGGCGTTCCGGGTGGCGACCAGCAGCCTCATCCGCCCAGCGCACGGCGCTGCGCGTCGACCAGCCGCGCCACCCCGGACAGACCGGCGTCGATCAGCGCGTCGAGCTCGGCGCGGGCGAAGGAGCCCTTCTCCGCCGTGCCCTGCACCTCCACCAGCTTGCCCTCGCCGGTGGCGACCACGTTCATGTCCACCTCGGCGGCGCTGTCCTCCTCGTAGTCCAGGTCGGTCACGATCGTTCCCTTCACGATGCCCACCGAGACTGCGGCCACCGGCACCATCTTCGGCACGCTGGAGAGGAGCTTCCGGCCCTGGAGGTTCCGGGCCGCCTGGGCCAGGGCCACGTAGGCCGCGGTGATGGAGGCGCAGCGCGTGCCGCCGTCGGCCTCGATGACGTCGCAGTCCAGGGTGAAGGTCCGCGGCCCGAGCTGGGTCAGCTCGACCGAGGCCCGGAGCGCGCGCCCGATGAGGCGCTGGATCTCCTGCGTCCGGCCGCTCTGCTTCCCCTTCGCCGCCTCGCGCGCCGTGCGGGTGTTGGTGCTCCGGGGGAGCATCCCGTACTCGGCCGTCACCCAGCCGCTGTTCTTCCCCAGGAGGTGGGGTGGAACGCGCTCCTCGACGGAGCAGGTGACGCGGACCCAGGTGTGGCCGAGACGGACCTCGGCCGAACCCTCGGCGTGCCGCGAGATGCCCGGGGTGATGGTGAGCGGACGGAGATCGAGCGGGCCACGGTCGAAGGAACGCATGCGGAAGGTGTGGGCTTATCAAGGCTGGAGAGGCGACACCAACCCGGTGATCAGCACCGCTGGTGGGCATCGACAGCGCGTCGTGGAGGCACTCCACCGCGCTCACCGCGCCGGAGGCCAGGGGCTCAGGGTGGTTCGGTCGACGCTACCGGGCGGCGATCCCGCGCGGTCACCTGGGCCAGGAAGGCCCGGAGCCCGTCGGCGATGGCCTGGGCGATGCGGTCCCGGTACTCGGGGCGGGAGAGCTTCCGGCTCTCCTCGGGGTGGGAGATGAACCCGAACTCCACCAGCACCGCCGGGGCCTCTACCCCGGTGAGGACGTAGAACGGCGCCTGCTGCACCCCGTGGTCGTTCCCGCCCGAGGCGGCGACCAGGCGAGAATGAATGGCGTAGGCCAGCCGCGCACTGTCGGCGTGGGCCTCGCTCCGCCGAAGGTCGGAGAGGATGAAGGCCAGGGTGTCGGTGGGCTCGGGCGCGCCGGCCCCGGCCGAGTCCGCGTTCTCCAGCTCCGCCACCCGGCGGGCGTCCTCCCCCGAGGCGCTGGCGGAGAGGAAGAAGGTCTGCACCCCCTCGAGCTTCGCCCGGAGCCTCCGGGTGGGCATCGAGTTCAGGTGCAAGGAGACGAAGACGGCGGGCCGCGCCTGGTTGGCGAAGGTGACCCGATCGGCGAGCGCCAGCTGCACGTCCTGCTCGCGGGTGAGGAGCACCTCCACGCCCTCGCGCTCCAGCGCGGCCTTGAGCCGGCGAGCGACGTCGAGCGACAAGGCCTTCTCCAGCTGCCCGTCGGGGCCGATCGCCCCCTCCTGGGCGCCCCCGTGGCCCGGGTCGAGCACCACGCGCGGCCGGGCAGCCGGTGCGGCGGCGACGAGCAGCGCGGTGCAGAGCGCCAGGGCGGAGGACATCCGCCCCGGCATGTTACTGCAACGACGACCAGGGCCTACTTGAGGGTGCTGGTCGTCCCGTCCGGACCGGTCTTCTCGTGCTTCACCACGTTGCCCTGGGAGTCCTTCTCGATCGTCTCCCTGGTCTCGGAGCTGCGATCGGCGGCGGTGCCCGGAGCGTCGTGCTTCGCCTTCTTCTCCACCTTGGTGGTGGTGCCACCCATCGAGTTCTTGTCGGTGTCCTTGGTGTAGGTGCTGGTATCCGTCGTGGCGTTGGCAGCGCCTGCCGGGTCGGTCTTCGACTTCTTCTCCGTCTTCACCGAGCTCGTCCCGTCAGCGTTCTTCTTGACGGTGGTCTTGCTCTCGGTGGTCTTGGTGAGGTCGTCCGCCCGCGCGGTGCCCACCAGGGCCAGCGCCATCGCCGCCGTCATTCCGATGATCAGTCGCTTCATGCACTCCTCCTCGTGTTCAGGAGCCGTGCAAACTGTTCATCGCTCGCAGGGACGCAAGGCTGGCTTCACTCCACGTCAATCCGCGGGAGGCCCCGCGTCAGCTCCCCGACGACCGCGGCCTCGACCCCTGACCGGGCGAGCGCTCGCTCGGCCTTCGGGAGAGCGGCGCGCGGGACCGCGGCGAGGAGCCCGCCGTTGGTCTGCGCGTCGGCGAGCACCCAGCGGATGGGCTCGGGCAACCCGCGGGGAAACCGCACGTGCGCGGCGAAGTGCTCGAGGTTGGCGGTGGTCCCACCCGGCACCACGCCTTGCTCGGCGAGGGCCGGCACGCCGGCGAGGATGGGGATGCGCTCGAGGAAGAGGCGGGCCCGCAGCTTCGCCCCCAGCGCCATCTCCGCGAGGTGCCCGAGGAGCCCGAATCCGGTGACGTCGGTCAGCGCGTGCACCGGGAAGCGCCCGGAGGCGAAGACCTCGCCCGCGGCGCGGTTGAGCCGGGACATGAGCGCGATGACCGCGCGCTCCAGCTCCGGCGAGGCCAGGCCGCGCTTGATGGCGGTGGTGGCGATGCCCGAGCCGAGCGGCTTGGTGAGGAGGAGCACGTCCCCGGGTCGACCCCCGGCGTTGGTGAGGATGCGCCGGGGATGCACCACCCCGGTGACCGCCATCCCGTACTTGGGTTCGGGGTCGTCCACCGAGTGCCCACCGAGGATGGGGATGGCGGCCTCGTCGGCCTTGCTCTGCCCACCCTCGAGGATGCGGGCCAAGGTCTCCATGGGGAGCGTCTGGGTCGGGAAGGCGACCAGGTTGAGGGCGAACAGTGGGCGGGCGCCCATCGCCCAGATGTCCGAGAGTGCGTTGGCAGCGGCGATCTCCCCGAAGGCGAAGGGGTCGTCCACCACCGGGGGGAAGAAGTCCACGGTGGAGACCACCGCCTGGTCGGCCGACAGACGGTACACCGCGGCGTCGTCGTGCGTGGCGAAGCCCACCAGCGCCCGCGGATCCTTCCTGGTCTTCAGGCGGCGCAGGACCTGCGCCAGGTGCGCCGGTCGGAGCTTGGCGGCTCAACCGGCGCAGTGACTGAACTGGGTCAGTCGCCGCGGCGTCTGTGGGCTCATGGCGCTGTTCTGCCCGGGATTCAGCCGGCGCGCACGTAATCCTTGCGGATGAGCTCCACGATGGCCTCGGCGATGGTCACGTCGTCGGCCTCCGAGTGGTCCATCACCGCGCGAAGCGTGCCGTGGTTGTGCACCAGCTGCAGCAGATCCATCTGCTCCGGGGTGAGGTCCCGGAGCCGGGGCACCAGCGGCCGGCGAAGGAGGAGCGGGGCCTCGGGCAGCGGCAGCTGCGCCTCGACGCGCTTGAACTCGTCGAGCAGCCGCAGCGCGTCCATCAGGAGCGCCTCGGTGGAGCGATCCAGCTCGACCATGAACTCCTGGCCGTCGGGGGGCTGCAGCTCGAAGTCCCCCTCCTCCCAGGTGATGATCCGGTTGAAGCTCTTCTGCGGACCGAGCGCGTGGTCGCCGTCCACCACCGCGTAGTACACTCGCCCCTGGCGCAGGTAGATGCGGCCCTCGTGTGCGCCGGTCACCACCAGCACGCCGTTCTTCTTCGAGGTGTGGAAGAGCTGCAGCAGGTCCGGGAGCGGGATGTCCTCGATCTTCCCGGTCATCGAGGAGGTCTTGCTGGTCTTGGCCGCCTGGACCTGGGCCGCCTCCTCCAGCCGCTCCCGCATCTCGGCGTCCGAGATGTCCGTCTGGGCGCCCGCCTCGCGCTGGACCAGCTTGAGGATGGAGGTGCCGATGAGGATCCGGTCCCCCTCCTTCAGCCGGGCCTGGCGAATCTTTTCCCCGTTGACGAAGGTGCCGTTGGTGCTGCCCAGGTCCTCGATCAGCACCTTGCCGGGTCCGACGGTGATCTTCGCGTGCTTCCTGCTGACCATGTCCTCGACCAGGACCATGTCCAGCTCGCTCGAGCGCCCGATGGTCACCTGACGGTTCATCTTCAGGGGGAACTCGCCCCCCTGGTACTTGCCGGAGATGAACCGGAGGGCCCAGGCCGTGTCGCCGCTCGACGCTGCCATCTTCGTCAGACCACCCTACAGCAAGGCCCCGTCGAAGACGAAAACTCCAGCATCGCCGGAGGACCGGAGCCGGAGCCGTCCGGTCCGGGGCTCGGGATCCCTGGTCGTGGAAGTCAGGATTGCCTCCTCGGTGACCAGCACCGCCTCACGCTCGGATCGGAGATACCAGGCGCGCGGCTCCCACCGATGCCCAGCAAGGCGCAGCACGGAGTCGATCCGCGCATCCGCCACCGAGCGCCCGCGGTCGGTGGGGGCGACCAGCACCCCGAGGGCCTCCGCCGAGCTGCCCGAGAGCAGGCCGGCCCGGTGCCAGAGGAGCGCCAGCGCGGCGGACAGCGACGGCGCCAGCGGGCCGTCCGGTTCCCACCGCCCGCCCCGTCGAAGGAACCGGACCCGCTCCCTCCCCAGCGACGACACCTCGACGCCACCCGAGGTGCCCGCAGCATCGAGCGTGGCCACGACCGCGGCGCGGTCAGCGTCCACGGTGACGCTGAAGCGGTCGAAGCGGAGGGTCCGCGGCTCGAACGCCGGCCCTCCCGGAACGGGGATCGGCGCGTGGGCCAGCTCGGCGGTGCGGAGCGCCGCGACCAGCTCCGGCTCCGGGCCGCCCGCGGCGCCGAGCATTCGCGGAAGCAGCGCCCACACCGCGCCGGCGAGGCCGGCCAGGCCGAGGAGGACCGCCACCGCCCGTGTCCCGCGACGGCCGTCCTCGGTCACGAGCCGAGCATCTTCTGCGCCTTCTCGGCCGCAGGCGTGCCCGGGACGCGGGTGATGACCCGCTGCAGCGCATCGCGCGCCCTGTTCTGGTCCTTGAGACGCGAGTACAGGTCGTGCAGACGGAAGAGGTACTTCTCGTCGTCCGGGCCAGGGTACTTCTGGACCACCGTCTCCAGCCGGCCGGCGGCGGCCGACCAGCGGTCTCGCTTCTCGTAGAAGTCGGCCACGTAGACCTCGTGGCGCACCAGCCGGTCGCGGATCTCGGACTGCTTCTTCCTCGCGTCCTCGATGTACTGGGACTGGGGGAAGGTCCGGGTGAAGTCGTTCAGCGCTTCCCAGGCGGCGCGGACCTGCGTCTGGTCCTTCTCGCTCGAGGGCGGGAGCATGAACCAGTCGCTGGGGATGTCGCGGTAGTGGGCCAGGGCTGCGCGGTAGGCGGCGTAGTCCACCTTGGCGTGCGTGGGGTGCAGCTTCACGAAGCCGGTGTAGCGGTCGGCGGCCTCGGTCCACAGCTCGCGCTCGAAGGAGACGTCGGCGAGCCGGAGCTCGGCCTGGCGCGAGGCCTCGAGGAACGGGAACTTGGTCTTGACGTGCTCGTAGTATTTCTCGGCCAGCTGGTACTGGCTGCTGTCGAGCGCCTCGTCGCCGCGCTTGAGGTTGGTGCTGGCCTCGCTCGCGTAGTCGGGCTCGCCGAAGTCCCCGTTGTTGGAGAACAGGCCACAGGCGGGGGCGAGGACCAGGGCGGCGAGCAGGAGGAGGCGGTGCAGGCGCATCGAGGGGGCGAACACCCTAGCCTCCTTCCTCCATCCCTTCCACCCCGGGCAGCAGCTCCCGGACCAGGGCGGCGTCGAAGCCGCGGGCGAGGAGCCGGCGCACGGAGCGCCGGAGGGGCTCGCCGCGGAGGATGAGCCGGGCGGCGGTGGTGCGGGCATCCCAGCCCTCGTCGCGGAGGACCTCGGTCAGCGCCTCCTCGGCGAGGGGGACCGCGTAGCCCTGCTGAATCAGGCGGGCCAGCATCGCCCCGCGGGCCCATCCGCCCCGGAGGACCAGGGCGCGGGCACGGGCGCGGGCGGAGCGGCGATCGTCGAGCGCGCCGAGCCGGATGACGGCCTGCAGCTCGGCCTCCACCTCGTCCTCCCCGAGGCCGGAACGACGCAGCGCTTCCCGGAGCGCGGCCTCGGACACCTCGCGCCGAGCAAGCGTGCGCAGCGCACGAAGACCCGTTCCCCCGGCGGCTCCAGCGGTGTTACGCCTCACGGTGCATGCACCCCGCCCTGGGACGGTACATGGATTTTCAGACCGCGTGGGGCGTCTGGCAGCGCCGGAACGGATGCGCGCCCGACGAGCCGACCGACGAGGCGTTCGTCTCGGCGGCGCGGGCCCGGCCGGACCTCTGGACGGCGGTGGAACGGGCCGCGGGGAAGGCCCATCCCCCCGAGGAGGCGCAGAACGCGCTGCTCGCGCTCGCCGCCCAGACCGCGACCACCGTCCTCGGCGACGACGACCGGCTGGTGGGCCCGCTGGAACGGGCGTGGGGCGCGCTGCGGGCCGAGGGGGCCACGGAGGATCAGATCCACGCGCTCCTGGGCGCGGTGCTGCTCGAGGAGGCCTTCGGCGACGACACGCCGGCCGACGGATTCGACGCGGCGTTCGTGGCCGAGTCGCTGGAGACGCTGGCCCAGCTGGCCACGCTCACCCCCGACCGGGTGACGGCGCTGGAGAGCGCCTTCGCCGGTGGAACGGACGGGGCCGAGCGCCGGATGCGGCGCATCGCGGCTCAGGCGCTCTGCGGGGTGGCCTGGTCGGAAGGGCCGGACCTCATCAGCCGCGAGCACCTGGAGGCGGCGGCCACGCGGCTCGAGGCGGAGCAGCGCGTGGCACTGGCCGAGTTCGTGGATCACCTCGCCGAGATGCGGCTCATCGGGCCACTTCGGCGCGCGCGGCTGCGGCGGGTGCTGTCCGAGCTGATCTGAGCTCCGGGCCCGGGGTGCGCCCGCCGCGCCGGTCAGAACCGCTCGATGTGGAAGTCGTCCTCCGCGGCCGGCAGGCCGGTCGAGCCAGCTGCCGGCTTCGACGCGGGCGGTGTGCCGGCGGGGCGGGGGTTGGTCGGGTTGATGCGCCCCAGCGGCGTGCCCGGGGCCGGCGTGGGCGGACGCGGGGGCGCGCCGGCCTGGGCAGGCGGGCCCGCCGGGACCGCGGGAGCACCGCGCTGGGCGAAGGCCAGGCTGCCCGGTGCCGAGTTCCCGTCCGGTGAGGGGCCCTCGAAGTCGTCCCAGCGCGCATCGCTGGTGGCGCTGATGCCGCTGAACCGGAGCGCGAAGTCGTCGGGGTTCGTCGCCTGCCGGTGCGCCTCCTCGTAGGTGATGATGTTCTGGCGCACCAGGCTCATCAGCGACTGGTCGAAGGTCTGGGTCCCGTAGCTCTGGTGCCCCTGGGCGATGGCGTCGGGGATCTCCTTGGTGCGGTCCTTGTCCTCGATGAGCTCGCGGACCCGGGCGGTGGCCTTGAGCACCTCCACTGCCGCCACCCGGCCCTTGCCGTCGGCGCGAGGGACGAGTCGCTGGGAGATGACCGCCTTGAGCACGCTCGCCAGCTGCAGGCGCACCTGCTTCTGCTGGTAGGGCGGGAACACCGACACGATGCGGTTGATGGTCTCGGTCGCGTCCAGGGTATGGAGGGTGGACATGACCAGGTGACCGGTCTCGGCGGCGGTGAGCGCCGTCTCGATGGTTTCGAGATCGCGCATTTCGCCCACCAGGATGACGTCCGGGTCCTGGCGGAGAGCGCTCTTCAGGGCCTGGCTGAAGGAGATGGTATCCACCCCCACCTCGCGCTGGTTCACGATCGACCGCTTGTCGCGGATGAGGAACTCGATCGGATCCTCGATGGTCATGATGTGGTCGGTCTCGTTGGCGTTGATGTGATCGATCATCGCCGCCAGGGTGGTGCTCTTGCCCGATCCGGTGGTGCCGGTGACCAGGACCAGCCCGCGCTCCTCCAGGGCGATGGACTCGAGCACCGGGGGAAGCAGGAGGTCCCGGATGGTCATCACCTTGAAGGGGATGACCCGGAGCACGGCGCCCAGGGTGCCGCGCTGCTGGAAGACGTTCACCCGGAAGCGCCCCAGGCCGGGGACGCCGTAGGCCAGGTCCACCTCGTTGGAGTTCTTGAACTTGTCCCGCTGGTACTCGTTCATGATCCCGAAGGCCATCCGCGCCACCTCCTCCGGAGGCAGCCGCTTGCCGTCCTTCAGCGGGACCAGCGAGCCGTCCACCCGGAACATCGGGGGCAGACCGGCCTTGAGGTGGATGTCGCTCGCGCCACCGCGCAGCGCAACCTGGAGGATCTCGTTGAGTTCCACGCCCCGTGGAGCCTAGCACCCGGGCACCCGAGCCCGGGGGTGCGGGACCCAACTACATGCTTGAAAGGATGCCGCCGGAGGGGTGCGGCGGGACTCGCTCAGCGCTTGCTGAACTGGAAGCGGCGGCGGGCGCCAGGCTGGCCGTACTTCTTGCGCTCCACCACGCGGGCGTCGCGGGTGAGGAAGCCGGCCTTCTTCAGCGCGGTGCGGAACTCGGGGTTCAGCAGGCAGAGCGCGCGGCTGAGGCCGTGGCGAATGGCGCCGGCCTGGCCGGAGAGCCCGCCGCCGACGACGTTCACCGTCACGTCCACCTTGCCCACCTGCTCGAGGATCTGCAGCGGCTGGTTGAGGATCATCTTCGAGGTCTCACGCCCGAAGTACTCGTCGAGCGGACGGCCGTTGACGACGATGGCCCCGCTTCCTTCCTTCACCCACACCCGGGCCGTGGACTCCTTGCGGCGGCCGGTGGCGTAGTACCCGTTCTCGGTCTGGATCGGCATCTTCCTCAGGCCTCCACCTGGCGCGGCTCGGGCTTCTGCGCGGCGTGGGGATGCTGCTCGCCGGGGTAGACCTTGAGCTTGGTCATCATCTTCCGCCCCAGCGCGTTGCGGGGCAGCATCCGGCGGACGGCGTTGATCACCACGTCCTCGGGGTGACGCGCACGCAGCGCCGCGAGGTTGGTGGTCTTCAGCGCACCGGGGAAGCCCGCCCGCGGGTGCCGGTGGTAGAGCTTGTTGGTCTCCTTGGAGCCGGTGACCTTCACCTTCGCCGCGTTGATGACGATGACGTGGTCACCGGTGTCCATCGACGGCGTGTAGATGGGCTTGTGCTTGCCCTTGAGAATCGAGGCGATCTGGCTCGCCGCACGACCGAGCACCTTGTCGCTCACGTCGATGACGTGCCATGCCCGCTTCACGTCCGCGGGCTTCGCGCTGTACGTCCGGGTCGACATCTGAAGACACTCCGCCCGGGAGGGGTTCCCCCCGGAAAAGACGGGCGATGTAGAGGTCTTGCCGCCTCAAGTCAAGCAGAGGGAGGCGGCGAGCCTCCCTGGAGCCTGGCCTTGAGGGTCCGGAAGAAGCCCTGCTCCGCCTCGCCGGGCGGTCCTGGCGGCGGAACCGTGGTGTCGGACACCTCGAGCACGGACTCGGGGATGTCGGCGAGGAAGCGCGACGGCGTCCGGGGCACCTCGCGGCCTCGCCGGAGCCGGGCCGCCGCCCGGGTGAGGATCAGCTCCTGCCGGGCCCGGGTGATGCCCACGTAGCAGAGGCGCCGCTCCTCCTCGAGGTTCTGGGACTCGCCCTGCATCCCCCCGTGAGGGAGAAAGCCCTCCTCCATGCCCACCAGAAAAACCGTCCGGAATTCCAGACCCTTGGCGCCGTGCAGCGTCAGCAGGGTGACCCGGGCGGGGGCGGGGCCGTCCTCCTCCTCGCGGCTGTCGAGCGACAGCCGGTTCAGGTAGGTCAGGAGGTCAGAGCTGGGCCCTTCCCGGCGCTCGAACTGCTCGAGCGAGCCGAGGAGACCCTCCACGCCCTGTCGCCTCCGCTCCGCCGCGGCGGCCGACGGGGCGCTGGCTCGGGCCGCAGCCTCGAAGCCGATGTCTGCAAGGAGCGCCCGGGCGACCGTCGAGAGCGGCTCGGCGCGGAGTCGGGCCCGCGTCCGCTGGATCAGCTCGGAGAACTCCCTCACCGCCCGCGCCGAGCCGGGGGTCAGCTCCGGCACCGGGGCCGGGGAGGCCAGGACTTCGCCGAGCGGCAGGCCGTGTCCCCGGGCGTGGGCGACCAGGTGCTCCACCGTAACGTCGCCGATGCCACGGGGGGGCACGTTGACGATGCGCAGCAGCGAGATCTCGTCCGCGGGGTTGGCGAGAACCTTGAGGTAGGCGAGCACGTCGCGCACCTCGCGCCGGTCGAAGAACTCGGTGCCGCCCAGGACCTGGTAGCCGATGCCCCGGGCGCGGAACGCCTCCTCGAACGGACGGGACTGGCCGTTGGTGCGGTAGAGCACCGCGATGTCGTCCGGCCGGAAGCCGCGGGCGAGCCTCTGCTCGATGCACCGCGCGACGTATGCCGCCTCGTCGTCCTCGCCGGGGACGACGGCCAGCTGGACCCTCGGACCGCCCACGGTGGCCGTCCACAGCTTCTTCGCCCGGCGCTCGGGCAGCTGCGAGACGACCCCGTGCGCTGCCTCGAGGACGGCCGGGACACTGCGGTAGTTCTGCTCCAGCCGGACCTCGGTCGCCCCGGGGAACGCCTCCTCGAAACGAAGGACGTTGCGCACCTCGGCGCCCCGCCAGCCGTAGATGCACTGGTCGTCGTCCCCCACCGCGCACACGTTCCGGCGCTCGCCGGCCAGCCGGCGCACGAGCTCCAGCTGCGCGGCGTTGGTGTCCTGGAACTCGTCGACCAGCAAGTACCGGAACCGCCGGACGTAGCCCCCGAGCACGTCGGGGTGCTCCTGGAAGACCCGGAGCGGCAGGAGCAGCAGGTCGTCGAAGTCGACCGCGCCCTGCGCCTTGAGCGCGCGCTGGTAGAGCGGGAACACCTCGGCGGCGGCGATCTCCCCGTCGCCCGGAGCATCGCCCTCGAGGCCCGGCGCCCGCCCGGCGTTCTTCGCCCGGCTGATGGCGGTGAGGATGCGGCGCGGGTCGAAGTCGGCCTTTCCGTCGATGGATCGCTCGCGCAGCGCCCGCTGGACGAGGGAGATCTGATCCGGGACGTCGGCGATGGCGAACTTCCTCGGCCAGCCGAGCCGGTGCACGTGCTGCCGGAGCACCTCTGCCCCGAAGGCGTGGAAGGTGCAGATGGTGAGCGCCTGGGCGCCCTGCCCCACCAGCCGGGCGACCCGTTCCTTCATCTCCCGGGCGGCCTTGTTGGTGAAGGTCACCGCGAGGATGGCGCGGGGAGAGACCCCCTGGTCGAGGAGCCAGGCGATGCGCTGGGTGATGACCCGCGTCTTCCCGCTTCCTGCCCCGGCGAGGACCAGGAGGGGGCCCTCGGTGGTGGTGACGGCACGGCGCTGGGGGGGGTTCAGTCCGGAGAGGTCCACGCGGGGACGCAGGCGTATAGCCTCGGGGCCCGACGGCGCTGCTAGAGTCCTGTGTCGACCGATGGCCGCCTCCCCCGCGCGCGTTCCCGTCCGCCCGTCCACCGCCGAGCTCGACAACCAGGCCAGGGAAGCCCGCGCCGCCGTGGCCCGGCTCGGCCGCCGCGAGTTCCTCGACCAGCTGGCGGCGCTCGGCCGCGCGTTTGCCGCCGATCCGGGGAACCCTGGCAGCTACGCCTGCAAGGACTGCGAGCGCTGCGCCAATTGCATGTTCTGTCGCGAGTGCGTGGGCTGCTACCAGTGCACCCACTGCGTGGGCTGCGATGGGTGCAGCAACTGCAGCCACTGCGTGGAGAGCAAGGGCTGCCAGTCCTCGGCCTACCTGCTGCAGTCCGAGTCCTGCACCCACTCGGCATATCTCGTGATGTGCCGGAACCTCTCCGACTGCAACTACTGCTTCGGCTGCGTGGGACTCAGCAAGAGGGACTTCCACATCCTCAACGTGGCCTTCCCCCGGAAGGAGTACTTCGAGATCACCGGGCGGCTGCGGAAGGAGCTGGGGCTGCCGGTCTGAGGGTCGTCCATGGCGCGCGTCTCGGGAGAGGTGACCTCGTCGACCCCGGTCAGCGTCCTGCCGCCGCGGCCTCGATCCGCGCCAGGTCGATCTTCTTCATGTCCATGACCGCGGCCATGACCCGCTCGGCCTTCTTCTGATCCGGGCTGCTCACCGCGCGGATCAGCGCCGAGGGGACGACTTGCCAGGAGAGGCCCCAGCGGTCCTTGAGCCAGCCACACTGGCCCTCCTCGCCGCCGCCGGAGGTGAGCGCCTTCCAGAGCCGGTCGACCTCCGCCTGGCTTTCCACCTCGATGGCCATCGAGATGGCCTCGCTGAACTTGAACTGCGGGCCGCCGTTGAGGCCGACGAACTCCTGGTCGCCGAGCCGGAAGGCCACCGTCATCACCGACCCCTTCGGCCCCGGGCCAATCTCCCCGAACCGGGTCACCTCGAGGATCTTCGAGTTGGGGAAGAGCGAGACGTAGAACTTCGCCGCCTCCTCCGCCTGTCCGTCGAACCACAGCATCGGCCTGATCTTGTGCGTCTCTGCCATCGGCATCTCTCCTCGGTCGCGAGCCCGCTGCGCGCGGAGCTCGATTGCGGAGATAGACATCGGCGCCGGTCCGAACTCATCGCCCGCCCGGAGTAGGGCCGGCTGGATCAGCCCACGCGAGGCCAGAGCAACAACCATGCCGCGCGCCCTGCTGGCTCGTGGGGGCACAGGCCGTTGCACCCTGCCACCGCCCGGTCGGAGGCCAGGCCGGAATGCCGGCTCGAGTCGCCGCTCGGCGCTCAGAGCGGCCGGACGAAGAAGGCCTTCAGGTACTCCGTCTCCGGGAGCCCACCCAGCGCCGGATGGTCCGCTGCCGGCCCCCGCCGCTCGAGGATCTGCACCGGCCGCCGCACGTCGTCCGCCGCGCCGAGCAGCATCTCCTCGAACTCGGGCGGCTTCACCTTCCCCGAGCAGGAGCAGGTCACCAGCAGCCCGCCGGGCCGGAGCAGCCGGAGCGCCCGGACGTTGAGCTCGCGGTAGGCGCGCAGCGCCGTCCGCGGTCCTTCCTTCCGCTTCGCCAGGCCGGGCGGATCGAGCACCACCGTGTCGAAGCGCTCCCCCTCGCGGTCGAGCTGGTGGAGCACGTCGAAGGCGTTCGCCTCCCGGGCCTCGACGTTGGGCAGGCCGTTGCGGCGGGCGTTCTCCGCGAGCCGGGCGGCCGCCGCCGGGTCCTGCTCCAGCGCCAGCACCGACTGGCACCTGGCCGCCAGCGCCAGGGCGAATCCGCCGTGGTAGCTGAATGCGTCCAGCGCGCGCCCGCGGCCGAGCTCCCCCGCGCGGAGGTGGTTCTCCGCCTGGTCGAGGAACGCCCCGGTCTTCATGTCGTGCAGCAGGTCGGTGCGGAACAGGTTCGGTCCCTCGCGCCACTCCACCTCTGCCTCCGCCGGGCCGAGCAGGACCCGAGACTCCCGGGGGAGCTGCTCGAAGTCCCGCCCCGCGCCATCGTCCCGGGCCACCACTTGCACCGCGCCGGTGAGCGTCGTCAGCGCCGAGGCCAGTGACTCCTTGCGCGCGTCCATTCCCTCGGCCAGCGTCTGCAGCACCAGCCGATCGCGGTAGCGGTCGACGAGGAGACCCGGCAGCCCGTCCGCCTCGCCGTGCACCAGCCGGAGCGCCTCGCGGCCGAGCGGCGCTCGGCGGGCGATGGAGGCCTCCAGCCGCGCCCGGAACCAGCCCTCGTCCACGCGCTCGTCCGCCGGGGCCCGCCGGGTGAGCAGTCGCAGGGCGAGCGGGCTCCGGGCCGCCCACAGCGCCTGGCCTGCCGGCTGGCCGCGCGGGTCCACCACCGCCACCACCGCGCCACCGGGAGCGTCCGGCGGCTCGAGCACGTCCTTCCGCCACACCCAGGGCCGGAGGTGACGCAAGGCGCGCGCCCCGTCCGCGGACACCCGGACCGTCGGCGGCGGACCGCGGGGCCCGGAGCTCATTCGAGCCCGCGCGCCGCGAGCTCGAGATCGTCCTCGCCCCGGAGGTGACCGATCTCGTGCAGCAGCGTCACCCGGATCTGCTCCAGCAGCTCCTCGCGCGAGGTCACCGCCCGGGCCAGGTTCTTCCGGTACACCACCACCGAGCGGCACACCGGGCCGTCCTCGGCGCTGCACGACTCGCCGATGGGCGGCCCCCGGAAGAGTCCGAGGATGGTGGGCGAGAGCGGCGGGTCACCCTCGAGGAGGTCTTCCGACTTGGGGATGTCCTCCACCGTCACCGGGACTCCGCCCAGGTCCTTCCGCATGTCGGGCGGAAGCCCTGCCAGCGCCCTGTCCACCTCGCGGCGAAAGTCCCGCTCCGACAGCAGCTGAGGCGGCGGAAAGTCGTCCGGCGACAGCTCCCGCGCCTTCCGGAAATGCGCCTCGGCGTCGGCAAGCTTCCCCTCGCGCTCGAGCAGCAGCCCCAGGTGGTGGTGCGCGTGCGCCCCGTGCTCGTCGTCGGCCAGCAGCCGGGTGAAGGCCTCCTCTGCGTCCTTGAATCGGCAGAGCTCGAAGAGCGCCACCGCCCGCTCGTAGGCCACGTCGGCGTCGGTCGCCCGCTCCTCGGCAGCCTCCTCGCTGCGCTCGAGCGCGACCTGCGCCTCGCCGAGGTCGTTGGCCGCCATGGCTCCGAGCAGGGCGAACTGGGAGGCCAGCTCGCCGTCACCCGCCTCGCGGGCCAGCTGTCTGCCGCGCTCGGCGTAGACGAATGCCAGCTCGTCGTTGTCGCGATTGCTGGGCAGGCTCACCCCGTAGAGGTGGGCGGCCCCGAGCAGCGAATCGAGGTGCTCGGGGTCGAGCGCCAGCGCCCGGGCGTAGGCCAGCTTGGCCTCCTCGAAGCGGCCCAGCGCCGACAGGGCTGCGCCACGCTCGCTGTGGGCGTCGGGCTCGTCCGGTGCACGCGCCGAAGCCTCGGCGGCGCAGGACAGCGCCCGTTCGTACTCACGGGCGTCGTACGCCGAGCGAGCCGCGTCCAGCGGGTCCAGCCCGCGGGCGTCGCACACCGCCAGCGGTTCCACCGGCGGGGGGCGCGACGGATGGTGGCTGGGCGCGGTGGGGAGCCCGGGGTTGGTGGCCGCGCTCTTCGCCGGCGCGTCCGCCGGGGTCACCCGATGACACGCAGACGCAACGCCGAGGAGACAGAGGAGACCGACCCGCCGAAGCATGCCGGGCAATGTAACAGACGACCCGCCGCCGTCAGTCCGCACCGGTGGAGGCCACCTCAGTGGCAGCCGGCATCGCCCGCGCCGCAGGCCAGGAGCCGGGGCTGCCCGTTGAGCGGTTCGAGATAGAGCTGCTGGTCGTCCTGGTGGGCGATCCCCGCCCGGAGGCTCAACGCTCCGGCGGGCGGAGGAGCCAGACAGTCACCCACCCCGGCGACCCGGGGCACGGCCTGACCGGTCCCGCCCCGGAAGCAGAGCCCGGCCCAGGCGCTCAGGTCCACCGTGGCGGGCACGCTCACCCACGCCCCGGTCTCGCGGCAGGGGCAAGAGCCACTCCCGCAGAGGTCGGTGGTGGCGCACCCCGCCGAGGGGCAACCGAGGCCGAACACCTCGTTGTCACAGGGAAGCCGCTCCCATCGTGCCAGGGCGACCCCGCCGTCCAGCACCATCCCCAGGCGGACCGGCTGGTTGTGAGTGCGGGCGATCTTCCGGGCGGCGAGGAGCTGACCGTACACGCCGGTCACCGCATCGTTGGCCCGCGCCCGGGCGATCGCCGCGTTCCAGCTCTGCACGGCGAGCGCAGTGAGCACCGCCACCACCGCCACCACCGTCATGGCCTCGAGGAGGGTGAACCCGCGCCGAGCCATCAAAAGCTCCCTGCCAGCTGGTAGTTCCGCGGGGCGAGGGTCAGCACCAGCGTCCTCCGGATGAAGCCGTCGTCGGGGTTGCCGACCTCGTCGCGGGCGAAGACTCCACTGTCAGGGGCGGCAACCCCGGGGCGCTCGCGCCGGACGGAGCGAGCGACCAGGCGCACCTCGACCGCGCGCACCCGGCGCATCAGCGCGTCCCACGCCGTCGGGTCCAGGGCAGGCGGCCCCATGCCGCCGGGAACGGCACAGCCGCCGGTCGGGCTCATCCCCACGCACTGGTCGATGGACACTCCTCCGTCGGCGCCGGGGAACCAGGTGAGCGGCACACCGGCGTCCGCGTTCAGGTCACGCACGCCGAGGGCCACGGTCATCTGCTCGACGTCCCGGCTGAGCTCCGTCCAGGTGTCCGTGGGGAGCGGGGGCGCGCGATTGGTGAACTCGAGAACCGGCTCGCCACTGTTCCAGTTCACCCGGAAGGTGACACCGCCGGCGGGCATCACCACCGTGCGCTGCGTGGCGAACAGGGCCCCGCCGAGGGCACAGCCGTCCCCGGCGGGCGCGTCGTTCGAGTTCGGGTAGGGCGCGGCCGGAAGCGTGGGGGCGTGGACGCCCGGCGTTCCGGAGCCCGACGGCCCGGTGACGATCTGCGAGCAGGCCTCGGGCAGGTCCGGGTTCACCACGAACACCGGCGTCCCGGCGTCCAAGGCAGTGGCCTGGGTTGCGGTGCACAGCCCGGCGTTCTCGCGCGAGAAGCCGCCGGTGCCGCCGTCGGCGCCCGAGAGCGCACAGGAGGCCAGCGGTACCACGGCGGTGGGGTCTCCCCAGCGGAGCTGGAGGGAGTCGGAGAGCCGGTCGGCGTAGCTGGGCGGGGGCGGCGAGAAGTTCGGAAACCCGTTGAAAGGATCCGCGCTCGTCACCTGGATGGCGTAGGTGAAGGTGGTCCCACCGAGGTTGACCCGGGCGTTCCCCATGCCCTCGCCCGCCCGCTGGAGCATCGGGCCGAAGAACTCGGCCACCGCCTGCGTCCCGCCCTGGATGAGCGAGGTCTGCTGCTCGAGGAAGGCCTTGCGCTGCAGCTGCAGCCCGACGCTGAGGGTCGCGGTGAGGACCACCATGCCCATCGCGCTGGCCACCATCACCTCCATCAAGGTGAAGCCACGGCGGGTCATGGGGCCACCCGGGTCTGGAGCGCCACGGCCTGGCGGGTGCGGCTCTGCTCGTTCCAGCTCACCGTCACCCGGACGTTGAGCACGTGGGGCGCGGGCTGGCCGGGCACCAGCGGCCGGGCGAGGAGCGGGGCCCCGGTCTCGCTTCCCTCGAAGCAGGGACCCCCGTTGCAGTTGCCCGGGCCGTCGACGTCGATGTCCACGTGGTACACGCGGGTGCTCGGCAGGGGCGCCACGCCGGGCAGCGTGGAGACGCCCCACGCCACGTCGTACCCCGTCCGGTCGAGCGCCCGGACGTTGTCGCAGAACGCGGTGTCCGAGCTCCCGTTGGTGCAGCCGAGCGCGAGCACCCGCTCGAGCTCCCGCTGCGCCACCGCCTCGGCCTGCGCCTGGGAGAGGGTGCGCCGGTTCTGGGCCGTGGTCGCCAGCACCAGCGAGCCGATGGCAGCGATGCCCATGGCCATCACGCCCATGGCCGCCATCACCTCGATGAACGAGGCGCCGCGCGGGCCCTTCACTTCGGGAGCTGCGACTGTGTCGACACGTCCCACAGGATGACCCTCGGCGCAGTGGCCGGCGTGAAGTTGGTCCGGTTGTTCCAGGCCGCGTCGCCGTAGGAGGTGGCCTGCCCGGTGACGCTGACGCTGAGCACGTGGCCGTCGTAGATGACCGGCGAGTTGAGCGAGTGGCCGCCCAGGTCCTTGCCACTGCCGGCCTGCGCCGAGCCGTCGCCCTGGCCGAAGCTGTAGTACTTGCCACTCACGTTGTTGCTCAGGTTGCAGGCGTCGGCAGCGCTGCCCACCGCGGTGGTGACGTAGACGAAGTTGGCATCCAGCGACACACCGCCCCAGACCCGCTGGCCGGCGTCGAGCGCGTTGCTCCAGGTGGGGGCGAGCGGGGCCGGGGGGCAGGTGCCCAGCGGATCGGGATCGGTGTACCCGAGGACGTAGTACTGCGAGGCGATGGTGTCGTAGGGGTCGTCGGGGTTGTCGGCAGTACCGAAGAAGAACATCACCGTGTTCTTCCCGTTGGTGATCGGGCCCGGACGGGACACCAGGCCGGAGTGGATCTCCTCCAGGGGCCCATCGGTCCCGCCCACCGCGAGCGGCGCGCTGGCGATGAGGCACTTGGGGATCCGCGAGCCGAGCGCCAGGGACTCGTCGCGCTTGCTCAGGTTGAGGCGGAACACCCGCCCGCTGGTCGACGGCACGTAGAGCACGTCCGAGGTCCCGTCTCCGGGAGTGGCATCACCGTAGGTAGGCTCACCGCCGACGCCCTCGCCCTGCTCGATGGGCACCACCCCCACCTGCTTGCCGTTGACCACCACCGGCTGCCCGGTGGCGAGGTCGATGAGGTAGACCGCCCCGGCATACCCGGAGCCGGGGAGGTAGTCGGTGGCCACGGCGGCGATCCACTTGCGGCAGCTGCCCTTCCCGCCGCCGCAGTCCGCCGAGGCGGTGGTGCCGAAGTCCACCCGGGCGATGACCGGAGCGTGCCGCGTGCCGTTGGTGTCCGGGAGCAGGATGGTGGGGTTGCTGAGCTTGGCGCTGGCGAATGCCCCGCTCACCGAGCCCATGTCGAACTCCCACTGGAAGATGGGGTAGGTGTCGAGGTCTGGCTGGGTGATGTCCAGGGCGAAGACGTTGCTCTGACCCCGGCCGGCCGCCGAGACCAGCATCGTCTTGGCGCCCAGGCCCACCTTGTTGCTGATGGTCCAGGGGAGCACGCTGCTGCCCAGCCCGCCCAGGTCCACGTCGCCGACGGCCGGCGAGGCGTCCAGCGAGGCCGCCGGAGCACCGGTGATGGTCGGCCCCACGTAGCTGTTGACGTACCGCCCGAGCAGCTTGCGGGGAAGGAAGGCGAAGCGCTCGGCGCCGCTGCCGTAGTTGCGGGGGTTGATGCCCGGCGGGGTCAGGCAGGCGCCGGTGGGCTGGAAGAAGCCCCGGTACAGCGTCTGCCCGGTCTGGCCGAGGCAGGGATCGGAGGTGGACGGCGAGTAGTGGCCCGCGGCGAAAGCGTGCAGCATCCCGGTGCTGGTGTTGACGTAGGTGTAGGTGTTGCGGGCCGAGAGGGGGCTGCCGTTCAGGATGCCGCTGATGAAGCGCGTCTGGAACGACGTCTGCTCATCGGCGGTGGCGTTGTAGTACCAGGCCGGGTAGGTGGGCGGGCCCACCACCGCCGGGGTGGAGAGGTTCACCCCCCCCATGGGCCAGGCACGGCGGACGTTGGTCGGCGCCGGGTTCTGGTTGTCCTCCCAGCCGTAGAGCCAGTCCTTCAGGAAGTCTCGATCGGTCGAGGTGCAGACCCCGTCCTGGTTCAGGTCGAAGACGTACTTGCCGCCGTTCACCCGGCAGAGCTGGGTGGCGGGGAGCAGGAGATCCTCGGCAGCATTCACCGTGGAGAGGGCGGCGATCTTCCCGGTCGAGTCCACCGTGAGCAGCCGCCGGTTCGACGGCGAGCCGGCGGTGAGGTCGGTCACCATCTTCCCGCCCGAGTCCCAGCGCTGCACGCCATGGGTCACCGTGGGCTGCTCCGGGTCGTAGATGGACTTGAGGTAGAGGTGCCCGCGGATCGAGAGGTCCCGCTTGCCGTCGTAGTTGCGGGTGGACGGGGCCGGGGGGCTCGTCGGCCAGGGTCCAGTCCAGCTCTGGCCCGGCGTCTCGTAGGTGCCGTAGACGAAGGCGTTGCCCACGGTGGAGAGGCTGGAGCGGGAGTAGGAGCCGGCGCGAACCGCCTGGTACCCGACCGAGACGCTCTTGATGGTGGGCTGGCAGTACTGGTTGGGGCTGGACAGCCGGGCCTGCCAGCAGAGCTGCGAGCCGGTGAACCCGAGGTCCAGCACGTTGAAGGTCACCTCGGCCGGGTTGGTCGAGGGCAGCGGCACGCGGGTCCAGGCTGGGTTGGGATTGGCGGTGCAGACTCCGCTCGCGCAGAGCTTGCAGTCCACCGCCACGTAGTAGTCGATGCTGGCCTTCGGTGGGCCGTTGCACGCGTTCGCCGGGCCCGAGGCCTGGTAGGTGAGGTCGTCGTCCTTCCGGAAGCGGATGTTGGTGATGGTGAGGTCCGAGGCGTCGGTGGGGCTGATGTCGCTGGAGACGATTCCCGAGGTGACCGTCCCGCCATTGCTCTTGTTGATCTGGAACACCACATCGTTGAAGTCGCGGTCACCACCGCCGCTGAGGTCCTCGAATCCCAGGATCCACCGGAAGGGATCGGTGCTCGGCGCGCCGACGATGACGTGCGGCATGCGGTTGGTGGCGGAGCGAGGAACGCTCACCACCTCGTGCGGCATGGTCAGGTTGTAGCCGCCGTCCGGCGACGCGAGGCGGGTCAGGGTCGCCTGGTCGAGCCAGCCGGTGTAGGTGCCGCCGTCCACCGTGCAGGTGCTCGGGTAACCGCAGCCGATGTCCACCTGGGCCGCAGGGTTCGCGGTATTCAGGTTCTCGTCCATGTTCAGGTCGGTGCGGCTGAAGTGGACGACGATCGGGGTGTTGAGCCAGAGCTTGCACACCCCGCCGATCCGGCCGAGGCAGCCCGCCTGGCTCTGGCTGGTGTAGTAGACCACCAGGTAGAAGATGATCTCCTTGTTCCCCGGGAGAGTGCCGAGGTTGAGCGTCCGGTCGTAGAGCGACACGCCGGGATCGGGGTTGCTGCCCGCCGGCAGGAGCCGGCCGTTCCCGTCGTAGGCGCTGACGTCGTAGTCCGGCACCCCGTCGACCTTGCTGGAGGTGTCCGCCACCGGGACCAGCGCTTTGGTGGTGGTGTCGCTGTCGTCGTCCGCGTTGAGGAAGACCAGGTGTCCGAGGCCCAGGCCGCCGTTCAGCGGGTCCGCGGGCTCGAGCAGGTTGGGGACGCGGGCGTAGAGACCATTGTCGGTGTACTCGAGGTTGGGGGTGGTGGGCGTGCTCCCGTTGGCCTTCCCCACCTGCCACCCCGAGACCGTGCCCATCCCGCCGTCGGCGAGGAAGGCGCTCTTGCTGGTGGTGCCGAAGGTGGTGCCGCAGGCGTCGGTGGCGATCTCCGGCTCCACGAGCTTCACCCCGTTCCAGGTGAAGGTGGGCGGGGTCGCCCCGCACTTGCGGAACTTCCCGATGTAGCGATTCTGGGAGAGGTTGTAGATGTCCTCGTGGAAATCGGGAATACCGTCTCCATCGGAGTCGAGCAGGTTCCCGTTCGCGTCCATGTACCCGCGCTTGACCAGGTCGTCGGCGTACAGCCAGCCCACCGCCCAGCCCGCGCCACCCGCCTCGTACACGTAGCTGATGCTCACGTTCTGATCGAACGGAAGCATGATCTTCTGAGGGTTCAGCACGTCGAGGTTGGTGTTCAGCCGGAGCATCTCCGGATTGCCCACCACCTGGACCGTCTTGAGGCTCTGGAAGCCTCCGTCGGCGAAGTCCGGCTGGCGGTTCTGCGCCAGGTCGTCCTTGCAGAGCGCGGCGAGGTTGCCGCCCTGGGCCACCAGCGCCCAGCAGCACACCAGCACCGCCGTGGCCGTCGCGAGCCTCTTCATGGCCGCTTGCCTCCCCGCTTGGCGCGGGCGGTGGGCACACCGGCCGCCGTCGCCTGTGCCTGATCCTCGGCGAGCGCGCGGCGCAACCGTTCCTTCCGCGGGGGCGCCTCGGGCACCACCCGGGACATCAGAAAGGCCATGACGTCATCGAGCTGGGCAGCCGGCAGCTGCCGCGTGTCGCAGCTCGTGTCGCGCCGCACCCCGACCGGATTCTGGATCCACGTCCTCACCGGGTCGTAGCCGTCGGCGAGGAGCGCCTCGGTCAGGTCCGGGCCGGCCCCGGGGCGGGCGTTGCGTCGGTCGGCGTGTGGCTCTCGCTCCCCGGCCTTGACCTGGCTCGCGGCGTGGCACCGGGCGCAGACGGAGGCGAAGGCATCCGCGCCCACCTCGGGATTGGCCGCCACGGCGGGCAGCGAGAGCAGCAAGGCGATGGGGACGAGGCGAGGCACGTCTTCCTCTTAGAGACTGGTGGTCTGGTTGGCGTTGATGGGGGCGTTCTCGTTCAGGTGAACGGGATCCCAGATCTTGTCGGAGTAGCTGTAGCCGGTGCCGACCGCGCCGGTACCCGGACGGACCAGGGCGCGCACCACGGCCTGCACCGGCACGCCGGCACCGACCTGCACCTGCCCCACCGCGATCAGCCACACGGTCCCGTTGGCGTCGGTGGTGGGGTCGCCGTCGCCGTCGTCGTCGTCGCGGAGGAACACCCGGTAGGCGACGCGCGCCGCGTCCGGGTAGCTGGCGTACGGCCGGCCGTCGGAGGCGACGAGCTCCAGCCCCGCGGTGTCGACCCGGTCATCCAGAGCCTGCGCGCCGCTCTGGTCGGGCACGCGCGACAGCACGTAGCCCACCCAGGCGTCCGGCGTGCTGCCCAGGGGAATCTGGTACCAGGGGTCGCTGGCATCGCCCACGTCCGCCGCCGGGGCGAGCGCGGCGAGGATGGCGTTGGTCGGCTGTGGCGAGGGAATGGCGGCGGTCTGCAGCCGGAGCCACTCCCGGGCCTCGGCGAGGCCAGCCTCGGCGGCGAAGAAGGCCTCCTTGGCCCGACGGTCCTGGCCCGCGGGATCCGACTGGGCGGTGATGAGGTTCAGCGCGGTGAGCGCCCCGAGGGTGAGGAAGGTCACCACCCCGAGCGACAGCAGCAGCGTCGCGCCCCGCGGGGGTCTCGCCTTGGTGCACTGGAGGCGGGTCATCACGCCGGCCGAACAGTGCAAACCATTGTCCCAACACCAACAGCCCGAGTTCCGGGCACTCGCGCTCCCGGCGGGGTGGGTCATCCCCGGCCCGGTGGGTCGACAAAGCTTGCGGCGCATCCGCGGGCGATGTGAGACACGAGCCCCAACCATGCGCCTGCTCCTCGCCTCGACCTCCCCAGCCCGCCGGGCGCTGCTCGACGCGCTCGGCGTGCCCTACTCGGCCGAGGCACCGGGCGTGGACGAGGACGTGCCCCGGGGCACGCAGCCGGAGGATGCAGTCCGGATGCTCGCCCTGCGGAAAGCCCGCGCAGTCGCCGCCCGCCACGCCGAGGCGCTGGTGCTGGGCGCCGACCAGCTCGCCGAGGTGGACGGCCAGGTGCTGGGGAAGCCGGAGTCCCGGCAGACGGCCCGAGCCCAGCTGGGCTCGCTGCTCGGCCGGAGCCACCGTCTGCTGACCGCAGTGGCGCTGGTGGGCGGCGGCGACGAGCAGCTCGCGCTGGACGTGGTCACCCTCCGCTTCCACCCGGTCCCGCCCGAGGAGCTAGAGCGCTACCTCGACACCTGGGAGTGGAAGGGATGCGCCGGCGGCTACCGCATCGAGGGTCGCGGGCAGGCGCTGGTGGCCGCGCTCGAGGGCGACCGGACCTCGGTGCAGGGCCTGCCGATGCTCCCCGTGGTCCGGATGCTCCGCGACCGCGGCTTCCCGCTTCTGTAGGTCAGGGCGGCCGCGGCACGGTGTCCCCCCCCGGGCTCAGGCCGAGGCGGAGACCGGCTCGGCGCGCAGCTCCTCGACGATGGAGCGGGCCGCCTCGCGCGCCCGGGGGAGCTCCTCGGGCTTGAAGCTCATCGCCGCCACCACCGGGTGTCCGCCGCCGCCCCAGCGCTCGGCGATGGCCGACAGATCATGGCGCCGCAGCTCCGGCCGCCAGGGGTTGCTGCCGATGGACACCTTGGCCCGCCTCGCCCCGCGTCCCACCCAGACGACGTAGCGGGCCTCGGGAAAGAGGTCGTAGGCGATGAACTTGTTCATCGCGTCCAGGCCCTCGTCCGCGACGTCGAAGAAGACCACCCCCCGGTCGATGGTCGCCTTCCGCCGCACCACCTCGCGGTTGTGCTGGTGGCGCTCGAGGAGCGGCCGGAAGGGCTCCTGGACTATCGGCCGCGCCGCCACCTCGGAGAGGGGGTGCGTCTGGAGGAGGCGGACGACCTCAGGGATGAGCTCCGGATCGTGGTTGGCCTCCAGCACCGTCATCAGCTGCAGCGCGGGCTCGCGGAGCCCCACCGCCATCTGAGGGCTGGGGAACTGTGCCCCGTCGATGATCTCCGCCCACTCGAGCAGCTCGACCATCGGCCCCGGGTCGAAGCCGAATCGGGCCCGGGCCACGTCCGCCAGGTACACCGTGCAGCTCTTCCGCCGGGCGTCGTGAAACTTCCGCCCCGATCGGTCGGCCAGGTAGTGCGCCTCGTCGCCGTCGTTCTGGAACGCCGAGGCATGGTGGTCGAACCACCAGGTCAGCTTCGGGGACTGGCTGTACCGGAAGTCGACGATGGCGTTCTCGTCTCCCTGGAACGCCGACTCGGGCACGGGGGCGCCGCCGGCCTGGTGGGACAGACCCTGGTAGCTGAGCGTGGCGTCCGGATGGATGCGCTCCCGGTAGAAGCGCGAAAAGACTGCGGCGCTGGCCGCGCCGTCGAAGCAGTTGTCGTGGAAGAGGACGTGCATCCGCATGTTTCTGGTGGGAGGGCCTACCACCCCACCCCGTCGCTGAGGGAGAGGGGAATTGGCCAACCGACACACCGACACAGTTCGGGTGCCTGAAAGAACACCAGCCGCGGAGGCGCATCGAAGGGCCGGTGTCACGGAATCCGCGAAAGAACACACGTTCTCCCCAGGCCCTGGACGGCACGGTGCCTGCTACGGCCTGGAATCGTTTCGCCGGAGGGGCTCCGGCTCGAAGGAGGGACCATGCGTAAATCCTTGGGGAAGAAGGACACTCGGCTGCAGCGGCTCAAGCAGAGGGCCAGGGCCCATCACGAGGCCGTCCAGACCACGCTGGGTGAGCTCATTGCCGCCGCCTTCGACACGGTGGGCAACGAGGTGAAGGACGTTGCCCGCCTGCTCTCTTCCCGGGAGATCGGCCGGGCGACGCACGCCCGCATCGTGCTGGTCCAGTAGCTCCCGGCCGGCCTTCGTGTCACCGGGGCTGGACGGCCCGAGCGCGCCGACCGACGACGCGGCCACCGAGGGGTTCCTTGCTCAGGCCGCGGACGCGCTCGGGCTCTCGGGCTGCGGCGCGGGCGGCTGCAGCGAGGCGAAGGTCACGCCCTCGCGGCCGCAGGCCCGCCGGAACGCGCAGCGGGCGCACTGCGACAGCTCCTCGGTCATCGGGAACTGGGCGGCGTCGAGCGGGGTGTTGGCCGCGGCGTTCACCAGCAGCTCGCGCATCCGCTGCACCGACTCGCGGAAGTGCACCGAGAAGTGCTGCACCGTCTGGGCGTCGACCGGGACCTCGACCTCCTGCCCGGCGTTGAGGAACACCAGCCGGCAGCGAATCTGCTGCGGCTCCACCCGGTGGCGGTGGGCCAGGTAGAGCGCGTAGCCCACCACCTGGTCCTCGTAGCCGGTGTGCGGCGCGCCGGTCTTCCAGTCCACCACCGTGATGTGCCCGTCTTGGTCACGGAAGGCGAAGTCCGGGATGGCGAACATCTTCACCCCGTCCATCTCGAACCAGCTGTGGTCGGCGCCCTCGTCCACCTCGAGCCACTGCTGCGCCTGGAGCGCCCGCGCCCGCTCGAGCCAGGGCGACTGGAAGAACCAGGTCAGCGCCGCCTCGACGCCGTCCCAGGTGCGCTTCCACTCGCTGTCGGGCAAGGGCTCGCCGTACTCGTGCTCCATCAGGCCCATGAACTCGAGCCGGCGACGCTCCTTCCAGTAACCCCGGGCGCGCGAGTGCTTGTAGTCCTCGCGCATGATGGCCCGAGCGCGGACGATGGCCTTCGCCCCGTCCGGCCGGCGTCCGGCCCGCACCTCGAGCAGCGCATCCTTGATGACCGCGTGGACCACGCCACCCGCCCAGTTGAAGCGGTTGGCCAGCTTCTTCAGGACCCACAGCTGCCGGAGCTCGGGATGCGCCGTGTCCTCCCAGCCGCCCCAGCTGCCGTAGTAATGGAGGTAGTACGCCCGCCGGCAGTCCTGGAACTTCTGGTGGCGGCTCTTCGACCAGCTGAAATCGTTGCTGAGGACGTTCTGGCCCATTCCGTTTCGACGAGGACTGTAGCCCGGGCCCCTGTCACCGGGGGCCCGAAGAGGAACCGCCGGGCGCGCGTGGCAGGCGGCTCCGAGATCCGCGCCGCGCTGCTCCGCTGGTACGACGCCCAGGCCCGCGACCTCCCGTGGCGGCGCACCCGCGACCCCTACGCCATCTGGGTCAGCGAGGTGATGCTCCAGCAGACGCAGGTGTCGGTGGTGCTCCCTTACTGGACGGCGTTCCTCGCGCGGTTCCCGGACGTGGGGGCGCTCGCCCGGGCGAGCCTGGACGAGGTGCTCGCCACCTGGCGTGGGCTCGGGTACTACGCGCGGGCGCGGAACCTCCACCGCGCGGCGCAGGCGGTCGTCGAGCGACACGCGGGTCGCCTCCCCCGGGACGTCGAGGCGCTGCGCGCGCTGCCCGGCTTCGGGCGGTACACGGTGGGGGCGGTGGCCTCGATCGCCTTCGGCCTCGGGGTCCCGCTCGTGGACGGCAACGTCGCCCGGGTGCTCGCCCGGCTGTTCGCCGTCGAGGGCGCGACGGGGGAGCCCGCCCGGGAGAAGCAGCTGTGGTCCATCGCCGAGGCGCTGGTCGAGGGGGAGCGCCCGGGAGACTGGAACCAGGCGCTCATGGAGCTGGGGGCGACGGTGTGCCGGCCCGAGCAGCCGACGTGCCTGCTCTGCCCCCTGCGCTCCCGGTGCGCCGCGCTCGCCGGGGGACGGGTGGTGGAGATTCCCGCGCCGAAGGTCCGCGGTGCACGCCGCGCCCTGCACCTCGCGGTGGCGGCAGTCCGGAAGGGCGACTCGGTGCTGCTGGTCCGCCGCGACGGGACGGGGCTCTTCGGCGGACTGTGGGAGCTCCCCGGCGTGGAGTGCACCCCGGGCGGCGAGATGGACGCGCTGCGTGCGCGCTGGCCGGAGATCGGCGATGGGCTCCGCCCCCTCGGACGCGTCGAGCGGACGCTCACCCATCGCGCCCTGACGCTCGAGGTCTACGAGGTGGAGGGTCTCGCCCCGCCGGAGGGCGCGCGCTGGGCCACGGCGCCGCAGGTCGAGTCGATGGGTGTTTCCGCCGCGATGCAGGCGGTGCTCCGCCGCGTGTTCGGTGGTGAGACCCAGCAAGGAGGGAAGCCATGGAGGAGCTCTCGCTCGCCGCGCTCGCGCGGATGATCGCTGCCGATGTGCTGCGGGCGCGCCCGGCAATCGGAGAGACCGGCACGGACGCCATCGCCCACCTGCTGGAGACGGCGCTGCGGACCGCGGTCCGTCAGGAGCGCCTGGCCTGCGTGGCCGAGTGCGAGCGGCGGCGTGACCTCTGGAGGGGTTCGCTGTTGGCCGAGGCCCGCTTCCGGGCGAACGAGGCGTCGGTGCTCGCCGACGCGCTGCGCGCCCGTTCGAGCGCCTGAGACCGGAGGAGCGCCTGCCGCACCTCGACCGGGAACGGCGCGTCCACGGGCTCGCTGGTGCCGTCCGTCAGTGCTGCGTCCCGTCGAGCCACTCGGCAACGCCGCCGTGGTTCGAGCAGGCGCCGCGCATCAGCGTGCGCCCTTGGAGAGCCGGGTCATGAGCAGCGTCAGCGCCCCGGCGCCGATCGCCTTCACCAGCTGCGGATTCTTCGCGTAGAAGCCCGAGACCGCGTCCACGATGCCCGGGTTGATCTCCCGTGCCTTGCGCGCCAGCGCCTCGACATCTGGGGGCTGATCGCCTGCGCCAGCATCTGCTCGAAGGGTGGCGTCTGGTCCGAGTTGAAGACGTGGCTGATCCCCTCGGCCAGCGCCCCGTGAGGCACCGCGCCGGAGACCTTGTCGAACGCCGAGTGGATGTCCGTCTCGGAGGCGTTCCCGCCCAGGACGTTCTGCAGCACCTGACCCAGCCCGTCTGCCCATCCCATGGTCAGGGGTGTGACTTGCAACGCGACTGATGGATCAGGGCGGGTGCCCCGCGGCTGCGGATGGCCTAGATCCGGGTTCCCTCGATGGCCGACCCCGCCCGCACGCTTCGCCCTCTCGAGCTGGCCCGGTGGCAGCTCGAGCGCGACCAGGAACGGATGCGCCGGATGCCCGCGCTGCTCGCGCACAAGCGAGCGCGGATGGTGGCCTCGCCGTTCGCCTTCCTCCGCGGCTCGGCGCCGCTCTTCTACCGCATCCTGCGCAACGTACCCCGGCTGGCACGGGGGCCGGACGAGGAGGGGCTGCTCTGCGGCGATCTCCACCTCGAGAACTTCGGGGTCTACCGGCGGGACCGACCGTCGCCGAGCGGCGATCGCGCGGCCTTCGACCTGAACGACCTGGACGAGGCGTTCGTCGGCCACCTCCACCTCGACGTGCTCCGGGTGCTCACCAGCGTGCTGCTCGCCGCGCGCGGGTGGGGCTGCACCACCGACGGCGCGCTGGCGCTGGCCGGCGAGCTGCTCGACGGATACCGCCGGGCTCGCGGCTCGGGGCGGGCACCCCGGGTCCCGGCGCCGGTGTCGACCTTGCTCGCCCAGGTCTCTGCCCGGAAGCGTCGCACGCTGCTCGGGCGCTACACCCGGGTGGTGGGGCACCACCGCCGCTTCGAGCTCGGGGACACCCTGCTGCCGCTTCCCCGGGCGGTGAAGGCGGCCTGCGCCCGCGCCTTCACCCGGTTCGCGGTGCGGGACATGAAGGAGGCCGGTCATCCCCCCGAACGCTTCCGCATCCTCGACGTCGCGGCTCGCGTCGCCGGGACCGGGAGCCTGGGCGCCTTCCGGGTCGCGGTGCTGGTGGAGGGCCGCGGCACCCGCGACGGCGCGTGGATGTTCGACATGAAGGCCATGGGCGAATCGGCCGGCGCGGCGCTCGCCACCCGGCCTGCGGAACCCGGGCCGGAGCGGGTGGTGCACGCCCTGCGGACGCTGCTCCGGCAGCCCCCGGCGATGCTGGGGACGCTGCGCGTGCTCCAGCACGGGCTCCTGGTGCGCCGCCTCACCCCACAGGACGACCGTCTGGACTGGATGACGCTCCCCGCCGAGCAACGCGCCCCGACGCTGGCCTTCCTCGGAGCGCTCGCCGGGGCGGCACACCGCCGGGGGACACGGGCGAAGCTTCCGGCCCTCGACGAGGCCCACGCCCGGAGGCTCCTGCGCAACGCGGTCGAGCTCGCCGGGCTGCACGAGGCCGCGGCACTCGCCTACGCCACCGAGAGCCGCTGAGGACGGGCCACCCCGGCTCGCCCGACTCGCATAGTGTGGCGGACGGGAACGGAGGGACGACCACGGACACCACCACCGCGCGACGTGCCGCCGAGATCCTCTGGAGACACTGGCGGCAGGGAACTCACCTCGACGCGCTCCCCGACTCCGTCCGGCCGCGCACCCGCGCCGAGGGCTATGCGGTTCAGCGTGAGGTGCAGGCCTGCGCCGGCCAGGGGCTCCGCGGATGGAAGCTCGCCGCCACCAGCATCCCCGGTCAGCGCCACATCGGCGTCGACGGGCCCATGGCCGGGAGGCTGCTCGCCAACCGCACCTACCCTCCGGGGACCGAGCTCTCGCTCGCCGGAAATCTCATGAGAGTCGCCGAGCCGGAGTTTGCCTTCGTCTTCGGCCGTGACCTCCCGCCGCGCGGGGCCCCCTACGGCACGCCCGAGGTGCTGGACGCGGTGGCCCAGCTGCATCTGGCTCTCGAGATCCCCGACTCGCGTTACGCGGACTTCGTGCACGCGGGAGAGGCCCAGCTCATCGCAGACAACGCCTGCGCGAACGATCTCGTCCTCGGCCCCGCCGTGGAGGCGGACTGGCGGCACCTGGACCTCGTCGCCCACCTGGTGAAGGCCGAGGTCGTGGGGCGGTACCAGCGCGAGGGCAGCGGCGCCGCCGTCCTCGGCGATCCGCGGGTCGCGCTCACCTGGCTGGCCAACGAGCTCTCTGGAATCGGCGAGACGGCGAGGGCCGGTCAGGTGGTGATCACCGGAACCTGCATGGCATCGCTGGAGATCCAGGAGGGCGACCGGGTGCGCGCCGACTTCGGCGTCCTCGGCTCGGTGGAGGCACGGTTCGCCGCCTGAGCTCGCCTCAGCGCGCCAGGGCGACCATCGCCACCAGGCCCAGCGGGAACAGGAGCAGGACCGCCAGCAGAAACCAGGCGATGGGCTTGGCAAAGTTGAAGGTCCAGCCGAGCCCCGAGCGCTTCGGCACCACCAGCCGCGGGTCCGAGGCGTTGGCGTAGATCACTCCCCGCCAACCCTCGGTGCTCGCCGGCGCCATCCGCGGGGCGCGTGCGATCTGCACGAACACCACCAGGACCATCCCTCCAGCGCCGACCAGGACCGGGGTGGGTCCCCACAGGGGAGCGAAGGCAGCGGGGGTCGCCATGAGCGCGAGCAGCCAGCGGATCGGCGCGAGCAGCCGGCGAACGCCCTCGGTCATCGCCGCCGGACCCACCCGCGATCCGCTGGCGACGATGCCGTCGAGGAAGAGGAGGATTCCACCCAGCAAGAGGATGGGGAAGGCCATCGCCACCGGCGTCCGGGGGAAGTAGCCGTTCGGGCGTCCGGAGAGATCCCAGTGGACCGGCATGGGCGAGGGGAACCGGTCGGCGAGGAGAACCAGCGCCACCGCCGGCGGCACGAGCAAGAGGTAGGGTCCGAGGCTGCGTAACTTCATCGATGTCCTCCGCGTAGGAAGGGAGTCTGGCACGCCCCCTGGGCACGCCTTAGAAAGTGAACGTCATGGGCTACTTCGAATCGCGATCCGCCAAGCTCGGTCTTCCCACCCCCGCCGAGGCCCTCCCCGGCCGGAGCGCGCGGATGCCGGTCCCCGAGAAGCACTTCGTCAACGGCCAGCCGCTGGTCGGACCGTGGCCGGGCAAGGAGCGGGCCCTGTTCGGCATGGGCTGCTTCTGGGGCGCCGAGCGGCTGTTCTGGCAGCTGCCCGGCGTCACGGTGACCGCCGTGGGCTACGCCGGCGGGCTCACCCCGAACCCCACCTACAAGGAGGTCTGCTCCGGCCGCACCGGGCACACCGAGGCGGTGCTGGTGGTGTTCGACCCCAAGGTCACCAGCTACGAGAAGCTGCTCCGCACCTTCTGGGAGGAGCACGACCCGACCCAGGGCATGCGGCAGGGCAACGACGCGGGTACGCAGTACCGGAGCGCCATCTATTACTTTGGCGAGGAGCAGCGCCGGGCCGCCGAGGTCTCGCGCGAGGCGTACCAGAAGGTCCTCACCGCCGCCGGGCACGGACGGATCACCACCGAGATCCGCGAGGCGCCCGAGTTCTTCTACGCCGAGGACTACCACCAGCAGTACCTGGCCAAGAATCCGGGCGGGTACTGCGGCATCGGCGGAACCGGGGTGAGCTGCCCGGTGGGCCTGGTGCAGAACGCCTGAGTCGAGCGAGCGCATCGTAGAACCCCCGGAGCGCCGGACCGGCAGAGCGCCTTTCGCTCCACCGGCCCGGCGTCCAGAGCGCCGCTACTTCCCGTTCTCCACCCGGGAAGTCCCGGCGAGGACACGGCCGAGCATGGCCGTGGCCAGTCCACCCGAGGCGCCGTCACCGCTCACCGCGATGTCCGGCACCAGCCGCACCCCGTGCTCGGCCAGCACCCCGGCGATCTGGATGGCGGTGAAGCCCTCCGGACCGACGGCGGCGATGCCCAGGCGGTAGGCGTCCGCCTTGCCCTCGCCGATGGCGCGCGTCGCGGCCGCCTCGGCCTCGCCCCGGAGCCTCTGGGCATCGGCCTCGGCCTGGGCGTGGAAGCGGATTGCCGCTGCCTCGCCCTTGGCCTGCTCCGCGGCCGCCTGAGCCTGGCGCTCGGTGATGCGGACCATCTGCTCGCTCCGCACGACCTCGCCCTGCATGTTGGCCACCGCTGTCTCGCGCTCCAGCTCCTGGCGCTTCACCTGCGCCTGGCGCTGGATGTCGTAGGTGCGCTGCAGCTCGTCGGCGATCTTCCGATCGGTCTGGGTCTTCATCAGCTCGGCCGGGGGAACGATGTCGCCGATCAGCGTGTCGATGCACTCCACGTCGTAGGCCTCGACCGCGGTCTTGATGTCCTCGTATGCCTCCTTCTGGCGCTGGCTGCGCGCGGAGAGGAACTCGAGCACCGTGACCTCCTGCGCCGAGTTCCGGAAGTAGTTGGCCACGGTGGGCTGGAGCACGTGGTCCACCAGGTTCTGCATCGAGCCGACCCGGGAGATGACCCGCGGCGCCGCCTTCATCCCGATGTGGATGATCTGCGACACGTCGAGGCTGAAGCTGAAGCCGTCCTTGCTCCGGACGGTGATCGGGCTCAGCCGCTCGTCGTACTTGTGAGCCTCGATGCGCTGCGCCCAGTTGAGGACGATGTTGGTCGTCGGGACCAGCTCGACCTTCATCACCCGGACGTTGACCGGGTGCTTTCCGGGAAGCAGCGGCTCGTTCCACACTCCTTTCCGTCCGCGCTCCACCAGATCGCCGTGGGTGAAGTCATCACCCGAGACGTCGAGGTGCTCGCGGCCCACGTAGCTGACCACCACGCCCACGTAGCCGATGGGGATCTCGGTCATGGGCACCAGTTCTATTTGAAGTAGCCAGGGATTCAGGTTCCACGAGCCGGAGAGGAGGACCGCTTCTTGAAGTCCGCGGCATCCCCCGGCATCCATGAACGCCTGCCCCTTCTGGAAGCTGTCGTGTCCGGCCACCACCGGTCCGGCCAGATCGCCGGGCGGGATGGGACGGCCGTCGAGGACCGTCACGATGCCGATGCGGTCGGACGGAACCGGGAAGACCCGGAGTCTCTCCGGAGCGAGCCCGTGCTGGGAGGCGTTGGCCGGAGTGATGACGGTGAAGAGCGCGGGGTTGATGCGGTACGCCCCGGCCTTCAACGTCGCCAGCTGCCGCCCCTTCTCGCCGCCGCCGGCGATGAATGCGCGCGCGTCCTGGAAGTCGGTGCAGGCAACCTCCCGCCCGAGCATCCGCTCGGAGGGGACGGGCTTGCCGTCGGCCGCGACGACGAGGCCGATCTCCCCGGGCCGGATGATGACCAGGGGAATCTTCTGGACGCGGTACGCCCACCGCCACAGGCCGAAGTACCACCCCGGCGACAGCAGCCGGGCCTGATACCCCGCCTCTCCGTCCAGGGCGACGAGGCGCCCGGGGGGCAGAGCCCGACCGAAGCGCTTCACCACCAGACCGGAGGCGTTCTCCGGGATGACCCAGGTTCCGAGCAGCAGCACGATGAAGCCGGTGCCGAGCAGCATGCCGCTCGCGATCCAGAGCCGATGCAGGTCCAACCAGGCGAAGAGTTCCATGAGGTGACTCCTTTCGTGGGGGTGGGTGGTGCATCGGCGGGGCCACGCCGAAGTGCGCGGAAGGAGGCGGGGGTCCGAAACGACAGTCCTGACCTACGTGATTGCATTGCTGTCCTGACCGTGTTTGATTCACGTTCGAGATGGCGAGCATTCGCTGGCTCGGAACGGCCTCGGCTCCGCTGGCGGCTGGGCTCTCGGCGCGCGGCATTACCCGGTCGAGCGACGGACCGGTGATGGTCGTGCACGCCCGTCGCTGGGCCGAGGTGGCCCGGCCCCCGGGGCCGTGGATCTGGGTCTCACCGGGCGTGATCGGCGCGGCGGAGCGGCGCGCGGCGACGGTGGCCGGCTGCTACGCGGCGATCGACGGGCGAGCGCCGGGAGCAGCCGAGGTCCTGGTCCAGCGCGTTCTCGAGCTCTCCGAAGACGGCCCCCTGCCCTCGCAGGATCCGGAGGTGGTGGCCGAGAGCACCGCCACCCGCGCCGTGCTTCGCCAGGTCGCTCAGGCGGCGCGGACCTCGATGCCGGTGCTGCTCACCGGCGAGACCGGGACGGGCAAGGAGATCGCGGCGCGTCTGCTCCACACCTGGTCGGGGCGGGCGGGCCGCTTCGTTCCCATCAACTGTGCGGCGATCCCCAACGAGCTGATGGAGGGCGAACTCTTCGGCTACGCCCGGGGCGCCTTCTCCGGCGCGGTGCACGAGCACGATGGCCTGGTCTCGGCGGCCACGGGCGGCACGGTGTTCCTAGACGAGATCGACGACACGCCGCACGCTCTTCAAGTCAAGCTGCTCCGGGTGCTGGAGGACCGGGTGGTGACCCGGCTCGGCGACTCCACGCCCCGCACGGTGGACTTCCGGCTGGTGGCCGCGACCAACCGCGACCTCCGGCCGTTGATCGACTCCGGCAGCTTCGGCGCGGACCTCTACGAGCGGCTGGCCATCGTCAGCATCGAGCTGCCGCCGCTGCGGGAGCGCCGGGAGGACATCCCCCGGCTGGTGGAACACTTCATCGAGCGTTTCTACCGGGAGGAGCCCGCGGCGGCGGAGCGGGGCCGGGTGCAGACGGTCTCGGCCGAGGCGATGGAGACGCTCACCGCGTACCGCTGGCCGGGCAACGTGCGCGAGCTGCGCAATGCGGTCTTCGGCGCGCTGGTTGGAAAGCGCGGTGGCACCGAGCTCCTCCTGTCGGATCTTCCCCGCCGACTCCTCGGGGCGCGCGATCACGACGAGCACGGAGTCGTCGACGTCGTCGCGCTCGAGCGCGCCCTGGGAGCAGGCACATTCGATCTCCGTGCCGAGAGGGAACGGCTGGAACGGCTTGCGCTGGAGCAGGCGCTGTCACTCGCCCGTGGCAACGCGGCTCGTGCGGCCGAGCTGCTCGGCGCCGTGGGCCGAGGCGAGGCGAGCGACCCGGGTGGAACCGTCCGCGCGATGATGCGCCGGCTCGGGCTCGTCACACGGAAATACTCCCGGCGGAAAGGGTCCCGACCCAGCTGAGGTCGGCTGCTCCTCACTGGCCCTCACGAAAGATCTGCGCTCCTGAAGTCGCTAGGTCGGCTCCTGGGATCACCGGTCCGGTGTCGCCGATGTAGTTGACGTAGCCGCCCGTGAAGAGCACAGCCCCCGACTGGAGCGTCACCATCGCACCGGCCCGCTCGACGTAATGAGGCATCGGATCGGTCGTGGACCACGTCTCGGTGATCGGGTCGAAGATCTCTGGCGCTGGCGCGGGGTAATAGTCCACCTGACCGCCGTCGCTGATCCTCTTCCAGTTGCCGCTCGCGACGAGGACCTTCCCCGAATCGAGCAGGGTGCCATTCGCGTACGCGCGCGGGTAGTTCATCGGACTCGTGGGCCTCCAGACGTCCCTCGCGGGTTCGTAGATCCAGGCCTCGGCGCTCGGCTCCGGTCTCAGGAACGCCGGGTCATCGCAACTGTCCGAGGCGTAGCAGCCCGCGGTGAACAGCACGTCACCGCTCGGGAGCTTGATGACCACTGGATGCCACCGCTTCGTAGGGGGCGGCGCGGCTCTCGTCCAGCGATCGTTCACCGGGTCGTAGCGCTCCGCCGCGGGGCTGAGAGAATCGGCGGTGTGGGTGGCCCAGCCCCCGACAGCGAGGACCTCCCCGTCATCGAGGAGAACCAGCGCCGGACCAACACGAGCGTCGTTCATTGGCTGGACGAACCGCCATGCCGGTTCGGGGGCGCTGACGTCCAGGAGCTGGACCTCGGAAGTCGGCGGGCTATCTGTTCCGGCGACGAAGCTCCCGACGGCCAGTAGCTTCCCGTCTGCCAGCTGTATGAACGCGATGGAATGTTTCAGCAGCGGCGGGCCGGGCGACCACGTTCCCGTCGTGGGGTCGAACAGCTCGGTCGTGCTGAGGATTCGGTGGGCCCACCACCAGGCGCCGTTCAGCCAGTAGGACTCCACGTAAGCCGAGATCCCCCCGCCCACCATCACCTTCCCGGCATAGGGCCCCTTGGAGATCGGGAGCAGGTCCCAGGTGCAGCGCGGACCCAGCATGGATCCGGCGTCCGCCCACGTCCCCATCGCAGGGTCGTACAGGTCCGAGGTGGAGAGGCAGGTCCACTCGCCGGCATCGCCCCCGCCCAGATGGTCAAGTCCGCCCGCGACGAGCACCTGGCCAGAAGGAAGCAAGGCCGCCGTGTGCTCCGCACGGGCCGCGGTCATTGCCCCGGTGTTGGACCAACCCGCCTGCTTCGGAGCCGGCTCGGGGGAAGCGGCGCAGGCGAGCGCGGTGCAGATGAGCGAGACAGCGGCGAGCATCTCACTCCGACAGCACTGCCCTGGAGTCCTCGAGGTCGCTGCTCGCAGGTCACGGAAGCCCTCAATGACCGTCGTGTGGCTCATCGAAGCTGCTCCGCGGGTGGCTCGACGATCGCTTGCAGAGCCTGTTCCAGCAGCTGTCGGGCCTGTCCGCGATCGCCGCGTCTCACCGCGTCCGCGGCGAGGCGTCCAGCCCCTTGGACCAAGGCTGCCGTCACACTGGAGGACGAGGAGCCAGCGTCCGGCGGAGGGGGGGGTCGACCGAGCGGTTCCTCGGGGACCGGCGCGAAGTAGGCGTGCGAACGCTGCGCGCACGCCTCCGCCTCACGCTCGTCCGTGTACCCGCACATGTGGCAGAGCTCGTGCGCGAGCGTCGAAAGGTTGGGGTTCTCCGACGAGTTCCACGCCGACTGGATGACCACGTCGATACGTCGGGGGTTCCAGCCGGGATGCGAGCAGCCACGTGCCGGCCCGACATACGGAGGGCACAGCGGCATCTCGGCTCTCCAGTGGATGAGGCCTCCTTGCGTGACACCCGCGCATTCCGGCAGCGCGGCGACGGAGTCGATCACCGCGTTCGCCTGGGCGATGAGCTCCGAATCGTCCATCTGCCAGGTGTCGGACGCGGACTTGCAGCCGGCGAGCAGCGAAAGGAGCAGTACCGCCGGAGGGCCCCAGAGAGGGATGGGTCTCACGCCTCCCCCCTTTCCACGTCGTGTCGGAGGCACCGCTGCGACCGAATGACCTGCGGAGTGCAGATCCTCGTTCCGCACTTACCCCAGCTGTCCGCTCACGGAACCTTGGCCGAAAGTCTCACGGACCACGCGAGGTCCGGCCTGGTGGCGCCAGTAGCTCCGGTTGGCGTTGGGTCCGGAACTACCTGATGGATTCACTCGAAGAGCTGGGCTGCGTGGATCGCGAGGAACTCGTCCTTGCCCGGCGCGCCGTTCACGGAGCCACCCGTGAAGAGGGCTGCCCCCGAAGGCTCATGGGGTCGCCGTCCGCGTGGCCCAAGAAGAGCCACGCCGTCCCGCCAGGGTGAGGACGCTCGCGGCTACGGTGTAAGCCGCGGCGGCGGCCACGAGCAGGACCCGTGACCCAAGCTCCAGCGCCACCAGCGCCGAGAGCGGCGCGGCGACCACCGAGGCGAAACCGTTCGACGCCCACGCCCAGGCCAGCGCCCCGCTCTGCGGCGCGAGCCGGCGGGCTCCCAGCGCGAAGGGCATCCCCATCAGGAACGCCGCGGGAGCCAGGGCCACGAGGCCGGCGATGATCCGGACCGGCCCCGCCACGGGCTCGAGGCGGTGCACGAGGCCGAGCAGGCCCAGGGCGAGCGCGGCGAGCACCACCGCGAGGAGCACGCACACCCCGCGGCCGGCAGAGGGCTGGAGCCGGTCGGACACCGCGCTCCCCAGACCCGAGCACAAAAGGAACGTCACCAGCACCGCTGCCACCGCGTAGACCGGATGACCGAGGAGCAGCCCCAGCTGCTGGATGGCGGCCATCTCCGCCGCCAGGTAGGCGAATCCCAGCGCCCCGAAGTAGCCGAGCAACGTCCACCAGGGGGCGTTCCGCTCGGTGCGGCGCCCCCACACCGCGACCGGGACGACCAGGAGGAGCACCGCGACCAGGGTCGTCTGGACCAGCGTGGCCACCATCGCCAGCGGCCCCCACTCGGCGAAGGGAAGCCAGGATCCCCGGGCGCCTCGCACCAGCACCGGGATGCTCTCCAGTCGCAGGAAGTGGTGCGGATAGGGCCGCGCATCGTCCATCGGCGCCACGTCGAACGGGTACCCCGTCGCGAAGCGGGCCATGTCCTCCGGGGAGCGGGCGGCGACGGCTGCTGCTTGCCGCAGCGAGGGATCGTCGAGGACATTGAACGGAAGAGCGGAGGAGTGCTCCTCCAGCGGCCAGTCGAGATCGAGCCCCCGCTCCTGGGCCAGAGCCCGGACCCGGCTCAGCTCCCCGGCGCTGAAGGCCACCTTACGCGCCAGGACGGTGACCGTCCCCCAGCTCCGCAGCACAATCATCCTGAGCGGTGGCGGATGACCGAGCCGACCGAGCGCCGCCGCAACCGTGAGGACGGCTCTGACGCTCTCCCGCGGAGGCGTCGACAGCCAGGTGGTGACCGAGAGAACGCCCTCCGGCTCGAGGTTTCGCAGCAAGAGCTCGTACGCGTCGACGGTGTGGAGGAAGTCTTCCTCCAGGGCCCGCACCCCGCCCACCGAGGCCCCGTGCCCCGTGGCGGGCGCCAGCGAGATCAGATCGAAGGTCTCCCGTCCGCGGGCCAGAACCGCTCGCGCCTGCCCGACCCGGTCATCGAGCAATCCCGACTGCCAGAACTTGAGCTGTCCGAGCTGGCGGGCCAGACGGAGCACGTCCGGGTTGGGCTCGAGCGTCACCACCCGCTCGGCGCCCGCCTCCAGCGCCGCCTCGAGATCGAGCCCGTCGCCCACCCCCACCAGGAGGACGCGGCGGCGCTCGGCCAGCGCGTACGGCACCGAGGCCGGGAGCGCAGCGGCCAGCGCCGCCACTCCCGGATCGGTCAGGTCGGTGGCCGCGCCGACGAGGTCACCGTCGACGAGCAGCGCGGTCTGCCGGGGGAAGCTCCCGAAGAACGTCAGGGACAGGCCCGGCGCAAGGTGGAACGACGGCGCCTCCATCGCCAGGACCCACCCCAGGGGACTGAAGCGCTCGGCCACCAGCCCCGCACCGGGCAGCGCCGAGAGCTGGGGGAGGCTCTTGTAGGGGGTGAGCTGCACGTCCCAGCTCGGGCCGAGGAAGAGCACCGCCCCGAGGAGCCCGGCGGCCGCCGCCACCTGGCCCGACAGGGTCCGCCACCCCAGGGTCAGCGCGCCCAGCGCAGCGAGGGCGGGCGGGAGGACCAGCGACTTCGCGGGCGGGAGCCGGAAGAGAACGAGCAGCGCGAGCGCGACGCCCAGCGCTCCGCCGGCGAAGCTCGCACCGTAGAGGCGCCCGGTCCGCCCGGGCGCGAGCACCAGGCTGGTCAGGGTGGCCAGGCCTCCGGCGAGGAAGGGCACCGAGAGCACCGCCACCAGCCCCGCCAGCCGGACCCACTGCCCGCTCTCGAAGGGCAGCTGGGTGGGCTCGACGTTCAACCGGTGCGACATCCACGGAGCGACGACCAGCGCCAGCGCAGTGGCAGCGGCGGCCGTGCGAAGCCGGCGCTCCGCCTCCCCTGAGTCCGCCGGCGGCCAGAGCGCTCCCAGCGTCCCGCTCGCTCCCAGGCCCAGCAGGGCGACGCCGATCGCCATCGAGGCGAAGTGGTGGAACTGCTCGACGCCGAAGAGGCGGACCAGGAGGATCTCGTACCCGGTGGTGGCCGCAGAGAGCAGGGCGACCGCCAGCGGGAGCCGCCGCTGCTGGGGAGCATTCACCGGAGCCCGCTCAGCATCGGGACGAAGGCGACCGGAAGCAGGATGCGGGTGCGCACCGTCCCGCCCGGGTCCTTGTCGATCTGGAGCAAGTTCTGCGCGCCGAACATGCTCCCCACCGGGATGACCATCCTCCCTCCGGGCTTCAGCTGCTCGATCAGCGCCGGCGGGACGTGCGACGCTGCGGCGGTGACCACGATGGCATCGAAGGGAGCCTCCTCGGGCCAGCCGAGGTTGCCATCGCCGTGGCGCACCGTCGCGCGGTAGCCCAGCCGCTCGAGCCGCTGGCGCGCGCTGGTGGCAAGCTCGGCGAAGATCTCCATCGTGTAGACCCGGGCTCCGGCAGCGGCGAGGACCGCGGCCTGGTAGCCCGAGCCGGTCCCGATCTCGAGGATCTTCATCCCCTCGCCCGGGCGAACCACCTCGGTCTGGTAGGCCACGATGTACGGCTGGGAGATGGTCTGGCCCAGGCCGATCGGGAGCGGACGGTTCTCGTACGCGGCGCTCACCAGTCCCGGGGGTACGAACTCGTGCCGGGGCACGGTTCGCATCGCTTGCAGCGTGGCCGGATCGCGGATCCCCTCGCGGGCGATGAATCGCTCCACCATCCGAAGCCGCTCGGCGGCGCGGGGATCAGCTGCCGGGCCTGCGTCAGGGCCACCGGCGCCGGCGACGCCGCCCAGGAGAAGCACTGCGGTGATCGAGCGAACCCAGCGCATCGTCCGCCTCTGGTGAGAGCCTAGGCCAAGATCGACCTCCATGCCCTCGAGCCTCGTTGGGGTGAGCACTCGCAGGCTGCGCCCCGTTCACCGCGCTGAGCTCGCCCCGGTGGCTGGAATCACCAGACCGTCGGTGGCGAGCGTCACCGGCCCCGAGAAGCTCGTGGCCAGCGAGCGCCGGACCGCATCCGCCTGCGCGGTGACCGCCGGTGGCAAATGCGTGCAGACCAGCGCCTTCACTCGCGCCCGTGCCGCCATCGCCCCGATTGCCGACGGCGGGCTATGACGCTCGTAGAGTCCCGGCGGGGAGTCCGGCGGGTCGAGGACGGAACAGCTGATGACCAGGAGGTCGGCCCCCGCGACGAGCTGCTCCACCGCGGGCAGTCCCGAGGGATCCACGTCCCCGGTGAGGACCACGCTCCTGCCTGCATGCTCGATGCGGAAGCCGACCGCCGGCGCGTCCCCGTGGTGGTGCCCCCGTGCGGTCACGACGAGCCCGTCCGCGAGCGTGAAGCGCCTCGGCACCGCCTGCGGGCCGGCCGGGACGTCGGTGGCCTCGATGGCCAGCTCCGCACCGAAGTGGCGCACGTAGCGGAACGCGCCCTGCGGACCGAGCAGCGCCGAGACGAACGCCCGGGTCGAGGGGAACTCCTTGTTCCCGTCCGGCCCGATGACTCGAAGCCGCGTCGTCCCCCGGCCATCGAGCGAGCGAACGGTGGCGAACGAGGGAAGCTCGGCTGCGTGGTCGGTGTGCAGATGGGTCAGGAGTACCGTGTCGAGCTCCGACAGGTCCACCTGGCGCTCCCCTGCCCGGAGCAGCGTGCCCGGACCGGCGTCCACGAGGATGCGCGCCACGCCGTCGACCAGCACCAGAGTGCCGCTCGAGGCCTGCGCCGAGGGCCTGGGCCCGCCCGAGCCGAGGATCTGGACCCCGAGCGTGGGCGCCTCGGCCCGGGCCAGCCCGGCGACGAGGAGCACGAGCAGCATCGCGACACGGCGCATGCGACCCTCGGTGTCCCTGAGGCGCCTCAGCGTTTCATGCACTGCGCCGGACAGGGACAGCGGACGCACTGGACCTGGACGCAGGACTCGCCCGCCGGGCAGTCCGCGGCGGAGTTGCACCCGGTGACACATTCCATCCGGCCGTCTCCGCAGCCGGCGCAGACCTTCCCCGGTCCACACTCGGCGTCGGTCCGGCAGTCGGCCCCCGGGACCGGCGGCACGGTGATCGTCAGCACGGACGAGTCCGGCGCCGCTGGGCTGGCCCGGACGCCAGGACTGGTCGGCGCGGCCGAGCCGTTGCAGGCGCCGAGAACGAGAGCGACGAGCACCGGGAATACGATTCGCGCGCTCACAGCCCGAGGTATGCCTCGCGGATGCTGGGGTCGGCGATGAGCTGCGCCGCCGCGCCCTCCTTCACCAGCGTCCCGTGCTCGATGACGTAGCCCCGGTCGGAGATCTCCAGCCCCTCCATCACCTTCTGCTCGACGATCAGCACCGTGACCGACTTGGAGATCTCCCGCACCGCGGCCAGGGTCTGCTCGGTGAGCTTGGGGGAGAGTCCCAGCGACGGCTCGTCGAGCATCAGGAGCTTCGGCTCGGACATCAGGGCCCGGCTGATGGCCACCATCTGCTGCTCGCCGCCGGAGAGGGTTCCCGCCAGCTGCCGCTTGCGCTCCCCCAGCCGAGGAAACAGCGCGTACATCCGCTCCAGATTCTGCGCCCGGTGGGCCCGCGCCCTTGGCAGCTGCGAGCCGAGGTAGAGGTTCTCCTCCACCGTCATCTCCGGGAAGAGCTGCCGCGCCTCGGGGACGTGGGCGATGCCCAGGTCGACGATGACGTCGGGCGGCGTCCGGGTGATGTCCTTCCCCTCGAAGTGCACCGAGCCCGAGCGTGGCCGGAGCAGGCCGGAGATGACCCGGAGGCAGGTCGTCTTCCCCGCGCCGTTGCCTCCCAGCAGCGCCAGCACCTCGTTGGGCCGCACCTCGAAGCTCACCCCGAACAGCGCCTGGAAGTCGCCGTAGAAGGCGATCACGTCCCTGAGCTCGAGCAGCGCGGTCATCGCGCCCCTCCGGCCATGAACTTCGAGCCCAGGTAGGCCTCCACCACCTTCGGGTCGTGCACCACCTCGGCTGGTGGGCCCTCGGCGATCTTCCGCCCCTGGTCCAGCACCACCACCCGCGAGGCGAGCGACATCACGATCCGCATGATGTGCTCCACCCCACCCACGCTGGTGATGCCGAACTCGGGGAGCCGCTTGATGAGGCCCACCACCTCCTCGCCCTCACGGGGATTCAGCCCGGCCATCACCTCGTCGAGCAGCAGCAGCTTCGCGCCCGTCCCGATGGCCCGCGCCACCTCCAGCAGCTTCCGCTGGGCGAGCGGCAGCCCGCTGGCCAGCTGGTCCGCCCGGGAGCGCATCCCCATGAACTCCAGCACCTGATCCGCCCGGGCCGCGGCGTCCGCCCGCCGCGGGTGCTGGAGGAAGGTCCCCAGCATCACGTTCTCCCGGACCGTCAGCGCCGGCAGCGGCTGGACCACCTGGAAGGTGCGTCCGATGCCCAGCCGGGTGGCCTCGTACGGCTCGCCGCCGGTGATGTCCTTGCCGGCGAAGCGGATGGTCCCCGCGTCCGGCTTCACGTAGCCGGTGATGAGGTTGAAGACCGTGGTCTTCCCCGCGCCGTTCGGCCCGATGAGGAAGACGATCTCCCCCTCGTCGACGTGGAAGCTGACGTCGTTGGTCGCCAGCAGCCCACCGAATCGCTTGCTCACCTTCTCGAACTCGAGGATCCGCGCCATGGCCGCCCGTGCCCGCCTACTGCTGCGCCCCGATGGGCCCGGCCCGACGCCGGAAGCCCCACCGCCGCATGAAGAGCGAGATGACCCCACCCGGGAGGAACACCACCACCACGATCAGCAGCAGCCCGTAGACCACCAGGTGGGTGTGCTCGAAGTAGGTCTTGAAGATCTCCGCGGTGAGGGTGAGCACGATCGACCCGAGGATCGGACCCCAGACAGTGGCCGCGCCGCCGAGCATGGCGATCAGCGCCGCCTGCACCGAGATCTCGATGTTGAGCACCGTGTCCGGACCGACGAAGCTGAAGTAGCTGGCGTAGACGCTCCCGGCCAGCGCGGTCACCATCGCGCTGGGCAGCAGCGCCAGCAGCTTGTCCCGGGCGGGGTTCACTCCCACCGCCATCGCGGTGTTCTCGTTCTCCCGGATGGCCCGGAGCCGGTAGCCGAAGCGGGAGGTGTGAATCCAGGTCGCCAGGGCGAACGCCCCCCCGAGCAGCGGCATCGCCCCGAAGAAGAACTTGGCGTCCAGGTCGGGCGCCTGGAAGAGCAACGGGGCGTTGGTGCCTACCGCGCCGTGGGTGAGCTCGTCCTGGTTCTGCACCAGCACCCGGATGATCTCCGCCGCGGCGATGGTGGAGAGGGTGAAGTACGGGCCGCGGAGGCGGAAGGTGATGCTCCCGATGAGCAGCGCCATCAGGCCCGCCAGCAGCGCCCCGAGCACCACCCCCAGCCAGGGATTCCAGCCGATGCGCTCGGTGGAGAGCGTCATCGCGTAGGCGCCGATCCCGAAGTAGGCCACGTGCCCGAGGCTCAGCTGCCCGGCGTAGCCGCCCACGAAGTTCCAGGCCATCCCCAGCACCGCGAAGACGATGACCCGGAACACCAGCTGCAGCAGGTATCCGTCGTGGGTCCACAGGGGGAAGCTGGTGAGCGCGACGAAGAAGACCACCGTCGGCCACCAGCGCGGCAGCCGGCTCATGCCTTCCCCCCGAAGAGCCCCTGGGGCCGGAAGAGGAGCACCGCGAGGAAGATGACGAAGTTCACCACCTCGGCGTAGCGGTCCGCCCAGGTGTAGGCGGTGAACTGCTCCGCCACCCCGAGCAACAGACCACCCAGGGCCGCGCCCTGCACGCTGCCCATGCCCCCGAGCACCACGATGACGAACGACTTGAGGGTGTAGGGCCCGCCCACGGTGGGGTTGGTCCAGAAGATGGGCAGCAGCAGCGCCCCGGCCACCCCGGCGCAGGCGATGCCCAGCCCGAACGTGATCGCCGACACCCGCTCCACCCGGATGCCCATCAGCGGGGCCACGGTGCGGTTCTGGGCCACCGCGCGGATGGCCCGGCCCATCTCGGTGTGAGCGAGGAACTGCCGCAGGGCGATGACCAGGGCCAGCGACACCGCGAAGGAGAGGATGTACCCCACGCTGAAGTGCAGCGACCCGAAGCCGGTGATGCGGTTGGCGATGGGGAGATTGATCTGCCGGTAGTCCGCCCCGAAGACCAGCTGGGCCAGGCCGACCAGCGTCAGGCTGATCCCCTCGGTGAGGAGGATCTGCAGGAAGTCGTTGGCCCCCATCACCCGCCGCACCAGGAGCCAGTAGATCCCCACCGCCAGGGCGAAGAGCGCCGCCCCCCACAGGGGAAAGGCCCAGTACGGGTTCAGCCCCAGCAGCGTCCAGCCGTAGTAGCTGAGGTAGGTCCCCACCATCAGGAAGGCGCCGTGAGCGAAGTTGACCAGCCGCATGACGCCGAAGATCAGCGCCATGCCGCTGGCGATCAGCGCGTAGACGCCTCCCACCAGCAGGCCGTTGAGGAAGGCCTGCAGGAACGCCACGTCAGCGCTCGGACCACTTCGGGGTGGGGACGACCGGGTCGCCCGTGGCCTCGGACTTGGGGTGGACGATCACGTACTTCCCCTTCTGGATCTGCGTCACCAGCACCGGATGCAGGTTCTGCCCCCGCTCGTCGAACTTCACCGGGCCGAAGGTGGTCCGGGGCATGTCGATGGCCTTCAGCGCGTCGCGGGTGGCGATGGGGTCCCACTTGCCCGCCTTGTTCACCGCCTCCACCATCACCTTCAGCGCGGTGTAGGCCTGCACCGCGTGGTAGGCCGGGGTACTGCCGTACTTCGCCTTGAACTTCTCCGCGAACTGCGCGCTCCCCGGCCACTTCGACTCCGGCATCCACTGGGTGACGCTGAAGGTGTAGTCGGCGTCCTTGCCCGCTCCCTTCTCCTCGGTGGGAAACTCGGGCGTGCTGAAGCCGGTGCCGGCGGCGGTGTAGTAGCGGGGGTTCAGGTCCACCTGCCGGGACTGGTGCATGAGGCTGGTGGCATCGAGGAGGTAGCTGGCGAAGTAGATGGCGTCGGGGCTCTTCTCCTTCACCTTCTGGAGCATGGCGGTGTAGCTCGGCGACTTCGCGGTGTACGACTCCTCGGTGGCGATGGGGATGTTCGCTGCGCCGGCGGCCTTCTTCATCGCCGCCCCGTTGGCCTGGCCGAAGTTGGTGTTCTCGTAGATGATCGCCACCGACTTCGGGACCCCGGCGTCCTTCCAGAAGGCCACCATCGCGTTGGCGTAGTCCGTCGCGCCTGAGCAGAGCCGGAAGCTCCACCCCTGGGTGCCGTCGAGCACGTTGTCCGCCGTCGCGGTGGGCATCAGCAGGGGCACGCCGCGCCGTGCCACCAGCGGGACGATCGCCTTGGTGCTCTCGGAGGAGTACGAGCCGATGAGCGCGCTCACCTTGTCCTGGTCCACCAGCTTGGCCACCCCCTGGGCGGCGATGTCCGCCTTGCTCTGGTCGTCGTACTTCACGATCTCCAGCGGCTTTCCGAGCACCCCGCCCGAGGCGTTGATCTCCTCGAGGGCGATCTCGTAGCCCCGGTCGTGGGCCTGACCGAAGGCCTGCTGGCTCCCGGTGAGCGCGGTGATGATCCCGATCCGGCCGGGCTTGCTCTGCTGACACCCCGCGAGCACGACGACGGCGACGGCGAGGACGAGGCGACGAACGGGCATCGATTCACTCCTCAGGAAGTCCGACCGGGAGTAGGTCACCGCCGTATCCGGCACCAGCGAAAAAGTGGCGGCGCCGCAGCAAACGGATGCCGGAGACGTGACGCCGTGCGTTGAACCTCTTTGGCCCATGGACGACGCCCCGCGTCTTGTGCGGAACATTGCCTGGCTTTTCGCCCGTCGCTGAACGCCGAGGGACACGGCGTGTCTGGACGGACCCCGCCCTCCGGGTGGAGAAGAGAGCGAAGGCCAAGGGAGACACAGTGCCGATGCCGTCGAAGAGGAACTCCACCGCCCCGGACAGCCGCGAGCCCTCCGCTCCCCGCCAGCCGACCGAGCCAGTCGCGCCGACGCGCACGCGCGGTGCTGCGCGGCCCGGGCCGGCGCCGCGCCCGTCCCGTGGGGCGGCCGCCATTCCGGCCCCGCGAAAGGCCGAGCTGCACCGCGTGCCGATGCCGGCTCGCCCCTTGCCCACCCGCGAAGAGATCGCCCGGCGGGCGTACGACCTCTGGGAGCAGAGCGGGTGCGTCTGCGGCCGCGACGCGGAGAACTGGGCCCAGGCCGAGCGCGAGCTGTCGGCAGGCTGCTCAGCGCAGCAGAGCTGACCGGGCGGTCCTGAGCTGCTCGAAGATCCGCTCGGCCTCGAGGACCGAGCGCATGGCCAGCCCGCACGCCGGCGTGGTCACCACGTGGCGCAGCGCCTCGGGCCGGTCCGGCAGCGCCGCGGCGAACGACGTTTCCACCGCCCGGGCCAGCTCTCGGGGATCCGCCTCCTGGCCGAGGTCCGTGGGCACCAGCCCCAGCGAGAACGCCCCACCCTGGTCGAGGAAGCGCCGCACCGCCCGCGGCTCGTCCAGGACCGCATCGAGCGACAGCCGGACGTCGAAGGAGAGCAGATCGATGCCCAGCTCCAGCAGCGCGCTCCAGCGGGTGTTGCCGCAGCAGTGCAGCCCCACCAGCGCGCCCTGCTGCCGCAGCGCGGTGACCAGCAGGCGCAGCTCGGAGAGCACCGCCAGGTGGGACGGGTCGGTGGTGTCCAGGGCGTAGAGCCCCGGCTCGTCGAGGTAGAAGAGCACCGTCGCCCCCGCCGCCCGGAGCGCCTGCACCAGGGCCAGCGCGCGCACCAGCACCAGGCGGAACACCTGGGCGTCCAGCCCGGGATGCTCGGACAGCGGCTCTCCGGTGGACAGCCGCGAGCTCCAGCGCACCGTGGCCGGTCCGGCGATCTGCGCCTTGGCGAAGGCGAGCTTCCGCTCCCGCACCTCCCAGAGGAACGGCCGGAGCGCCCGCGCGGCGGCGACGCCCGGGAGGAAGGCCGAGGCGTCGCCCGTCTTCAGCGCCAGGTCGATCCGGGCGTCCAGCTCCCCTCGCCCGGCCTCCCACGTGCCCAGGTCCACGCCGCACACCCCGTCGTCGCCGGCGTCCAGCCCCGGGAGCCCCTCCAGCGCGGCGGGCACCATCAGCTCGGACGGGTTTCCAGTGGGGAGCTGGGGCAGGTAGGGCACGTCCACCGCCAGCGCCATCTGCAGCGCCAGCTCCATCTGGGTGTGGGGCAGGCTCCCGATGCCGGTGATGGCGCCCCGGGGGAGCAGCGCGAGGGCAGCTCGGACGTTGGGCATCAGCACTAGGTCACCGAGAAGTAGAAGGCGTCGGGGTGGTGGAAGACCAGCGCCGAGACCGAGGCCTCGGGCTCCATCATGCAGCCCTCGGTCAAGGACACGCCGATGTCCTCGGGCCGCAGCGCGGCGAAGAGTAGATGCTGGTCCTCGAGCCGAGGGCAGGCCGGATAGCCGAACGAGTAGCGCTTCCCGGGGTACTCGGCCCGGAAACGCTCCAGCATCGTCATGTCCGGCCGGTCCGGGCTGCCCCACATGCTCCGGATGCGGGAGTGGAGCAGCTCGGCGTAGGCCTCGGCCGACTCCAGCGCCAGCGCCTGCACCCCGTGCATCTTCACGAAGTCCCCGGCGGCCTTGAACCGCTCCGACAGCTCGCGGATGCCCTTCCCGGCGGTCACCACGAAGACGCAGAGGTTGTCGGTGGGCCGGCCGGACTCGAGCGGCCTCACGAAGTCGGCGAGGCAGACGCCGCCCGGTCGGGCCTGGCGCTGGAACTCGAAGGCGGTCACCTCGGCGCCGCTGTCGCCGTCGAAGAGGACCAGCCGGTTCCCCTCCGAGCCCGCGCGGTAGAAGCGGAACACCGCCCTGGCCTCCATCAGGCCCTTCAGCTCGGCCTTGAGCGCGTCCAGGGTGGCCTTCAGGGCCAGCGCCTTCCGGCCGTCCTCGGTGTCCCCCAGCTTCGCCTCGGCCGGCGTGCCCAGGGCCCGGGCCGCCGAGCCCTTCACCCCGAAGTGGCGGCCGTAGAGCATGACCGGGTTCACGAACCTCCAGATCTGCTCCAGCGGCATGTTGGAGATCACGTGCCGCTCCCAGTCCGGCGGAGTGGGCACCGAGTCGAGGATGCGCACCTCGCGCGAGCGGGTGGCGGGCCCGCTCGGTGCCGGCGCAGGCCGGTTGGCGGTCTCGGCGGCAAGCTTCTCGCGGCGAAGGCGCAGCTCGTCGTTCAGCCGGCCGAGGCCGCCCGGCTCCACCATCTGCTTGGCCAGCTCCAGCCCGCTCATCGCGTCCTGGGCGTAGGCCACCGTGCCGCCGGCGTAGGCCGGGGCGATGGAGCGGTCGACGAAGTTGCGGGACAGCGCCGCCCCGCCCACCAGCACCGGAACGTTCACCCCGGCGCGGGAGAGGTCCTCGGCGGTCGCCACCATCTGGTGCGCGCTCTTCACCAGCAGGCCGGAGAGCCCGAGGATGTCCGGACGGTGCTCGCGGACGGCGGCCACCAGCCGCTCCGGCGGCACCTTGATGCCCAGGTTCACCACCTCGAAGCCGTTGTTGGCGAAGATGATCTCCACCAGATTCTTGCCGATGTCGTGGACGTCGCCCTTCACCGTGGCCAGCACCACCCTGCCCCGGGTGGCGGTGGAGTTCCTGTCCATGTGCGGCTCGAGGTAGCTCACCGCGGCCTTCATCACCTCGGCGCTCTGGAGCACCTCGGCGACGATGAGCTCGTTCTTGCCGAAGAGCCGGCCCACCTCGTCCATCCCCGCCATCAGCGGGCCGTTGATGATCTCCAGGGGCTTGCGGGTCTTCAGCGCCGCTTCGAGGTCCGGGAGGAGGCCATCCCGGCTCCCCTCGATGACGTAGCGCTGCAGCCGCTCGTCCAGGGGCAGGGTGTTCGTCGCCCGGGCCGGTGGCTTCCGCTCGCGGAAGTGCGCGGCGAACGGGGTGATGGGATCGCTGCCCCGGTTGAAGAGGAGGTCCTCGGAGAGCCGCCGCTCGTCCTCGGGGAGCGTGGGGTAACGCTCGAGCTTCTCGGAGTTCACCAGCGCCATGTCCAGCCCGGCCTGGGTGCAGTGATAGAGGAAGACCGAGTTCAGCGCCTCGCGCCCCGCGGTCGGCAGGCCGAAGGAGACGTTGGAGATGCCGAGCACCGTCCTGCTCCGCGGGAAGCGCTGCTTGATCGCCCGCACTCCCTCGATGGTCTCCACCGCGCTGCCGACGTACTGCTGGTCGCCCGAGGCGCAGGGGAACACCAGCGGGTCGAAGTACAGGTCCTCCTCCCGCAGGCCATACTTCCCGGTCAGCAGGGCGTGACTGCGCTCCGCGACCTCGAGCTTGCGCCCCCGGCTCACCGCCATCCCGGTCTCGTCGATGCAGCCCACGATGACCGCCGCGCCGTAGCGACGGGCGAGCGGGACCACCTTCTGGAAGCGTTCCTCGCCGTCCTCGAGGTTGATGGAGTTGATGATCGCCTTGCCCTGGCAATAGGTCAGCGCCCGCTCCACCACCTTCTCGTCGGTGGAGTCGATCATCAGCGGCACCCGTACCTTCCTGACCACCGAGGCCAGGAAGCGCTCCATGTCCTGGAGCTCGTCGCGGTCCGGGTTGGCGAGGCAGACGTCCAGGACCTGGGCCCCCCGCTTCACCTGGGCCCGGGCGATCTCCGAGGCGTCCTCCCACTGCTCGGCGACGATCAGCTCCTTGAACTTGCGGCTGCCAATGACGTTGGTCCGCTCGCCGACGATGACCGGGCGTACCTCCTCGCCCACCTCGAGGTAGTCCACCCCGGACAGCCGGGAGGCGGAGCGCGGGTGCGGCCGGCGCGGAGGGAGGCCACGGACCGCCTCGGCGATCGCCCGGACGTGCTCGGGCGTCGTCCCGCAGCAGCCGCCGACCACGTTGAGCCAGCCTTCCTCGGCGAAGCGGCGCAGGCTCCGGGCGAGCATCGCCGGCGTTTCCAGGTAGCGGCCGTTCTCGTCAGGGAGGCCGGCGTTGGGCACGCAGCCCACCGGGAACCCGGTCAGCTGGGCCAGCGACCGGATGTGGTCGGTCATGAACTCGGGCCCGGTGGCGCAGTTGAGCCCCAGGTACAGCAGCTCCGCGTGCTCGACCGAGGTGGCCAGCGCCTCCACCGACTGGCCGGCGAGCATCGTGCCCATCGGCTCGATGGTGCCTGAGATGGCGATGGGGATGCGCCGGCCCACCTTGGCGAAGGCCCGCTCGCAGCCGAGCAGCGCGGCCTTGACGTTGCGGGTGTCCTGCGCGGTCTCGATCAGCAGGAAGTCCGCGCCGCCGACCACCAGGCCCTCGGCCTGCACCGCGAAGGTGTCGGTGAGGCTCTCGAAGTCGATGCCCCCGGTGACGCTGATCGCCTTGGTGGTCGGGCCGATGGAGCCGGCCACCCACCGCGGGCGGCCGTCGGCGGCCTCGACCGCGTCCGCTGCCTCGCGGGCGAGCTCCGCGGCCCGGGCGTTGATCCGGAGTGCCTGGTCTTGCAGCCCGTACTCGGCGAGCACCAGGGGCGTTGCACCGAACGTATTGGTCTCGGTCACGTCGGCGCCGGCCTCGAGGTAGGCGCGGTGGATGTCGCGGATGAGCTCCGGTCGGGTGACCACGAGATTTTCGTTGCACCCCTCGAGCTCGGGCCCGCCGAAGTCCGCCGCCTTCAGGTTCTTGGCCTGGATGAGCGTGCCCATCGCTCCGTCGAGGACGAGGATGCGCTCGGCCAGCACCTGCCGGAGCCGCTCGATGCGCTTCTCGGTGGACGCGCTCATCGCTTCTCCCCCGCCACCAGAAAGACCCGGAAGGGCGAGCTCGCCTGCCGGGGATGCACCTCGAGGGTGAGCCGGTCGAACCCGGCGCGCTGCAGGGTGCCCTCGACGAGCGCGGGCTCGAAGCCCAGGTGGCGGTGGCCGAGCCGGTCTCGCACCCAGGTCTCTTCGTGCGGCATCAGCTCCAGCACGACGACCTTCCCTCCGGGAGCGAGGATGCGGGCCGCCTCGCCGAGCACCGCCTCGGGCTCCTCGACGTGGTGGAGGCTCTGCGAAAGCACCACCAGCCCGGTCTTCCCGGAGGGCAGGGAGAGGTGGTGGAGGTCCTCACGGAGGAAGGTCACGTTCTTGAGCCCCTCCCGCCTCGCGCGGGCCCGGGCCTGGGCCAGGGCGGCGCGGTTCTGGTCGATGGCGACCACCGAACGCGCCCAGCGGGCGATGGAGATGCTCAGCACGCCGGTGCCGCAGCCGAAGTCCGCCACGTCCAGCGGCGGGAGCAGCGAGGCCAGTGCCCCGGCCCAGAGGAACCAGGATTGGCCGGGCTCGAGGAGCCGCTCGTTGAGGACCTGGCGATCCTCCCGCTGGCGGAGCAGGTCCTTGAGACGGGCGAGGTCCCCCGTTCCGTCCTCCGCCTCGCAAGCCATCTTGATCAGCGGGGCCTGCACGTCGCCGGCGTCAACCGCGAGCGAGTAGTAGGTGAAGCCCGCGGCGCGCTCCTCGCGCACCAGGCCCAGCTGCCGGAGCTTACCCAGGTGGTGGCTCACCGAGGACTGGGCGACACCGACCACCGAGACCAGCTCGGAGACGTTGAGAGGCGCCGCGGCCACCAGCCGCAGGATGCGGAGGCGCGTCGGGTCACCGAGGGCGCGGAACGACTGGGAGAGGGCCTCCATATTGATGTGTGTTCATATGTCGATGTGATACGCACGGCAAGGTCACATCGGTGGTGGCGCCCGCGGCGGCTCACGCAGTCCGCGGACCTGCGTCCGACGCGACGGTGGGAGCTCCCCGCGCGCGCTCCGAGGAGCAGGACTCGGAGTACGTTTTTGCCCCTTCCAAGCTGCCGAAATCCCGTTCGACGTGTTCACTGGCACGCCAAGTTGGAGCTATAGCTCCAACTTCGACGCCGAGTGCGTCTGAGCGGCTTTTAACCCCCCGAATTCTCGTTCTAAAATTTCACTCACGGTCTCATGCTCTCGGAGCACGCGGAGCATCCGGGCGACCCCGGCCGCTTGTCCGGAGCCGACCGCCTCAGCTGAACAGGCTCCAGAACGAGCGCCGCGATGAGATGCGCTCGAAGGCGTCCTGGAGGTCCTCGTCGTAGTCGGCGCGGTTGGCGATGTCCGCCATGCTGATGATGCCCAGCAGACGGTCGTTCCGGTCCACCACCGGCACGCGGCGGATCTGCCTGCTGCCCATGAGGTCCAGCACCGACGTCAGCGGCTCGTCCTCCATCACCGCCGACACGTCGTCGGTCATCACGTCCTCGGTCCGGCGCTCGCCGCCGAGGTCCACCAGCCCGCGCACCACGATGTCGCGGTCGGTCAGGATGCCCTGGAGACGACCCGCGCCGTCCAACCACCGGCACCACGCCGCAGTTCTCGTCGCGCATGATGACCGCCGCCTCGCGCATCGACGTCTGGCGTGTCACGCCCCCCGCACCCCGGGGGACGCCTGTGGAGCGGCGCCGCCCGTCCATGCTCAGCCCCGGGCGTAGCGACGGTGATCCACCATCAGGCAGCGGTCCTGCACCACGTCGATGCCCGCCGCCGCCAGCTTGTCGGCCACCACGTCGTTGCGAATTCCTGCCTGCAGCCACACCGCCTTCGGCTTCTTGGCCAGGATGTCGTCGAGGTGCGCCTCGAGGTCCTTCGGGCGCCGGAACACGTCCACCAGGTCCAGCTCGCCGGGGATGTCCACCAGCCTCCGGTACACCGGCTGGCCGAGGATCTCCTTCACCTCGGGGTAGTACACCGGCACCGGCACCACCTCGATTCCGACCGATGCCAGATATTCGGGCACGTAGAACGCCGGTTGGTCCGACTGCGCCTCGGTCTTGATGCCCAGCACCGCCACCCGGCGGATGCGCCTGACGAGATCTCGGACGGCTTCCTCGGCTTCCAGTCGATGGGGCGATGCCATGCCCGCCACACTACCTCGGGCCTGTCTCGGATGGCGGGTGTGGCCAGGAGGCGCACCAGGGGTCCGGAAGTTGACCGCCGGGGTGGCGGGGGGGCATGAACCTGGCCGTGGACGACTTCTTCCCCGCCGCCGAGGGGCTGCTGGAGCAGATGATCTCCCAGCAGCGGGCCAAGGTGCTGAGGCTCGCCCGGGAGGCCGTGCCCAACATCGGCCCGGACGACGTGCTCAACCCCCATGACTTCCCGGAGCTGAAGGCCCACCCCACCTTCGAGTTCGAGGACGGGCTCCTCAGCGGTCTGGTCGCGGCGCAGATCGCGCTGCGCGCCGAGCACCGGAGGCGAACGGTCCCCTGATGCGCAGCCTGGCCCTGCACAGCAACCGGGCGCGCGCGCTCCTGTCCGAGGGGCTGGGCTCGGAGCCCCCCCGGCTGGACCTGGCGGCGTGCGCCGTGGCCGCGCTCGAGGACGAGGCGCTGGACCTCGGCCGCATCCTGCACACCCTGGACGGGCTGGGGGCGCGGGTGCTGGCGCTCGAGCCTGCTCGGCTCGATGCGCTCGGACGGGCCCAGGCGCTGCGCCGGGTGCTGGCGGACGAGGAAGGATTCTGGGGCGACACCGACACCTACGATGCGCCCGAGAACAGCTTCCTGGACCGGGTGCTGGCCCGGAAGAAGGGGCTGCCCATCACCCTCGCCGTCCTCTACCTCGAGGTGGCGCGACGCGCCGGGGTGCCACTCTTCGGCGTCTCCTTCCCCGGGCACTTCCTCGTCGCCTGCCCCTCCGAGGAGGGCAAGCTGGTCCTCGATCCGTTCCAGGGCGGGAAGATCCTCACCGAGGCGGGTTGTCAGGATCTGCTGGCGAAGGTGGCGCCCCAGGTCCGGTTCCAGCCGCGGCTGCTCGCGCCCGCGCCGCCGAAGGTCATCGTCTGGCGCATGCTCAACAACGTGAAGCGCTCGTGGCTCGAGCGGACCCAGGGGGAACGCGCCGCGCGCGCGGTGGATCTCCTGCTCCAGCTCCACCCCGACCATCCCGGAGAGCTGCGCGCCCGGGCCACCATCCTCTCGGCCCTCGGCGCCTACCGCGCGGCGCTGGTCGACGTGGAGCGGTGCCTCGAGCTGTCGCCCGATGCGCCGGACCAGGCGCAGCTGGAGCTGACCGCCCAGGCGCTCCGCCACCGGCTGGAGTTCCTGAATTGAGCACCGGCTGGCGGACGCTTCGCCGCGGGGACGAGCGGGACTTCACCATCCTCCGCATCCGCGAGGACGTGATGGCGGACCCGCAGGGGCGCGAGCACCCCAGGGTCATCATCTCCGCCCCGGACTGGGTGCACGTGCTCGCGATCACCGCCGGGGGGCAGGCGGTGCTGGTTCGCCAGTTCCGCGCGGGAATCCACGCCGACACCCTGGAGTTCCCCGGTGGCATGGTGGACCCCGGGGAGACGCCCGACGCCGCGGCCGCGCGGGAGCTGGAGGAGGAGACCGGCTTCGTCGCCGCGCGCTGGAGGGCGCTGGGGGCCTGCCACCCCAACCCGGCGCTGCAAGTCAACCGGCTCCACACCTTCCTCGCCCTCGACTGCCAGCGGAGGACGGACCCGCGGCCCGACCCGGGCGAGGATGTCCGGGTGGAGCTCGTCCCTGCAGTCTCCCTGCGCCAGCGGGTGGCGACCGGGGAGATCACCCATGCCCTGGTGCTGGCCTCGATGTGCCAGGCCGCGGTGCGAGGACTGCTGCCGTGAGCGCGGTGCTGGCGCTGGTGCTCTGCCTCACCATGTCGCCCGAGGCGGCACGCGCGCACCAGGGGCCGCTGCTCTTCGGCGCTGGCCAGGCGACGTTCCTGATGCTCGGTCCGGCGGGCCCGGGCGAGACCTTGCGCCTGGCTCGCGTGCGGGTGACCCATCCCGAGCTCTCCGAGACCCGGAGCTTCGACGACGCCGAGTACCACCTGGCGAGCGACGTGCCCCCGGCCACCCACCCGGGGCAACGCCTCACCGGGACGCTGTGGCGCTTCGGCGCCGAGAGCCCCGATGGCCGGAAGCTCGGTGACGGAGTGCGGGTCGACATCCAGCGCGAGGATCGCATCGCGCCGGTCATGGGCCGCGGGCTCGCCTACCGCGCCGTGGGCACCCCGGACCGACTCTACCTGGTGCACGCTGGAACGGGCTTCACCCAGGTGATCCGGGTCCAGCCGGCGAGCGAGGTGGAGATTCCGCCCGGCGGCATCCCGGTCCGGGCCGACCGGCCGTCGCAGGAGGCAGCCACCCGCATCCTTCCCGGCGAGTACGCGAAGGTCGTGCTCGGCGAAGGGCGGACGGTGCGCGTCACGGCGACGAACGAGATCTGGTTCGTCGTTGCCCCGCACTGACCGCCCCGAGCGTCGACTCTCCGGTGGGGATATGGTCGCGCCGTGGCGACGGCCGAACGTTCCCCCGGCGCCGTGGCGCTCGGGTTCTCGGTCCACACCGGGTGGGCGGTGCTGGTCGCTGTCTCGAGATCGCCCACGTCCTTGACCGTGCTCGACCGCCGCCGGGTCGGGATGCTGCCGGTGCCGGCCACTCCCCGGCAGGACGCGTACCCCCACGTGTTTCACGCCGCCCGCGAGCTCTCCCTCGAGGAGGCGGAGCGGTTCGTGCGCATCGCCGAGCAGCAGGCACGCTCGAAGGCGCGAGAGGCGCTCGGCGCCGCCGTCGACGGGCTTCAGGCCGCGGGACACCACGTCCACGGCAGCGCCATCATCACCGCCCGGGAGGGGCCTCCGCGGCCCTTGGAGGAGATCCTCCGGAGCCACACCCTGGTGCACGCCGCCGAGGGGGCGCTGTTCCGCTCGGTCATCCGTGGCGCGAGCGAGGACCTGGGGCTGCCGGTGCTGCAAGTACCGGCGCCGGAGCTCGTCCAGCGCGCGGCCCGAGCCCTCGGACTGTCGAGGGAGGAGGTCCCCGGGTTCCTCCAGCGCGTCGGGCGCGAGCTCGGTCCCCCCTGGACCGCGGATCACAAGGCCGCCGCGCTCGCGGCCGTCCTCGCGCTGAGCTGAGCGTCCCCCGAGCCAGGGTCCCGTAGGTTTCCCGGCTCAGGGCCGGATGTCGGCAGCGGGTGCGTGGGGAATCTCCTCCCAGTCTCCCTGGAGCACGAAGGCAGCCCAGGTGTACGGAGCGTCGAAGGGGCGCGTCCGGGCGAGCTTGCGTTGCGCCTGCCGGAGCGCCGCCGACGGACGCTGCCCTTCGACCAGCATCGCCCGGTAGAGCTCCTTCATCAGCTCGGCCGTGCCCCGGTCCGACACCTTCCACAGGCTCGACAGCACCTGCCGCGCACCGGCGTGGATGAAGCCGCGGGTGAGGCCCACCATTCCCTCGCCCTGGACGCGCTTCCCCAGCGCCGTCTGGCAAGCGCTGAGGACCACCAGGTCAGCACCGATGTGCATGCCGTAGATGTCCTGGAGCCGGAGGAATCCGTTCTGTGGCTTCCCGGCCGCGTCGACCAGGGAGAACACGAGACCCGAGAGCTCGGGGTGCTGGCTGTTCAGCAGCCCGTGGGTGGCGAAGTGGAGGATGCGGTACGCGCTCACCGAGGGGTCCATCGCCAGCGCTCGGCGGGCCTCGAACCCCGTCGCACCGAGGCTCTGCCCGCGGGGGGCGAGCGCGAGGATGTCCTCGGCCTCGAGGCGTGTCCCCGGCAGCCGCACCAGCCGCTGCAGCCCCAGCTCGTCCATGGAACGCTGGAGGTCTGCCGGGACCGCCGCCGCCGCCATGCCGGTGCTCGCCGGCAGACGCGAGTCCCCCCGATCGAACACCGGATCTGCGAGCACCACCACCGCGCCGGTATGCCGGTCGGCGTGCTCGGCGGCCCGCACCGCGGCTACGGCCGATGCCGAGGGCACGACGATGACCTCCTGTTCCTCGACCAGCCGGCGCTGGGTCCGAGGCAGCACCAGCGCGGGGAAGGGCAGCTCGTGAAGGACGCCGTCGGCGGCGATCGCCAGGCGCTTGCCACGGATCCGCTCCATCGCCGGCTCCAGCAACATTCCCCCCAGCCGCGAGGCCAGGCGCCGTTCGGCGGTCGGGTCCGACGCGGGCGACTGCCAGAGCTGGGCGAGCCTGCGGACCTCTCGCTCGATGCGCCCGCGCGCCGGGAGCACCCGGACGTCGATCGATCCGGGGGTCACGACGAAGAGGAAGCTCCGGTCCGCTCCCAGGAGGTACTGGAGCAGCACCGTGTCCCCGTCGAGGACCCGTGACTGCACTGCGGAGAGGCCGAGGGGTTCGCCCCCTGCCAGCGCCGCCAGCCGTGGATTGCTCTGACGAATCCGGGCCCGGACGTCGTCGATCTCGGTCAGCACCCGCCGGAGCTCCGGGACGTCGGTGGGCACCCGGGCTCCCGCGGCTGTGCGCCGGGCCACCTCCGCCGAGACATGCTCCCCTTCCTCCAGCAGCCGGCGTTCGCGGGCCACCAGCTCCGGGTCGGCGCCGCCGGTGATGTCCACCCGCGCCTCGAGGAGGAGATCCAGCAGACTCCGGGCCCGCGCCCGCTCGCTGATCCAGAACATCTCCCCCAGACGGGCCGGATCGGGCGCGCGCTGCTGGAGGTCCCACAGCACCGAGACGAGCAGCTCGTAGCGGTCGCGGTTCCGGGCGGTCCAGGCAGTGCGCCCGCTCCCGCCGGGGCGCAGGAGGCGGCCGGAGTCGGTGAGGTCCACCGCCTGGGCCAGCGAGTCGCGGCTCTCCTCGAGGCGACCGAGCGCCCGCTGCGCCTTCGCCAGATTCGTCAGCGAGATCGCCTGCTGGTTGGTGTCGGGCGCCTCCTGCGCCATCCGCAGCGCGGCACCGTGCATGGTGACCGCCTCTTCTGGCCGGCCCTCCAGCTGCAGGATCTCCCCCAGCCCGTCGTGGGCGATGGCGAGGTTGACCCGGTCTCCGATCGGGGTGAGCAGCTCGATGGCCTCGCGGTAAGCGCGCTTGGCCTCGGCGAGCCGGTGCGTGTCTCCGTACACCCAGCCCAGATGGTAGAGCGAGACGGCCTGGCTCCGGCGGTCCCCCAGCACCCGGTGCGCCTCCAGGGCCTGGCGGAACTGGCCCTCTGCCTCGGCGTATCGCTCGAGGTCATAGAGCACCACTCCGATGACGTCCTTCGTGGTGCCCTGGCGTTGCGGGCGCGGATCGGCGCGCTCGGCCGCCCGCAGCAGCTCGAGCGCCCGATCCCATTCCTTGGAGGCCAGGTGGTTGAACCCCAGGTTGTGGAGGATCATCGCCTTCAGCCCGGGGCGGGCGAGCGGCTCGGCCAGCTCGCGCGCACGTCGGAGGTCGTCCAGGGCCCCCACCGAGTTGGAGAGGCTCTCCCGGATCACCCCGCGGTCGTTGTACGCCTGTGCGAGCGTGCGCGGGTTGCCGAGCTGCTCGCGGAGCTCGATGGCGCGGGTGATCGACGTCTCGGCACTCTCCAGCTCCCCGAGCTCCCAGAGGATGCCTGCCGTCGTGGCGTGGACGCTGGACTCACCGCGCCCGTCACCCGCCTGGCGCGCGATCGCCGCGGCGCGGGTCGCCACATCGACCGCCTCCCGGAGCGAGGCCTCGGCGTGCTGGGCCCAGAGCACGATGGTGCGCTGGTACAGCCGCTCGGCCTGGATCCGCCTCTCGTCGAGCGGCGTGGGCGCGCGCGGCGGCTCGATGCGCACCACCGCCTCCCCGGCTGGCTCCGAGGAGGCGGCCAGGATGAGCTGACAGACTCCGGAACGGGTGGGCACCGCGGCGGCCGGGAGCTCCTCCGGCTCTTCCTGGTCCTCGGAGTTCCGCACCTCCGCCAGGAGCTCACCGGACGGGTCGCGCAACTGGACGACCATCGGCTGGAGATCCGGATCGACGCTCGTTCGGAGGAGCACGCCGGTGGTGCAGGGGAGCTCGACGATGCTCGGCACGCCGGCGGCGAGCTTCACCGTCCGCACCTCCGCGGCGGTTGGTCCGGGCGCCGCATCGGCGGCCAGCGCTGCGAGGAGGGCCGACAGAGCGAGGGACCTGCACGAAGGCAACGGCCAGGGGCGGTGCGACAATCTCGGGCGACTCTCCACTGGACCTTTCGAAACCGCTGTTCGGAAGGAGAACCAGGCCATGGAGAAGACCAAGGGCTCGATCAGGGTGGTGGTGATGTTCCTCGCGGTGTCCCTCGTCGGCCTGCTCCTGTCGTTCGGGGCGGCGACCTCGACCGCGGCGCAGGACCCGCAGGACATCTCGGTGGAGAGCGACCAGGGGATTTGACCAGCGGGCGGCGGGCCGGACACGCACCCCCCTGTCGGCCCTCCCCGGGAGGTCTCCTCGAAAGAGGGGACCTCCTCGTCGTTGCTGGAGAAGGGGCCGGAGAGGCTCATCGCTGCGCAGCAGGGAGGGTCCGGAACTCGTGCGTGGAGACGGGCACGCGCCGCCCGCTCAGGGCCTCACCCTCGAGGAGGAGGGTGTACCGGCCCGGAGGTAGCAGCGCGCCGTCGACGACCAGCAGGAGCGCGTCCCGCGTGGCAGGCATGAGCGCGTCCTCGAGGACGGTGGTGCCCTGCTCGGAGCGGACCGTCACCCGGTACCGCTCGAACCGCGCGGGCAGCTCCCGCTCGATCCACAGCGCCATGGGATGTCCGGGGGGAGGGAGGGTCAGGGTCGGCACCTGGGCGCCCCGGGTGGTCAGCAGCGCGAGCACGGGCACGGCTGTCGCCCCACTCGACGTCAGACTGCTGCCGCGCGACTCGGGCGGCCGCCCGGGGGCATGCTCCAGCTGCGAGCGGGCGCGGGCGAGCTCCGCCTCGGTGCGGGCGAGCGCGTCCGTCTTCTCCGCCAGCCTCTGCTCCACCGTCCGGATGCGCAGGGAGCTCGCCCAGACCAGCCCGGCAAACGCCGCGGCTGCGGCCAGTCCCACCGCCAGGCGGGTGCGGGCGGCCCAGCGAGGCGGCGCCAGTCGCTGCGCGCGCCGCGCCTCGGCGGCCGGCGTCCGCCGCTCGAGGGTCAAGAAACCGTCCCGCATCCTCTCGGCGGACTCGACCCGGTCGAGGCACTCGGTGCAGCCCACCAGGTGGGCCTCGAACGATGGGCGCCGCTCCGGGGAGAGCCGACCGGTGGCGTACTCCTCGGGCACGCTCGTCTCGTGCCACTCCGACCCCTGTCCGCGACCGGCGTCCATCTCCCCAGTCATGTGTGAGAACCCCCCGAATTATCGCTCCCGGCCCAGAGTGTCCGGAACCGCTCGCGGGCGCGGTGGACGATGCGATTGAACTGGAGCCGATCGACCCCCAGCTCGGCGCAGAGCACGTCCTTGTCCTCCTGGCCCAGGTAGAAGCGCCGCAGCACTGCCCGGTCCCGCTCGGTGGGGAGCGCCTCGAGGACCTTCGCCACCCGCCGCGCGTCCTCCTCCCGCTCCAGCCGCTCGGTGGGGGATGGATCCGGGGACTCCAGACGGTCCAGCCCCGCATCGTCCTCGGGCACCGAGCGGCGCGCCTTCCGGAAGTGCTCGATGGCCAGGTTGCGAGCGAGCCCCGCGAGAAAGCCCCCGAGCTGCGACGCATCCCGGAGCGCACCGGCGCGGATCCGCTCCAGCCCGATGCGAAAGGTGTCCTGGTGCAGGTCCTCCACCAGGGCCGGTTCGCGGACGATGTGTCGGAGGATGACCCGGATGCCGCGGCTGAAGGTCTGGACCAGCTCGGCCTCGGCGGGCCGATCTCCATCGCGGATGCGCTGGGCGAGGGTCGCGGCGGCCGTGGCGAGGTCTGTCACCTGCATCCGATGCTGCCACGATCTGGAGCTCCTGAAGCAGCCGCCGGCTCTCGACCGAGGGCGGTGCGACTTTCAGCCCGGCCCCGACACAGACCCTGGTGATTCACCCACAGAAGGAGCCGCCCATGACTGCCGCCGCCCGGAAGCACACCTTCCTCGTTCTCGTCGTCTTGTCTGGCCTCGCGGTGCTCTCGTCTGCCGTGACTCGACAGGTCGCCGCCTACGCGGCGGTCAGCCCGGCCGTCGAGGCCAACCGGGACGGAGCCGCGGCCGAGCCCCAGGCGTTTCACACCGCGAGCGGGGACCGGGACGTCGGGCCGGGCGATGCCGAGCCCACCCTCGCCCGGCACGCGTTCCAGTGAAGGTGCGCGCGATGGCCAGGAAGTACCCCTGAGTCGCCGGGCAGGTCACCGCCGCAGGAACAGCCCCACGGCGCTGACCAGGGCCACCACGGCGAAGATTCCCCGAAGCACCCGCTCCGGCAGCCGGTGGGCGATCGCCACCCCGAGCGGCATGGTGGCCACCCCGCCCACCGCCAGCGCCAGCCCCCGGACCCAGTCGACGTTGCCCGCCCGTCCGTAGACGACGAGGTTCACCACCGTCCCCGGAGCCACCAGCGCAAGCCCCATGCCCTGGGCCGTTGCCTGCCCCATCGCATGGAGGGTGGTCATGAGCGGAACGGTCAGGAGCGAGCCGCCGACACCGAAGACTCCCGAGACGAAGCCCCCCACCAGCCCCAGGACGATGGCCACCCGGGCCGGGAGCCGCGCATCGGGGTCGATGCGGATGGCGGCTGCCCGGCTCCGCACCCCGTAGAAGAGCGCGAGCACGAGCAGGAACGCCGCGAACCCGACCCGGAGCAAGCCCGACGGCGCCACGGTGGCCAGCCGCGCACCGACGTAGGTGGAGATCGGCGCCAGCAGCGCCAGGAGCTGGGCCCCCCGCGCATCGAACCCGCGGTACCGGGCGTAGCGCCACAACCCGAGCAGGACGTTGGGGACCACCATCACCAGCGCGGTTCCCTGCGCCTGTTGCTGGGTGAGCCCGAAGAAGACGCCGAGCAGAGGAATGACGAACAGCCCGCCCCCGATGCCCACGATGCCGCTCAGCACGCCGATGCCGGCGCCGAGCACCACGTCCAGGGCGACCTCCGCCGGGGAGATGCCCATCTCTACGCCGAGCCGCGGTCCCAGGTGCCGGTGCGACCGCCGGCCTTGTGCTCGAGCTGCAGCGCCTCGATGACCATTCCCCGGTCGACGCTCTTCACCATGTCGTAGATGGTCAGGGCGGCGGTCGCCGCCGCGGTGAGCGCCTCCATCTCCACCCCGGTCCGGTCGAGCGTCTTCACCTCCGCGCGAACGCTCGCCCCACCCTCGTCCAGGGTCACCTCGACGGTGACGCCGGTCAGGGCGATGGGATGGCACAGGGGGATCAGGTCCGGCGTGCGCTTGGCGGCCATCACCCCGGCGAGGCGGGCGGCGGCGAGGACGTCGCCCTTCTCCACCCGACCGTCGCGGATGCGGGCGACGGTGTCGGGCTGCATCCGGAGCCGGGCGGTGGCCACTGCCACCCGCTCGGTCCGCTCCTTGCCCCCGACGTCGACCATCTTCATGACCGGCCCACCGCCTGCAGGAGGTCGTCGGCGATGTCGTCCGGATCCTCGAGGCCCACCGAGACCCGGATCAGGGCCTCGCCGATGCCCGCCGCCGCGCGCTCCTCGGGCGTCAGCCGCCGCGCGCTGGCGCTGGCCGCGTGCATCACCAGGGTGGTCACGTCCCCCAGCGAGGGCGCCGGGCGGCAGAGCTCCAGCGCCTCGAGGAAGCGGAACGACTCCTGCCGCCCCGCCCCGGCGATCTCGAAGGCCACCATCCCCCCGAAACCGCCCTTCAGCAGGGTGCGCGCCGTGGCGTGGTCCGGATGGTCGGGGAGCCCCGGGTACAGCACCCGGGAGATGCGGGGGTGCTCGCGGAGGCGCCGCGCTACGTGGAGGGCGTGCGCGGAGTGGGCCGCCATCCGGACGGGAAGCGTGCGGAGCCCGCGGAGGGTGAGCCAGGACTCGAAGGGCCCGAGCAGGGCGCCCTCGAGCACCCGCGCGGCGCGCAGCGGGTCGACCCGCGCCCGGGTCCCGGAGACCACGCCGCCGGTGGCATCGGAGTGGCCGTTGATCCACTTGGTCGTCGAGTGCAGCGCGAGGTCGGCCCCCTGGGACAGCGTCTGCTGGAGCACCGGCGAGGTGAAGGTGCCGTCCACCACCAGCACCGCGCCGACCGAGTGCGCCGCGCGGGCGATGGCCGGGAGGTCCGGCACCGCGAGCAGCGGGTTGGTCATGCTCTCGGCGAGCACCAGCCTGGGGCGAAGGGCGGTGATGCGCTCGGTGGCCGACGGCTCGCTCATCTTCAGCGCGTGGAGCTCGACCCGCTGCTGCTCGGCGAGCCGCTTGAACAGCGCCCGGGTGGCGCCGTAGCCGTCGGCGGGGAGGACCACCCGGTCGCCGGGGGCGAGGCCCTGCGCGTCGAACACCGAGCGGAGGGCCGCCATCCCGCTGCCGAAGACCGCCGCAGCCTCGGCCCCCTCGAGCGCGGCCACCGCCTCCTCGAGCAGCACCGAGTTCTCGCCCCGGATGCGGGTGTAGACGAAGTCCTTGCCGTCCAGCGCCGCGTCGAGCGCGTCGGCCGAGTCGAACCAGCTCACCGCCGCGGTGTGGACCGCCGGGGTGATGGGGACCGCGCTGCTCTCGGGGAGCCGGCTCCCGGCGTGGATGGCCAGGGTCAGGGCCGACGCCGGCTTCCGCTCGGAGCTCACTCCCCGTGCTCCACCAGGAAGCGCTCGGCCTCGATGGCCGCCATGCAGCCCGTCCCTGCGGCGGTGACCGCCTGCCGGAACACCGCGTCCTGCACGTCTCCGCAGGCGAAGACTCCGTCCAGGCTGGTCCGGGTGCTCCCGGGCACGGTCTTGAGGTACCCGTTCTCGGTGGTCTCCAGCCAGTCCCCGAAGAGCTGGGTGTTCGGCTTGTGACCGATGGCGACGAACACCCCACCGGCGCTCAGGCTCATCACCTCGCCGGTCTTGCAGTTTCGCACCCGGGTTCCGGTCACCCGCTTGCCGTCACCGAGGATCTCCTCCACCACCGTGTTCCAGACGACCGAGATCTTGGGGTTGGACAGCACCCGATGCTGCATGATCTTCGAGGCCCGGAACTGCTCGCGCCGGTGGAGCACGGTGACCCGCTTCACGATCTTGGCGAGGTAGCTCGCCTCCTCCATCGCCGTGTCTCCGCCGCCGACCACCAAGACGTCCTCGCCCTTGAAGAACGCACCGTCGCAGGTGGCGCAGGCCGAGACGCCGCGGTTGGCGTACTCGGCCTCGCCGGGCACGTTCAGCCACTTGGCCGATGCCCCGGTGGCGATGATCACCGTCTCGGTCTTCACCGTGCGTCCGCTCTCGTCCTGGAGGGTGAAGGGCCGGGCGGAGAGGTCCACCTTCATCACGTTCTCCATGTGGATGACCGTCCCGAACCGCTCGGCCTGGGCCTTGAACCGCTCCATGAGCTCCGGGCCAGTGACGGCCTCCGGAAACCCCGGGTAGTTCTCGACATCGGTGGTGATCATCAGCTGGCCGCCCGGCACCCGGGCAGGCTCGTCCAGGGCCGGTCCACCGGCATAGAGCACGGGCTGGAGGTTCGCCCGGGCAGCGTAGATTGCGGCGGTGTAGCCCGCCGGCCCGGAGCCAATGATGGTGACTGCATGCACGGTGTCGGCCATGGTGGAAAGAGTGCTACGAGGGTCGCACGATTGCCATGAATCTCGACCTGCTCTCGCGGGTGCCACTGTTCGAGGGTCTGAGCCAGATCCAGCTGAAGAAGCTCGCCGGCGTCTGCGAGACGGAGCGGGTGACTCGGGGCAAGTACGTCTTCCGCGAGGGTGAGCCCGGCGCGTCGATGTACATCGTGGTCGAGGGCAAGGTCCGCATCAGCCGCCAGCTGCCGGGGATGGGCGAGGAGGCGCTGGCCATCCTCGAGCCCGGCGCGGCGTTCGGGGAGATGGCGGTGGTGGAGGAGGGGCTGCGCTCGGCCGACGCCCTGGCCCACGAGGGCGAGGCGGTGCTCCTGCGCATCGGGCGCGACCCGCTCGACCAGCTGCTCTTCACCGACAAGGAGCTGGCGTACTCGGTGCTCTGGGCGCTGGTCCGGACGCTGTCCAGACGGCTGCGCGACACCAACGAGAAGATGAAGGCTCTGTTCGCGATGTCCAAGTTCTAGGACCTGGACGGCCGCCGCTGCGGACGGCCCGCTGAACCGGCGTTCAAGAGCGCACGGCTAGGCACGTGGCTTGCTCCGCCGAGAACGGCGTGGAGCGCGGAGTTTCCGAGACAGAGGACGGCCGCCTTCAGGAGGTGCGGGAGAGGCTGCTCGAGGGGCCGCACACGCTGGACGACGCCGAGCTGCTGGGGTTGCTCTTCGGCGGCCGGAGCCGGACGGTGCGCGGGCTCGGCGAGTCGTTGCTTGCCGCCTCCGGAGGTCTCCGGGCGCTGGCGCGCATGGAGCCGGCCGAGCTGTGCACCGCCGCCGGGCTGGGCCGGGAGCGGGCGGCGCAGGTGCTGGCGGCGCTGGAGCTCGCCCGGCGCGCGCACCTCGCCCCGGACGGCCGGCCGCGGCTGCGCACCGCCGGCGAGGTGTACCGCTACCTGGCGCCCCGCATCGCCTTGCTCCGGCACGAGGTGTTCCACGTGCTGTCGTTCAACACCCGGAACGTGCTGCTGGCGGACGCGCGGGTGGCGCAGGGGACGACGGACGCCTGTACCGTGGATCCGCGGGAGGTGTTCCGGGCCGCGCTCACTGCCCGGGCCACGGCGGTCATCTTCGCCCACAATCACCCCTCGGGAGACCCGGAGCCGTCCGAGGCAGATCTCGCATTGACCCGGGAGCTGCAGGCCGGGGCCAGAATTTTCCACCTCCGCGTCCTGGACCACGTGGTGGTCGGAGCGGGGCGGTACGTCTCGCTGGCCCGGGCCGGGCAGCTCCATGTGCTCCCGGCGGGCTCGGCAGAGGCGTTGACGGCTGGAGGCAAACGGTGAAGATGCGGAGCATGACGGAGCCGCTCCGGTTCCACGACGACGCGCGCGCGGAGCTCCAGCGATGCTTCGGACTCACCGCCTTCCGGCCGGGGCAAGCCGAGGTGGTGGACTCGGTGCTGGCCGGGCGCAACGTGGTGGTGGTGATGCCCACCGGGGCCGGGAAGAGCCTCTGCTACCAGCTGCCGGCGGTGATGCTGAAGGGCCTGACGCTGGTGGTCTCCCCGCTCATCTCGCTGATGAAGGACCAGGTGGAGCAGCTGGAGGTGCGGGGCATCCCGGCGACGCTGATCAACTCCACCGTCCCCGAGCTCGAGCGGACCGAGCGCATCCGGCGGATGCGGGCCGGGGCATACCGGCTGGTCTACGTGGCGCCGGAGCGCTTCCGGAGCCCGAGCTTCCTCGACGCGCTGGGCGAGGTGGGAGTGGAGCTGCTGGCGGTGGACGAGGCCCACTGCATCAGCCAGTGGGGGCACGACTTCCGTCCGGACTACGCGCTGCTCGGGCAGGTGCGGAAGCGGCTCCGCCCGCCGCGCACGGTGGCCCTGACCGCGACCGCCAGCCCCGAGGTGCGGGAGGACATCGTCAAGAGCCTGCTGATGAAGGACCCGCGGGTCTTCGTCGCCGGGTTCGACCGCCCCAACCTCTTCCTGGAGGTCCTGAGGGTGGCCGGGGACGAGGAGCGCCGTGCGGCGTGCGCCCGGGTCATCGCCGAGGGCGGCAGCGGCATCGTCTACTGCGCCACCCGGAAGCAGGCGGACGCGATGCAGGCTGCGCTCCGCCTCCGCGGGCACGACCCGGTCGTCTACCACGCGGGGATGGACGAGACGGAGCGGCACAAGGCCCAGGACCGCTTCATGGGCGACCCCTCGGCGGTGGCGGTGGCCACCAACGCCTTCGGGATGGGGATCGACAAGCCGGACATCCGGTTCGTCATCCACGCCAACATCCCCCGCGCCGTCGAGGCCTACTACCAGGAGGTGGGCCGGGCGGGGCGGGACGGGCAGCCGGCGCACGCGCTGCTCCTCTTCAACCACGCCGACGTCTTCACCCAGGAGCGCCTCATCGAGAGCAACCATCCCTCGGAGGCGGTCATCGCCGACGTGTGGAACGTCCTCCAGACGGCGGAGGTCTTCGCCCGCGGCCAGGAGGCGCTGGCGGCGGCGGTGGGGGCGAGCGAGTTCGAGGTCTCGGCGGCGCTGCGCATCCTCGAGCGCGAGGGCCTGCTGGAGATGCAGGCCCCCGGCGCGGGGGCATACGCGATCAAGCTCCTCGAGGCCGGAGGGGACCTGCACTCCCGCTCGGCCTTGGCCTTGCTGGAGACGCTGCGGGCGGACGCCGGGGCGAGCGGCTCGCTCTCGGTCCAGCTCCGCACGCTCTCGGCGCGTTCCGGGCTCCCGGACAAGGATCTCCGCCGGGCGATGTCGGCCCTGGAGCGGGCGAAGGTGATCTCGGTCCGCAAGCCGTTCGCCGGCCGAGCCATCCGGGCGCTGCAGCGGGTGCCGTTCCACGCGCTCGACCTCTCGCTGGAGAAGGTGCGCCGGCAGGAGCGCCGGGCGCTGCTCCTGCTCCGGCGGATGACCGACTACGCCTACGCCAAGACGTGCCGGCGGGCGTTCGTGCTCGACTACTTCGGCGAGGACACCCGGGCCCTGGACTGCAACGGCTGCGACGCCTGCTCCGGCCATCGGACGCGGGTCGAGCTGCCGCCGCCGCGGCCGGCGGGGAAGGCCTCGAGCATCTACAAGGCCAAGGAGCGCGTCGCCGAGGGACCGATGAACGACCAGGCCGCCGAGGCGCTGCGGCGCTTCCGGCGCGACCTGTCGCGCGATCTGGACCTGCCGCCCTTCATCCTCTTCACCGACCGGACGCTGCAGGCGCTGGCCACGGCGCTCCCGCTCACCCGGGAGGACTTCCTGGCGGTGAAGGGCACCGGCGCCACCAGCTGGGAGCGCTTCGGGCCCAAGGTGGTGGAGATCTGCCGGGGCGCCCTGGAGGAGGCCCGGAGGGTGGCGAGCGACGCCTGACCGGCAAGAGGAAGCTGCCGCGGCGCCCGCCGGATGCCCGTCTCGCCGACGCTCACGGCTCCACCGGATTGCGGCGCCGGAGGACGAGCTCCCGCACCAGCAGCGTGGCCGCGGCGAGACCGAGGGCCAGGACGAACACGAACCCCACCGCGGTGCCCCCGAAGACCAGCCGCACCATCGACTCGCCGATCCGTCCGTCGGTGTAGGCCTCCTTCAACGGCGCGAGCAGCCCGAGCCGCTCCAGCACCCGGGCTGGCAGCGCGTCGAGCGCGTACGACACCCGCAGCACCGCGGTGGACGGGGCCTGGATCCGGAGGGCCTCCACCATTACGCCCAGGGAGAGGTACAGGGCCGACAGGGCGAGCGCGTTCCCGGCGACCACCTGGAGGAAGCGCCTGGGGTTCACGGGGCCCGGGCCGCCCGCTTCTTGAGCGCGGGGAGGAGCTTCTTCACCCGCGCCATGTCGGGCGATTTCGGGGCCAGGCGAGTGAAGTTCACGTACTCGTCGTAGGCCCGGCGGGCATCGCTGTCACCTCCGGCAGCGTACGCATCGGCGAGCGCCAGGCGGGTCGGCCCATCCGAGGGATCGAGCTGCACCGCCCTGATCAGCAGCTCGCGCGCCTTGGTCTCGTCGCGGAGCTTCCGGAGCACCAGCCCCTGTGCCAGGACTGCGTCGGAGAGGAAGGGCTGGAGCTCCAGCGCCAGCTCGGCGCTGTGCTTGGCGTCCTGCACCCGGCCCCCGGCCAGCGCCACCCGGGAGGCGGCCACCGCGGCCAGGGCCCGGTCGCTCGCCCTCGGCGCTGCGGACGACAGTCCCTGGAGCTTCGACAGCTGCGGCTTGCCTGCAGCCGGCTTGAGCAGCACCTCGCCGGCGAGGCCGCAGACGCTGGTCGGGTCCTCGCGGCTCGCCGCCTGGTAGGCCTTCTGCGCCTGCGGGGTGTTCCCCTGCCGCACGAAGGCACGGCCGATGGCACAGAACACCTCGCTGTCCTTGGGCGCCAGGGTGTTCGCTTTCTGCAGCGCCGCGAACCCGCCGCGCCCGTCGCCCCGGGCGAAGAGGAGGCTCGCCTTCAGGCGGTACGACTCGGGGTCCTGGGCATCGAGCTTCATCGCCCGGCCGAGCGACGCCTCCGCTTCCTTCCACTTGCCCAGCTGCGCCAGCGCGAGCGCCACGTCCTTGTGTGCCGCGGCGCTGGAGGGGTTCTCCGCCGCCCACGCCTCGGCCTGCGCCTGCGACTCGGCCGGCTTGGCCAGGGCGAGGAAGACGCGGGCCAGGGCATGGCGGCTCTCGCCGTGGCTCCGGTTCCGCTGGATGGAGAGCTGGAGCGGCTCCACCGCCCGCTCGGGAGAGCCCGAGAGCCACACCAGGCGTCCCAGGGAGCACGCCCCCTCGTAGTCACGTGGGTCGCGGCTGGCGCCCTCGAACTGGGCCTTGGCCCGGTCGAGGATGCCTCGCTGCCAGTAGATCTTCCCCAGGGCCACCGCCACGTCCGCCCGCGGGCGCTTCGCCGCCCCCAGCGTCCGCTCGAGCACCGACTGCGCCTTGTCCGGCTCGCCCTCGGCGGCATCGGCCAGGGCGAACCAGGCCACCGCCTCGATGGGGAACTTGCCGGCGACCGAGGTCCTCGCCAGCTCGGCCCGGGCGCGCTTCCAGTCCTTGAGCCGGCCCCAGGCGATGCCCCGGAGCAGGGCCATGCGCCGGCCGGTGTCGTCGGCGAAGCGCTGCAGCAGATCGCGCTCGCGGTCCCGGCCGAGCAGCACCCGGCCCAGTGCCTCCTTGGCCTCCTCGCTCTTCGGCCGCTGCTTCACCGCCGCCTCGAGGGACTTCTGCGCCGAGGCGAGGTCGCCGCTCGCCCGGAGCGCATCCCCGAGCGCCACCTGGAAGTCGAAGGCGCGCTTGCCGCCCGAGGCGCCCTCGGTGAGCACCTTCACCGCCTGGTCGTGGGCCCCGTTCGCCGAGAGCAGCCGGCCGCGGTCCAGCGCGCGCCGTGCAGCCAGGTCCGGGGTCAGCGCCTCGGGAGACAGCTTGTCCACCTCGGCGAGGGCCTGGGTGAGGTCCTGCTCCAGGGCGAGCCGGCTCTCGGCCTCGCCGAGGGCGCGGCCCGGGTGATCGGGCGAGAGCTGCTCGGCGGTCCCGTAGACGGTGAGGGCCGCCGCGTCGTCGCCTGCCTCGCGGTAGTAGTCGCCGAGCGCGACCAGGGCGCGCACGTTGCCGGCGTTCAGCTCGAGCGCGCGCTTGAAGTGGAGCACTGCGCCCTTGGCGTCCCCCTTGCCGAGCAGCAGGCGCCCGGCGGCATCGTGCACCTCGCTGAGGTCCAGCGGCGAGTCGAGGATTGCCTTCCTGGCGGCGTCGCGCTCGGCGCCCTCGGTGGCCATCGCCCGGGCGACGAGCGCCAGGCCGGGGTGGCTGGTACCCGCCTTCGGCCGGGCCAGTGCCGCGGCTGCCTGGGCGCGGTCCTGGGGCGTCCCACCATGCTCGTCGGCGAGGACGGCGCGGGCGTAGGCCGTGAAGTCCCAGGCCTCGGCGTTGTCCTCCTCCATGCGCAGCGCCTGGGCGAGCGCGTCCAGCGCGGCCCGGTCCCCCGCGGCGGTGTCCAGCGCCAGGGCCTTGCGTGCGGTGGAGAGCGCGTCGGCCAGGTTCCGGCCCTGGTTCACGATGCGGGTATGCCGGTAGACGAGGCCGCCGGCCACCAGCGCCACCAGCGCCACGCTGGCGATGGCCAGCTTCAGCGCGTGGACCTGGAGCCAGCTCTTGACCTGGGCCTTCTCGGCGAACTTGGCCCGCAGCGCCTTCTCGTATTCCTTGGCGATGGCCTCGGTGCTTCCGGTGGTGAGGGGGCGCTTGACCACCGGCACCTGGCCGGTGGGCGACGGGGCGTCGGGCACGTCGGCGAGGAGGCTCGGCTCGGTGACGTCCTCCGGACTCGGCTCGCCGCCCCCTGGCTCGCCGCTCCCGCCCGCCTCGGGTCCGCCACCGGCGCTGGCCGGGTAGTCGGCCGGGCCGGGCGTGGTCGGTCCATCCCCCGCCGCCGGGAAGGAGCCCGAACCCTTCCGCTCGGGCAGCGGGGTGAACCCGGCCGCCTCGCTCAGCGCCTCGGGCGGAGGCGGCGGGGGCAGCGAACCGGTGCGGGTGGCCGCCCCGTTGGCGCGGGCGCGGAGGGGGCGCTCCGGCGGGTTGTCGAGCACCGCCGGGCGGATGGTGGGCGCCGGGCCACCGGCGAGCGCGCCCTGCGTCTGCTCGAGCCAGGCCCTGACCTGCTCGTCGCCCGGGGAGAGCGCCACCGCCTTGCGCAAGAGCGGGAGCGCCGAGCGGTACAGCCCCTTGCTCACCAGGACCTCGGAGATGAGGTGGTAGGCGAGCGGGTCCTGCCGGTCGACCGCCACGGCCCGGTCGAACTGCTCCATGGCCTCGGCAGGCCGGCCGAGCCCGATGAGCGCCTTCCCCCAGAGCACGTACCCGTGGATGCTGTCCGGATGGTGAACGAGCCCCTGCTGACACACCTCCGCCGCCCGGGCGTTCTCACCCTGTTCGACGAGCACCCGAGCCAGCTCCACGAAGAGGGTGGAGGTGGGATCGGTGGCGAGGAGCTGCTCGTACCGCTCCACCAGGGATTCGGGCATCGTGGTCAGCCGATGAAGGCTACCACGCGGCCCCTCCTCGCCTGCCTGCTCCTCGGTGTCGTCGGATGTCACGAAGGAGGCGCCACGCAGGCGAAGCTGAAGAGCACTTACGAGGACTTCGAGGTGAAGGCCCGCTGGAGCGAGTCCGCCGCGGTGGCGCAGATGCTCGTCCCGGAGCGGCGCAGCCAGTTTCTCGCTGCGCGGGCCCGCGACGGCTCGGACCTGAACATCACCGACATCGAGCTGCTGAACGTCGTCCCCGGCGAGACCGGTGAGCGCGCCACGGTCATCACGCGCTGGCGGTGGTTCCGCCTGCCCTCCACCTCGGAGCAGGCCCAGGAGGCGACGGCGGTCTGGGTCGCCCGGGGCGGGGAGTGGTTGCTGGAGTCGATGCAGGGCGGGCCCTATCCGGACCTCGCGCCCCGCTGACCCCAAAAAAAAAGCGCCCACCGCCCCGGGGCCGGCCGGGACGGTGGGCGTCGGGCGTCCCCCAATGGGACGCCCTCACATGGGCACCTGAGCGAGCAACAGGGGTGCCACGGAGCGTCCCGAGGCGCGCCGGGCGGTTAGGACCGGAGTTCACCCTGAGTGCGACTCGAGCGCGAGGGAAACCACGACACCGATGTCGCGGTCGGTCGCCCGGCGCTGCCTGTCATGCCGCCGCCCGCTCCCCGTCCACCGAGCGGATGGTGTCCTTCATCGAGTGCTGGGGCACCCAGCCCACGTCTGCCCGCCACCGGCTCCCGTCCACCATGCAGAGGAACTGGATGTGGTCCAGCTCCGGGGGCGGGAAGTTCGCCAGCCGGTAGCGGAACAGCGCGCCCAGCAGTGGCCGGGCGATGGGGTGCGGGACCGGGATGGGCGTCCGGCCCAGCTCGCGGAGCACGGCGGAGAGCGGCACCTCGCCGGGTCCGACCACGTTGTAGACGCCCTTCAGTCCCGGCCGGAGCGCCTCCACCATGGCCCGCGCCGCGTCCTCCTGGTGGATGAGCTGGAGCATTGGATCGAACCCGGCCAGCACCCACGGATGCCGCAGGCGCAGATAGTTCGACGGCGCGTTCCGGATGCTCGGGCCCAGGATGTGGACCGGCCGGAGGATGACCGTCTCGATGTCCGGGTGCCGCCAGAAGAATCCGTGGGCGAGCATGTCGACCTCGATGAGGTCGCGGACGCCGGAGAAGCGAGAGGCGGCCATCAGCGGCGCATCCTCGGAAAGGAAGTTCGAGTTGTCGGGGCTCGGGCCGTAGACGTTGGCGCTGGAGAGGACCACGACCTTCTTCACCCCGAACTTCGCCACCGCCTCCAGCACCCGGGTGGTGCCCACCACGTTGAACGAGTGGTGCTCCTCGGAGGACATCCGGGGGTCGTGCATGATCCCCATGTGGATGACCGCCTTCACCTCGTGGATGCGGAAGACGTCCTCGGCCTTCTTCTTGCGGAGGTCGAGCTGGAAGAGCTCCACGTCCTTCGGCGCCCCGGGGAATGGCCGGCGGTCCAGGCCGACGATGCGCTGGGTCCGGTGCAAGAGCTTGGTGAGGGTGCGCCCCAGGTTCCCGCTGATGCCGGTCACCACCACCACCTGTCGGGACTCGGCGGTCATCGGCTCGCTCACCAGAAGACGTTCTTCCGCTCTTCGAGGCCCTGCTGGAGCAGGCCCTGCAAGGTGGTCTTCACCACCCGGACCTTCTTGTCCAGCTCGGTGTCCTCGTCGTCCGCGCTCCCGGAGAACGTCAGCGGGTCGCCGAAGTACAGCCGGTACTTGGTCGGCAGGGGGATGGGCGTCACCGTCACCGGCAGCGCAGGGAAACCGATCAGCTTTCCCACCGAGCGGAGGTTGAGGATCGCCGGCGCCTGCTCCTCCGAGCCGATGATGGCCACCGGCACGATGGGCGTGGCCGTCTCCAGGGCCAGACGCATGAAGCCGAGGCCGAACTGCTTGAGGTGGTAGCGCTCGGGCCAGAGCTTGCTGATTCCCGGCACCCCCTCGGGGAACACCATCACCACCTCGCCCATCTGGAGCAAGCGCCGGCAGTTCTCCGGCGTGCCGACGATCTGGCCGCTCCGCGCGAAGATCGTGGAGACCCACGGCAGCGACGCCGCCCACTTCTCGGTCATCGCCCGCACCAGGCGCGGCGGGTCGTGCTCCAGGAGCATCGCCACGCCCACCATCGCCCCGTCGATGGGAATCTGCCCCGCGTGGTTGCCCACCAGGAACACCCGGCCCGAGGGCACCCGCTCGATGCCGTGCGTCTCCACCCGGAAGTACTTCTTGTACAGCCACACGAAGGGGGCGATGGCGGACAACGCGTAGTCCGGGTCGAAGCCGAAGGGATCCACCCCGAACTCGCCGTTGCTCCGCTTCGCCAGGGCCTCGAGCATCGGCCCGCGCTCCCCCGCCAGCTCGAGGGTGAGCTGCTTCAGCCGCTGCCTCGTCTCCTTGCTCAGGGTCTCGAACATGGGCCCACCGTCCCTTCTAGCTGACTGCGGCCGCCCTGACCTCGCCGACTGCAGCCCGCCCTGACCTAGCTGCGCGCGCCGCCGGCGGGAACGGGTGACGTGCCCGCCGCCTCCAGCGCCCGGGCCGCCTCCCGGAGCGGAACGAGCCGGAAGTCCCTGGCCAGCCACTCCAGCACCTGACGCAGCCGGGCGAGCTTGGCCGACAGGGGGAGCGCCAGGTCGGGCTGGGCACGGCCAAGCTCCGGCGGCAGCCCGTCCTCCGGGCCGAGGACGTCCACCGCGTGGAGCTCGAGCGAGAAGAAGGGGTCGCCCCGGAGCCGGGCGTAGGCTCCGCGCACCATCGGCCAGGGTGCAAGCACCACCAAGGTGCCGATGAACGGAATCCGGGCACCCGGGGTCACCGACATCGGAAGCTCGAGCAGCGGCGCCGCCCCCCGCCGCTCGGGCCGGTCGGGGTCGGGGCGGTAGGGGAGCCGGGGCGCGAGCAGCACTCGGGGGCTGTCGAGGATGGCCGCCGAGCGCCGCCCCCGGAGCCGGAGCCAGCCCAGGGTCAGCGCCTTGGCCGCCCAGTACGGCGCGGCGGGGAAGATGCTCGCGTCGTACGCGTACCTCCGGGCGACCACGGCTCGGAGCAGCGCCGGGGAGAGTGTGTACCCCGGCGCGCGGAACCCCAGCGGGGCCGCCGCCCCCAGCGAGGTGAGGACCTCCTCGGCGCGGGCGAGGTCCCGGCCGATGTCCTCGGGCGAGCGGCGGGACAGCGCGTAGTCGTGCCCGTGGCTGTGGCTGGCGAGCTCGTGGCCCCTGCGGAGCACGTCCTGCAGCGGCGCGCGGCCCGCGGAGTCCACCTCGCCCCCGATGACGAAGAGCGTCCCCCGGCCGCCCACCCCTTCGACCAGCTCGGCGAAGCGGGGAACGGCGACCCGGTGCACCAGACCACGGGCATCGGCGGACACCGCCTCCCTTGCCAGCCCATGGAGCGCCGCGTAGTGCCCGAGCCCATCGAGGTCGATGGAGATGCAGGCGAGCCCGGGCATGCCGCCGCTCACCCGCCTCGCACCCGGATGACCCACACCAGCTTCGTCACCTGCCGGAGCACGTTGGGGATCCGGCGAAGGAGGTTGATGGAGGGCTGCCGCTTCTCCTCCAGTTGGATGGGGATCTCCAGCACCCGGTAGCCGTTGCGCCAGGCGCGGACCACGAACTCGGAGGCGAACACGTCCCGGTCCACCACGCAGGCCCGGGCCACCGGGACCAGCCGCTCCCGGCGGAAAGCCTTCAGACCGTGGGTGTCGGTGCCCTGGAATCCGAGCAGCAGGCGCAAGAGCCCGTTGTGGACCCGGGTCGCCACCCGGCGGACGAGCGGCCGGCGGTCCACCGCGCCCTGCGCCGCCTTGCTTCCCACCACCATGTCCAGGCCAGGGTCGGCCAGCAGCGAGAGCGCGCTGTCGTAGAAGGTCAGGTCGCAGAGGTCGATCTCGTCGCAGAACACCAGCTCGCCCCGGGCCTCGAGCATCCCCTGCTTCAGCGCCGCGCCGTAGTTGGGCGTGGTGGAGTGAAACCAGCGCAGGCGGGGGTTGGCGGCGGTGAGCCGATCGAGCAGCGCCGGCGTCCCGTCGGTGGAGCCGTTCTCGGCGAGCAGCACCTCGTAGTCGAGCGACCTCGCGTCCAGCCCGGCGATGAGGTCCGCCAGCGCCGAGGGGAGGATGCGCTCCTCGTTGTAGACCGGGATGACCACGGTCAGCCGCGGGGAGGGGCTCACTGGCGCTCGACCTGCTCCGCGGCTGCGCGCCCTCCGAGGAGCGCGTCCTCCATCGACGAGTACTCCCAGTTCCCGTAGCGGCCGGCGATGCGGATCCCCACCTTCGACAGGAAGTCGACCACCGTCTGCCGGGCCTCTCCGTAGTGGGCGTCGTAGAGCACGTAGGCGTTCCGGATGACACGAGGCTCGGCGAAGAGCACCTCGGCCGCGCCGGAGATCATCTTCGCACGGACCAGGTCCTCCACCGCGGCCCGGGCACATGCCTCCGGGGAGCGCGGGCCGGAGTACTCCACGTAGAACGACGAGGTCCCGGCCGGCGCAGTGCCGGCAAAGACCGCCGAGGGCGAACCGATGCGGTAGGTCGCGAACTCCGGCTCGGGCGTGTACACCCAGTGCCAGGGCTGGACGTTGGGCCCGCGGACACCCACCGCCACCCAGGTGACGTCGGTCGCCCGGAGCCTCCCGGCCGCGGCGCGCACCTCGTCGGGCACCCGGTGGAGCAGCTCGACCAGGAGCGGCAGCGGCAAGGTCGACACCAGCGCGGACCAGCGCACCTCGCTCCGGTCCGACAGGCGGGCGACGCGGCGCTCCCAGTCGAGCCCGAGCGGCTCGGTCGACACCCGCACCTCGCCGGCCGAGGAACCGGCGACGACCTCGCGGTGCAGCGCCCGGGCGAGCCCCTCGATGCCCCCCTCCCTGGGGTAGACGAACGTCGCGTTGTAGCCGAGGGCGTCGGAGCCCAGCCCCAGCGCCCCGTCCACCACCTCGCGCAGGCTCGGCCTGGGCACGAAGCGGCCGCACCACGCCGCGCTCAGCTCGCGCGGGGGCACGCCGAAGAGCTTGGTGTTGTAGGGCACCATGAAGTTCCTGGCGAAGCCCGCGCCGAGGTGGCGGAGGATGAACTCCTCGAAGTTCGCCGGCTCCCGCTCCCGGAGCGCCCGGCCGCCCTCTCCCAGGGTGGCCTCCACGAACCCCAGGACGTTCTCCGCCACCACCTCGGCCGGCAGGCCGTGGGTGTTCACCTGGTAGGGAAATCGGGTGAACACGCCCCGGGTGAACACCGCCGCTCTCCGGGCGACGGTGACCAGCCCACCCGGGAGCAGCCGCTCGTGGACCAGGGCCTTCATCCCCGGGTCTCTCAGATGGAGCCAGTGGCCGGTGGGGTCGAACCGGAAGCCGCCGTGCATCGTCTCGGTGCGGACCAGCCCCCCGACGCGAGACTCCTTTTCCACCAGCAGCCACGGCCTGTGGAGGTGGAGCGCGGTGGAGAGCCCGGCGAGGCCGCCGCCGAGGATGAGCACGGGCTCGATGTGGGTGTTGACGCTCACAGCTCGGACGGTCCGCCTAGCACGTGAACCCCGGGGCAGTCTGCTAGCCTCGGGGCTCTCCCCATGCGCGTCACGTGTCCGTCCTGCCAGACGGCGTACAACATCGACGAGCGGCGAATCCCTCCCGGTGGCGCCAAGCTCAAGTGCAGCACCTGCCAGACGCTGATTCCCCTGCGCCCGCCGGAGGCCGCGCCGCCCGAGCCCGCGTCGGTCGGGGTGCGCTTCAACGAGGGGGCGGTGCCCTTGCCGGGGCTGGGGCTCGGCGCATCGGGGCCCTCGGCCGGCGGGCTGCCGCAGATCACCGCGCGGCCGCCCGAGCCCCCGCCCGCGGCGCAGTCGCTCACCACCGGCGCCATCCCGCTGCCGCCGGCCCGAGCGCCGACGCCCGCCGGAATCCCCAGCATCAAGGCCACCCCCCCGGTGCCGCCGCCGCGGCGCGCTGACCGCACCACGGTCGCGCCGGGTGGGGCGGTCGAGCTGCCCGCGCCGTCGACGCCCCCGCGCACCGGCCCGGGTGTCGCGCCTCCTCCATCGGTCTTCGCCCCGCCCCCGCCCCCTCCGCTCGTCCCGCCCGATTCGCCGCTGCCCGGCTTCGAGGAGGCCGGGTTCGACGACGCCGCGCTCTCGGACTCGGGCGCGCAGTCCGAGGATCCGGAGGACGGCTCCTACGGCGCCGAGGCCCTGCACGCGGACACCCCGGCCGAGGGACCCGAGCCGGTGACACCGCCCCAGGCCACGGCCACCCAGGCCCACGCCCACGAGGACGAGGAGCCGTGGGACCCGGGAACGTCGCCGGACTTCGGCACCATCGACCTCGGGGGCGACGACGCCAACGCCACCGCACTCCCCATCCCCGCCGACGACCCGCTGCCCGCGGGCGACGAGGTGGCGTGGACCGAGCCCCCGCCCGCCGCGCCGGACATGCTCGACCTCTCCAACCTGCCCCAGACCCGCGTGCTCAAGGAGCTCGACGGCGGCCCGGCGGCAGACCCGCTGGAGTTCGACCCCACGCGCCCCTCCCCCGAAGATCTCGAGGCCGACCTCTCCAGCCCCCTTCCAGCGTCGGTGCGCCCCGCGGAGGACGGGCTCGAGGTGCTCGGCTTCCTCGACGAGGCGGCCAAGGAGATCCGCCCGCGCGCCGGCCGCATCACCCGGTACCACGTGCGCCGCAGGAGCGGAAAGGTGTTCGGGCCGTTCGAGCCGGGCGTCATCGTCAAGATGCTGGAGGACGGTCAGCTCCTCGGAAGCGAGGAGGTGTCGCTCGACGGCGACGCCTGGACCGGGATGGCCGCCGTCCCCACGTTCGCCCAGGCGATGCAGCGGCTGGTCTCCGCGCCCGCGCAGGCACATGCCGCCCCGCCGAAGCCCGCGGCAGCCCCGGCCGCCGCCCCGCCCAAGCTCGATCTGGACCAGCTGGCCCAGGCCTACGGCGGCCGGATGGCGATGGTCAGCATGGTGGACGGCGAGGCCCAGGCCCGGCGGCGAAAGCGGTGGCTGATGCTCGCTGCCGCGGCGCTGGGGGTGCTCGCGCTGATCGGCGCGGGCGCGAGCCTCCACCTCACCCGGTACGGCGCCTTTGGCCTTCGCTGGCTCTTCCCGGCCCACGTCTCGGCCAGCTCGACCGAGGGCAAGACGTTCGCCGAGGCGAAGGCGGGACTGGCCGAGGACACCTGGCCGGGGCTGCGGAAGGCCCGCGCCCAGCTCGAGGGGCTGCTATCCCGCCGCGAGTACCCCGAGGTCCGGGCGGTCTGGGCGCAGTCGGTCTTCTTCGAGCAGCGCCGCTGGGGCACCGCGGATCCGGCGCAGCTCGCCCAGGCCACCGCCGCGCTGGAAGACCTGAAGATCCTCCCCAAGGGCAACACCGAGCGGCTGAAGGCGGAGATCGGCCAGGCGCTCGCGGGCAAGCAGCCGGACGTGGCGCTCGGGCTCATCCGCGCGGCGAAGCTCGACGCCGAGGGTCCGCTGCTCGAGGCCGAGGCTCTGGTGCAGAAGGGCCAGACGACCGAGGCCGCCACGGTGCTCGACGGCGCAGTGAAGGCCGCTCCGTCGGGCGCCGGCTGGCACGCGCTCGGGCTCGCCCACCTCAAGCTGAAGAAGCCGGACAAGGCGCAGGCCGACTTCGAGGCGGCGCTGAAGGCCGCCCCCGCGCACCTGTCGTCCTCGCTGGAGCTTGCCCAGCTGGCGCTCGGGCGGAAGGAGCCGGCGGGCGCGCTCAAGACGCTCGAGCCGGCGCTGGCCGAGCCCAAGGCACTCGCTCCCCCCGAGCGGGCCCGCGGCCTCGCGCTCAGCGGCGCGGCGCTCCTGCTCCAGGGCAAGCCCGCGGACGCGGTGGCCGGGCTGGAGGAGGCGGTGCGGGTGGACCCGAAGAGCGTCTTCGCCAAGGGCACCCTGGCCCGCGCCTACTCCGCCCTGAAGCAGGACGAGAAGGCGCTGCCCCTGTGGAAGGCCGCGGTGACCGGGGAGCCGGACAACCCGGTGTGGGCCGACGGTCAGGTGCAGTCGCTCGCCGCGCTCAAGAAGTCCGAGGAGGCGCTGTCCGCGGCGACGAAGGCGCGGGCCGCCTTTCCCAAGGATCTCACCACCGCCCTGGTGGTCGCCCGGGCGCAGGAGCTGCTCGACCGGAGCTCCGACGCGGAGGCCAGCTACCGGGCGGCCACCCAGCTCGACCCGACGGACCTCGATGCGGCGCTCGGGCTCGCGCGCCTCTACCTGCGCCAGCGCCGCCCCACCGATGCCCGGGCGGCGCTCGCCGGGGTCACCGAGAAGCAGCCCCAGAACGCCCGGCTGCGCCTCGGCCTCGGCGAGCTCGCCCTGGCCACCGGTGAGCTGTCCACCGCGCAGTCGGAGTTCGAGCGCGCCACCAGCCTCGCCCCGGAGATGGCCGAGGCCTGGGTGGCCCGGGCGCGGCTGGCGCTCGAGCGCCGGGCGTGGAAGGAAGCCCGCGCCCACGTGGAGAAGGCGCTCTCGCTCGACCCCGACGTCGCCGAGGGGCGGCTGGTCCACGGCCTGGCGCTGTGGAAGCTGGGCGAGCTGCAGGAGGCGGCCAAGGAGCTCGAGGCCGCCCGGAGCGCCGGGCCCAACCACCGGCTGGAGGTGGCGCTGGGCGCGGTGCGCTTCGAGCAGGGCGACCTGGAGGCAGCGGCCTCCCTGCTCCAAGAGGTGCTGAAGGCCGAGCCCGGCAACCCCGAGGCCAACTTCTGGATGGCCCGGGTGCACGCCAAGAAGGGCGACTACAGCCTGGCGCAGGAGTCGATCCGCGCGGCGCTGGACCGCGCGCCCACCCGGGCGGCGTACCACAACGAGCTGGGCCACATCCTGCGCGACGCCGGGAAGAGCCCCGAGGCGGTGGAGGCCTGGAAGCAGGCGGTGAAGCTCGACCCGGCCTACGCCGACGCGTGGGAGTCGATGGGGCAGGCCTACCTCGACGCCGGCCGGTACAAGGACGCCATCGCCGCGTTCGAGGCCGCGCTCAAGGCCGACCCTGGAAGGGTCCGCGTGCAGGGCCTCATCGGCGATGCGCAGTTCCAGTCCGGCAAGTGGAAGGAGGCGGCCGGCAGCTACAGCGCCGGGCTCAAGGCAGACCCGAGCCTCACCGGCCTCTACTACCGGCTCGGCCGCGCCTACAGCGAGCTGGGGCAGTACGACAAGGCCATCGGCTTCTACCAGCGCGGCCTCCAGAACAAGCCGGACGACGCGCAGGCCTGGTACCACCTGGGCTACGCGCTGAAGGAGAAGGGCAAGAAGCGCGAGGCGGTCGCCGCCTTCCAGAACTACCTGGCCAAGGCGCCCGGGGCGAAGGACAAGAAGGACATCGAGGACGAGATCTACTACCTGTCCAGGTAGGGACGTGGCCCCGGTGCCCGGGTGGGCGTGCTAGACGCTCCAGCCGTCATGCTGGACCTCAAGTACGTGGCGCAGAACTTCGACGCGGTGGTGGAGCGCCTCTCCGCCCGCGGCGGAAACCTGGACCTCCGAGACTTCCGCAGGCTGGTGGCCGAGCGGCGCGCGCTGTACGTCTCGCTCGAATCGCTCCAGGCCAGGCGCAACGCCGCCAACGACGAGATGAAGCGGGCGGCGAAGCAGGACCCGGCCACGCTCGAGCGGCTGCGCGGGGATTTGCGCGCACTGAGCCAGCAGATCAAGGAGCAGGAGAAGCAGCGAGACGCGGTGGAGGAGCAGCTCTCCGCCGTACTGCTCACTCTCCCCAACATCCCCGACCCCTCGGTGCCGATCGGCGCGTCGCCCGAGGACAACGTGGTGGTCCGCACCTGGGGCGAAGCCCCGCGCTTCCCGTTCACCCCGAAGCAGCACTTCGAGATCGGCGAGACGCTCGGTCTGCTCGACTTCGAGCGCGCGGCGAAGGTGTCCGGGAGCCGCTTCGTCTACTACCGGGGCGACCTCGCCCGACTGGAACGGGCGCTGGTGGCGTTCATGATCGACGTGCACACCGCCCGCGGGTACACCGAGCTGCTCCCGCCGTACCTCGTCACCCGGGCGACGATGACCGTCACCGGGCAGCTTCCGAAGTTCGAGGAGGACGCGTTCAAGACCACCGGTCCGGACGAGCGGTTCCTCATCCCCACCGCCGAGGTGCCGGTCACCAACTACCACGCCGACGAGATCCTCGACGGCGAGCGGCTCCCGCTGCCCTACTGCGCGTACAGCCCCTGCTTCCGCGCGGAGGCGGGCTCGGCCGGCAAGGACACCCGGGGCCTCATCCGCCAGCACCAGTTCCACAAGGTGGAGCTGGTGAAGTTCACCCGGCCGGAGCAGTCCATGGACGCCCTGGAGGGGATGGTGGACGACGCCACCGAGGTGCTGCGCCGGCTCGGGCTGCACCACCGGGTGGTGCTGCTCTGTACCGGAGACATGGGCTTCGCCTCGATGAAGACTTACGACGTGGAGGTCTGGCTTCCCGGTCAGGGCACGTTCCGGGAGATCTCCTCGTGCAGCAACTGCGGCGACTTCCAGGCCCGGCGGGGGAAGATCCGCTTCCGCCCCGCTCCGGGCGAGAAGCCCCAGCTCTGCCACACCTTGAACGGTTCCGGCCTGGCCGTGGGGCGCACGCTCGTCGCCCTGCTGGAGAACGGGCAGCGCGAGGACGGCACGGTGCGGCTGCCGGACGTCCTGGGGCCGTACATGGGCGGGCGGACCGAGATACGTTCCGGCTGAGCCCGTGGGTTGCAACGCGGGGCGAATCGAGTATGAAGGCGGCCCTTTTCGACCGGGGGTCGCCTTCAGCGGACACAACCCGGGAGGAATGGCCGAGCGGCTGAAGGCAGCGGTCTTGAAAACCGCCAAGGGTTCACGCCCTTCGTAGGTTCGAATCCTACTTCCTCCGTCGCCGTTGTTCTTTGAGTACTTCTACAGAGGAGAGATGGCCGAGAGGCTGAAGGCACAGGTTTGCTAAACCTGCATATCCGAAAGGGTATCGAGGGTTCGAATCCCTCTCTCTCCGCTTCAGCCACACCCCCTCGCTCCCGTTGGCCCCGCTGGACATCGAGGAACGCCGCAGGACCCCGCTCTGCGTCGTCGGTCCGCGGTGAGCGCCCGGCTGGCCTCCTCGCGGGAAACGCGAGGGCGTTCCCTGGCTTGCGCTGGGGCCGCTGAGACGATAGGACGCCTCGCTCGCTGGGCCGGTCTTTGAAATCTGTCATTGGTGGCGATTAAATTCCCCGTAATTACGGGTTCTTGCACGCGCCCTTAGCTCAGTTGGATAGAGCGTCGGACTACGAATCCGAAGGCCAGAGGTTCAAATCCTCTAGGGCGCGCCATTCAGTCCTCCCGATGGAAGACGCCGACGAACGGTTCATGCGTGAGGCGCTCGTCTTTGCCGACCAGGCAGCGGCCCTCGGCGAGGTGCCGGTGGGCGCGGTCGCCGTGCACGAGGGCGTCATCGTCGGATGCGGCTCGAACCGGCGGGAGACGGACCGGGACCCCTTCGCCCACGCCGAGATGCGCGCGCTGTCCGAGGCCGCTCGCGAGCTCGGCCGGTGGCGGCTCAGCGGAGTCTCGCTCATCGTCACCCTCGAGCCCTGCGCGATGTGCGTCGGCGCCATGATCCAGGCCCGGATCGATCGCGTCGTCTACGGCGCGGCGAGCCCCAAGACGGGTGCGCTGGGTGGGCTGCTCGATCTGAATGCGCTCCCGCACAACCACCGTCTGCAAGTCCGCGCCGGGGTGCTCGAGGCGGAGTGCGCCGAGCGGCTGACCCGCTTCTTCCAGGGACTTCGTACCCCGGAAGGTTGAAAACTGAATCGCTGGAGAGCTGGCCGAGTGGTCGAAGGCACCTGACTCGAAATCAGGCGTACCGGAAACGGTACCGTAGGTTCGAATCCTACGCTCTCCGCAAGGCTGGAGAGGTGGCCGAGCGGTTGAAGGCACACGCCTGGAACGCGTGCATATCTGAAAGGGTATCGTGGGTTCGAATCCCACCCTCTCCGCTGCGAGGTTCTGCAGCACCAACAGCTTGTGGTCGGGACGACGCGGGGACGTGAACCCCGCCAGGTCCGGAAGGAAGCAACGGTAGCGCACCTTCGCGTGTGTCCCGGCCGTTCCCATGTCGTCGGTTCGTTCGCACCTTCGGGGCCCTCTCCTCGGAGGTGCGGACGGACATGGCGGATACCGCGTGGAGGCCACCAGCCTGCCGGCGGAGGTGCACGGCAGAACGCCCGTGGGGAATGCGGTCCGAACACTCCACGCGGCGGAGCGACCGAGACGACCGGCCTGCGCGGCCCCGGGGCGCTCCGCAGAGGACCCGAAAGGCGCACGGCTTTGCCTCGAGCACCTCGGACGTTCCCCCGACCTGACGCCCGGAGGGCGGAGGATCGAGGCTGGCGACCGAGCGACCGAGCCTGAGCGCAGGCTCCGGGTGGCGAGGGGGGGCGGGCGCTTAGGTGCAATAGCAACTTCGGTGACTCCGAGTAGGAGTCAGAGGCTTACAAGTCCGGATCCCTCGTCGCCCCGTCACTGCAAGTGCGCGGGAGGTTGCTATTGCACCTCGGCACGCGACCCCCTCCCGGCCTGGCGCCTCCGGAGCCTGGGGGACCGGCACGCGACTGGCACGTGGGCGACAAGATGTCGCTCTCGTTGCGTCTCGCAGGCGAATGGGACAGCGGCACGTCCAGCGTTCCGGACGCGTGCGTCTGCACTGCGCTCCGGACGCTGACCCGCTTCGTCACGCGCCCCATGGAGCGAATGCTTGCGGGCCACGGGATCACGCTGACCGAGTTTCAGATCATGGTGACCCTGCATGAGTCGTCGACGAGTGGACTCGCGCTCACGCGTCGGCTGCGCATCCACGCTGCGCCGGTCTCACGCGCGCTGGCAAGCTTGCGAGAGCGAGGCGTGGTGACGCGAGCCTCCAACAAGCGGCTCGCGCGCTGGTCGTTGACGGACTCCGGACGGATGCACCTGGAGCTCCTCGACCTGCTCTGGCGCGAGGTCGATGCGACGACTCGCGAGGCGCTCGGGCGGGAGTTCGTGGATCGGGTGATCGCGCTGGTGGATCAGCTTCCGAAGACGCTTCCGCCAGAGCATCCAGGGTGGTCGGACTGAGGCTTTGCGTCCAAGCGGGCCACAGCTCGAAGCGGACCAGGCGGACGTCCGGCTCCCTCCGGCCGATCGAGAGAGACCTCAGCGGGCGAGGATCGTCTCGCGCCCTTCCGTGCCGATCATCCGGAAGCCCGCAGCCTGCAGCTCGACCAGCGCGCGCCCCTCGAACGTCACCACCCGGTTGAAGCGCGGGTCGCGCATCGCCGCCCGGAACGCGCCGTCCTGCGGCCAGTCGCAGGTGAGCCACGGGATGGGCTTGCCCACGTAGAAGAAGCCGCCTGCCCCCCACAATCCCTCGTTCACGATGAGCAGCCCCGTCACCTCCGGTGGCCGGGTCGCCTTGACGATCGCCCGGAACTGATCGCCGCGCAGGTCGCGGTCCGGCCTCCCCGAGGCGACGGTCAGCAGCAGCGCGACGGCCGCCACGCCGACCCGCTGCCACACCGCTCGGAGTCGCTGCAGCAGCGCGGCCAGCCCGGGCGCCGCCTCCACCACCAGCAGCACCTCCACCGGATAGAGGAAGCGCTCCTCCTTGTGCGTGGTCTGCAGAAGGGCCAGGAGCATCAGCGCCGCCATCGCCGCGGCCACACCCAGCCGTGGCCGCAGCCACGCCACCCCGAGCGCCAGCGCCGGCCACACCCAGAGCGGCACCTGCTTCCACAGGAAGGGCCAGTAGTAACCCGGCGGCTCCGCGCCAAACGTCCGCGCCGCCCCGCCGCTCCCGACGTTGAAGGCGAACCACGCCCCCACCGAGTGCCACGGCGTCCCCCAGCTCGCCCAGTCCAGCGCCCCGAGCACCAGCAGCACGGCGCCGAGGCCGGCCGCCGCCCACGCGAGCAGCTCCCAGCGGCGCCGGGCTGCCACCCAGGCCAGCGCCGCCGCCATCGCCGGAAGCGAGCCGTAACGCGCCACGAAGGCAAGCCCGAGCGCCGCGCCCCCCAGCAGGCCGCTCCTCTGCGGAGGTTCCTCCCGTGAGAGCGCCTCTGCGGCGACGAGCAGCAGCGCCGCGGAGAGCGCCTCGCCCAGCGTCCGCCCCGCCACCACCACGAACAGCGGAAGGCAGCCCAGCGCGAACACCGTCACCCATCCGCCCAGCACGCCCGCCCGTCGCCTGCCGAGCCGCGCCGCCGCGACCAGCCCCCAGGCCTGCAACGCCCAGAGCGGGACCGCCAGCAGCCCCCGGGCGACCCACGGGTCCGTCAGCCCCAGCCAGGCCCCCACCCGGAGCACCGCTGCCAGGACCAGCGGGACCGCCCAGTTCCGAAGCCCCTGCTTCCACTCCCAGGCCAGCACGCCGTAGCCGTGCACCCGTGCAAAGGCCGGCTCGAGGAACTGGTACACCTCGTCGGGATGCAGGCGGCCGAGCACCGCCACCGCGCTCACCGCCGGGACGAGCGCCAGCACGACCGCCCAGCGCTCGGGCGTCGCCCAGCGGCGCCACCGGGCGGCGTCGAGCGCGCCTCCGCCCGGCACGCCGGCCTCGGTCCGCCCGGGTGGAATCCGTGCCGCCTCGGCGTCGCTCACGCTTGAGCTGACCAGTATATACCCCCCTTCCATGGGCTACCTCGTGCTGGCGCGGAAGTGGCGCCCCCAGACCTTCGACGACATGACTGGCCAGGAGCACGTGGTCCGGACGGTGGCCAACGCCATCAAGCTGGACCGGGTCGCCCACGCCTACCTCTTCTGCGGCCCGCGCGGGGTGGGCAAGACCACCGCCGCCCGCCTCCTCGCCAAGGCCCTCAACTGCATCCACGGCCCCACGGCCACCCCGTGCGGCGTCTGCCAGCCCTGCGTGGAGATCGCCGCCGGCACCTCGGTGGACGTCGCCGAGATCGACGGCGCCTCCAACAACGGGGTGGAGAACGTCCGCGAGATTCGCGAGAACGCCAAGTACCTGCCCCAGCGCGACCGGCACAAGATCTACATCATCGACGAGGTGCACATGCTCTCCGGGGCGGCGTTCAACGCGCTGCTCAAGACGCTCGAGGAGCCGCCCGGGCACGTGAAGTTCATCTTCGCCACCACCGAGCCCCACAAGCTGCCCGACACCATCCTCTCCCGCTGCCAGCGCCACGACTTCCGGCGCATCCCGGCCGAGCGGATGCTCGCCCGCCTCAAGCAGATCGCCACCGAGGAGAAGGCCGGCCTGTCCGATGCCTCGCTGGCCCTCATCGTCCGCCAGGCCGAGGGCGGCATGCGCGACGCGCTCTCGCTCCTCGACCAGGTGATGTCCGCCTGCGGGCCCGGCGCGAGCGACGCTGCCATCGCCGAGGCGCTGGGGGCCATCGACCGCACCGTGGTCCAGCAGATGGCCGCGGCGCTCGTCCGGCGCGATGCCAAGGCCCTCCTGGACTCGGTGGAGGACGTCTTTCAACGCGGCGCCGACCTGCGCCGCCTGGCCGAGGAGCTCGCGCTCGAGCTCCGGCACATCCTGGTGACCCGCGCCACCGGCAAGCCGCCCACCGAGCTGGCCGAGGTGGAGCAGAGGATGGTCGTCGAGCTGGCCCGCGAGGCCGACCCGGCGCAGCTGGCGCGCCTCTTCGACGTCGTGCACGGCTCGGTCTGGGACGTCGGCCGCGCCGCGCAGCCCCGGCTGGCGCTGGAGATGGCCCTCCTCAAGGCCGTCCAGCTCGCCCCCACCGCCTCCATCCCCGAGCTGCTCACCCGGGTGGAGAAGCTCCTCGGCACTGGCGCCGCGCCCGATGCACGCGCGGCCGCCCGGCCCGGCGGGACGCCTGGAGGTCGTCCCGCTCCCCAGCCCTTTCGCTCCTGAGCCGGCTGCACCGCGCACGCCCGTTACGCCCGCGCACTCGGCCCCAGCCCCGGCCCCGAGACCGGCCTCGAGCGCGAAGGCATCCGGCCCGGCTGCGATCACCACTCCGCGCGTCGAGGTGGCGACGAGTGCCCCTCCCACTCCGCCGAGCGACGAGCCCACGGGCGGAGCAAGCTCTCGGTCCGCTGGAGGATCCGGCACGTCCGAGACGCGCGCAACCCCGTCGAAGTCCGCCGCGGCTCCGCTGGTGGTCGACAGCAGCCCCGGCGGATGCGCCACCGGCGAATGCCTGCCCGAGCCCGCGGCCCCGGCTCCGGCTCGGGGACGGGATGACCCCTCGCGCCCGCTCCTCGACCGCTGGCGCGCTGCGCTCGACACCGTCGCCGCCGAGTCGCCGCGGCACTCGGCCTCGCTGAAGCAGGCCCGGCTCCTCTACCTGCGCGACGGCGAGGTCGGCGTCGCCTACCGCGGCGACGCCAGCTTCCACCGCGCCACCGTCAGCGGGCAGAGCGGACGCCCGGTGGTGGAGCGGCTGCTCTCTGTCCACTTCGGCCGGCCCACCCGCCTGGTGGTGGACGAGACCGCCGGCGCGGCGGCAGGGGGCAAGAGCGTCGCCGAGCTCGACGCCGAGGCCCGCGCCGAGCACGAGCGGGCCACCGGACAGTCCGTCCGGAACCATCCCGCGATCCTCGCCACCCTGCGCATCCTCGGGGGCGAGCTGGAGCACATCCAGGTCCTCGAACGCGAGCGCACCGGCGCCCCCGGCAGCGACGTCATCGACGAGCAGCCCTGATCAGAGCACGGAGCCACGCCATGCCCGGAGTCGATCTCAACTACTTCATGCGCCAGGCCAGCAAGCTGACCGAGAAGCTCGAGCAGCGGAAGAAGGAGCTGGCGGAGGAGACCGTCGAGGGCCAGGCCGGCGACGGCCGGGTCAAGGTGGTCGCCACCGGCTCGGGTGACGTCCGCTCGATCAAGATCTCCCCGGAGGTGCTGACCGCCGGCGACGTGGAGATGATGGAGGACCTCATCGCCGCCGCGGTCAACGCCGCACTGACCCAGGCCCGAGAGCTGAGCGAGCGCGAGCTGGGGAAGATCTCCGGCGGCCTGAAGATTCCCGGAATCACCGGATGACGCCGGACCCGCTCAACCGCCTCGTCGCCCAGCTGTCGAAGCTGCCCGGCATCGGGGAGAAGACTGCCCAGCGGCTCGCCTTCCACATCCTGCGGGCCCCGCCGGAGTACGCCACCGAGCTGGTCAGCGCGCTCCAGGAGGTGAAGAGCAAGGTCCGCCTGTGCACCCGCTGCTTCGCCCTCACCGAGGGCCAGCTGTGCGGCTTCTGCACCGATCCGCGGCGCGACGACCGGATGCTCTGCGTGGTCGAGGGCATCGCCGACTTGATGGCCCTGGAGAAGACCCGCGAGTTCAAGGGCCGGTACCACGTGCTCCACGGCGTGCTCTCGCCGCTGGAGGGCATCGGCCCGGAGCAGCTGCGGATCCAGGAGCTCCTCGTCCGCCTCGAGGACGGCAAGGTGGAGGAGGTCATCGTCGCCACCAACCCGGACGTCGAGGGCGAGGCGACGGCGCTCTACTTGATGAAGCTCCTCAAGCCGATGGGCATCCGGATCACCCGGCTGGCCCAGGGGCTACCGATGGGCGGAGACCTCGAGTTCGCGGACCAGGCCACGCTCGCCCGCGCGCTGTCTGGTCGCCGCGATCTGTAGCGGCCCTCAGGGCTGGAGCAGCGAGTCGTCCATCAGGGTTCCCTGTCTCAGGAGTCGCTGCGCCTGGGTCACCGCGATGCAGTGCCCCTCCTTGTCGCATCCAGGCGGCAAGACCTGGTTCCCCGCACACATGTAGTCGCTCCCGCGCAGCCCGATCTTCACCCCACCATCGGGATTGTCGGACACCGGGAAGAAGCTGACCGGGGTCTGGAATCTCAGCTGGCACGTCGGCGGGAGGGAAACGTAACGCGCATGGAGAATGCAGAGCGCGCCGGTAGGGTTCCAGTTCGCCTCGAGCAGGAACGCGGGGAGAGCCTCGTGAACCGAGGTCCCCGGGTTGTCGTAGAGATCGATGAGCGTCGTGTCCTTGGTGTGGGAGACCCCATCGCCGCAATAGTCGGCCCGGACGGCACGCACACAGCTATCGAACGCGTCGGTCGAGGCGGCGAGCGGAACGAACCCTCGCGGACGGGTGGGTAAGCAGTTGGGAGCGGAGGGGGGGGGCGGCGGTGGAAACGGCCAGAGCAGGCACTTCCCCACGGCGCCGAGAGCGTTCCACTCCTGCTCGGTCACGCTCGCGAGATCCTCCGCGGCACAGGCAAGCGTGAAGTCATGAAGCTTGCCGCCGTTGAAGATGAAGCGCCCCTTGCCGTCGTGGACGGCGTCCAACGCGAAGAGCGTGAAGTACTCACCGTCCTTCTTCCGCTTGATCCAGCGGCCACAGAAGAGGGACTCAGGGGCACTGGCCTTGAGACCGACCCTGGCCCGGCGGCACTCCGCGTACCGGGTGTTCGGGACCTGCACACAGCCGTGGAGAGTGATGTCTACCGCCATATTCGGCTTTGACAGAGGAGCCGCCGTGGTGGGCGGGAAAACGGCCGAGGGCCACCCAGGGACGTCTTGCACCTGGGTCCCTGACCGCTGCCAGTCGAGCCCGGTCCCCGCGAGGAGCACACCCTGGCTGTTTCCGCCCCCCGCCGCACGTGCGGTGTTCGAGGCGAGCGAGAAGACGACTGCGAGCACTCGCAGCTTGCCATTCATCTTTACCCCCTTGGTGTCGCACAGAGTCTGAACCCGAGCTGGACCGCTCTCGTCTCGCGCTCCAGCGCGAACCGGCCAGCCAGGTGCCCGTCCAGCTCAACATCGTGGTACCAGGATCCTCCTTTCTCGAGCAGCTCCACGTCGTCGTGCTCGGAGCGGACGATCTCCCGTGCGTTCCCCTGCATGTCGTGCAGCAAGAACGGGCTGTCGCTCTCCGGGTGGCTGCCGACGACGTCGGGCCCGTAAGCAGCGGAGCGTCGCCCATAGCTCCGATCGTAGTTGGCCTCTTCCGGCTCGACCCGCTCGCCGATGGTGAAGCTCCGGCCGTCCGCACCGCGTGCTGCACGCTCCCACTCGGATTCGAAGCAGAGCCTTGTCTCGACTCCGAGCCGGCCACCTAGCCACCGGGCGTACTCCTCCGCCTGGCCGGGCGTCACCCAGGACAGCGGCAGCCGCCTCCAGTCCTGCGAGGCATGCGAACTCCGCTCGGGGTACAGGAGGCTTTCCCCCGCCAGCACCTGGAATCGAACCGAGGAAGGCTGGAACATCAAGCTCCACCGGTCTCTACTCCGACGGAGCACGACCGGGGCACCGGCAGACCTGGCTCGCGGGGCCACGCTGGCCTGGGCGCGGCCCGCGCTCGACTCGAGAAATCCGATCCAGTCCTCGAAGGTGACCTCGTCGCGCTGGATGAGAAACGCCTTCGTACGGCAGAGGTGCGCCGGAACCGCCCCCGCGGCGTGGCGGAACGCCTCGACGCCCTGCACCCCGCAGACGAACTCCCCGGCCGGGACGTGGACGAAGCCGGCGGGTACCTCCGTCTCCCGGGGAAGCGCGAGCTGGAGCCGGATGGACGCGCCGGGACTCACCAGGAATGGATAGCGAACGGTGACGTGGCGCGGGGCGGAGACCGTCGCGCGGTAGCTTCCCGGGGGGAGGGTTCTGGGAAGAGAGGTCGCCGCGCCTTCGGCGATCGACTTGGGAACGAGCCTCGCCCCGCGGGCCTCGTACCGCTCGAGCAACGCCCTGGCGTCCGCCGGCCGAGCGACGAGTTCGACGTTCCCCGCTGCCTCGATCGCCGCCAGGTGACGCCCGCCGAGGTCGTGCCGCCGCAGCGTCTCGAGCATTTCCGGGTCCGGTGGCTTCGAGTCGATCGTCCTGCCGAGGTCGATCCGCTGGCTCGTCACCGCTGCCAGCATCTGCCGGACTTCTCGACTCCAGGGCTGCACCAGGAGCGCAGCCTCCAGAGCTTCCGAAGCGCGTCGAAGCTCGACCTCCGCCCTCTGGCGGAACTGCTGGGTCCGCTCCCACGCCTGCTCTGCTCGATCCCAGGTCGTCGAGCCGGTTCCAGGCGAATCTACCGAGGAACCCGGCCGGGCGTCGTAGAGCCGGAACGCCCCCTGCGCGCTCTCACGCGCCCGGTCGGCGAGGGTTCGACCCGCGTCCAGGGCCGTCCCGGCGATCTCGAGTTGCTTGCCAACCTCCACGTCGAGCTGGTGTCGAGCCCGGAGCTGGGCGACCAGCACGGCGCCGAGGACGACCAGGGGTGCCGCGCTCCAGCCGAGACCCCTCCAGAGCTTCCGGGCACGAGCCTGCTCGCGGGAGCGATCGAGGAACTCCGCCTCCCGCGTCCGGGGCTGGGGCGCGGGCAGATCAGATGTCTCGGCGAGCTGTCTTCCGACCCAGAGCAGCTCGCGAGCCTTCCCCAGGCGCTCCCACTCCGCCGCCGCGAGCTCCAGCCGCTGCTGGAGCCGCCGTTTCTCCGCGGCTGCTCCGAGCCAGTCCCGCAGGCTCCCCCAGCCCGAGATCAGCGCTTCGTGCACCAGCTCGAAGGTGCTCTCCCCCTCCATCTCCCGGGCGACCACGAGACGCGCGCCGACCACCACGTCCAGAGCGACCGCGCTTGGACCGGACCTGGCCTCGAGCTCCGAGGCGGTCCGTCGGGCGCGGGTGCCCTCCGCGGTGACTAGCCGGACTAGGATCCGGCGCACCGCCTCGCGCTGCTCCGGTTGCAGCGCCGCCAGCAGCGAGTCGGCCTGGCGCGAGAGCGCGCCCTCGACCCCACCGAGCTGGTCGAGCGCCGCCGCGGGCACGAGCTTGAGCTCCTCGTTCCGTGCCTCCCAGAGCTCGGCCAGCGCGAACTGCAAGAGGGGAAGTGCGCCCGTCGAGCCGAGTCCCGACTGGACAAGCCTCTCCACCATCGCGTCCGATTCGTAGCGAAAGCCGCGCGCCCGGGCCGGACCCACCACCACCTCGCGTAGCCTCTCCGCGGTCATTCCCCGAAGGAGGTAGAGCGAGGATGCAAGGTCCTCCCCGATCGCCGGCAGGGATGCCAGTCGAGTGACGAAATCGCCGCGAACAGCGAGAAGCACGCGAGCATGCGGCGTCGTCCCGAGCGCCCCGAGTGCCTCGGCCACCACCACCGACTCTGCTGCCGGGGCCAGCGTGAACAGTTCCTCGGCTTGGTCCACGAAGACCAGCAGTCCGAAGCCGGGCGTCTTCTGCCGCGCCCGCTGGAGGGCCCGGGCGAGCGCCGCCGGCTCGGACGACAGCCAAGCTCCCAGCGCCTCCTCGTTCACTTCCAGCGCCGGGGACAGCGCCGCGGCCAGAGCGACGAGTGGGCAGCGGCCCGGAACGAGGCGCACCACGCGCCAGCTCGTCTCACCGAGCGCGCCGTCGTTCACCAGCGGCAACACTCCGGCCCGGCACAGCGAGGACTTGCCCACCCCCGAGTCGCCGGCCACCACCACCCGCGGGTCCGAGCGCAACCGCTCCAGCACCGCGCGGACCTCCACGTCCCGGCCGAAGAACAGCGCCCGGTGCTCGGCCTCGAACGGGCGGAGGCCCCGGTAGGGATTCCCCTCCGGGAGTACCAGCTCCCGCCGCTCGGGCACGACGTGGTCCAGCGCATCCAGCAGCTCGTCCGCCGACGCGAAACGCTGGTCGGGATCGACGGAGACGCTGCGATCGATGATCTCCGCCAGCCGGGCGTTCACCCCCGGGATCCCCCGCACTGGCGGTAGCCCGCGGTCACCGGAGCGGTCGGGCACCTTCCCCGTGCACAGCTCGTAGAGCACCACCCCCAGCGCGAAGAGGTCGCTCCGGCGGCTCGACGGCTCGCCGGCCAGCACCTCCGGTGCCATGTACCGCGGCGTCCCGAGGATCAGATCCGGATGGGTGAGCGACGGATCGAACCTCGGCCGCGGAACGTCACGCGTCCCGGTGTCGTCCCCGTCCTCCTCCACCGGCTCCAGCTCGGTGATCAGCTTCGCCAGCCCGAAGTCGAGGAGCTTCGTCTCCCCCGATTCGGTCACCACGATGTTCGACGGCTTCAGATCCCGGTGCAGCACGCCCTGCCGGTGGGCCGCCGCCAGCCCGCGCGCCAGCCCCCGGCCGATCCGGAGCACCCTCTCCCAGGGCAGCGGCTTGGTCACCGCGTCCAGCGGCTGCCCGCGCACGTACTCGGCCACGAAGTACGGATGGCCCTGCACCTCGCCCACCCGGTGGATGGCGACGACGTTGGGGTGCGAGAGGCGGGCGATCGCGCGCCCCTCCAGCAGGAAGCGCTGACGGTGGCCCTCGTCCGGGTTCAGCCCGGAGATGAACTTCACCGCCACCGGCCGCTCGAGCAGCGTGTCCTGCCCGAGGAACACCTGCCCCATGCCGCCCCGGCCGAGCGGCCGTACCAACCGGTAACCATCGAACTCGGAGGGGGGCGTCCACTCCGGCATGGCCCGTGACACTACGCTTCCCACGACGGGCGATCAGGCGATGCGCCAGGTCGTCACACCACCTGCGAGTCACGATCCGGCGTACTTGGAATCGCCTCCCCGCCGGTCACGCCGCGGTGACGGCCGCCACTCGCCGGGGAGCGGGCGGAGATCCAGTGAATCCGGGGGAACCCCGTCCCTCAGCGCACCACGTACATCCCCAGCCCGGTCCCGAAGGCGAGGGCGCGCCGGCCGTCGCCGCGTAGATCTGGATAGCCGATGCTCCCCCGCGCCGCGGCGCTCCAGAGGAAGGGAGACCGCCAGATCTCCGCGCCGCTCGCCGGGTCGATGGCCAGCAGGAAGGCCGGAGCGCTGTCGGGGAACGCGTAGCGCTCCCCCACCCCGACCACCAGGTTCCTTCGACCGGGTCCCAGGTCCTCCAGGGCCAGCGATTGTGCCGGGACACCCAGTTGCAACTCCCCCAGGACGGCGAGCGTCCCGGAGTAGCGGCTGATCGAGGCGCTGGCGAAGATGTCCGATCTCAGCACGACGATGGCCGGTGCCCCCGCGCCGTCCAGGTCCCCGACGACCAGATCGGCTCCGCTCGCCACCGCCACCGAGGCGTGCTCGAGGTAGCTGGCCGGACCCGAGGTGGCCTTGCGGTACACGTAGAGCCGCGAGTCGGCGAGCGCCACGATCTCCGCCACCCCATCCCCGTCCAGGTCCGCCACCGCGACCGCCCGCCCCGCTCCCGACATCCGGGTGCTCTTCCAGATCAGGCTCTGGTTCCGGACGTCGTAGGCCTGGACGTACCCCTCGGAGGTGACCACCACGATGTCCGGGTGGCCGTCTCCGCTCAGGTCCGCCCTGGCCAGGCCGACCACCGTCCCCGTGTCGGTGCCCGAGCGCCAGCCCGGCGCGCCGAGAGCGAAGCTCCACGAGCCGACGTAGCCGGTGTAGTAGTCGGCCGTCCCGAGGTACGCCTCGTCCAGCCCGTCCCCGTCGACGTCGGCCACCTCCAGCGCCCCGGTGCGGTTCCAGTTGGTTCCCAGCTCCGGGGTGGCGCTCCACGCGCCGGTGGCAGGGTCGAGCGTCACCAGCCGCGCCCCGTCGTAGCCGCTGTTGGTCGACGGCACCTCGTAGACCAGGGCCTTCCGCCCCGGAAGGCGGGCCAGCTTCGCCCCGAGGAACGGGCCGTCGAGCTGGTACGGGTCGCTGCCGATCCACTTGATGCTGATGCCCGCGTCGTCGCCGGCCACCACCAGCTTGTCCGCCCCCGAGCTGCCCGCTCCGGTCCCCCACACCACGTCGGGGAGGTGATCTCCGTCGAGGTCTCCCACCCCGAGCGCGGAGACGCCGTAGTCCTGGGAGTTGATCGACCAGAGGCTGGTCAGGCTGTTGCTGGCCGGTACGTACCGGTAGGCGGTCACGTTTCCCCACTGCCCGTCGCCCGCGAGCACCTCCTGCTTCCCGTCTCCGTCCAGGTCCGCCAGCTCGAGCGCCTGGTAGCCGAATCCCCCCGCCTGCTCCCAGACCGGGGAGTGGAGCACCGCGCTGTAGCCGCGGATCACCCCCTGCAGGCCGACGATCTCCGCCACTCCGTCCCCGTCCAGATCGCCGACGGCCACCACGCTCCCGAACCCCTCACCGTACGCCCACTCGTTGGCGTGGGTGGCGCCGTCGAACACGTACCCGCCCGCGGTCACCAGCTCCAGCGCGGGGTCGGCGTCCACGTTCCCCACCGCCAGCGACGTCCCGAGCCCGAGCTGGGGCGTCTCCCAGCGCGGGGTGAGGGTCAGCGCGTCGAGCACGCGGAGCCGGGCGCTCGCGGCGTTGAAGGGGTCGGAGGTGGCGTCGAGACAGACGAGCTCGATCGTCCCATCCCGATCCAGATCGGCCATCGCCAGGTCGGCGCAGCGAGACCCGCTGCCGAGGTCCAGCCGGGCCAGCTCTCGCCGGGTGCGCCCGTCCAGCAGCACGAGGATCTGCCCGGTGGAGAAGGCAATCTCCGGCCGCCGGTCACCGTCCAGGTCCGCCGCCGCCACGGCGCTCACCCCGCCGGCCCCAGGGGGAAACGGCTGCATCCACTCCTGGGCGAAGCCCGCATCGGTCTTGCCGAAGGCGTACAGACCGGTTCGCCCGGCGATCAGCGCCTCGGCCACGCCGTCGCCGTCGAGGTCCAGCACCCGGAGCCCGGCCCGTCCGCCGGGGATCTCGAAGCCGCTCCGCAGCAGGGCCGACGGCCTGTTCGCGTCGTGCACGCGGATGGTTCCCGTCAGGCCGGGGTCCGTTCCCGCGATGCCCACCGCCCAGTGCACGTCCAGCGCCTGCTCGAAGAGCGGGAGCTCCGCCTTCCAGGTCACCGTCCCAGCATCGGACAGCGCCATCCCGTATGGACCGTGGAGCAGCACGGGCGAGCCGACCGGATCCCCGTCCGGGTCGCTCGTGTCCACCTGGAAGCTCACCAGCGTTCCCGAATCGACCGAGGTCGGAGCGGACGCAGTCAGGACAGCCGGGCTGTCCTGGATGGTGACGCCCGCGTCGACGAAGGTCTGGAGCTGACCGTCGCTCGCCGTCACCTCGACCTCGATCCGATCTCCGCGGGTGGTGAGCGCGTTGGGGAACGTCGTCCCGGTCTGTCCGGAGACCAGGGACCCGTTCCGCCGCCAGCGCTGGGTCACGGTCAGCGGATCTCCGTCGGGATCGCTCGCCGAGACCTGGAGCGTCAGGTCGTCCTGCGTCCGCGGCAGCGGCGGGGCGATGGCGATGGCGCCCACCACCGGGGCCTGGTTCCGGACGTGCACCCAGACATCGTCGCTCCCGGTGGCGATGCCGTCGCTCACCGAGAGCGTGAAGCGCAGGTCCGCGGCCTCCGCCGGCGCCTTGAAGGACGGGTTCGGCCCGTCCGCCCCGGTGAGGGAGACCGACGGGCCGGACACCTGTGTCCAGGCGAAGGTGAGGGCCACCGAGTCCGGGTCGTTCGCCGCGCCGTGGAGGGTCACCATGGCGTTCCTCGACACCTCCTGGTCCGGCCCGGCGAATGCCGTCGGCGGCACGTCCTGCCCCGGGCCGTACACCGTCACCTTCACCCGGTCCGTCGCCGGCGAGGCCTCCCCGTCGGTGATGGTGAGCTGGAACTGCAGCTCGGCCGGGACATCCGGCGCCTTGAAGCGGGCCGTCCCGTCACCGAGGTCCACCAGCGCCACCGCCGGCCCGGAGACCTGGGTCCAGGTGGCGACGAGTGGATCTCCGTCGGGGTCGATGCTTCCCCAGCCGCTCAGGGTCACCGTGGATCCCCGAGCGGCAGCCAGGTCCGCTCCGGCGTCGGCGAAGGGCGCGCGGTTCTGGACCTGGACGTGCACCACGGACGGAGTCGATTCGACCCCGCTCTCCACCACCACCAGGCTGAAGGCGAGCGTGCCCGTCACCCGTGGGGCAGTGAAGCTCGGGTTCGAGCTGTCACCGTCCGCCAGCATCACCGTCGCTCCGGTCGTCTGGGTCCAGCGGTAGGTCAAGCCGTGACCGGCGACCGACTGGCTCTTGCTCCCGTCGAGCACCACCCGATCGCCCTTCCACCGGGTCTGGTCGCTCCCGGCGGAGGCGATGGGGCGTGGCTGCCCCTCGGTCTTCGTCGAGCAGCCCGCGAGCGCGAGCACCGCCAGAGCGACCGCGCGAAGGACCAGGTTCTTCATCCGCTCCCCCCTCGGGCCGCCCAGGAACGGCCGCCCCGGAACCCTTCTGAGGTGAGCACACCCCGCGCCCGCCCGCCAGCCCGAGGTGACCCGGACCTGGGCCTCGCGGATCTCGGTTCCCTGCGGGGAAGCTCCCGGAGACAGCAAGGAGGGTATGCGCCAGGGGCCCGGGCGTGAGAATCCCCGGCCTCATGCCAGTCTTCAAGATTGCCCGGTTCGCGGTTCGCCCCGACGCGCGGGACGAGGTCGAGCGGGCGATGCGCGAGTTCGCCCTCTACGTGGGGCTCGAGCTCGAGGACTCCTCCTGGACCACGTACCGCGATCGCCGGAACCCCAACGTCTACGTCACCCTCATCACCGCCGACGACCCCGACGCCGCCGAGCACCAGCGCACCGCCGGGGGATCGGTGCAGTTCGCCCGGGTGCTCCAGTCGCGGCTCCTCACCGACGTCGAGACCCGGGAGTACGAGCTGGTCGCCACCAGCCGCGGCGGACTGCCGCCCTGAGCCTCGCTAGCGCTGGGTGATGATCGCCAGCAACGCCGCCACCTCGGGGTCGCTCCACGTCCCGAGCGACGCCGGGAACTGCAGCTGCACCACGTCACTCGTGGGGCCGCACGTCCGGCTACCGGCGTAGTTCGCCGCCGACCACACCACGTCGAAGCGGCAGGAGCCCATCGACCCGCGGATGCGCGCCGGGCTCAACCAGAAGGTCGACGGTTCCCCGGCAACCAGCCCGGTGGCGCGCATCTCGGTTCCGTCCTGCTCCAGCCGGAGGTCCCAGCTGTCCCCGGCCACCCGCCCGGTGATGGTCATGCCCTTCACCGTGAGCTCCACCGGATACTCGATGCGCGTCGTCCCCTGCAGCTTCCCCTCCACTCGCTTGAGGTCGAGGTCCGGGCCGCGCGCGGCGGCATCGGTCACCGTCGCCCGGCGGAGACGGGTGTCGCTCCGGACCTGCATCTCGTCCGTCCCCGAGGTCGCGTTGAGCAGCTTCCATCCCGGCGCCGCCGACTCCGCCGGGGGGGCGTGGGCACAGCCGGCCAGCGCCAGCACCAGCAACGACCATCGACGCATGGGCGCCTCCTGAGGGGGCAACGGCCCGAGGCTTACGCCGCCCGCGCTCCCCGCGCCACCGGCATCGGTCTTCTGCTCAGGCCCGCCCCAGATCCCGGAGCACCCGGCGCGCCGCGTTGTGCCCCGCCGCGCCGATGACCGAGCCCGCCGGGTGACAGCCCGCGCTCGCCGCGTACAGCCCGGCCACCGGCTGCGCGTACGGCAGACGGTCCGAGAACCCGAACGTGTTGTCCACGTGGTGGATGTGACCCCCGGTGATGCCGAAGTGCGCCTCGATCTTCCGCGGGTGCAAGGGGAAGGTGTCCACCACCAGCCCGCTCGTCCCCGGAGCGAAGCGATCGCAGATCGACAGGAGGTGGCGCACGTACCGCTCCTCCTCCGCCTCCCAGGTCGTCCCGGAGAGCGTGTGCGGCACCCATTGCACGAAGAGCGCCGAGTTGTGGTGTCCGGCCGCGTCCCGCATCGAGGGGTCCACCGTGGTGTGGATGTACCACTCGATGGTCGGGAACTCGGGCAGCCTTCCGGCCTGGACGTCGGCGAAGCTCCGGGTCAAGGACGCCATCACCTCGCCCTCGTCCGGGAGCAGGTGCATCGTCGAGCCGAACTGCCCGCGGTCCTCCGGCAGGCAGCGGAAGCGCGGCAGCCCCTCGAGGGCCAGGTTCACCTTCAAGGTGGTGCCGGTGCGCCGGTACGCGTCCACCCGCGCGTTCCACGAGGCGGGAAAGCGCGCCGCGCCCACCAGATCGCGCATCCGGAACGGGTCGGCGTTCACCACCGCGACCCCTGTCCGCACCTCGCGGCCCGAGGCGCAGTGCACCGCCTCCACACCGCCTGCGCCCACCGCGATGCGGGACACCCGCTCCCTGGTGAGGATTCGCGTCCCCGCGGCCCGTGCCAGCTCGGCCAGCCGCGTGGTCACCGTGCCCATCCCCCCGCGGACGATCATCCACGTCCCCTCCGCCCCGGGGAGCCGGCACATGTTGTGGACCAGGAAGTTCATCCCGCTCCCCGGGGTGTCCCAGGTCCCGGTGAGCCCGCTGAAGCCATCGGTCACCGCGTACATCGCCCGGAGCAGGTCGCTCCGGAACTCGAACCGGTCCAGGTACCGCCCCACCGGCCCCCGGCACAGGCCGATGAAGGTCGCCCGCAGCGCCGGCCGCACGTACCGTTCGGCGGTCTCCTCGATGCTGAGCGGCTCCTCCAGCCAGGTGGGGGCGACGTCCTCGCGCAGCTGGCCGATCTCCTCTTGCAGCCGCTGGTTCGCCCGCCAGTCCGCCTCGGAGAAGAAGGAGGTGAACTGCGCCTTCATCGCCGCCTGGTCGGAGCCGAAGAGGAGGTAGCGCTCGCCGGTGGTGGGCAAGAAGTAGTGCGGGTCCCGGCGCAGCAGCGGCAGCTCGAGGCCCAAGGTCCGCATCAGCTCCGGCGGCATCAGCCCGAGGAGATAGGCGCCGGTGGAGGTCCGCAGCTCCGGCGCCCGGGCGAACGGCGTCTCGGTCTTCGCCGCGCCCCCCACGGTGTCCTTCTCCTCCACCACCAGCACCGACAGCCCGGCGCGGGCGAGCAAGGTCGCCGCCACCAGGCCGTTGTGCCCTGCCCCCACCACCACCACGTCCGCGCGCTCGGTGCTCATCGGCCTCCCGCCGGACCCGCGCCCCCGCCCACCAGCTGCTCCCGGAGGAAGAAGAGCATCGTGGCGTTGGCGTAGTCGCGGGTCTCCTTCTTCTTGAACCCGTGGCCCTCGTCCAGCGCCAGGAGGTACCACACCGGCTTGCCCTGGTCGCGCACCGCGCGGACGATCTGCTCGGCCTCGCTCTGCGGCACCCGCGGGTCGTTCTTCCCCTGGAGCACGTACATCGAGGCGCGGATCTTCCCCGCCGAGTAGAGCGGCGAGATCCGCTCCTGGATCGCGCGGACCTCGGCCACCCGCTCGTCGCCGTACTCGGCGCGGCGGAGGTCCCTCCGGTAGGGGGCAGTGCTGTTCAGGAAGGTGGGGAGGCTGGAGAGCCCGACCACGTCCACCGCCGCCCGGAACCGCTCGGGGTAGAAGGCCACCGAGGCCAAAGTCATGTACCCGCCGTAGCTCCCGCCATAGGCCGCCACCCGCGCCGGGTCGAGGTCCGCCTGGCGGCCGATGAAGTCCAGCGTCGCCCCGATGTCCTTCAGCGCCTCCTCGCGCTTCACCCCGTCGTCGCTCGCGAGGTACGCCTTGCCGTATCCGTCCGAGCCGCGCACGTTGGGATGCAGCACCGCCAGCCCGAGGTCGAGCATCGCCTGGACGGGGGCGCTGAACCTCGGCCGCTCCTGCGCCTCGGGCCCGCCGTGCCAGGCCACCACCACCGGGGCGCGGGCACCCGGCCGGAGTCCCGGCGGCCGGTAGAGGAAGGCCGGCACGGACACGCCTCCGGTCGACGGGTAGCGGACCAGCTCGGGGGCCACGAAGTGCGAGGCGTCCATCCCCCCGACCTCGCTGCGGGTCCAGCGCAGCGGCTTGCCGCTCTTCACCGCCACCTGCCACACGTCGCTCGGCGAGGTAGGGGTGTCGATGGCGAAGGTCAGCACGTCCGAGGTCCGGGTCGGAAAGCGCATCTCGCCGATCACCCCCGGAGGGACGGAGATCGCGGTGCGCTTGGCGAGGCCCGGCTTCAGCAGATAGAGCTTGCTGTAGCCGTCCTCGTTGGTGGCGAAGGCCACCGTCCCGTCCCGGGCCACCGCCAGCGCCTCCACGTCCCAGCGGAGGTCCGCGGTCAGCGGCGTCCACCGCGCGTCGGGCCGGGCGGCATCCACCCGGAAGAGCTGGGCGACGTCGGTGCCCCGGTCGGTGACCAGGTAGATCGACCTTCCGTCGCCAGAGTAGGCCGCGTGCCGCACCGAGGCCTCCCCCGCCTGCGCCGGATCCGGCGTCACCCGCGTCCGCTGCCGGGTGCCCAGGTCGAGGACCCAGAGGTCGGCGTCGTCGATGGCCCGCCGTTGCTGCACGAGCAGGCGCTCGCCGTCCGGGGAGAAGTCGATCGGAACCCAGGTCCCCGTCTCCTCGGTCACCCGCCGCGCCGTGCTCGGGCTGGCCACGTCCGCCAGGTAGACGTCGGTGTCGGAGCCGTTGCGCCCGGTGCCGGAGTACGCCAGACGCCGGCCGTCGCGGGACACGGTGAAGGTCTCGTGCCGGCTCTTCCCGTCGGTGAGGATCTGCCGTTGTCCGCTGCGGACGTCGAGCCGGTACAGCTGGAAGTACTCGCCTCCTCCGGTGTCCTGGAGGAAGAACACCACCCGCGGGTCACCGGGAAGCCAGCGGGCCTTCGCCACCGGTTCCTTGCCGAAGGTGAGCTGCTCCCGCATCCCCAGCGGCGCGGTGATCCGATGTATCTGGTTCACCGAGCCGAACCGGGTGAGGATCAGCAGCGCCTTCCCGTCCTCCCCGGGGTCGGCCAGGAGCGCCGAGCGGGCCTCGTTGTAGGGCGCGAGCCAGGCGTCGAAGTCCGCCGGCACCTGAGGCACCCCGCTCACCAGGACCCGGGGCAGTCCGGGAGCGGGCTCGACGGCGATCGAGGAGAGACGGGGCGCCCCGGCATCGGCCCGGGCCGGCGCGGCGGATTGCGGCTGGGCGAGCAGGAGCAGGACGGTCGCGGCGGGTAGGATCATGTGGTCGGCGGCTTTCCCAGAGCAGGGGCGCGCGCGCAAGCGCTCCCCAGCGGCCCCGGGCGCCAATCCTTGCCGCACGGCTTTGCTGCCTGCTACCGTCGAGCCGTCCGGACGAGGGCGCGGCGGCGCGAACTGACGCGGAATCCCTCAGAAAACCCGGGTCGATTCCTCGGCCGAAGGGGACATCTCACGCCCATGGGCACGCAACTGGTGATGTATGACGAGGAGTACAATCGCATCAACGCCGTCTGCGATCGCCTGACCAAGGACGCCAACGCCAAGGTCGTCTTCATCGTCGACAAGAACGGACAGCTGATCTCCGCCTCCGGCCAGACCCAGAACATCGACACCACCTCGCTGGCCTCGCTCACCGCCGGCAACGTCGCGGCCATGGGCGGGCTGGCGAAGCTGATCGGGGAGAACGAGTTCCCCAACCAGATCCACGAGGGAGCGCGCGAGTCGCTCTACATGACCATCGTCGGGAGCCGGGTGGTGCTGGTCGTCATCTTCGACACCCGCACCTCGCTGGGGCTGGTGCGGCTGCGGGTGAAGAAGGCCTCCGACGAGCTCGGGAAGATCTTCGAGGCGCTGGTGAAGAAGACCGCAGAGCCCGGAGGGATGGCGTCGCCCTTCGCCGAGATCTCCGACGACGACATCGACAACCTCTTCAGCGAGTGACAGACCCCCAGGTCAGGAAATGTCCTTCATCAATTACTCATCCCGCGAGATCAACTGCAAGATCGTCTATTATGGACCCGGTCTGTGCGGGAAGACGACCAACCTCCAGTACATCTACAACAAGACCAACCCCGAGACGAAGGGCAAGCTGATCAGCCTCAGCACCGAGACCGACCGCACCCTCTTCTTCGACTTCCTCCCGCTGTCGCTCGGCGAGATCCGCGGGTTCAAGACCCGGTTCCACCTCTATACCGTGCCCGGGCAGGTCTTCTACGACGCCAGCCGGAAGCTGATCCTCAAGGGGGTGGACGGCGTGGTCTTCGTCGCCGACAGCCAGGTGGAGCGCATGGAGGCGAACATGGAGTCGTTCGAGAACCTCCGCACCAACCTCGGCGAGCAGGGCTACGACCTCAACCGCATCCCCAACGTGGTGCAGTACAACAAGCGAGACCTCCCCAACGCGGTGGCGGTGGAGGAGCTCCGGGCCTCGCTCAATCCCAAGTCCGTCCCCGAGTTCCAGGCCGTCGCCCCCACCGGGGTAGGAGTCTTCGACACATTGAAGGCCGTGGCCAAGCTCGTCCTCACCGAGCTGAAAAAGGGCGGGTAGGCAGGAACGGCTTCGGACCGTTGGACAAGGGGGTCGTCCGGCGCGTCCGTGGTATGTAAAGACACAGGTTTTTCCGCCGCCGGGAGCCGTCCTTGCGCCTAGGTCAGCCCGCACTTCTCGCCGTCCTCACAGTGCTCGCCAGCGTCACGGTCCGCGCCCAGTCCAGCGAGCCGCTCCCCGCGCTGCCCGACTCCCGCGCCGATCCCGCGGCGGGGGCCGGGGAGATGGCTCCGATGCGCACCGGGGACAAGTCGCTCCAGGCCACCCCCCCGCCGGCCACGGCCCCGGCGAGGCCCGGACCCACCGCCGCGCCCCCTCCCCCGGCAAAGGCCAGCCCCTCGGACGCTTCGCTCCCCCCGGTCACCTCGGACGAGGCGTTCCAGACGCGGGTGAAGACGCTGGAGGAGCAGGTGGTGGACCTCAAGGAGAAGATCTACCGCACCAAGGCGCGGCTGCTGCTCCTGCAAGAGACGGTGCTCGGCGGTGACCTGTCGTCCGGCGCCCGGGCGGTGCTGGTGCACAAGAACGACATGGGCGGCAGCTTCGCCCTCGAGTCGGTCGCCTACGCGCTCGACGGCGCGCCCATCCTCACCCGCACCGACAAGGACGGGGACCTCTCCAAGCGGCCGGAGTTCGAGATCTTCAACGGGCGCATCGTGCCCGGCCAGCACCAGGTCGCGGTGCGGCTGGTCTACCGGGGCAGGGGCTTCGGCGTCTTCAGCTACCTCGAGGGCTACAAGTTCACCGTCAGCTCCAGCTACACCTTCACCTCCGAGCCGGGGAAGGTCACCACGGTCAAGGTGGTGGGCTACGAGAAGGGCGGCATCACCACCGAGCTGAAGGACCGTCCGGCGGTCCGCTACGACGTCGAGGTCAACCGAGAGGTGGCGCCCAAGCCCACCTCCGCGCAGGCGGAGCAAAAGGAGACGAAGTGAACCCCACCAGGGCCGCGGCGCTCCCCGCGCTGCTCCTCGTGGTGACGCCTGCCCTCGCCGGCGACGTCCGGGTGTCGTCGTCCACCGCCGCCAAGCTGGACCAGGTGGCGGCCCAGCTCCGCAACGCCACCGAGAACCTGGGGGTGGTCGAGACGCAGTACCTGGCCCGGGCGGACCCCTCGAACGAGGTGGTGCTGGAGCGGCGCTTCTCCGACGGAGAGATCCAGTACCTCCTCCAGGACTGGCCCACCGCCTCGGTGCTCTTCTACGACCTGCTGGCGGACAAGGCCTTCGACCGGAACTCCCGGCGCCCCGACGCGCTCTGGTACCTGGCCGACGCGCTCTACCAGCAGCAGAGCTACGGCAGCTCCCGGCTCTACCTGCGCGAGCTGCTCCAACAGGACACCCCGCGCTACCGCGAGGCGCTGAGCCGCTACCTGGACGTCGGCTCGAAGCTGAACGACTGGGGCGACCTCGAGCCGTACCTGGCGAGGGCCCGCGGCCCGGACGGGCAGCTCCCGGCCGACATCGCCTACGTCCACGCCAAGTGGCTGGCCCGGAGGACCGACCTGCCGGCCGCCGAGCGGCAACGCCGGGCCGCCGAGGCCTTCACCCCGCTCACCGGGGAGGGCAACCGCTTCCGCCTGCCGAGCCTCTACTTCCTCGGGGTCCTCCGGGTGCAGGCCCAGGACTACGAAGGCGCCATGGCCCGCTTCGGCGAGGTGGCGAAGAGCAAGCCCGCCGACGAGCGCGAGCTGCGCATCGTCGAGCTGGCGCACCTGGGAATGGCCAGGCTCCTGATCGAGACCGGCCACCTGCCCGAGGCGGTCGACGAGTACCAGGCCATCAGCCAGGAGTCGCCGGCGTTCCCCGAGGCGCTCTACGAGATGGCCTGGGCCAAGGTGCGCTCCGAGGACTGGGCCGGCGCCCGCAACGCGACCGACATCCTTCTCCTCGTCGCCCCCGACTCGCCGCTCGCCCCCGAGGCGCAGATCCTCCAGGGACACCTGCTGCTCAAGCTCAAGAAGTACAAGGAGGCCACCGAGACCTACAACGGGGTGATCAGCACCTACGCCCCGGTGCGCGACGAGATCGACCGGATGCTCGCGGTGCAGAAGGATCCCATCGCCTACTTCGACAACCTGCTTGCCCGGAACGAGAAGGCCCTGGACGTGAACACCCTCCTCCCTCCGCTGGCGCTGAAGTGGGCCAGCGCCCAGGAGGACGTGGGCCAGGCGCTGCGGGTGGTGGGCGCGCTCGAGGGCGGGAAGAAGGGCGTCACCGACAGCCGGGCCATCGCCGAGCGCATCCTCAAGGCCCTGGACGAGCGCGGCGCGGAGGCCTTCCCCTCCCTTCAAGAAGGCACCACCCGCGCCGAGGCGGTGGCCAACGGGCTGGCCTCCGCCGAGGCCACGCTCGACTCCGCCGAGGTCGAGGCGCTGGACCCGGTGCTCACCCACGAGGAGCGGCTGGAGCTGGGCCGCATCCAGGCCAACCTCGCCAGCGGCCGCGCCCGGCTCGGGGCGCTGCCTGCCACCCCCGCGGAGGTCACCGCCCGCCGCACCAGGATGCAGGGGCGGATGGACGCCATGGACCGCGAGGCGTTCCGGCTGGGCACCGAGCTGCAGAGCATGACCGCGATGCTGGTCGCCACGCAGAAGTGGGTGGCGGACACCCGCAACCAGAGACGCGACGGGCCGGAGGACGAGAAGCAGTTCACCGAGCGGCTGATGTCCGAGCAGCGCTCGCTCCAGGCGCTGGAGCAGGAGGTCTCCAGGCTCCGCGGCGAGCTGGTCGCCCAGCGTGGGCTGGTGGACACCACCATCAGCGGCGAGGAGGGCATCCGCCAGGAGATGGCGCAGGCCAGCTCGTCGATGCGCGGCATCCTCTCCGGGGTGGAGCCGCGGGTGAGCGGCGAGGGCACGCAGTTCCTCGCCCGCACCCGCGATCTGCGCACCCAGATCGGCGCCCTCCAGCAGCGGACCGCCACCGCGCAGTCGGGGCTCCGGGAGCGCGTCCGGCTGAAGGGCGAGGAGATCCGCGAGAAGGTGGTGGCCGAGTCGAAGCTGCTCGAGGGCTACGGCAGGGACGTGGGCAACGTCTCCGGTGACGCCCAGCAGCTGGTGGGCCGCATGGCCTACGACAGCTTCCGCCGGGTGAGGCGGCAGTTCTACGATCTCGTCCTCAAGGCCGACGTGGGAGTGGTGGACAGCGCCTTCACCCGGAAGCAGACCCAGACCACCTCCATCCAGAAGGTCGCCTCGCAGAAGGAGGAGGAGCTGCGGGCGCTGGACGAGGACTTCCGGCCGGTGCTCAAGGACGTGGACTGATGCTGGGCCACCTCCTCATCGCCCTGGCGCTCGCGGCGAGCCCGGCATCCACCAGCACCAAGGCCAAGGGCAAGCCCAAGCCCCCGGCGGGCAAGAAGGCTCCGCCCCCGGCCAAGCCCGCGCCTGCTCCGGCCGACGCGGCGGCAGCCACCGCCACGCCGGAGAAGCAGGACGTGCAGCCCGCCCAGAAGCCCAGCCTGAGCCTGGCGGGGACGGGGCGCACCCCCGAGGAGCAGAAGCAGCTGGACGAGCTTCAAGACATGCTCCGCTCGTACGAGGACGAGTCGCGCGACTTCAAGCGCGACGTGCAGCTGCTGGTGGAGAAGAAGTACGAGGAGAAGCGCAGCGACCTCGCCGCCAGCTACGAGAAGGCCATCCGCGACCTGGAGGTGAACGAGCGGAAGGACCGGCTCGACGCCATCGCCCAGTTCGAGGAGTTCCTGCAGCGCTACCCGGACGAACCCCGCTACACCCCGGACGTCATGTTCCGGCTGGCCGAGCTCTACTACGAGCGCAGCGCGGACGATCACGCGGTGGCGATGCGCGCTTACGAGGAGCAGCTGAAGCGGGTGGACCCCTCCAGCAACACCCCGCCTCCGCCCGAGCCGGCGGTGGATTTCCGCCAGTCGATCGGCCTCTACCGGCAGCTGCTGGAGCGCTTCCCCAGGTTCAAGTTCAACGACGCCACCACCTACCTGCTCGGCTACTGCCTGGAGAAGCAGAACGACTTCGAGGGCGCACAGCAGGCGTACCGCGACGTCATCGAGGACTACCCGAAGAGCAAGTTCGTCACCGAGGCCTGGGTCCGCATCGGCGAGTACTACTTCGACGACTACGACGACCCGGAGGCGCTCCCCCGGGCCGCGGTTGCGTACGAGAACGCGATCAAGGACACCCAGAGCCCGCTCTACGACAAGTCGCTCTACAAGCTGGGGTGGACCTACTACCGCCAGGACCGCTTCGAGCCCGCGGTGCAGCGCTTCCTCCAGCTGGTCGACCACTACGACAAGACCGGGGTGAAGAAGGACGGCAAGGCCACCGGCGACCTCCGCGGCGAGGCCGTGCAGTACACGGCGATCAGCTTCGCCGACGAGAAGTGGGGGTCGGTGGAGAAGGCCAAGGCCACCTTCGCCAGGATGGGCGGCCGGCCATACGAGGCCGAGGTCTACCGGCGGATGGGCGACGTCTACTTCGACCAGACGCGCCACACCGACGCCATCGCCGCCTACCGGCTGGCGCTGCAGAGGGACCCACTGGCCGACGACGCGCCCAAGCTCCAGCAGAAGATCGTCCAGGCCTACGAGCGTGACCGGAAGCTGAACGAGGCCTTCGCCGAGTCCGAGGCCCTGGCCAACGCCTACGCCCCGGGCACGCCCTGGTACGAGAAGCACAAGAACGACCCCGAGGTCCTCGCCGCCACCCAGGAGATGGCGGAGAAGAACCTCTACGGCAGCGCGGTGTACCACCACCAGCAGGCGCTGGCGCTCAAGCAGCAGGGGAAGCTCGAGACGGCGAGGAAGATGTTCGAGTCCGCGGCCAAGGGCTACGAGGGGTATCTGGCCCGCTTCCCCCGGAGCAAGGCGGCGTACGAGGTGCAGTTCTTCGCCGCCGAGTGCCAGTACAACTCGCTGCAGTTCGCCAAGGCGGCGAAGAACTACGACGCCATCCGCGACACCGGCGCGGACGACAAGTACCGGAAGGACGCGGCCTACGGCGCGGTGCTCGCCTGGAGCAAGCTGGTCGAGCAGCTGCAAGAGCAGAAGAAGCTGGCGAAGTACCCGGTGCTGCGGAGCAAGGACCGGCCCGAGGGCGACAAGCCGCAGGGCATCCCGCTCTCAGCGGAGGAGCAGTCGCTGATCGCCGCCACCGACGCCTTCGTGCAGCTGTCACCGACCGACGAGCGGGCGCCCGGGGTGGCCTACAAGGCCGCCGAGCTGCTGTACGCCCACAACCAGTTCCCGGACGCCAGGGCCCGGTTCGAGAACATCATCAAGAGCTACCCCAGGAGCGAGGTCAGCAAGTACGCCACCAACCTCACGGTGGAGACCTTCCTCATCGACAAGGACTGGCGGAGCGTAGAGGAGGTCTCGGCCCGGCTGGCCCAGAACACCGACGTCATCGACCCCAAGAGCGAGCTGTACAAGGACCTGGTCAAGTTCAAGCTCGCCGGCCGGTTCAAGCTCGCCGACGAGCTGATGGCCCAGGGCGCCTGGGACGAGGCGGCGAAGAAGTACATCCAGCTGGTGGACGAGGAGCCGAAGCACGAGTTCGCCGACAAGGCGCTGAACAACGCCGCGGTCTGCTACGAGAAGGACCACCGCTTCGAGAGCGCGCTCAAGCTCTACGAGCGCATCTTCAAGGAGTACCCGAGGAGCAAGCTGGCCGACGCCGCTCTCTTCCGGGTCGCGGTGAACCAGGAGAACTCCTACGACTTCGACCGCGCGGTCGGCAGCTACGAGCGGCTGGTGAAGGAGTACCCGGCGAGCAAGGACCGCGAGGCCGCGCTGTACAACGCCGCCCGCCTGCTCGAGGGCCAGCAGAAGTACCCGCAGGCCGCCGCGGCGTACGCCCGCTACGCCGACATGTTCCCCAGGGCCGAGGACGCGCCGAAGAACCAGTACCGCGCGGCGCTGGTCTACGAGAAGCAGGGCGACACCCGGAACGAGGTCAAGGCGCTGAACGAATTCGTCCGCCGGTTCGGCGGCAAGGCCAACCAGGGCGAGCTGGTGGTCGAGGCGCACAAGAAGCTCGGCGACGCCTACGCGAAGTCCGGCAGCCCCAAGGATGCCCGCCGGTCCTGGGAGACCGCGGCCCGGGAGTTCGATCGGAGGGGCCTCAAGGCCGACGCCGCGCTCCAGGGCGCCGACGCCGCCGCCGAGGCCCGCTTCATGGTGGCCGAGCAGGAGCTCCGAGATTTCGACAAGCTGAAGATCGGCGGCCGGGGCAAGGCCCTGGAGCAGAGCTTCACCCTCAAGCGCGCCGGGGTGAAGAAGGTGCAGGCCAGCTACGCCGAGGTCTTCAAGTACAAGCGGCTGGAGTGGACCCTGGCGGCGCTCTACCGCCAGGGCTACGTGCTGGAGCGCTTCGGGGCGACCATCAACGAGACCCCGGTGCCTCCGGACGTCAAGCGGCTGGGCGACGAGGCGGTGGCCGCCTACCAGGACCTCCTCCAGCAGCAGACCGCGGCGCTGGAGGACAAGGCGGTGGAGAGCTACGCCGCGACGCTGGAGCAGGCACGGAAGAACCGCATCAGCAACGAGTGGACCAAGAAGACCCTCGAGGCGCTCAACCGGTACCGGCCCAAGGAGTACCCGGTGCTGAAAGATCCAAAGCCGGCCATCGCCGTTGATGTCACATGGCCCGATGGTCTGGTCAGCACCAAGGCGGCGCCGAAGCCGGGAGCCACCACTCCGGCCAAGCCCGGGGCCCCCGCAGCTCCGGTCGCCGGGGGTGGGTCGTGAGGGGCCTGCTCCTTGTGCTGCTCGCCGCGGTCGGGGTCGCCGCCTGCGGCCATGCACCGGTGGCCGCGCCTCCGCCCCGGCCGCTCACCACCTCCACCGCCGTCACCCCCGAGGTCCAGGAAGGCGCGGCGAGAGGCCAGGGCGGCCCGCTCGACGCCGACACCCAGGCGGCCATCGAGCGCGGCATCGCCCAGGGCCGCGGCGGCGACCTCGACGGCGCGCGCCGGACCTTCCAGGACGTCGTCCAGCGGAACCCCAACGCCGGCACCGCCTGGGTGAACCTGGGCGTCCTCGCCGAACGGAAGGGAGACCTGAAGGAGGCCGAGGCGAGCTACCGGCGGGCGGCGCAGACCACCCCCGACCCCCCCGAGTCGTGGGACTTCCTGGCCCGGCTCCTGGTCCGCACCAAGCGGGCGAGCGAGGCCGAGGCCCTGCTCCGCGGACGGGTCCAGGAGGCGCCCACGGCGCTCGGCGCTCGCAACGCGCTCACCTGGGTGCTGCTGGAGACCGGCCGGCTCCCGGAGGCCGAGGCCGAGGCGAAGAAGGTCCTCAAGGCCGAGGAGCAGAACGTCCGGGCGATGCAGCTGCTCGCCCAGGGGTACTACCGGCAGGGGAAGTACGAGCTGTGCCGGCTGGTGCTGGAGAACGCCCGCGCCGTGGATCCCAAGGACCCGGTGACCCACAACGCGCTGGGCACCGTGCTCCTGAAGCTCAAGCAGCGGACCGCGGCGCTCGAGTCGTTCAAGACCGCCGCCTCGCTCCGGCCGGACTTCGCCGAGGCGCACAGCAACTTCGGGGCAATGCTGGTGGAGAGCGGCGACTACGACGGCGCGGTGAAGGAGCTCGAGCTGGCGGTCAGCGCGGCGCCCCAGCTGCTGCCGGCGCGGATGAACCTCGGCAACGCCTACCGGGGCAAGCTCGAGCTGGCGAAGGCCAGGGAGGAGTACGAGAAGGTTGTCGCTGCCGACCCCACCCTGGCCGACACCTACTACAACCTCGCCATCCTCCACCTGGACTCCGACGTTCCGGGGATGGACACCATCGACCGCTACCACAAGGCCATCGCCTACTTCACCACCTACAAGGAGAAGGGCGGGTCGGACGACCGGGTCGAGCAGTACCTCAAGGACGCGGCGAAGGGCATCGACCGGGAGCAGCGCCGCCGCGAGCGGGAGAAGAAGGACCAGCTGCGCAAGGCCGAGAAGGAGGCCGAGGCGAAGAAGCAGGCCGAGGCCGCGGCGAAGGCCCCGGCTGCGGCGGCCGAGGCGCCCAAGGCCGCGGAGGCGCCCACCGCCCCCGCCCAGCCGCAACCACAAACGAGCAAGAAGAAGAGCTCTCGCGGTAAGCTGAAGACCCCGTGACACGCCCCGTCCTCCCAGCGCTCGTGGCCTGCGCGGCGCTCGCCGTGGCCGCCCCTGCCCGCGCGCAGCCGGACGCCTCGGCCGCGCAGAAGGAGGCCGATCGCGCCGCGGCGACGGCCAGGCAGGCCCGGGCGGACGTGCGCGCGGCCGCAGCGAGCAAGCCGGCGGCGCGCTCGGCTGGCAAGAAGGTCATCAAGCTCGACACCCTCACCGTCGAGGGCCGCATCCAGAAACCGGAAGCGTTCTACGTGCTTCCCCGCTCCAGCCTGAACTTCGACGAGCTGCAGAAGTCCGAGAGCTTCGTGCCGAAGATCGAGAAGAGCGCGCAGAAGGATCCGTTCTAGCCCGTGAGAGCACCTGCCCGGCCCATGTCCAAGCCTGCCTCGAGCAGCGCCAAGATCCTCCGCGTGGGGGTGATCCGCGACGGGAAGATCATCGAGGAGCGCCAGATCCGTCACCCGGGCGCGGTCACCGTCGGGCAGGACGGGACGAACACCTTCGTCATCCCGGCCAGCGAGCTGCCCGCCACCTTCCCGGTGTTCGAGCACAGGGCCGGGCAGTACACGTTGCTCTTCACCGACCGGATGAACGGCCGGGTGAGGAACAAGGCCGGCGACCTCGACTTCGCGGGCCTGAAGAGCAAGGGCCTGGTGCAGCGGCGGGGCAGCGTCTGGGCACTGCCGCTCGACGAGTCCGCGAGGGGCAAGATCTCGCTTGGCGAGGTGACGCTGCTCTTCCAGTTTGTCAGCCCGCCCCCGGAGCCGGCGCGCATCGAGCTGCCGGCCGAGGTGCGAGGGACGGTGTGGCGGAGCATCGACCACCTGTTCTTCGGAATCCTCGCCGCCTCGCTCTTCCTCCACTTCGCCGGGGCGGCGTGCATCATTCTCAGCCCCAAGCCGCCCGACAACGACCTGGCGCTGGACGAGCTGCCGGACCGCTTCGCAAGGGTGCTGCTGCCCCCGAAGCCGCCCGAGCCCGAGCAGCCCAAGGCGTCGGAGCAGACCGCGCAGGTCGAGGACAAGAAGGACGTCAAGAAGGACGTGAAGAAGAAGGACCTCCCCGCCGACGCCACCGCACGCAAGGCGGTGCTCCAGCAGAAGGTGGCCGGCAAGGGCCTGCTGAAGATCCTGGGCTCGGCCGGCGGAAGCGGAGCGCTGTCCGACGTGCTCGGCAGCGGCACCGGCTCGGGAGACGTGGCCGCGGCGCTCGCCGGCGCCCGCGGGGTGAGCATCGCCACCGCCGACTCGGTGGGAGCCCGCGCCGGGGGCGGCGCCGGGCGCACCGCGGGGATCGGCGACGTCGGCACCTCGGGCGGCGGCAAGGTCGCCCTGGCCGGCAAGGGCGACGTGAAGGTCTCGGGACGGGTGTCGGCAGCGTCTCCGGAGGTGGACTCCGCGGACGTGGACCGGGCGGCGCTGTCCCGGTACATCCGCGACCGCCTCGGCGCCATCCGCGGTTGCTACGAGCGCGAGCTGAAGCGCAATCCCAGCCTCAAGGGCAAGGTGGTGGTGCGGTTCAACATCACCCCCGCGGGCCGGGCCGGCGACATCCGGATCGAGGAGAACACCCTGGGGAGCGCCGAGGTCGGCGCCTGCATCCAGGGCCTGATGCGGAGCTGGATCTTCCCCTTCAAGCCGCCCGACGAGGTCCCGGTGCAGTACCCGTTCCTCTTCACCTCGGCCGGGTAGCGGATGGCCCGCGGATGTACGCACGGACGGTTTGACACCCCCCGCCAGGGCTCCCTACGCTCGAACAGGATGCGACCGTCCGTCCGCCTGCCGCTTGTGGCCGCCCTGCTCCTGCTCGGGGGCGGAACGTCTCGCGCGCAGGGCCCGACCAAGCCGACGACTCCCACCCCCACCCTGGAGCGGGCGGCGGACATCCCGGACCCCGAGAAGCTCACCCGATCCACCTCCGCGGTCAGCCGCATGCGCTCGGTGCTGAGCGAGGTGCTCGGCCGGCTCGAGGAGGCACGGGCGACCAAGGACGTGGTGAAGCTCAACTGCGTCAACGAGAAGCTGACCCAGGTGAAGGGGCTGCTGCGCATCTCCGAGCAGTCCGACGTCGCCCTCCAGGAGGCGGTCTCGAAGAAGGACTCGGTGGCCGCCGAGCACGAGTACTCGAAGGTGTCCATCGCCAGGACGAAGGTGGACCAGCTGCGGAACGAGGCCGAGCAGTGCATCGGACAGCTCGCGTTCCGCACTGACGAAAACCTGACGGTGGAGGTGGAAGTTCCCAGCGGGTTGCCAACAGAGGACCCGACGAACCCGACGCCCCCGCCCCCGCCGACGAACCGTCCGCCGCCGGCGAGCCCGATTCTCTAGTCGGGGGGCGTGCACCCCGAAGCGGCGACCTCGGCCGCCTGGCCACCCCCCGAATCCTGGAGCGGGCGCGTGCTTGCATGCTATGACGCACGACAGCTTCCGTCCGGATTGGAGAGCACTCTGTACCTGGGAGGACCGGAGCGGTTGAGACGCATGTCGCCGCACGCCCCCCGCGTTCTTCTGCTTGGCGCGCTCGTCGCGGCCGTGTCGGTGCGCGCGCAGACCACCAGCGTCTCCAGCGCTCTGGGTGACAACAACGGCATTCGCTTCGGGCCGGGGCGGCTGCACCCGTACTTCGACCTCGAGGGCCGGTACGACTCGGCGGCGGTCTACGTCCCCGTCGATCCCAACAACCCGGCCGGCGCCTACGAGCTGAAGGGCGACATCCTGATGCACTTCCGGCCCGGCTTCCGGCTGGACGTTCCGGGAACGGATGTCACGTTCGGGCTGAACGGCTACTACGACTACGTCTGGTACACGGGCCTGATCAGCGACACCAGCGCCCCGTCCCGCAGCGAGGCCGGGGCGGACATGCACGCGGAGATCAACCGCGAGGGCGCCGTGGAGCTGGACGTGGCGGACACCTTCTCCCGGAGCGACCGGCCGCGGGACATCGGCCTCGGGGTGGCGGTCATCTCGCTCTATAACCAGCTGCGGCTGACCGCGCCCATCCACCCCGGCGGACGGGCCTTCGAGGTACGCCCCCACGGTGAGTACTCGGTGGAGTTCTTCAGCTCCTACAGCGGCATCCCCCAGGGGATCGGCCCCTGCCCACCGGGCACCTGCCCCGGCAACCCGAGCGATCCGAGCGTCAACGACTACCAGAACTACGCCGGCGGCCTGGACATCCACTGGAAGTTCCTGCCCCAGACGGCGCTGATCTTCGAGTCGAACTTCGAGGGCCGGAGCTACTTCCACCCCGACGCCTCGGTCGTGGCCCCGGGAAAGATCCTCAAGCTGCTCGCCGGGGCGCAGGGCCTGGTGACGCCGCGGATCCAGGCCATCCTCAAGGCCGGCTACGCGATCGGCTTCGACGGAGCGGCCTCGACCTTCATCGGCCAGGGCGAAGTGACCTGGACACCCAACGAGAGCAGCGCGCTCACCCTGGGCGTGCTCCGGGACGTGAACAACGCGGTGGGCGCGGCCAGCGCCACCGACTTCCGGGTGTACCTCAACACCAAGACCTTCCTCATCGGCCGGCTGGGGCTGCACGGCAACTTCGCCTACGACCTCATCGCCTTCACCCAGGGGCGCGGCCAGAACGACCAGCTCTTCAGCATCGACATCGGCCCGGACTACGCGATCGCCCGCTGGTTCATCCTCTCCGCCGGCTACGTGTTCTCCAAGCGGTCGTCGGACTACGCGACGTCGCTGCCGCTGAACTACTCGCGGAACGAGGCATACTTGCGCCTCACCTTCACCTACTGAGCGCCGCAGCCTTCGTGCCCAGAAACCGACTCCTCTCCAGTCTTCTCTGTGCGCTCGCGCTCTCCGCCGGCTGCAAGGGCCCGCGCGGGTCCGCCGGTGCCACCTTGCGCGCCGACGAGGTGTCCCAGGCCCCGGCCTCGGCCTCGAGCTCCACCACGCTCGGGCCCGGCGATCTGATCGAGATCCGGGTCTTCGAGGAGGCGGACCTCTCCGGTCCGTACCGGGTGGCGCCGGGCGGCACCATCGACTTCCCGCTGTGCGGGAAGATCTCCGTCCAGGGGCTGAACACCTCGGCCACCTCGGACGTGCTGACCCGCTGCCTCGGGGAGAAGTACCTGAAGCACCCCCAGGTCACGGTGCTGCTCCGCGAGTACAACAGCAAGAAGATCTTCGTCTTCGGCGAGGTCCAGAAGCCGGGCACGTTCCCCTACGAGGAGGACATGTCGATCATCCAGGCCATCACCATGGCCGGGGGCTTCACCAAGGTGGCGAGCAAGAACGACATCGCGGTGACCCGGCAGGTCGAGGGGCGGGAGACGAAGATCCGGGTGCCGGTGGCGGACATCGGCACCGGGCGGGAGAAGAACTTCCAGCTCCAGCCCGGGGACATCGTCTTCGTCCCGGAGAGCATCTTCTAGAGCTCCGAGGAGCCCGAGGCCCGGCGCCGCAGCGTCGGCGGTGCTACCAGTGCAGCGTCATGCGCTCGCACCCCGACGTCGATGTGATCCTCAAGCGGTTCGCCCAGCCGGACGAGGTCAGGAAGATGGTGAAGGGCCGGTTCGAGCTGGTCCGGATCGGCGGGATGACCATCGGCCGGGCCACGTACGAGCCGGGCTGGAAGTGGTCCGAGCACGTGGGGCCCACGGTGGGGCAAGACCGCTGCCCCGTGGAGCACGTGGGGATGGTGCTCGCGGGCGCGGCGACCGCGGCATTCGATGACGGGCGGATCGTCGAGATGCGCGCCGGGGACCTCTTCTACATCCCCCCGGTGCCGCACGATTCGTGGGTGGTGGGCGACGTGCCGTACGTCTCGCTGCACTTCCTCGGCGCCGAGCACTACGCCGCTCCCTCGGGAGGTTGACCCGGCGAATCCCTGACCGGTGGCGTCACCCGGGCCGCAGGCGCCTCGCCGTTGCCTCCGGAGCAACGCCTGTCACCTCGGCCGCTCCAGGGACGGGGGCCCGGGGAGCCCCAAGCTCTGATTCTTCCGAGGGTCAGAGTCGGGCGCGGCGCCTGCAAATGGGTGCGGCGGCCGGTCGCGTCGGCCCAAGTTCCAGGGAGTTCCCCGTGTACCGCTCCTCCGATTCCGTCCAGGTGGCCACCGCGGCGCCGCTTCTCCGCCTGGTGCTGGTCCTGGTGCTGATGGTCGCCGTGCTCGCCGGAGTGCTGGTGGCGGCCGGCACGCACATCGGATGGATCACCCTGGCTTTCGCCCTGGTGGCCGGTCCGGTGGCAGCGGTGGTGGACGGCAGGAGCCGGACCCGGACGGCGCCGGTGGCCATTCCCCGGCGGAGTGAGGCCCCGGCCCGCCAGGCGGAGCTCGCGTCCTGGCGGCCCCAGCCGAACTGGTAGCCAATCCAGAGCGTCGATGCGGCACACCGATGCGGACGGTGGAGCCTGATGCCAGCGATCAGTCGGGCGGCTGCAGGCCTTCGAGGGCCTCCGGTTGGAACGGCTTCGGGGTCCAGCGGATCTCGGAGAGGAACCGCCGGCACTCCTCCGCGAGCGCCGGGGCGACTCCCGGGGCGGCGGAGAGCACGTCCACCACCGAGGTGTCGTAGGGCGCGCCGTCGATGCGGCTGGCGACCGCGCCGGCCTCGGAGACGATGAGCGCCCCCGCCGCCACGTCCCACGGCTTGAGCGAGAACTCGAAGTACCCGTCGTACCGGCCGGACGCGACGTAGGCCATGTCCAGCGCCGCGCTCCCCAGCCGGCGAATGCCCTGCGCCAGGCCGAGGAAGCGCACCACCAGCCCCGCCGGGCCCTCGGGGTGCTCGCGGACGTCGTAGGGGAAGCCGGTGCAGAGCAGCGCGCGGTCGAGCCGGTCGATGGTGCTCGGGCGGATGGGCTGGCCGTTCAGAGTGGCGCCCCGGCCGCGGACCGCGCTGAACAGCTCCTCGCGCATCGGGTCGTAGACCACCCCGGCCTGCACCCCGCCCTCCCCTTCCACGGCGATGCTCACCGAGAAATGCGGCAGCTGGTGGGCGTAGTTGGTGGTGCCGTCCAGCGGGTCGATGATCCACCGGTACGTCGAGCCGGCGCTCGCCCCGCTCTCCTCGGAGAGGATGGCGTGGTCCGGGTGGCGCTGGCGGAGCCAGTCGAGGAGCACCCTCTCGCTGGCCTTGTCCGCGTCGGTGACCAGGTCGATGCCGCTCTTGAAGGAGATGGTCCGCGGCTGGTGGAAGCGCTCGGCCAGGACCCGACCGGCGCGCCGGGCGCCCTCCACCGCAGTCTCCAGCAAGGTGTCGAGGGAGGCGGTCACTGACCCTCTCGCAGCAGCGCGTCCAGCTGGGCGCGGACGTCGTTCAGGTTCCCGTCGAAGCTCTCCTGCGCGTAGCGGACGTGTCCGGTGCGGTCCACCACCCAGGTGGTCGGCATCTGCCGGAGCTTCAGCCGGTCCTCGAGCACGAAACCGCCCGGGTCCAGCAGGACGGGGAGATCGACCCGGGCAGTGGCGAGGAAGGTGGGGATCTGCGCCTTGTCCTCGTCCACGCTCACCGCGTACACCCGCACTCCGCGGTTCGCATAGTCCTTCCGGATCGCCTGCAGCAGCGGGAGCGAGCGCACGCACGGCGCGCACCAGGTGGCCCAGGCATCGATGACCACCACCTGGCCGCTGTCGGCGGAGAAGGGGTGCTTTCCGGGTGTGGGGTACGTCTCCAGGACGATGTCGCTCACCGACGTGCCCGAGGGCCCGCTCCCGGTGGTGAGCGCCTGCGTGCTGCTGGCGGTCGGCGCAGGCGCGGTACCGGCACAGGCCACGGTGACCGCGAGGAGGGCGGGGAGCCGGGTCACGGCCGCCGCTCCCTCAGCGCGGCGAGGAGGGCCGCGTGGAACCCGCCGAAGCTGCCGTTGCTCATCCCGAGGATGACGTCGCCCGGCCGGGCCTCGGTGGCCACCCGGGCGACCAGCGTGGGAACGTCCGACGCCGCGTCTGCCTCGAGCCCGTGGGCGCGCAGGTCCGCCACCAGCCGTGGGATGTCGAGCTCCTCGCCCTCCGGCACCTGGTCGTGCTTCTCGGGCGCCTTGAGGCTGACCCGGGCGGCGCCGTCGAAGGACCCGGCGTACGCGACCTGGTGGAGCTTGCGGCGGCTGGTGTTGCTCCGTGGCTCGAACACCGCCCACAGCCGCCGGTCCGGCCAGCGGGCGCGGAGGGCGTGGATGGTCTCGCGGACGGCGGTGGGATGGTGCGCGAAGTCGTCCACCACCAGGATGCCGTTCACCTCGCCCCGGACCTCCTGCCGCCGCTTCACGCCGAGGAATGACGCGCAGCCCGCGGCGAAGGCCTCGAAGGTCACCCCCAGCGGGGCGATGGCCGCCCAGCCGCCGAGCGCGTTCTCCACGTTGTGGAGCCCCGGGACGGCGAGGTGGACCGGCCCGAGCCGCCGCCCGTGGTCGACCAGGGTGAAGCGCACGCCGTCCGGATGGTGCGTCACGTCCTGCGCCTGGACGTCCGCCGGGAGCTCGGGATTCACCGTGTAGGTCACCACGCGCGCCCGTCCGGCGCGACAGAGCGCCACGGCCGCGGGCCAGCCAGCGCTCACCGCGATGAGACCGTCGGCCGGGACCAGGGCGACGAAGCGCTCGAAGGCCGAGGCGTAGTGCGCCTCGTCCCGGTAGATGTCGGCGTGGTCGAGCTCCATGCTGGTGAAGATGGCAGTGCGCGGCTGGTAGTGCAGGAACTTGGGGCCCTTGTCGAAGTAGGCGGTGTCGTACTCGTCACCTTCCACCACGACGTGAGGACCCTTGCCGACGCGGAAGTTGCTCCCCGCGTTCCCGGTGACCCCACCGACGAGGAAGGACGGGTCGAGCCGGGCGGTGACCAGAAGATGCGCGACCAGCGCCGAGGTGGTGGTCTTCCCGTGCGTCCCGACGACGACCACCGGATGGCGCCCACGGAGGAACAGCGCTCCGAACGCCGCGGGGAAGCTCATCGCCGGCAGCCGGCGCTCGCGGACCGCGGTCGCCTCCGGGTTCACCCGCCGGATGACGTTGCCCACGACGACCAGGTCCGGCCGCGCCTGGTCGAGGTTCCCGGGCGCGTAGGGGGTCATCACCTCGATGCCCCATGCGGCGAGCATGTCGCTCATCGGCGGGTAGACGTTCTGGTCGCTCCCGGTGACGACGTGACCCACGGCCTTGAGCATCCCGGCGAAGCTGCCCATGCCGGTCCCGGCGACGCCGAGGAGGTGGACGCGATGGGCCTGCTCGGGGCGGACGTCCTGGAGGATCTTGCCGTTGTCGATCGTTCCCGGGGCTTGGTCGGTGATGGCGCACTCCTGGTGCATCTGGTTGTAGCACGCGATCCGCAGCGCGGAATCTCGAGGTTCCGGCCGCAAGCTGCACTGGTTCGGCGTCCCCGGGATGACGCACGGCCTGGGAGCGGTGCTGGGCTGGCTCTTCACCTTCGCTCTCCTGGGGCTCGCCTGGGCGTCAGGGAAGAGGGCCGAGAGCCGGGTGGAGCTGGCCCGGGTCTGGCTCGCCTTGCTGTCGCTCGGCGCGTTCCGGAGCCCGCTCGCGCCACCCTACGTGGCACTCTCGCTGCTGTGGCTGCTCTCGCTGCTCGCCGGGGAGATCCGCGGGCGAACGTCCCGGGCCCTTGCGGTGGTGGTGGCCTGGCTGCTGATCATGGGCACGCCACCGCTCTCCGGAGCGTCCGAGTTCTTCGTCAGCACGCTCGGCCAGATTGCCGGACTGGCGGCCTGCGGATGGGCGCTCCGGGGCCAGCGGGGCACGCCGTCCGAGACCCCCGCCACCGCGCTCCCAGCCCCTCTGTGAGCGCAGGCGCGTTCACTTGAACGGCTGAACCGACGACTCCGGCACGCAGGACACCACCGCGTGCTCCGCCGCCTTGCAGACGTACGTCTCGGTCTTCTCGCACCCGCTGGCCCGGTACTTCGAGTCGCCGAGCTCCTCGACCTTCACCTGGTCTGCCGGGCAGTTGCTGGTCTTCGCCAGGGTGTCGCGGGCGGCGGTGCTCATCGCCGCGGTGGCGCAGGCGGCGAGCCCGACCAGCGCCGCCATCACGAGGGGAGACACGGCACGCTTCACGGGTCCGGGCATCGACGACTCCTGGCGAGGGGTGACACCCCCCGTCTAGCCCAGGCCGAGCGCCTGCAGCACAGCGTCGTGGAAGGCGGGGCGAAACTTCTGGATCCGCAGGTTGCCCCGTCCGAGCGCGGTCCGGTTGGTGAGCAACGCCACGCTGAGCCGCCGCGCCCGGTCCACCCAGAGGCTGGTCCCGGTGTAGCCCAGGTGCCCGAACGCGCCCGGCGGCGTCTGGCCGAGGAGACGCCCCGCCGAGCTGGACTCGCCGGAGGGCGTGTCGAAGCCGAGCCCGCGAGTGCTGCCCGCTGAGGGGGTGACGGCGCGCTCCCAGAGGGCCGCCGGGGCCAGGCGTCCTGCCCCGTCGAGCTCCTCGAGCACCCGCTGACCGAAGCGCGCGACCTCGGTGGCGGTGCCGAACAGCCCGGCGTGGCCGGCGACGCCGTCCATCACCCAGGCGTTGTCGTCGTCCACCTCGCCAGGGCGCGAGGGGTCGACGGGAAGCGAATTCCAGCGGTTCTCCTGGCCTGGCGCCGGCGGGCGAGGACGCTGCGACCCGGTGAGCGGGAGCCCCTCCCACCGGCCGCCGCAGGGGTCGCGGGAATCCTGGCCCCGCGTCGAGAGCCGGTGGAAGTGGGTGGCCACCCCGAGCTTCTCCGCGAAGCGCGCGTGCACCGCGTCGAGCGGCGTGCTGGCGGCCTCGGCCAGCATCTCCCCGGCGAGGAGGAACCCGACGTCGCTGTAGAGCGTCCGGACGCCGGGAGCGGTCTCGAGCGGCTCGCGGGCGGCGGCGTCGCGCACCTCGCTCCGCACGCTGAGCCGGATCGATGCGGGGCACCCAGGGGTGCGGAGCTCGGGCACGGTGTGCAGGACCACCGCGAAGAACGGGACCCACGCCGGCAGCCCGGAGCGGTGGGTGAGCAGGTCGCCGAGCGTCGCTCCGTGCTTGGCCAGCGTGCTCCCGGCGATCCACCGCGAGACCGGGGTGGACGGACCGACCTTGCCCTCGGCCCAGAGGGCGACGAACGCCGGCGCGGTGCAGAGGAGCTTCGTCAGCGAGGCGAGATCGAAGGGCGTGTCCTCACCACATCCGACCGAGGCCCGTCCGACCTCGCCGCCGTGGTGGAACACCGAGGCCTGCGCCGCGGGGAAGACGCCGTCCTGGACGCCCGTCTCGAGCAGCTCGCGGAGCCGCGCCTTCACCAGCCAGTCCCCGGCATGCTGGCCGGGGGAGGAGCTCCCCGCCGGCTGCAGACCCGGGTGCCGCCCTCCGGCCACGCGCAGTCGTAGACCGCGCTCTTCCCGCACCCGTCCGCCTGGTAGCCGCCGCCGGCGAGGCCCTTCACCGCGACCTTGTCCTCGGGGCACTTCGCGTCCGCGGACATGCTCCGCCGCACCGTCGGCTCGAAGCCCCGGCAGGCGGAGGCCAGGACAGCCAGCGCGGCGAGGGCGAGGAGCGGAGCGCGGAAGCCCCTCACGCGGTGGCGGCCTCGAGCGGCTGCAAGGTCCCCTTGTGCGCATCGAGCCGGTGCCGGGCGCCCAGGGCCACCGGCGCGTTCACGTCGCCGTGACCGATGGGGAGGTCGGCGATGCACGGGACACCCGCCTCGTTCGCCAGATCCACCAGGACCTCGCGGGCGGTATGCGGGTCGTAGCGGCGGTCGGTGGGCTCGCACTCGATGAACTGCCCGAGGGCGATGCCGGCGATGCGGGAGAGGACGCCAGCGTTGCGGAGGTGCGTCCAGGCGCGGTCGATGCGGTACGGCGGCTCGCCCACCTCCTCGAGGAGGAGGATGGCCCCGTTCATCTCCGGCAGCCAGCGCGTGCCGAGGAGCGTGGCGAAGACGGTCAGGTCTCCGCCGAGGAGCGGACCTTCCACCACCCCGGGGACGAGCGACGTGCCCTGGAGCGGCTCGGGGACCCGGCCCTCGAGGAGCGCGAAGAGCCGGTCCGAGACCCAGGTCGGCTGGTCCGCCAGCTGCGTGACCACCGGCCCGTGGATGGAGATCCGTCCGCTGGCCTGGAGCGCGCAGTGGAGCGCCAGGTTGTCGGAGAAGCCCACCAGCGGCTTGAGCGGGAGCCGGCCGAAGTCGATGCGGGGGAGGAGCCGCGCGGCGCCGGAGCCTCCCCGGGCGCAGACCACGGCGCGGTTTCCCGGGTCCGAGAATGCATCGACGAGCGACGCGGTGCGAACGTCGTCCGAGCCGGCCAGGTAACGCTGGCGCTCGAAGAGGCTCGGGGAGGGCGAGAGCTCGTAGCGCTCGGCGAGGCGGGTCATGCCGCGCTCGAAGCGCTCACGATCGAAGGGAGAGGACGGGGCGACCACGGCCACGCGGTCACCCGGCCGCAGCGGCGGAGGGCGCAACATTCATTCGACAGATTAGCACGTGGAGGTGATGCAGATGGCGGCCGTCCTCAACGTGCCTGGCCGCCTGCGTCGGAAGCACCCGGACCGACCGCCTGCACCGCCGACTCGCGAATGCACGCGAGAACCTGCCCCTCCTGGACGGTGCACACGTAGGTCGCGGAGAGTCCACACCCATCCGCTCGGTACGCGCTTCCAGGCAGTTCCGAGACCTGGACGCTCTGTTCGACGCACTGTGTATCGGCGGTGAATCTCTGCCTGACGATGTCCATCGGAAGGACGCAGCCCGAGAGCAGTCCAGCCGCTACGAGTGCGATCCGTCGTCCGACCATGTTCCCCCCGGGGCAAGTGACACGAGTGTTCCATCGTCCAACCCCGTCCGGCGCCTTGCGTTAAGCACCGGACCGTGTCATCGCCATGCGGGTGCGCCAGGTCAGTGACGGAGCAGCACCGTGACCCCGCGAGCCATGCCTGCCGTGTTCTTCGGACACGGCAGCCCGATGAACGCCCTCGAGCGCAACCGGTACACGGGCGCCTGGGCCAGCTTCGGGGCGAGCGTGCCCAGGCCGCGGGCCATCCTGGTGGTCTCGGCGCACTGGTACGTGAAGGTCACCGCGGTCACGGCGATGGCCCGGCCGCGCACCATCCACGACTTCTACGGCTTCCCCAAGGAGCTCTTCGACGTCCGGTACCCTGCGCCCGGGTCCCCCGAGCTGGCAGAGGAGATCGCCGAGCTGGTGAGACCGATCCACGTCGGGCTCGACGAGGACAGCTGGGGCATCGACCACGGCACCTGGTCGGTCCTGGTCCACGCCTTCCCTGCGGCCGACGTGCCGGTGGTACAGCTGTCGATCAACGCCCTGCAGGACTTCGACGCGCACCTCGAGCTGGGCGCCCGCCTGGCGCCGCTGCGCGAGCGGGGCGTGCTCATCGTCGGGAGCGGCAACCTGGTGCACAACCTGCGGCAGCTGGACTGGTCACACCCGGAGGCGGGCTTCGACTGGGCGCGCCGCTTCGGTAAGGCCGCACGGGCGGTGCTCACCGGAGACCCGGCTGGCGCCCCGCGGCTGCGGACGCACCCCGACTTCGCGCGGAGCGTGCCCACCCCGGACCATTTCCTTCCGCTGCTCTACATCGCCGGGCTGGGCAGCGCGGCGAAGCGTCCGCTGGAGGTCCTGCTCGACGGCTACGCCTATGGCTCCCTCTCCATGGCGGCCTACACCCTCGGCTCGACCGGAGCACCCGTGGCCCGGGACGCAGGGCCCGCGGCCCCGGTGCCGGACCCGTCGGTCATCGCCCCGGACGACACCAACCTCTGAGAAGGCAGATGCGCATCCAGCCCGTGTCCGATCTCCACCTCGAGTTCGACGAGGACCACGGCGAGCGCTTCGCCCTTTCGCTTCCGGTCCTCGGGGACGTGCTGGTGCTCGGGGGCGACATCGTGCCGCTCCGGGGACGCGACCAGGTGCGCAAGGTCCTGGGCTGGTTCTGCTCCCGGTTCCCCGAGATCGTCTATGTGCCCGGGAACCACGAGTACTACCGGACCAGCCCGGCCTGGGGCGCGGCCACCCTCGCGGCCTGCGCACGCGGCCTCTCGAATCTGCACGTCCTGGATCCTGGCGTCGCGGAGATCGGAGGCATTCGCTTCGTGGCGGCCACTCTCTGGTTCCCGCTCACCCCGGACGAGGAGACTTACCGAAGCTTCGTCGCCGACTTCGCTCTGATCCGTCACTTCGTCCCCTGGGTGCACCAGACCCACGCGGCGCAGCTCGCGTTCCTCGAGCAGACCATCCGCCCCGGGGATGTCGTGATCACCCACCATGTCCCGCACCCGCGGAGCATCGCGCCGCAGTTCGCGGGCGACCCGTTGAACCGGTTCTTCGTCGCCGAGGACACCGCGCCCTTGCTCGAGCGGTCGGGGGCGCGGCTGTGGATCCACGGGCACACCCACACCACCTTCGACTACCGCGTCGGCGAGACGCGGGTGGTCTGCAACCCGCGCGGCTACCCCGGCGAGCCGGGGACGTCGATGAACCCCGAGCTGGTCATCGAGGTCTGAAGCGGAGCGCGCTCCAGACGTCGTCCAGGGCGACCTGCCGCACCGGCTGGATCTTCTGCTTCTCCAGCGCCTTCCACAGCACGTCGCGGCTCAGGTCCGTCCCCAGCTGCCCGGCCTTCGGGTAGGCGGCCCAGGCGATCCGGTCGGCCAGGGCGGCCTCGATCATCGGCGCGGCGACGCGGTGGAGGTCGCCGAGCCTGGTCACGAAGACCAGGACGTCCTTCACGTTGGCCAGCGAGGTGGCATCGACGTCCCCGAGGTCCACGTCCTTCGGCTTCGCCACGACGCGGAGCTTCGTCCCGCTCTTCAGATTCAGCTTCTTCGCCAGGCTCACGTCCCGCTCCACCCCCTCCCGGGCGGCGACCGTGCCACAGGGTGGCGCACGTCGTCTCGTCTTCGTTTGACACCTGCATCGCAGCTCCCTTAAGGGCGCGGGTTTCGCGGCGAAAGGGGAGGGGCTCGGGTGACCGCCGGCGGCAGTGGACGATCGAGGCTCGGATGAGCGGGGCTGCGCGCTCGCTGGCGCGGGCCTCGGTCCTGCTGTTCGCGCTCGCCGGGTCCGGGGCCCGGGCGCAGGCCGCATACCCCGCGCCGCACGAGGACGTGGCGTTCGACCTCATGAACGTGCTGTCCCAGCACGGGCTGCACGACCTGGAGGACGAGCGCTGGAACGCCTACGGACAGACCACCTACATCTCGAGCTGGAAGCTGCCGTTCTCTGCACCGTATACCAACCTGAACGGCAGCCCGAACTCGCTGGTGACCGGCCAGGAGCGGAGCTTCACCTGGAGCTCCACCCTGTTCCTGGGCGCGAAGCTCTGGCCGGGGGGTGAGGCGTACTTCGTTCCGGAGGTCATCGCCCTGAGGCCGCTGTCGAACCTGCATGGGCTCGGCGGAGCGATCCAGAACTTCGAGCTCCAGAAGGGCGGCTCGGAGACGCCGCAGATCTACAAGGCCCGCGCGTACCTGAGACAGACCATCGGGTTCGGGGGCGAGCCGGTGAAGCTGGAATCGAACCCCCTGCAGCTCGGAACCATGGTGGACAGCCGCCGGCTCGTGCTCTGGGTGGGCAACTTCAGCGTGCTGGACGTCGTCGACAAGAACGGGGTCACCGAGGATCCGCGCCAGACCTTCTTCAACATGGCGTTCATGACCCACGCAGCGTTCGACTTCATGGCCGACGCGCGCGGGTACACATACGGGGCGGCAGCCGAGCTGTACTGGGACGACTGGACCGTGCGGTTCGTGCACGCCCAGCCGCCGCAGCACCCGAACCAGCTGCCGATCGATTTCCGGTTCTGGAAGTACTTCGGGCAGCAGCTGGAGCTCGAGCACCGTCACACCCTCTTCGGTCAACCCGGGGCGTTGCGGCTGCTCGGGTACCGGAACCGGGTCTTCAGCGGCTCGTTCGACGACGCGATCGGCGCCTTCGAGGCGGACCCGGGCAAGAACGCCTCGGCGTGCACCGATTACAACTACGGCTCGACCAACGCCACCGCGCCGGACCTGTGCTGGGTGCGCAAGGACAACGTGAAGGTCGGGCTCGGGATCGCCATCGAGCAGGGAGTCGCCCGGGACGTGGGGCTCTTCCTGCGGGCGATGTACTCGGACGGGAAATCAGAGGTGGTGGCGTTCAATGCGCCGGACCGCTCGCTCTCGTTCGGGGCGGTGGCCAGGGGCACGCTCTGGGGACGGCCGTTCGACGTGACCGGCACCGGCCTCGGGCTGAGCTGGATCTCCGGGAGCCACGCCCGGTACCTGGCGCTCGGAGGCATCGACGGGTTCATCGGCGACGGGGCCCTGCGCCAAGCCACCGAGGGCGTGTTCGAGGTCTTCTACAGCTTCAATCTGCTGAAGGCGATCTGGCTGTCAGGGGACTTCCAGATCATCTGGAACCCCGCGTTCAACGCCGACCGCGCCGGGCCGGTGACGGTCCTGGGAGCGAGGGTCCATGCGGAGTTCTAGGACTCCACGCGCCTGGGTGCTGGGGTGGCTGCTTTGTGCGCTTGGGGCGCGCGGGCAAACGCCGGTGCAGGGGTTCAACGCCGAGCGGCTCTACCCCTCCGGGCCAGGGGGCGGCTGGTTGGTGATGGACAGCCTGGACATGCACGGCGAGCTCGGCGGCGCGCTGTCGTTCTCGATGCGCTACGCGCGTGACCCGGTGCGGGTGAGCGGCCTGGCGGTGGTGACCGACTCGGCGCACGGGCAGATCGCCGGGGCGATCACCTGGCGGTCGTGGCGCTTCTCCGTGGGGTTCGACATCCCGGTCGCGGTGAAGGGCCGGTCGGCGACGATCGGGGGGTACCAGTACACCGGCCCGGACGTGGATCTCGGCTCGCACCCCGACACCATCTCGGACGTCCGGATCGGGGTGGACACCCGGCTGCTGGGAGATGCCGCCGGGCCGTTCCGCCTCGGGCTCGGCGGGCAGCTGTGGATCAAGAGTGGCCTGGAGGAGGAGTACGTCACCGACGGGACCTACCGCGGGATGGTGCGCCTGCTGTTCGCCGGGGACGTGCGCTGGTTCGCCTACGCGGGGCACCTGGGGGTGCACATCCGCCCGCGCGACGACGGCGGGGTGCCGGGAGCGCCGCGGGGGAGCGAGCTGCTGTTCGGCGTGGCGGGCGGAGCGAAGCTGGCCATCGGCGAGACCTACCGTGCGGTGCTCGGCCCCGAGGTCTACGGGGCGACGGCGTTCAACGGCTTCCTCGAGTCCGAGACCACCACCGCCGAGGCGATGCTCTCCGGCCGCATCGAGGGCACGGGCAGCACCGGCGCCCAGCTGCGGTTCAAGCTCGGGGCCGGCTTCGGTCTCGGCTCGGCGTTCGGCTCGCCCGCGTGGCGGGTGGTGTTCGCGGTGGAGATGTTCGGTCAGAGCACCGGTCAGCACTGAGGCCGCGCAACGGCTCGAGGAGGGTCTAGAATAGGCCCTCATGCACACCCCAGCCCTGCGGAACCCGACGGTGAAAGCAGCGATCGATGCGTTCCAGAAGGGAGACCAAAAGGCCTGGTCCGTCCTGTTCGAGGAGGATGCCGAGCTCTTCGACGACGGGAGCGCGCGGAGCCTGGAGAAGTTCACCCGGCAGGCGGTCGGCCACGAGCGGTTCACCTCCTTCGACCGGGTGAGCCCGGACGGACTGGAGGTCGTCGGGAAGTTCCATTCGGAGCAGTGGGGCGACTTCAAGACCTACTTTCGCTTCCAGCTCGGCCCGGACGGGAAGATCCACCGGCTGGACATCGGCCAGGTGGAGTGAGGCCCGGGGAATACCCACCGTCCTCGTCATCGCCGTGGGTGGCGCTGCTCGCCGTCGGAGCGTGATCCGCTCGCAGGGGCGTTGACTGTCACGCCGGTCGCCCGTAGACGCCCGCCACCCCACGATGTGAGCGGCCCCGCAGGTGAACCGGTTGATCTCGAAGACGCTCCTGCTGACGACCCTGACGATGGTCTGCTTCGCGGGCAACTCGCTGCTCTGCCGTCTCGCGCTGCGGAACCAGGCGATCGATCCGGCGAGCTTCACCGCGGTCCGGCTGGGATCGGCCGCGGTGGTGATGGCGGTGCTGGCATGGGTCGGTGGACGGGGCCGGGCGCACGGCGGGAGCTGGACGTCGGCCGTGGTGCTGTTCGTCTACGCCATCGCCTTCTCCCTCGCCTACGTCCAGATCGGCGCGGGGCTCGGCGCGCTACTCCTCTTCGGCGCCGTCCAGATCACGATGATCGGCTGGGGGCTGGTCCAGGGCGAGCGTCCGGACTCCGCCGAGTGGTCCGGGCTGGCGCTGGCGATCCTGGGGCTGCTGGTGCTCACCCACCCGGCCGTCTCCCGATCGCCCCTCGGCGGGATGGCGCTGATGCTGCTGGCGGGTGTGGGCTGGGGGACCTACTCGCTCCGCGGGCGCCGGAGCGGCGATCCGCTGCAGACCACGGCCGCGAACTTCGTGCGCACGATCCCACTGGTGCTGGTGATGGTGGCGATCAGCATCGGCATCGACCGCCCTCACCTCTCGCCGAGAGGGGTCGTCGCCGGGGTGGCCTCGGGGGCCATCACCTCCGGCATCGGCTACGCGATCTGGTACCGCGCGCTCTCGCGGCTCACCGCGCTCCAGGCGGGCACGGTCCAGCTCACGGTCCCGGTGCTCGCCGCCGCGGGCGGAGTGCTCTTCCTCGGCGAGCGGGTGACGCTGGAGCTGGTCGGCGCGGCCGCTCTGATCCTCGGTGGCATCGCCGTCGTCATCCTGAGCCGGAGCCGGCTGGCCAGCCGCTGAGGCGGATGGCGGGAGTCAACACATAAGCGTCGACCCGCAGCAGGGTCCCGGTGACCACCGCGCTCTGGTGGCCGGAGCTGAACTCCGTCACATCCCCCGCTCGAGCACCGCCCCGTAGAACGCATCCGTCCCGTGCCGGTGCGGAGAGGTCACCAGCGCCGGCCCATGCCGCAGCTCGGGGGCCACCGGGGCGTCCATCTGGCGGTACTCCGCATGTCGCTCGAGGTACCCGCGAACGAGGCCCTCGTTCTCCTCGAGACGCACGGTGCACGTGGCGTACACCAGCCGTCCCCCGGGCCGGACGCGCGAGGCGGCGGTCTCGAGGAGGGCGTGCTGGAGCGGTGGCCACTGCGCGAACGAGGCGACGTCGACCCGCCAGCGGACGTCGGGGCCGCGGCGGATGGACCCCAGAGCGGAGCACGGGGCGTCGACGAGGACCGCGTCGTAGGTGTCGTCCGGCAGAGCGTGGAGCACCCGAACGGTGGCCGAAGCCCCTGCCCGCTCGGCCCGGTGCCGGAGCCGCTCCAGCGCCTCGCCGTCGGTGTCGTAAGCGTCCACCCGGCCTTCGCCCTGGAGCGCAGCAGCGAGAAGCAGTGTCTTCCCGCCGGCGCCGGCGCAGAGGTCGAGGAGGCGCAGTCCGGGCCGGGCCTCGACGAGGGCACCGACCAGCTGGCTCCCCTCGTCCTGGACCTCGAACAGGCCATCCTGGTGGGCGCGGAGGCCGAGGACGTTGGGCCGGCCCTCGAGGTGGAGCGCGTCGGGGGCGTACCGGGCGTCGTGGCTCGGGACCCCCTCGGCCCGGAGCCGCTCGCCGAGGGCGTTCCGGTCGAGGCGGAGCCGGTTGGCCCGCACGGTGATGGGTCCGGGAAGGTTGCAGGCGGCGGCGAAGAGCGGTGCCTCCGCGCCCAGGGCGCGCTCGATCTCGGGGACCAGCGCCTCGGGCCAGGAGAAGCGGGTGGGCCAGTCGTCCGGCGGGGGACGGGGCTCGGGGAGGTCGGCGCCGGTCCAGTGGTGGACGGAGTCCTTCGGAAGGTGCGCCAGGTCACGGAGCAACGCCACGAGCAGCGCCCCCGGGGATTCCGAGCCGGCGTGATGGGCGAGGCGCCGCCGCCAGAGCGCGACCGCGAAGAGGGCCTCGGAGGCGACGGCACGGTGCGGCGCGTCCCAGCCCGGATGCGAGCGCAGCAGGACGGTGAGCTGCCGGGCGGCGTCTGCCCCGTGGAGGACCGGACCAAGCGCCTCGAGGAGCGGACGCCGGACCTCGGGCAGAGGGGACCAGTCGAGGTGGGCCAGCCGGTCCCTGATGGCGCGCTCGAGCGCCTGGAGCGAGGGTGGCTTCGGCCCACTGGAGGTCCGGGGCGTCACGAGGGGAGAATGCCCGATCGGCGAGTGAAGAGATGCACCGGGAGCAAAATGTCCTGCCTGCGGGGACTCGGACGTCATGGGGCCGGATGACCCGGGGTGGCGGCGCGGAATGGTCCGAGCCCTGACCCCGGGCGCAACGCGAGGCGACAAGCAGATGAGTGACTTCGTTCTTCTCTTTCGGTCTTCAGAGGCGGGCCGGCGTGAGGCGCTGGGGACGCCGGAGCGCGCGCAGAAGAGCCTGCAGGCGTGGAAGGCGTGGATCCAGGGGCTGGAGGCGAAGGGCCACCTCAGGTCCCGCGGCAACGCGCTCGACACCAGCGGCGGGGTGGTGCGGGGGAAGAAGCGCACCGTCACCGACGGGCCCTTCGCCGAGAGCAAGGACATCGTCCTGGGCTTCAACGTCATCTCGGCGCGGGACCTGGCCGAGGCGATGGAGCTGGCCCGCGGTTGCCCGATACTCGAGGGCGACGGAGCGGTGGAGGTGCGTCCGGTCATGGACGTGGGTGTCTAGGTTCCTGGGGCGCGGGCGGACGTTGATCGACGGGATCCCGACATCCCGCGCGCTCCAGCTCCTCGAGGCCCGCTCGCTGCCCTCGGGTACGCGCCCGGGTGATCGGGGCGCTGGTGTCGCGCGCCCCTAGGCGATCTTGATCGTCCGGGTGATCTGCTCGTTCGCTTCCCAGTAGGTGTGGCGCTTCGCGATGCGCGGGTCGTCCTTGGCCGGCTGGACCGTGCCGCTCTTGTCCACCGCGCGGGAGGTGATCTTGTGCTCGCCGGCGGCCGGGCTCGGCCAGTCGAGGTGCCAGAACTTCCAGGCGAACTCGTGCTCGGCACCCTTGTCGATGGTCGCGGTCTTCCAGGGCCCGTCGTCGATCCGGACCTCGACCCGGGCAACCGGCGCGCCCCAGGCGGCCCCGTAGATCCGGTACTTCCCGTCCTGGACCGTGACCGATGCCGGGATGGACTTGAGCAGCGAGCGACCCACCGCGGTGCGCGTCCAGACCGTCGTCCCGTCGGGGCGGGGCTCCTCTCGAACCGTCAGGTAGCGCTGCGCCTGGAACGGGCCCTCGAACCGGGAGTCGGTCACCTCGATGCGGGTGAGCCACTTCACGTTGGAGATGCCGAACCAGCGTGGAGCGATCAGCCGCAGTGGGAAGCCGTTGGCGGCAGGCAGCGGTTGGCCGTTCATCTCGTAGCAGAGCAGGTTCGCGGGATCGGTCGCCTCCGACCACGACATGCTCCGGGCGAAGGGGGCCTTGGCCTTGAACTCCCCCATCTTGTCGCCGAGGCCGCCGATGTACTGGATCGGCTCCTCGCCCTGGTCGGCGCCGTAGAAGACGACCTCTACCCCATCGGGCTTCCGTCCTGCCTTCTGGAGCACGGCGGCCAGCGGCGTCCCCGTCCAGCGGGCGTTGCCGATGGCTCCCTGCAGGAAGGGGAATCCACTGTTCCCGGAGCACTCGAGGGAGAAGACGACCTCCTTCCTCGGCAACGCCTTGATCGCGGCGAGGGTCAGAGACTGGGCCCGTGCCACCCGTCCCCCGATCTCCAGCTTCCACTTCGCGGCATCCACCTCGGGCACGCCGTAGTGTCCGACGTGGAAGAACTTGTCGTTGGGAGTGATCCACGAATCGGGGGCGAAGCTCTGCCAGTCGAGCTGGTTCAGGCCCGCGAGAACCGGCGGCGGCTCGGTGGGCTGGTCCAGGAAGGGGACGGTCTTCTCTCCCGGCCGACCCCAGGCGAAGAGCGGGCTCTGGAAGAAGGCGATCGCGGCCAGCGTGCCTCCGGTTCGGATGAGAGCATCACGGCGTGAGATGCGTTGGGCGTCCAAGGTGGCGGGGCCTCCGGGTGTGTGGCGGGAGATGGTACCCCGCGCTTCGCAGTTGGCGCCCTCTGTTCTGCCCGGGTGGAGCTTCGTCTGTGACCTCGCCTGTCTCTTCCCCCGATGACGCGCCACGTCCAGGTCGCCGCCCTCTGTACCGGCGCCGCAGGAACGGAGCCGGCTACTCTGGGCGTCATGAAGATCGCGATCCTCACCTTCGACGGCTTCAACGAGATCGACTCGTTCGTTGCGGCCTACATGATCAACCGGGTCGCGCGTCCCGGGTGGAAGGCGGAGATCACCTGCCCCGCCGACCTGGTCGAGTCGGGCCGGGGCGTCCGCGTCGCTGCGCAGCAGCCACTGGAGTTCGCCAGCGAAGCCGATGCGGTGCTGGTGGGGAGCGGCAAGTTGACGGCCCAGATCGTCGAGGACCGGGAGACCATGTCCCGCCTCGCGCTCGACCCGCGGCGACAGCTCATCGGCTCCCAGTGCTCGGGGGCGCTGGTGCTCGCCAAGGTCGGCGTCCTGGGGAGCTTGCCGGCGTGCACCGACCGGCAGACGCGCCCGCTGGTCGAGGCGGCCGGAGTCCGGGTCCTGGAGCAGCCGTTCTTCGCCAGTGGCAACGTCGCGACCGCGGGCGGATGCCTCTCGTCCCACTATCTCGCCACCTGGTTCATCTGGCGCCTGGCCGGGCGCGCCGCGGCCGAGGAAGCGCTGTCCTATGTCGTGCCGGTCGGCGAGGAGTCGGACTACGTCGGGCGCGCGATGAGCATCGTCGGCAAGTTCATCGGCGAGCGGTGACCGGGACTCAGCGCCGCTTGAAGAACTGGACGGCGCGTTCGTGCTTCTCGGCTGCGGCCCGGGTGGCAAAGGTGCCCAGGTTCTTCCGCTTTCCGGTCCGGGGGTCCTTCTTGCTCGAGTAGAGGCGATACTTCCCCGAGGGCAAGCGACGGATCATGGCGTCTTCCTCCGCCGGGGAACATGGGGACGGCACCTCGGTTCGTGCAGGTTTCCTCGCCGCGTCCGGCGCCGTACCCTCCGGGAGGCGGTTCTCCCCTCGAAGGAGCAAGTGCGATGCAGAAGCGAAAGCTCGGAACGAGCGGCCCGGAGGTCTCGGGGATCGGCCTCGGCTGCATGGGAATGAGCTTCGGCTACGGCCCGCCGGCGGACAGGCAGGAGATGATCTCGCTGATCCGGACCGCAGTGGACCGTGGCGTCACCTTCTTCGACACCGCGGAGGTCTACGGCCCGTTCACCAACGAGGAGCTGGTGGGCGAGGCCCTCGAACCGTTCCGGGGGAAGGTCGTCATCGCCTCCAAGTTCGGGTTCGCGCCGGGTGCCGAAGGCGGCTCGAGGTGGAGTCGGCTGGACAGCCGGCCGGAGCACATCCGGCAGGTCGCCGAGGCCTCCCTCGGGCGGCTCAGGGTCGAGGCGATCGATCTCTTCTACCAGCACCGGGTGGACCCGGCGGTGCCGATCGAGGATGTCGCCGGAGCGGTGAAGGAGCTGATCCGGGAGGGGAAGGTCAGGCACTTCGGTCTCTCCGAGCCGGGGGCGAAGACGATTCGCAGGGCGCACGCGGTGCAGCCGGTGACCGCCGTGCAGAGCGAGTACTCGCTGTGGTGGCGAGCGCCAGAGAAGGAGGTGTTGCCCACCCTCGAGGAGCTGGGGATCGGGTTCGTCCCCTTCAGCCCGTTGGGGAAGGGATTCCTGACGGGGAAGATCGACGAGACCACCCGCTTCGACACCACCGACTTCCGCAACGTCGTCCCGCGCTTCACCCCGGAGGCGCGGAAGGCGAACCAGGCACTGGTCGATCTGCTGGGCCAGGTGGCCGCGCGGAAGAAGGCCACCCCCGCCCAGATCGCCCTGGCGTGGCTTCTGGCGCAGAAGCCGTGGATCGTCCCCATTCCCGGCACCACCAAGCTGGCGCGTCTGGAGGAGAACATCCGGGCCGGCGACATCGTGCTGACGGCCGAGGATCTCCGTGAGGTCGACGATGCCGCGTCGAAGATCCAGGTGCAAGGGGCCCGCTATCCCGAGACCCTGGAGGCGCTGACCGGCCGCTGAGGCGAAGGTGGCGGTGTTCCTGGACTTCGTCTCCCGGCTGTTCGCCGCGCCGCCTCGCCGGCCGCGCTCCCCTCGCTGACCCACGGCCGATCACGGAGCACTGGACGCCGGGGCCGGGGCGTCGGTAGGGACGACGCATGGGGACGCAGGCCGGCTTCGAGAGCGCGCCGAAGACCGTGACGGTGGTCGTCGCGCTGGTGGCGAACCTGGCCATCGCGCTGGCGAAGCTGCTCGCCGCCTTCGTCTCCGGGTCCAGCGCGATGCTCGCCGAGGGGTTTCACGCCCTGGCCGACACCGGGAACGAGGTCGTGCTCCTGATCGCGCAGAAGCGGAGCGAGATACCGCCCGACGACGAACATCCACTCGGGCACGGACGGGCAGCGTACTTCTGGGCGCTGATCGCCGCGCTCGGAGTGTTCGTCACCGGTGCGCTGCTCTCGATCCATCAGGGCATCGAGGAGCTGCTTCACCCCGGTGAGGCCACGTCCTTCGCCCTCGCCTATTCCGTTCTCGCCGTCTCGCTCGTTCTGGAGTCCGTGTCGCTCTGGCGTGCCTACCGTCAGCTCCGGCAGGAGGCGGCCGAGCTGAGCCGTGAGTTCCTCGAGTACTTCGATCTCAGCTCCGACCCCATCGGACGGGCGGTGTTCGCCGAGGATGCTGCGGCGGTGGTGGGCAACCTGATCGCCGCGGCAGGGATCGGCCTGCGGCAGCTCACCGGGTCGAGGACCCCCGACGCCATCGCGGCGGTGGTCATCGGCCTGATCCTCGGGTACGTGGCGCTCCAGCTGGCCCGGCGGAACGGTGACTTCCTCATCGGTCGCCGCGCCCCGCCGAACGTTCACCAGCGGGTCCAGGACATCATCGCCAGCCAGACCGGCCTTTGCCGGGTGACCGATCTGCTGGTGACGTTCCTCGGGCCGCACCGGCTCTGGGTGCTGGCCCGGGTGGACATCGACGACCGGCTCAGCGGAGCCGAGGTGAAGTCGCTGGTCGGGGTGATCGAAGAGGCGCTCACCCGTGACTCGGGCTTCATCGCCCGCGTCGACGTGGTTCCGCAGAGCGGCGAGCCGACGAAGAGGCATCGCGGCGCTGTGGTGAGCAAGACGGAGGGTGGTTCAGCGGGTTGAAGGGCGACGACTTACCGCCCCCGATGGAGCGCCGCTCGAGCTCAGGCGGTCGCGCTCGGCGCTCGGTTGAGGATCTCCGGCAGGCGTGCCGCGTCGACGGGCTTCACCAGATGCAGGTCGAACCCCGCCCGCCGCGCCGTGGCTTCGGCCTCGGGTCCTCCGTAGCCGGTCAAGGCCACCAGAAAGAGCGTGCGCCCCTCGGGCCGGGCACGCACCGCGCGCGCCACCTCGTAGCCATCCATCCCCGGAAGCCCGACGTCCACCAGCGCCACATCCGGCCGAAGCGCGAGCAGCTTCTCCGCACCCTCGGGGCCCGTGGCCGCCAGCTCCACGGAGTGACCGAGCAATCTCAGGAAATCGGCGAGGGTCTCGCGGACGTCCGGAGAGTCCTCCACGAGGAGGATGCGCCGGGGAGGCCAGGCATCGACGCTGCTCCTCGCTCCGGCCGCCGGGGAGCTCTGCGGCTCCCTGCGGAGCGGCAGACGCACCTCGAAGACGCTGCCCCGCCCTGGCCCTTCGCTCGAGGCAGTGACCGTTCCTCCATGCATCTGGACCAGCCGCCGCACCAGGGTCAGTCCGAGCCCCAGCCCGCCCTTGGTCCGGTCCAGGCCCGCGTCCACCTGGACGAAGGGCTCGAAGACCTGCTCGGTCATCCGCGAGGGGATCCCCCGCCCGGTGTCCCGAACCTGCACCACGGCCTGCTCGGCCAAAGTGGTGAGCGAGACCTCGACCGACCCACCCGACTCGGTGAACTTCGCCGCATTGGAGAGCAGATTGGTCATCACCTGCTCCATGCGGGTCGCGTCGGCGTTGAGCGGCACGGTGTGTCGCGGGCGGGTGACGACCAGGGCAATGCCGCGGGCGTCGAGGAGCGGCCGGACCGCAGCGACGGCGCCGTCGAGCAGCAGGTTCAGGTCGAGGTGGCTCCTCCGCAGCTCGAACGTCCCGCGGGTGATCCGGGTCACGTCGAGCAGATCGTCGACCAGGCGGACCAGGTTCCCCAGCTGGCGCCGAATGGTGGACTGATGGTGGGCGATGCGTATCGGGTCGGTGCCCGGGCGCTGGATCAGCTCCAGCGCCATGGAGAGCGCCGCCAGGGGGTTCCGAAGCTCGTGGGCGAGCATCGCCAGGAATTCGTCCTTGCGCTGGTCGGCAATCTTCAGCTGCGCCTCGCGGAGCTCCAGCGCCTCCATCGTCGCCCGGGCGGCGTACTGCCGGCGGCGGGCGCGAAGGGCGGCCTTCATCGCGGTGACCAGCGTCGCCACCCGGACCGGGCGTTCGACCACGGTCACGTTTCCCAGGAGGTTGGACAGCCGGTCCAGGCGCGCGGACGAGGCCTGCCGCTCCATCGGCGCGGCGAAGACCACCAGCGGGAGGTCGGACCAGGGCGGCTGGCGTCCCAGGCTGTCGGCGAGGATCTCCACACCGCTGGGGGAGAAGGCCTCCTCGGCAATCAGGACCGCCCCCGCACCCTCGTCGATGGCGGCCACGAGCGCGGCCGGATGAGGCACGAGCTCCGGGGCGAGCCCCGCGCGGCGGAGCGTCTGCGCGGCGAGGAGGGCGTCGCGGCCGGTCGGCGCGAGGACCAGGATGCGCTCCTCGCTGTCGCTCCGGCCGAGCAGCCCGCTCACTCGTCCTCTCCGAGGACCCGGCCGGGGGGATCGATGATCGGAACGCCGGTGAGGACACCCCGGAAGTGGGTCAGCGGTTCCCCGATCTCGATGCCGCGGCTCGAGATCTGAAGCTCGCGGATGCTGTCCTCGTGCTTGCCCACCCTCCGCTTCAGGACCGAGAGCGCCTTTCGCACCCGCCCCGCGGCCTCGAAGAACCGGAGCAGGAGGACGGTGTCCGCGAGGTACGTCACGTCCACCGGCGCGTTCATCTTCCCCACCATCCCGTGCTGGGTGACGACGAGCAGCGTGGTCACTCCATGCTGGCCCAGATAGGTCAGGAGCTCATGCAGATGAAGGACCAGGAAGCGCTCCTCGGGCATGGCCATCAGGTAGCCGTTGAGGCTGTCGAGGATGAGCAGACGGAGGTCGCCGCGTTCCACGTTCTCCCGGCAGGCGTGGGCGAACTGGCCCGGGGTCAGCTCCGCGGGGTCGACCTGGCGGAGATCGAACAGCGGATTGTCCTGGAGGTGAAGCCCCAGGCCGCGGGTCCGCGCGGTGAAGACCTCCAGGGTCTCGTCGAAGGAGAAGCAGGCCACCCGTTCCTCCCGCCGCAGCGCCGCCTCGGCGTAGCGGGAAGCGATGCTGGACTTGCCGGTTCCGGCGGGGCCGAGGAGCACGGTGCTCGTCCCCCGCTGGAGTCCGCCCCCGAGCATCGCGTCCAGGCCCGGCACTCCGCTGCAGAGGACCTCTCGCTCGAAGTCTCGGCGGTGTGAGGCCGCGACGAGGCGGGGGAAGACCTGCAGCCCGCCGGGGAGGATGGTGAAGTCGTGCTTGCCGGTGAGGAAGTCCACCCCGCGCATCTTGAGCACCTCGAGCCGACGGCGGACCGCGCCGTAGGTCGGGGCGCTGCGCTCGAGCTCGATGACGCCGTGGGCGAGACTCTCCAGCTGGGTGTCCCCGCCCTCGGCGGTGCCGTCGTCGAGGAAGAGCACCGTGGCGTCGCGGCCGGCGAACTGCTGCTTCAGGGCCAGGATCTGCCGGCGGTAGCGGAGTGACTCTCCGGCGAGCAGGCGCATCTCGGAGAGGGAGTCGAAGACGATGCGCAGCGGCTGGATGTCGTCCACCAGGGCGAGGACGCGCTCGATGGTCTCGTTGAGCTCCACCTCCGCCGGATGGAAGAGGGTGTTCTGTCGCTGCGCCTCGAGCATCTCCTCGGGCGTGGACAGTGGGTGAACACGGAAGCCCTCGAGCGTCCAGCCGTGCGAGGCGGCGACCGCAGCCAGCTCGTCCTGGGTCTCGGAGAGGGTGACGTAGAGCCCGGGCTCGCCGGCCCGTGCCCCTTCCAGCAGGAACTGCAGGCCCAGGGTGGTCTTCCCCACCCCGGGAGCGCCGCGCAGGAGGTAGGTGCGCCGCCGCGGCAGACCGCCGCGAAGGATCTCGTCCAGTCCGCTGACTCCGGTCTTCACCAGGTCTCGGGCCACGGTCACCCCACATTGAACACGGTCGGGGGCTCGGACCCGCCGGCACGACCCGTTGCGCGGAGAAGCGTCGGGTCCAGGACGACGCCCACTGACCGACGGTACAGGCCTCGACATGTCGCGCCGGGGGGAAGGCCCCCCGCGGCTCGCCGGAGCGTTCCCGGGCCGGAGCGTCGTCGGGGGTGGTCACGGTCGCCGGCGAAGCATCATCCGGCACTCACCCGGGATTCCGGCGTTCATGGAGTCGTCCGGGCCCGGAGGGGTACGCTGTCCGGCCGTGCGCCTGGTGCCGGGAACACGGTTGGGACCTTACGAGGTGCTCGCCCTGCTCGGAACCGGCGGGATGGCCGAGGTCTACCGGGCAAGAGACATCCGGCTCGGCCGGGAGGTGGCGATCAAGGTCGTCTCCGAGTCACTGGGTGGACACGAGGCCTGGCTGGAGCGGCTACAGCGCGAGGCGCAGCTCGCCGGGGCCCTGAACCATCCCAACGTCGTCTCGCTCTACGACGTCGGGGTCCACGACACCCGGCCGTTCTTCGTCACCGAGCTCCTGGAAGGGGAGTCGCTCCGGGAACGGCTGATTCGCGGACCGGTCCCGATCGCCACTGCGCTGGAGTGGGCGGGACAGGTTGCCCGGGGGCTCGCCGCGGCGCACGAGCGGGGGATCATCCATCGGGACCTCAAACCGGAGAACCTCTTCCTCACCCGGAACGGGCAGGTGAAGCTGCTGGACTTCGGCATCGCCAAGCTGATCGAGGCGGTGCAGCGGTCCACCGCCGCGCACCCGATGATGGACGAGACGCTTCCTCCCTCGGTGGGCGCCACCGGCACCGGGGTGGTGCTGGGGACGCCGGGCTACATGTCGCCGGAGCAGGTTCGCGGGGATCCGCTCGACGCCCGGACTGACCTCTTCAGCCTGGGCGCCATCCTCTTCGAGATGCTCGCCGGCCGTCGGGCGTTCCCGGCCAGCTCCTTCGTCGAGAGCGGCTACGCCATCCTCCACTCCGATCCCGAGCCGCTCCCTCCCACCATTCCTCCGGTCGTCGCCGAGGTGGTCGCCCGCTGTCTGGAGAAGGAGCGGGATCGGCGCTTCCAGTCCGCCCGGGACCTGGGCCTGATCCTCGACTCCGCTCGTCGGGGCGAAGCACCCGGCGGCGAGGGGACCCTCCTCCGGCCCCAGTCCACAGTGGAGCCGCCCGCTTCTCGCCGCAGCGCGGGCGCATCCCGGCCGCTGGGCGCGGGACTTCCCCGGACCTTCACCCCGCTGGTGGGGCGCGACCCCGAGGTGCGATCGCTGGTCGCCGCGCTCGCCTCCGCGCCGCTGGTGACCATCACCGGCCCCGGGGGCATCGGCAAGACCCGGGTGGCGGTGGCGGTGGCAGAGAGCGTCCCGGTGGAGCTGGTCCGCCGGGTGGCGTTCGTCGACCTGGCCGCGGTCGGCGATCCGGCGCTGGTGCCGCGCGCGGTGGCGGGCGCGCTCCGTCTCCGTGACCTCCCCTACGACCTCGCTCTCAACGACGCCGTGGTCAGCGCGCTGCAGGAAGAGTCGGTGCTCATCGTCTTCGACAACTGCGAGCACCTGGTGGGGGCCTGTGCGGAGCTCGCCGCCGCGGTCCTCGCCGGCTGCGAGGGGGTACGCCTCCTGGCCACCAGCCAGCTCCCGCTCGGGGTGACCGGAGAGATGGTGTACCGGCTGGCGCCGCTCGCCGCCCCGCCGGACGAGCCGGCTCCGTCGGACGCGGAGATCGCCGCCTGGCGCACACAGTACCCTGCGCTGGAGCTGCTGGTGCAGCGGCTGCGGGCGGTGGATCCCGCCTTCGAGCTGACCGTCGCCCTGGCCCCGCTGGCCGCGGAGATCTGCCGCCAGCTCGACGGGCTCCCGCTGGCCCTGGAGCTGGTCGCTCCTCGGTCCCGGGTGCTCTCGCTCCGGGAGATCGCCTCCCAGCTGGAGAAGCGCTTCCAGCTCCTGTCCAAGGGAGACCGCAGCGCTCCTTCTCGTCACCAGGGCCTCGGCGCAGTCCTGGAATGGAGCTACGCGCTGCTCTCCCCCAAGGAGCAGCGCGCGCTGGAGCGCCTCTCGGTGTTCGCCGGCACGTTCGCCCAGGCGGCGGCGGCGGCGGTCTGCGGTCCGCTGGCCGACGATCCCGCCGAGCTGGTCGACCTGCTTCAAGGCCTGGTCGAGAAGTCGCTGGTGATGGTGCAGCGGGCCGGGGACGACACCCGGCGCTTCCGACTCCTGGAGACCGTTCGTCACTACGCGCAGCACCGGCTCGGGGCGGGCGGAGATCGGGACGACGCTCGGGCCCGCCTCCTTGGCTGGGCGGTCTCGATCGTCGAGGGGACCGATCGAAGCAGACAGTGGACTCAGCGAGTGCTCACCGAATACGACAACATCCGCGCCGCGTTCGACTACTCGCAGGGGGCGCCCGAGCTGGCGGTGGGTGGGCTCCGTCTCGCCGCCGGCCTCTGGCTGCACTGGTTCGGGCGGGGCGACAAGTTCGAGCACCGCAAGCTGGTGGAGCGGGCTCTCGCCTCTGCTCCCGACGCTCCTGCATCGGTCCGTGCCGAGGCGTACCTGGGGCTGGCCGTGGTCAACCACACCCTGCCGGATGCGTCGGTGCTTCGTTCGGCGGCAACGGCCGGGCTGGGGCTGGCCCAGGAGCTCAGGGACGACCGGCTGGAGGCGCTCGCCGGCTTCGGCCTCACCTGGGCCGAGATCTGGGAGCACAAACCCCAGGCCGGCGCGGTCTTCGCCGACGCAGGAATCGCGGCCGCCCGCCGAGCGGGGATCGGATGGGTGCTCGCGCTGTGCCTCCAGGCCCGGAGCGCCTGCGCCTCCGAGAGCGGTGAGCTGCCCCTCGGCCTGGCGTGCATGCGCGAGGCGATGGCGCTGCTCGACGAGCAGTCTCCGGCGGTCCTCCACATGTATTTGCGCTTCAACCTGGGGCTCCAGGCCTTCCTCAACGGCGAGCACGCCGAGGCGGCACGCGCCTGGCGCCAGGGGCTCGACGAGGCACTGGCCCTCTCGGTGCGGAGGGGAGCGGCCGGATCCATCGAGGGTGCGGCGTACCTCAGCGCAGCCGCGGGAGGGTGGGCGGTGGGTGCGCGCCTGCTGAGCGCCGCCGACCGGATCCGGGTCGAGGTCGCCGGTCCCCTCCTTCCCCACTGGATCTCGGAGCACGCCCGGGTCGAGGCGCGGGCGCGCGCGGCGCTCGGCTCCGAGTTCGAGGTCGAGCAGCAGGCAGGCGCGGCGCTTCCCTTCAAGGAGGCGGCGGCGCTGGCGCTCTCGGTCCTGGACGGACTCTCGCCGGCGCGCTGAGGGGCAGCGCTTCAGCTTCAACCCGGTGGCAGTTGTGAAGCCCCTCTTGTCGGATGGCCCAGCGGGGTGCAAGGAATCCGCTGCGTTCAGGAGGCGACCCGTGAACTCGAGGCGCTCGAACAGGCGGGTACAGCGGATCTGCGCGCTGGCGCTCTGCGGGCTCGGTGCTGTGGTCCGCGCGGCGCCGGCGCCATGTGAGTTGCTGACTCCCGCGGAGATCGCCGCTGCGGTCGGCGGAAGCTTCGGCGCCGGTCAACCGATCGGGACCACCGGCTGCTCGTGGACCTCGGAGAAGCCGCACGTCATCGTCACCGTGTCGCTGTGGCCTTCCAAGGAGTGGGACCGCCTCAAGGCGAGCCCCCTTCCGGGAACCACCATCACTGCAGCGAGCGGACTCGGGGACGACGCCTTCTACGCGACGCTGGCGCAGTACACGATGCTCTACGTCAAGAAGGGCCAGACCGTGTACCTGTTCAAGGTCTACGGGGTCGCAGACAAGGCGAAGCAGAGCAACGCCGAGAAGTCGCTCGCCCAGGACGCGCTGGCGAGGCTCTAGGGGGAGCGGTCATCCCGTCTTTCCCATCGGTCGCAACGGCCGCTCCGAGGCGAGCAGGTCGACGCGCCGGAGGACCGCGCGGAGTGTCGCTCCGCTGAGCCGCCCCTCTGCGTAGCCCTGGACGGCGGCCCAGAGCGGTCCCGCGTAACTGCGGCCGAACTGGTTGGCTCCCAGCTCGCGGGTCACCAGCGCTCGCGCGGCGAACTCTCATTGCTTCGAGGCCCCGTCCCAGGTCTGAATGTCCTCCGGGACCGTCACGGACGAGCGAGGGGCGATGGTTCGGAGCTGGAAGCGGGGCGTGGTCCTCCTGGGCTTCATGGCCGGACTCCAGTCCGCGGGGGCGCAGCAGTTCGTGCTTCCGCAGACCCTGGCGGTGAGCAACCGCGACCGGATCTTCCCCGGTCTCTACGAGTTCAGCGAAGCGGGCGCAGTGGTGGCCCGGGTCCGGGATGCTTCCGCCACCTGGTACAACCCCGCCGGCCTCGCGCTGTCCGAGCGGACCACCTTCAACGTCAGCTCTGCCGCGTACCAGCTCACCATGCTGGGGAGCGCCAACGCGCCCGCCGAGTTCACGCGGACGGCCAGCTTCCAGCCCATCCCCAGCGCTCTGGGCGTTGCCTTCGGGAAAGAGGTCCTCGAATGGCACGGGCTCCGCCTGGGACTGGGGATCCACAGCCAGGCCAACTGGGACTCCTCGGTGCGTCTCGAGAGCAACCCCAGCCCGGACACCCGGGTGAGCTACGTGATGAAGTCCTTGTTTCGCTCGACCGTCTTCACCGCCGGAGCCGGATGGGCGCTCGATCCCCGCTTCCGCTTCGGCGCTGCGCTGCTCTTCGACTACACCGAGACCGGTGACGTCGGGCAGACCTCGGCCGACACCCAGGACGGAACCGCGCTGCAGACGGTGATCCAGTCGCTGGACTTCAGCGGGAACACACTCCACCTCATGGCCACGCTCGGCGCCCAGGCCGAGCCCCTGCCGTGGCTGTCGCTGGGGCTGGTGGTTCAAACGCCGGGAATCGCGCTCGCCCACGGAGGCACGGTTCGCTACGAGGCCCAGACGTCCACGCTCCAGACCCACAGCCTGGCTCTGATCGACGACAGCAATGCCGAGTTCGACCTCCGCAAGACCTTCAAGGCCACCCTGGGCATCGGGGTACGGTTCTGGAAGATCGAGCTGGAGGGAGACCTCCGCTGGTACCCGGCCAGCGCGACCTACACCCTGTTCGCCACCTCGGTGCCGATCCAGATCACCACCCAGCTGCCCGGGCAAGCGCCGGTGGTGACCGAGGAGCAGTTCGCCTCGATTGCCTTTGCGACCCGCCAGGTATGGAGCGGCAGCATCGGGCTCCAGCTCCGGCTCAGCGAGCTGGTCACGTTCCACGGGGGGTTCTACCTCGACCCCTCTCCGTTGGGCACCGCAGTCAACGGTGTCTTCCAGCGAGCCGATTTCGCCGGGTTTCGGGGCGGAGTCTCCTTCACCGCCCGGCAGGGGCTCTCCGGGTCGGTCAGCCTGGGCTACGAGCGGGGGACGGCCGACACCACCGTCGCCGTGGGGGGGCTGGCGGTGACTCCGCTGCCGGTGGAGATCTCGTTCACCACCTTCAACGTGAGCTTTGCCATCGGGTACAAGTTCTGAAGC
>DATIWB010000024.1:0-42569 GCA_035519675.1 Myxococcaceae bacterium
GGTCCTCGATGAAGGAGGACTCGGGCTTGATCTCGTCCTCACCGACGCCCAGCTGGTCGGCGATGATCGACTTGACCTTGGCCTCGATTGCACTCGTCGCCATCTGATTCCTCCGGTTCCTTCTCTGTCGAAGTGCTGCCGAATCGTTCGGGGAACGCGACCGGGGGACCTCGGAAATCGTAGGCAGGTCCCGCGGGCAACCCCCGGGGCGCGCGCGGTATAGCCCACGCCCCTCTACATGTACATGCCGCCGTTGATCTTCAGAACTTCACCCGTCACGTAGGACGCCGCGTCACTGGCGAGGAAGAGCACCGCCCTCGCCACCTCGTCCGCAGTGCCCAGGCGGCCCAGCGGAATCGCCTCGGTCATCTTCGTCTTCAGCTCGGCCGAGAGCCCCGAGGTCATGTCGGTGTCGATGAACCCCGGGGACACCGCGTTCACCCGGACGTTCCGGCTGCCGAGCTCGCGGGCCAGCGACTTGGTGAGCCCGATCAACCCGGCCTTGCTCGCCGCGTAGGCAACCTGGCCCACGTTCCCCATCTCCCCCACGACGGAGGTGAGGTTCACGATCGCGCCCGAGCGCTGCCTCATCATCGGGCGCGCTGCGGCGCGGCAGAGGGCGAAGGCGCCCTTGAGGTTGGTGTCCAGCGTCCGGTCCCAGTCCTCGTCCTTGACCCGGACCGCGAGGCCGTCGATGGCGACGCCGGCGTTGTTCACCAGCACGTCCAGCCGCCCCGCGCCCTTCACCACCTCGTCCACCGCCGCTGCACAGGCCCGGGTGTCCGCCACGTCGAACTTCATGCTCCGCGCGTTGGGGCCGCTGGCCGCCACTGCCTCGGCCGCCGCCGCCTCGTTGCCGGCGTAGGTGAGCACCACCGTCGCCCCGGCCTTGCCGAAGGCGATCGCACAGGCCCGGCCGATGCCCCGTGAGCCGCCGGTGACCAGAACGACCTTTCCGGTGAAGTCCATCGTCGATTACCCGAGCGCCTTTTCCAGGCTCGCCGGGTCCTCCACGTTGAGCACCTCGATGTCCTTGCAGATGCGCTTCACCAGACCCCCCAGCACCCGGCCGGGGCCCAGCTCCACCACCCGGGTGACGCCGGCGGCGGCGAGGGCGCGGATCGACTCGACCCAGCGCACCGGCGCGCTCACCTGGGCCAGCAGCAGCGGCACCACCCGAGCCGGATCGGCGTTGGGCGCCGCCTCGACGTTGCTGACCACCGGCACCCGTGGGGAGGACACCGTGCAGCGGGCGAGCACCTCGGCGAGTCGCGGCTTCACCGGCTCCATCAGGGCGCAGTGGAAGGGTGCGGACACGCTCAGCGGCACCACGCGCTTGGCGCCGGCTTCCCGGAGCTTCGCCGAGGCGCGCTCCACCGCCGCGGCGTGCCCGGCGATGACCGTCTGCTCCGGCGAGTTGTAGTTCGCCGGCGAGACCACCTGGCCCTCGGCGGCCTCGGCACACACCCGGGCGACCACCTCGGCGTCGAGGCCGAGCACTGCGGCCATGGCCCCGGTCCCGGCGGGGACCGCCTCCTGCATGAACGTCCCCCGCGCCCGGACCGCCCGCACCGCGTCGGCGAGCGAGAGCGCCCCGGCGGCCACCAGCGCCGAGTACTCGCCGAGCGAGTGCCCGGCCACCAACGCCCCTGCCCCACCCCGCGCCGTCCACACCGCATGGGCGGCAATGGAGGTGGCGAGGATGGCCGGCTGGGTGTTGCGGGTCAGCACCAGCTCCGACTCAGGGCCCTCGAAGCACAGCCGCGACAGGGACTCGCCGAGCGCGTCGTCCGCCGCCTGGAAGACACCCCGCGCCTCGGGAAACGCCTCGGCCAGGGCCTTGCCCATCCCGACGGCCTGGCTTCCCTGGCCAGGGAAGAGGAACGCGGTCGCTACCATCGGATGATGCCGGCTCCCCAGGCCATCCCCGCGCCGATGGCCATGGTGGCGATGATGTCCCCGGGCTGGAGCTTGCCGGCGCGGTTCGCCTCGTCGAGCGTCGTGGGCAGCGACGCCGAGGAGGTGTTGCCGTAGCGGTGGATGTTCACCCAGCACTTCTCCAGGGGAAGTCCGAGCCGGTGGCACACCGACTCGATGATCCGGAGGTTGGCCTGGTGACCGACGAGGTGGGTGACGTCGGCGGGGGTCAGGCCCTGCTTCCCGAGCGCCTCCAGGACCGCCTCCGGCAGCGCGCGGACCGCGTACTTGTAGACCTCACGGCCGTTCATCGAGACCTTGTTGAGCTTCTTCTCCAGCACCTCGGGCGACTGGGGGTGAAGGCTGCCGCCGCCGGGGATGGTGAGGTGGCCGGCGGCGTCGCCGTCGGCGTGCAGCTGGATGCCGAGGATGCCGCGTGACTCGTCGGGCGACGGGCCGAGCACCAGCGCTCCGGCTGCGTCGCCGAAGAGCACGCAGGTGTTCCGGTCGGTCCAGTCGACGATGCGGCTCAGCAGCTCGGCCCCGATGACCAGCGCCCGGCGCGCGCTGCCATTGCGGATGAACTGGTCGGCGATGGACATCCCGTACAGCGAGCCGGCGCAGGCCGCCGAAACGTCGAAGGCGAAGGCCTTCTTCGCTCCCAGCTTGGCCTGCACCATCACCGCGCAGGACGGCATGGGCATGTCCGGGGAGATGGTCCCCACGATGATCATGTCCAGCTCGTCGGCCCGGGTGTGCGCCATCTCCAGGGCCCGGATCGCGGCCTTCACCGCCATGTCCGAGGTGACCTCCCCCGGGGCGGCGATGCGGCGCTCCTTGATCCCGGTGCGCTCGGTGATCCAGGCGTCCGAGGTCTCGACCATCCGCTCGAGGTCGGCGTTGGTCAGCACCTTCTCCGGCGCATAGGCGCCGGTGCCAAGGATGGCGGTCCGTGTCATGCGCGGGTCACCATGGCGCATGGGCGCCTGAATGTCCTGCGGCGAACCCCCGCCGGGTTGTGCTCACAGCGGAATTGATTCTGCGCGTCGTCCACGGGTGGCGGCTACTTGGTCGAGACGACCTCGCGCCCGGCGTACTGGCCGCAGCTGCTGCACACCCGGTGGGGAAGCACCGGCTCCTTGCAGTTGGGGCAGGAGATGACCTGCACCGCCGTGCGGAGGTTGTTGTTGGCGGCGCGGCGGCGGTCGCGGCGCATCTTGGACGTTCTCTTCTTGGGAACTCCCACGGCGTGTCACTCCTAGTTCAGCTTGAAGTTCTTCAGCGCGGCGAGCCGGGGATCTACCTGGGTCCTGGGGCAAGCGCAGTTGGTTTCGTTGAGGTTGCCGCCACACACGCTGCACAGGCCCTTGCAGTCGTCGCGGCAGACGGCGTGCATCGGCAGGGCGAGCAGCACCTGTTCCCGCACCAGCGGATCCAGGTCGATGGTCTTGCCGTCGAAGAGCTCCTCGTCGGCGCGCTCGAGGTCGAAGCTCCCTGCGCGCTCGGCGTGCTCGTCATCCGCCTCGTCGTCCTCGCCTGCCGCCAGCGCCGCCTGCGAGACCAGGTTGAGGGTGAAGCCGATGGGGAGCCGGAGGTGCACGTCGGCCAGGCAGCGCCCGCAGGGGGTGTGGACCGCCACCTCGGTCGAGCCGCGGAGCAGCACCCCGCTCCCGGTCCTCTGGAGCTTCACGTGCAGCAACGCCGGGCCATCCGGGCGGAATCCGGTGTCCTTGACCTCGGCGAGGGCGTGGGTGAGGAAGCTCTCCGAGAGGGTTTCGGCGAGGGAGAGGCCTCCCTCGCGGATCTGATCGACGGTGACGACCATGGCGGCGGGAAAAGGGCGCGGACTTAATGGCACAGCCTATCCCCTGTCAACGAGAGGAAGGTTCCCCGCCCGTCATGGCCCCGACACCCAAGCGTCACCCGGCCCGTGGGAGGCGTCTGGTACAGGCGTGGTCCCGGGTAGATGGCATCGCCCCCCGGAGGTCTCCCCACCCGTGTCGCGCATCCTGATCGTCGAGGACGAGCAAGACCTCGCCAACCTCCTCACCTACAACCTGTCCGCCGCTGGCTTCGAGACCGAGACCAGCCACACCGGGGCGGCGGCGCTCAGCCGGGCCAAGGCCTTCAAGCCCGACCTGGTCCTGCTCGACCTCATGCTTCCCGACCTGCCGGGGAGCGAGGTGCTCCGGCTGATCAAGGAGGATCCGAACCTGCGCCGCACCGCGGTGGTGATGGTCACCGCCAAGGGCCAGGAGTCGGACCGGGTGCAGGGGCTGGAGCTCGGGGCGGACGACTACGTGGTGAAGCCCTTCAGCGTCCGCGAGCTGGCGCTCCGGGTGAAGGCGGTGCTGCGCCGGATGGCGCGGGACTCCGAGGGGACGGGGGTGCTGGCGGCGGGCAGCATCCGGCTCGACCCCGCGCGGCACGAGGTGACGGTGGGCGGCAGCGAGGTCGCCCTCACCGCGCTCGAGTTCCGGCTGCTCAAGACCTTGCTCGAGCGGCCTGGTCGGGTGCAGACCCGCGAGGTGCTGCTCTCCGATGTCTGGGGCATCGAGGCGGAGATCACCACCCGCACCGTGGACACGCACATCAAGCGGCTGCGGGAGAAGCTGGGGACGGCAGGGGACATCATCGAAACGGTCCGCGGGGTCGGCTACAAGCTGGCCAGCCCCGACAAGGACGCGTGAACGAGCGACCCCAGCCAAGACGAATCGCCTTCCTGCTCCTCGCCACCCTGCTGCCGGGCATCGCCGCCGGCGTCGGGGCGGGGGCGGTGGCCGACCTCCAGGCCGGGCTCGTCGCGGGAGGGCTGGCGTCGTTCGTCGGGCTGATCATCGCCGTGGCCAGCGAGAGCGAGGCCGCGCGGGCGCTGGGCCGGGTGGAGACGGCCGCCGAGGCCAAGCAGCGGGAGGTGCTCGAGGAACGGGACGGCGCGCTGCTCGAGGTGCAGACGCTGGCCGCGGCCATCGAGGGGATGGACGAGGGGATGTGGATCACCGACGCCAACGGCGTGGTGCTCCGGCACAACGAGGCGCTCCGCTCCATCCTCGGGACCGACCAGGAGCTGGTCGGGCAACGGCCGCTGTTCCTGGTGCGGCGCACCGACCTCCACGACGCGGTCATCCGGGCCTGCCGCGAGGGCGTGACCTCGAAGGTCGAGGTGTCGATGGACGCTCCACGCAGCAAGACGCTCGAGGTGCACATCGCTCCGCTGGGGGGCTCGCTGCCCGGGAGCGCGGCGGTGTTCCTGGACGTGACCGAGCGCAAGCGGCTGGAGCGGGTGCGCCAGGACTTCGTGGCCAACGTCAGCCACGAGCTGCGGACGCCCATCGCCGCCATCCTCGGGTACGCCGAGACGCTGCGTTCCGGGGCGCTGTCGGATGCCAAGCACGCCCCGCAGATGGTGGAGATCATCCACCGGCAGTCGGAGCGGCTGGGGGAGCTGGTCTCGGACCTGCTCGAGCTGTCGCGCCTGGACGCCGGAGAACGGCCACTCTCCTCCGCCTCGGTGTCGCTGGCCGAGGTCGCGCGGCAGGCGAGCGAGGCGATGGAGCCCCGGGCCGCGGGCAAGCGGCTGCTGGTGCAGCTCCGCGTGCCCCCGGACCTCACCGCGCGGGCCGACCCCAAGGCCCTGGAGCAGGTGCTCCTGAACCTCCTGGACAACGCCATCAAGTACACGCCCGAGGGGGGGACGGTGGAGCTGCTGGGGGAACGGGTCGGCGACCGGGCGCAGCTGTCGGTCAAGGACACGGGGCTGGGCATCGAGCCCAGGCATCTGCCCCGGCTCTTCGAGCGGTTCTACCGGGTGGACCGCGGCCGCAGCCGGGACATGGGAGGCACCGGGCTGGGGCTGTCCATCGTCCGGCACCTCGTCCACGGGATGGAGGGGGAGGTCCGGGTGGCGAGCCAGCTCGGGGTGGGGAGCACGTTCACCGTGGTGCTCCCGGCGGCGTAGGGCCAGGGGGACCCCGGGGCCCCCCCACCCCTCCACCGTGGCCGGACGGTGACGGGAGCGGGTACACTCCGGGGCGCCATGAGGGTGGCCATCCTGGCAGACATCCACGGGAATCTCCCGGCCTGCGAGGCAGTGCTCCAGGACATCGCCAGGAACGGCGCCGACGTGGTGGTCGCCGCCGGAGATCTCGCGCTGCGGGGCGCGCACCCCCGCGAGACGGTGGAGCTGCTCTTCGACCGCTGCCAGTCGGTGCTGATGGGGAACACCGACTGCTACATCGCCGGGAATTACCTGGGCGGCGCCTACCGGGAGCGCGAGCACTGGAAGCGCGACCTGCTGACCTGGACGCGCGACCAGCTCGGCCCCGAGTGGACGCGGAAGCTGGGCGAGCTCCCCTTCAGCGTACGGTACTCGCCGCGGCGCGGGCAGGACCTCTACGTCTGCCACGCCAATCCCCGCAACCTCGAGGAGTCCGTCGATCCAACCCTGGACGACGCGGCGCTCCGCCGCTTCTTCGCCCACCTGGACGCCGCGGCGTGCGCCTTCGGTCACCTGCACTTCCCCTACCGGCGGCGCTTCGGGCGGATGCTGCTCGCCGACGTGGCCTCCGCCGGCATCCCGCGGGATGGCGACGTGCGCCCGGCCTACGGGCTCTTCACCTGGACGCCGCGGGGCTGGCGGGTGCAGATCCGCCGGGTGCGGTACTCGGTGCGGCGGGCCACGCAGGCCCTCACCGCGCGGCGGGTGCCCGGGGGGCCGCTGCTGGTGCACAAGCTGCTCGAGGCGCGGTACCGGCAACACGGGGCGCTGCTCGAGGCGGCGCGACGCCACTCGGGGCTCCCGCCCGTGGGGGGACGTCCGGCGATCGAGGCCTTGCGGCACGACGGCCGGCCCGCGGCGCAGGTGGTGGCGCTGACGCCGCCGGAGGGCATCCCGGCGCAGGTCGAGCCGGCGGCCCTGCCAGTGCTGGCCGCGGCGGTCCCGCTGGGGACGGGCGGGGTCGACGAGGTGGACGAGTCCGACGCCGGACTGGGCGACGACGCCGCCGTCACCTTCCGCTGAAACCTGGCCGCCGACCTTGCTAGGGTGCCGCGCCACGTTGGCGACCCCCCAGGAGAATGCACCGATGACCACCACCGCCCTCGAGCAGGCGCTGCAGGCCGCGCTCGCCCCGCGGGATCTGCTGACCCATCCCTTCTACCAGGCGTGGTCCGCCGGAGAGCTCCGGGCCGAGGACCTCGCGCGGTACGCGGAGCAGTACCGGTTCCAGGTTCAGGCCCTCCCCGAGCTGCTGCGCCGGGCGCGAGCACTGAGCGGTGACGCCGAGACCCGGGCCGAGCTGTCCCGGAACCTCGACGACGAGGAGGGCCGGACCGGCGTGGCGCACGCCCGGCTGTGGGAGGCGTTCGGGAGCGCGGTGGGCGCAGCGGCGGAGGCACCGCCCCTGCCCGAGACCCGCGCCTCCGCCGAGGCGCTGACCGGCCTGGTCGGCGAGGACGAGGTGACGGCGCTGGCCGCGCTCTGGGCCTACGAGATCCAGACCGCGCGGGTGGCGGAGACGAAGGAGACGGGGCTTCGCTCCTACGGCGTCGACTCGCCGGCGGCGCTGCGCTTCTTCCGGCTTCACGGCGAGCTGGACGTGCACCACGCCCGCGGGCTGCTCCAGTCGCTGGAGCGGGCGGTCGCCCGGGGCGCCTCGGTCGAGGCGGCGAAGGCGGCGGTGGAGCGCTCGTCGCGGGCGCAGTGGACGTTCCTCGACGGGGCCGAGCGGCTCCGGCAGGCGCGCCTCGCAGCGGCGTAGGCGGAGTCGCCCGACATCGAGAGGGGCGCTCGCCCCGGCTTGCGACCCAGGCACCGCCCGTGGGATGCGCCCCTTCGACCCCGTGACGGCCTCCTCCCGCTCGCCCGCGCTTCGGGCCTTCCGCTCGCTCGACTTCCGGCGCTTCGTCGGGTCGCGGCTGCTCTCCATCCTCGGGCTGGAGATGGTGAACGTCGCCGTGGGCTGGCAGGTGTACGCGCTCACCAGGCGGCCGCTGGACCTGGGGTACGTCGGGCTCGCGCAGTTCCTTCCCCCGCTCTTGCTCACCCTCCCCGCCGGGCATGCCGCGGACCGGTTCGACCGGAGGCGGGTGGTCCTGCTCTGTCACCTCGCCTTCGGAGTCTGCTCGGCGCTCCTCGCCTGGCTGGCGCTCAGTGGCGTCCGCACGCCGGCTCCCATCTTCGCCGTCCTGGTGCTCCTCGGCACCGCGCGGGCCTTCAACGCCCCCGCCGCCCAGGCACTGATGCCTTCGCTGCTGCCAGAGGCCGACTTTCCCAATGCCGTCGCCTGGAACTCGAGCACCTTCCAGGTGGGCACCATCACCGGCCCGGCGCTCGGGGGTGGGCTCTATGCGCTGCTCGGCAATCCCGAGACGGTCTACCTGCTCGCCGCCGGCTTCGCGGTGCTCGACGTCCTGGTCCTCGCCGGAGTTCGCACCCGGACCGGGCGCATGGAGTCCAAGGCGATGTCCTGGTCCACGGTGCTCGCCGGAGTCCGGTACGTCTGGCACAACAAGATCGTCCTCGGCTCCATCTCGCTGGACCTGTTCGCGGTGCTGCTCGGCGGTGCGGCGGCGCTGATGCCGGTGTTCGCCCAGGACGTGCTGCATACCGGCGCGTGGGGCCTGGGCATCCTCCGGAGCGCTCCGGCCATCGGCGCCGGCGCCGTCGGGCTCTACCTCGCCGCCAATCCGCTGAAGCGCCACGTCGGCCGGACGATGCTCATCGGGGTGGCCATCTTCGGGGCGACCATCATCGGGTTCGGGCTGTCACGAGCGCTCTGGCTCTCGGTGCTGCTGCTGGTGGTCATGGGCGCCGCCGACATGCTGAGCGTCTTCGTCCGGCTCACCCTGGTGCAGATCTCCCCGCCCCCGGAGATGCGCGGGCGGGTGAACGCGGTGAACATGCTCTTCATCGGGGCGAGCAACGAGCTCGGCGAGTTCGAGTCCGGGCTCACCGCCCAGTGGCTGGGGCCGGTGCGGGCGGTGGTGGCCGGCGGGGTCGGGACGCTGGTGGTGGTCCTCGCCTGGACGCGGCTTTTCCCCGAGCTCGCCCGGGTGGATCGACTCCCAACGGAATCCACCAGGACCCGGCTGGAACGTGAATCCAGCGCGATTGAAGCGAGCGCCCCGCCCGCCTGATTCCCGGGACTTCGGGCCAGGTGACGAACGCGTGTAACCCGGCCTCCGAGCGGAGCTTTCACGCGTCCGTCACCGAAACGCCACCGGGCCCGCTTACATCGCCCGCGGCCGAATCACATTTCCAAGACACCAACCAGGGGAGTTCTGACCATGAAGAAGCTGCTCATGGGCGCCGCGCTGCTGCTCGGCACCGCCGCCTCCGCGCAGGGGCTGCTGATCAACGGAGCGGGCGCGACGTTTCCGGCGCCGCTCTACCAGAAGTGGTTCAGCGAATATAACAAGATCAACCCGAACATTAAGTTCAACTACCAGGCCATCGGCTCGGGTGGCGGCATCAAGCAGTTCAGCGAGGGCACCGTCGACTTCGGGGCGACCGACGCCTTCATGAAGGACGACCAGATCGCCAAGGTCCCCGACGTGGTGCACATCCCCACCGTCCTGGGCGCGGTCGTGGTCGCCTACAACGCCCCGGGCCTCAAGAGCCTCCGCTTCTCGGGCGAGACGCTGGCCAACATCTTCCTCGGGAAGATCACCAAGTGGAACGACCCGGCCATCACCGCCGACAACCCGGGGGTGAAGATGCCGGACCAGAGCATCGTCATCGCCCGCCGCTCGGACGGCTCGGGCACCAACGCCATCTTCACCGACTACCTCTCCAAGGTGTCACCGGAGTTCAAGACCAAGGTCGGCTCGGGCACCAGCGTGAACTGGCCGGTGGGCCTCGGCGGCAAGGGCAATGACGGCGTGACCGGCCTGGTGAAGAGCACCCCCGGCGCGATCGGCTACGTCGAGCTGGCCTACGCCATCCAGCAGAAGCTGACGGTCGCCGATCTCAAGAACAAGGACGGCAACTGGGTGAAGCCCTCGATCGAGAGCACCACCGCTGCCGCCGCCGGGGTGGAGATGCCGGCCGACTACCGCGTCTCGATCACCAACGCCTCGGGCAAGGACAGCTGGCCCATCGCCGGCTTCACCTGGCTGCTGATCCACAAGGACTCGAAGGACGCGGCGAAGGGCACGGCGATCGTGAACTTCCTCCGGTGGGGCCTCACCGATGGCGAGAAGATGGCCACCCCGCTCGACTACGCACCGTTGCCGCGCGAGGTGCAGGAGCGGGTGCTGAAGACCGTCGACTCGCTCACCGTGAACGGCGCCAAGGTCAGTGCCAAGTAAGGCTGCCATGGCCGAGGCTGCTGGGAACCTGGCGGTCGAGGCCACGGAGAACGGTCGCCCGGGTCCGGGGAACCTGGGCGACCGCATCTTCAACGCCACGCTCTGGACGCTGGGCATCATGGTGCTCGTCGTCGCCGGGCTGATCGTCCTCAACCTCGCGATGGTGGCGCGCCCCCTGGCGAAGGAGCACAGCCTCTGGGGCTTCATCACCAGCTCGGAGTGGAACCCGATCGAGGAACACTACGGCGCGCTCCCCTTCCTCTACGGGACACTGGTGACCTCCGCCCTGGCCATCGCCCTCGCGGTGCCCATCGCCGTCGGGCTCGCGCTCTTCATCACCCAGTTCGCCCCCCCGAAGCTGGGCCGGGTGCTGACCATCCCGGTCGAGCTTCTGGCTGCGATTCCCTCGGTGGTGTACGGGCTCTGGGGACTGTTCGTGGTCGTCCCCTGGCTCCGGGAAGCGATCGAGCCCTGGCTGGGGAAGCATCTGGGGTTCATCCCTCTCTTCCAGGGTCCGCCCATCGGGCTGGGGTACCTCGCCTCGGGGGCGATCCTCGCGGTGATGATCCTCCCCACCATCGTCAGCGTCTCCGTCGAGGTGATGAAGACCACCCCGGAGGTCAACCGCGAGGCCGCGCTCGCCCTCGGCGCCACCAAGTGGGAGGCGGTGATGCTGGCGGTCATTCCCTACAGCCGCGCGGGCATCCTGGGGGCGGTGCTCCTCGGCCTCGGCCGCGCACTCGGCGAGACCATGGCGGTGACCATGGTGATCGGCAACTCGCCCCAGATCTCCGCGTCGCTCTTTGCCCCCGGCTACAGCCTTCCGGCGGTGATCGCCAACGAGTTCGCCGAGGCGGTGAGCAACGTGCACATTGGCGCGCTCGCCGGGCTCGGGTTGATCCTCTTCGCCACCACCTTCCTCCTGAACGCCGGCGCCCGCATCCTGGTCACCGCGGTCCAGAAGGGTCCGAGCCGGATCGCTGGATGAATTTCCACTCCTCCTACGCCTACCGGAAGGCCGTGGATCGGGGGATGGCGACGGTCTGCGCCATCTTCTTCGCCCTCGCCTTCGTTCCGCTCCTCTCGGTGCTCTGGCTGGTGGTCAGCAAGGGCGCAGCCGGGCTCTCCTGGGACTTCTTCACCCAGCTTCCCAGGCCCGTGGGGGAGGAGGGCGGTGGCATCGGGAACGCGCTGGTGGGGACCCTGTACATGGTCGGCCTTGCCTGCGTCCTCGGGCTGCCGCTGGGCGTGGGGGCCGGAATCTACCTGGCCGAGAAGGGGGACGGAACCTTCGGGAACACCGTCCGCTTCGTCGCCGAGGTGCTCTCCGGTGTCCCGTCGATCGTCATCGGGATCGTCGCCTACGCTCTGGTGGTCATCCCCATGGGGCACTTCTCGGCGCTGGCCGGTGGGGTGGCGCTGGCGATCCTGATGATCCCCACGGTTGCCCGGACCACCGAGGAGCTGGTCCGCCTGGTGCCGGGCGCCCTCCGGGAGGCGTCGCTGGCCCTGGGCGTCCCCAACTGGAAGACCAGCCTCCGGGTGGTGATCCGCACCGCGATGGGCGGAATCGTGACCGCATGCTTGCTCGCCGTCGCCCGTGCCGCCGGTGAGACTGCGCCTCTGATCTTCACCGCCCTGAACAACCAGTACTGGAACGTGAACCCCAGCGCGCCCACCGCCTCGCTCACGGTCGCGATCTACAACTACGCGATCAGTCCCTATGATGACTGGCACGCCAAGGCCTGGACTGCCTCGCTGGTGCTGCTGCTCGTCGTCGGGCTGCTCAACATCGCTTCGCGTTTCCTGACGCGGAGCCGTCTCAAGGGTGCCCGATGACTCCAGCCCCGGCGGCCCAAGCCATGACTCAAGAGAAGCCCGCTGTCGCCCCTGCTGCCGCCTCCGTGTCCCCGCCTCGCCCGGGAGCCGAGGAGGTGGCCCCGAAGGTCGAGGTGCAGGACCTCAACGTCTACTTCCGGAAGAACCACGCCATCCGGCACGTCTCGCTCAAGGTCCAGCCCCGGACGGTGATGGCGGTCATCGGTCCGTCAGGATGCGGCAAGTCCACGTTCGTCCGGGCGCTGAACCGGATGCACGACCTCGTCCCCGGAGCCCGGGTGGAGGGCAAGGTCTACGTCGACGGGAAGGACCTGTACGCCAAGGCGATCGACCCGGTGCTGCTCCGCCGCCGGGTGGGGATGGTGTTCCAGAGGCCCAATCCCTTCCCCACCATGTCGATCTTCGAGAACGTGGCCGCGGGGCTGACCCTCAACGGCATCGGCGGGAACCACCAGGAGATCGTCGAGCACTGCCTCCGCCAGGCTGCCCTCTGGGACGAGGTGAAGGATCGGCTGAAGCACGCTGGGACGTCGCTCTCCGGCGGCCAGCAGCAGCGGTTGTGCATCGCCAGGGCGCTGGCGGTGGAGCCGGAGGTGCTGCTGATGGACGAGCCGGCCTCGGCGCTCGACCCCATTGCCACCGCGAAGATCGAGGAGCTGATCCACGAGCTGAAGGAGAAGTACACGATCATCATCGTGACCCACTCCATGCAGCAGGCGGCGCGCGTCTCGGACAACACCGCGTTCTTCTATCTGGGCGAGCTCATCGAGATCGGGCCCACCGCGCAGATCTTCACCAACCCGCGCGAGCGACGGACGGAGGACTATGTCACCGGCAAGTTCGGGTAAGGCGGGCGCGGCGCACACCGACAAGGCGTTCGAGTCGGACCTCCGGCTGGTCCGGGAGAAGCTCCTGGCGATGGGAGCCAAGGTGGAGGAGCAGATCGCCAAGAGCATGCGCTCCTTGACGGACCGGGACTCGGAGCTCGGCGAGCAGGTGAAGGAGAACGACGTCGAGATCAACCGGCTCGAGGTCGACATCGACGAGCTGTGCCGGAAGATCCTCGCCCTCCGGCAGCCGGCGGCCTCGGATCTCCGGTTGATCACCACCGCGCTGAAGATCGTCACCGACCTGGAGCGCATCGGCGACCTGGCGGTGAACATCGCCGAGCGGGCGATGGACCTGAACCAGGCCCCGCCGCTCGCCGCCTACGTGGACATGCCCCGGCTCGCCGAGCTGGCGCAGGAGCAGGTGAAGAAGGCGCTCGACTCCTTCGTGCGCGCCGACCCCGAGGAAGCCCAGGAGGTCCTCGCCGGAGACGACCACCTCGACGACCTGTTCGTGAAGATCTTCAACGAGCTCCTCGCCTTCATGATGGAGGACTCGCGGAACATCCGCCGGGCCACCTCGCTGGTCTCGATCTGCAAGCACCTGGAGCGAATCGGCGACCACGCGGTGAACGTGGCCGAGATGGTCATCTACATGGTGCGCGGGACCGACGTGCGCCATCCCCGGAGCCGGGCGGTCGAGAGCTGACGGCGGGTTGCTTCCTCGGCCGTGCTCCCCCGGCCGGCCTCACCTCCGGATGCCCGGGCTCGATGGCCGCCAGGTCCTGGCGCGGCTGCCCTCCGAGGGCCGGTCCCCGAGGTGGCGGACCGGCATGCGCTGGCGCTGATGCTCCAGTCGCTCGACCTCTGAGCGGCGACCAGCTGAGGGCCCGAGTCCGCGCCTTGCAGCGGGTGGGTCCGCCCTCGCGGACGCCCGGCGCCTCCCCGCCCCTCGATGGGTGCTGGCGCGGGCGCTGCACCCGCCGCGACGGATGGGGGCGGGGTGGTGGCTGGCGGGCATCGCGGCGGGCTGGCTCGGAGCGTCAGGGCTCCCTGGCCGGGAGGCCACCGGCCGGGTGGACCGGCCCTTGCTCGAGCACCCAAGACGGGCCGAGCGCCGCACCCGGCATCGCTCTCCACGGCCTCCTTCGTCGCGCGCTCGCCGGGCCCGGGCACAGGCGGGGCTGCCCAGCCGCGCCACCGGGGGACGCACTCCGGAGGAGCGTCCGGCGGCGGTGAGCCGGCCCCTGCTTCCCCCGGGTGTCCGGATGCTGGGGGCGACGCCATCGCCCTCGCCGCCCGATTCCACCACACGCCGGCCGACGCCGGAGCCGCCGCAGCAGCCCGGGGCTCCACGCGCGATGTCCGGCGGCGCTGTCCCTGGCCCCATGCCCGCCGGCGGTTCGACCGCGCCTCGCCCGACGGCCTCCCTTGCGCGCGAGCCCACCCCTTCGCGCGCGATGTCCGGCAGCGCTGTCGCCCCGCTGCTGCCCACCGCCGATTCGAGCGCGCCCCGCCCATCCGCCCGTCGTTCCGCAGCTGCCGGCCAGCCTCACGAGGCGGCCGAAGACCTGGTGGGGCCCGGGCCCGGGCGTGGCGCCGCCCTCGGCGCTGGCTCGGTGCAGCAGCCGCCGCCACTTCCCCGGGAGCTGGCGCACGGGCCGCCCTTCGAGCGACGGGTCTCGGTGGACGGCTTCCTCCTCGGGCCCGACCCGGCGCCGCTCCTCCCCTCGTTGCTGGCCACCGCCCACCATGCACCGGCGTCGGCCGCGGCGGACACCCGCCTGACGGGGCTGGGATGGACGGACGAGGTCACGCTCGAGCACGGCCTCGCCGAGGCTCGCTGGGCGCTCTCGGGCCGCTGGGCGCCTCCGGCGCTGTCCGCGCGCGCCGCCCCCGTGGGGCTGGGCGGTCCGGTCGTCGCCGAGGGCGGAGAGGGGGCGGTCTCGGCGCCCCGGGGCGCCTGGCGCGCCTCGGGCCTGCTGGGAGGTCCGCTGGCCGGGGGGCGCCTCGGGGCCGTCGTCTCGCTGGAGGCGAACGGCGTCGGGCTGCCCGCGGTGGAGCCCGGTCTCGCCAGCGGGGGGCGGGCGCGTCAGACGCTCGCCCTCACCACCACCTGGAACCCCGGCGAGGCGGATCGCCTCTCCCTGCTCGTCCTCGCCGGGCGGCGCACCGAGTCCCCCGACTGCTTCCGCTGCACCGAGCCCGCGGCGAGGGTCGACCGTGAGCTCGCCGCGTTCGCCGGGCTCGGGTGGGCGCACGCGCTCGGGACCTGGGCCGGCCTCGAGCTTCGCCTGGCGGCCGAGCACCGGAGCAGGGCTGCCGAGGCACGGTCTACCCCCAGCGGGCCGAGCCATCTCGACCTCTCGAGCTGGGTGACCGATGGCGCCCCCGGGCCGGTTGGACCCGACCTCGCGGCGAGCACGCTCGACGAGGCGCAGACCCGGCTCCAGCTGGTGGCGGGTCTGCACACGGTGCTCGGTCTGCAGCGGCTCGAGGCCGGAGTCGACGCGCGAGTGGACACGGGCCGGAGCACGGCCCAGGTTCCGGGCGGGGTGCGCTTCCTCGACCGCGCCGGGGCCTGCCACCACGTCGAGACCGCCGGCTGCGCCTTCCGCATCGAGGTCGCGCCGGCCGACGTGCAGTCACGTGGCTGGACCCTCTCTGCCCACCTCGCGGACACGCTCCGCCTCGGGGAGGTGACCCTCCGCGCCGGCGTCCGCCTGGACACGGCGCAGGCCACTGCGGGCGAGGCGACGACGGGGTTGCGGCTCGGGGTGGGCCCGCGGCTCGCGCTCGCCTGGAACGTCGGCGGAGCGGGGCGGCACTGGCTGCTGGCGCACGCCGGCCGGAGCCACGACGCCGAGCTGCAGGCCGTCGCCGCCCGCGCCGTTCTCCCCGTGCAGCGCGTGGCGGCCTGGAGCGACGGAGCCTTCGATGGATGCGCCCTCCCGGGCCCGTCCTGCGTGCGGCTCGGCGGGCCGGCGGCGTTCACGCCGGGCGGGCTCCCCCGCATGGACGAGGTGGCGCTCGGCTGGCGCGGGCGTCCGGCACGGGGGCTCGAGGGTGGGGTCGAGGCCCGCTGGCGCCAGACCGCGCAGCTGTGGACCGAGGAGGAGTCGGGGCTCCTCACCGACGACCGCGGTCGCTGGACGGGCGTCGACGGCCAGTGGACGTCCCGCCGGGTGCTCGCCGCCCAGGGGCGGGCCTGGCGACGGGCGCTCGGGCTCGGCGCGTGGGTGCGGGCGCGGGCGGGCCCGGCGCGCGTCTCGGTGGGGTGGAGCGTGGCGCACGTCACCGGATCCGCCGCTGCTCCCTTCGACCGCTGGCTGGCCGACCCTCGCACCGCATCGCTGGCCACCGGCCCGTTGCCGGACGACCAGCGACATCAAGTCTTGGTCTCGCTCTCCCTGCTCGCCCATCCCGCCGTCGAGCTGGGGGCCCGGCTCCGCTACGCCACCGGTGCCCCGCTCTGGGAGACCTTCACCGTTCCCGACTCGGCCGGGCTCCGCACCGTTCTCGGAGAGCGGGGAACGGGAGTGCTCCGGTCCGCCCAGGTGTCGCTGCGGGACCCGGACCTCCTCGTCGCCGACGCGTGGATCCGCCTCCGCCTCGGGGCGCTGTTCCCCGTGCTCCCCCGCCTGGACCTGACGGTGGAGGCTGCCCAGGTGGCCGGGGGGAACGCCCCCGTCCACCTCTCGGCGAGCTCGGGCCGCCTGGGTGCAGTGCTCCGGCGGGAGCCGCCGTTCCAGCTGGTCCTCGGATTCCGGGCGGGCGACTGAGGCCGGCGCGTGACGAGGGAACGCCCTCGAAAATTCACCGGCGACAGCCCCGGCAGATACGCTAGACGTCGGTCCTCCCGAGGCTTGCCCCCGGCGCAGGCCTCCGACAACAATCGACCAGGAGTTCCCAGGGCCGGAACACGGGAGGGGAGCCGACGATGAGGAACGCAGCTCGCTCGCTGGTGGTGTGCCTTGCGGTGCTCGGCACGGGCACCGGCTTCGCGCAGGACCGGGGTCGCACCGACGGGCCCGAGGGCTCGGAGATCGGCAAGGGCGGCTACGTTTCCGGACCGGGCGGGCTGGGCGGCTTCTCGCTCACCGCGGACGGCGGCGGGGCGATCACCATCAAGGGAGGCCAGTTCAGCCCGCCGCTGTTCGCCGGGCTCACCGCTTCCTACTGGAATCAGGAATTCTACCGGATCGATTTGAGCGGGTTCTACGTGCCGGATCCCAAGCTCTGGGGTGTGCTGCTTGGCCCCTCGTTCCACACCACCACCTGGCCCATCGCCTTCAGCATCGGGTTCCAGGGTGGCCTGCACATCCCCAATGCCGGCTCGGTGAATTTCATCCTCTCTCCCAGGGTCGGAATGGACTGGATCACCGAGAGCCACTTCCAGCTCGGAATCTTCGCCAACTGGGACCTGAACCTGGCCAACTACGACCTCTCCATCGTCCGTGTGGGTCTGAGCATCGGCTGGCGCTTCTAGCCCTCTGCCCCCTGATCTGAATGCGCGCTTCCCTCCTCCTCGTCGCCCTCCTCGCCCAGTCCCGCAGCACCGCCCAGGGGCCCCCGTCGTTTCCCCCGGGCATGGGCTCGCAGCAGGCCGTCAACATGGCGCAGTGGGACTCCAACGCCCTGTCGCCGATGTACGAGCGGAGCGAGCAGCTGCCGCTGACCGACGCGGAGGTCACCCGGCTCAGCCAGTCCGGGTTCGCGCCGGACCAGCTGGTGAAGATGATCGAGGAGCGGCGCTGCGCCTGCGACGCCTCGGCCGAGGGGCTCATCCGGCTCAAGACTTCCGGGGTGGACCCCTCGGTCATCTCCGCGGTCTCGCTCCACGCGCTCAAGCCCAACCGGGCCCTCAATCTGGAAGTGACGCTCGACTTCTCCGGCGAGAGCCGGCGGGCGCGCAACGCGTACCTCTACGTCTTCGTGGACGACGGCGACCTCACCCGCGTGCTGAGCGCGAACCTCGACGAGCTCCTCCGGCGCCCCAACGCGCACGAGACCACCGTCGACACCAGCGACTACCTCATCCCCCGGACGGTGCGGCGCATCGTGCTCCCGGGGCAGCTGCCGCTGAAGACCTACGGCCGGCACACGCTGCTGGTGGCCAGCTCGGCCAGCCCGAACCTCACCCATCCCTCTCAGCTGAGGGCGCAGGATCGGGCCGCAGCGCAGACCTACCTGCTCGATTATCCAAGGGCCTCCCTGCAGAGCCTCTGTCGGCTGACCGCCGGATACCGACGTGACGCCGAGATCGCCGACCGCTGGCGCTTCCAAGGCAGCCGCTTCGAATGCGAATGGAACTGACCATGACCCGCACCCGAATCGCCGTCTCCCTCCTCGCCGGCCTCTGGCTGGCCTGCTCCACCGAGCGGGCCTTCACCCGGGGCGAGTACACCGACCCCAACGAGATCGATCTGCTTTCGGACGAGTGGGCCCCCAGCGACCTGCAGCTGATCGCCAAGAAGGTGGTCGGCGACCTCCAGGCCTCGCCGGCCTTCGCCCAGATCCAGGGACAGCCGGTGGTGATCGTGGGGAAGCTGAAGAACAGCACCTCCGAGCACATCGACATGCAGAGCCTGGGCGACAAGATCCAGACCCAGCTCGCCGGCACCGGGAGGTTTGCCTTCGTCGACGCCAGCGCTCGCCAGGCGATCGCCGAGGAGTACGAGTACCAGGGCAGCGGCTACGTGCGGCCCGACCAGGCGAAGGGACCGGGCCAGCAGATCTCGCCCGACTACATCATGACCGGCGAGCTGGCCTCCATCAAACAGCGGGTGGGGAGCGACGAGTTCATCTATTACAAGATGACCGCCAAGCTCTCCAACCTCCGGACCGGGCTGCTGGTGTGGACGGACGAGAAGGAGCTGAAGAAGAAATTCGTCAAGCAGGGGATCCGGCCGTAGCGCTCGGCGCCCAGCGCTCCTGACGTGGCTCACCCCCTCCTCGCGGTTCGCTGGCCGGTCGCGCTCGGGGCGATCGCGTTGCTGCTGACCGGCTGTGCGGGCGACTACATCGCCCGTACCGCGGGGTACCGGCACGCCTACGAGTCGTACCAGTACCCGCCCGCGATCCAGGGCTTCGCCAGCGAGGCTTCGTCCGGGCCGCAGATCGACCAGCTCCTGGCGATGATGGACCAGGGGATGGTGCTGCATGCCGCCGGGAAGTTCGAGGAGAGCATCCAGGTGCTCGCCCAGGCGGACAAGCTGAGCGAGCGGCTCGACTTCGTCTCGGTCAGCGAGGAGGCCAAGGTCCTCATCTCCAGCGAGCGCGAGCGGGCGTACCGGGGGGAGGACTTCGAGAAGCTGATGATCTCCACCCTGCAGGCGCTGAACTACGCCCAGCTGGGGAAGGACGAGGACGCCCTGGTCGAGGTGCGCCGGGTCAACGAGCGCATGCAGCGGATGATCAACGAGGAGAAGAAGCCCTACGAGCAGCTGGCGGTGGCGAGGTACCTGACCGGGGTGCTCTGGGAAGACCAGGGCCACGCCGACGACGCGTTCATCGACTACGCGGCGGCGAACCAGCTCGCGGGAGACCTGGGCACACTGGCCGAGCCGCTGGTCCGGCTGGCGAAGGAGACCGGGCGCGATCAGGCAGTCAAGGAGCTGCGGCGGCAGTACCCCTGGCTCCAGGCCCAGCCCCTGGGGAAGGACGAGGGCCAGGTGCTGGTGGTGCTGGAGGCGGGGAAGGTCCCGGTGAAGACCAACGGGAGCAGGTCCGGCGGGCCGAAGATGGAGGTCATCGCGGTGCCCGTGTTCCGCGACCGCCCGTGGATCCGCGACTCGCAGGTCATCCTCGACGGCAACTCGGCGACGGCGGTGCGGCCCACCACCGTGACCTCGCTGGAGCAGGTGGCGAAGATCCACCTCGACCACCGCATCGACGGGCTCGTCGCCCGGCAGTTCGGGGCCCTGGCAGTGCGGGCTGGCCTCGCCGCCGGCGCGGGCGCGGCGACCAAGAGCGAGGCGCTGGGCATCCTCACCTTCCTCGCCCTGAGCTACGCCAACCAGCCCGACCTCCGGTCCTGGATGTCGCTGCCGGGGGAGTTCCAGCTGGCCCGTTTCCGGGTGCCGGCCGGCGTGCACCGGCTCACCGTGGTGGCCGGCGGCGGCGCCCGCGAGGTGCAGGTGGACGTGCGCCCCCGGCGGGTGACGCTGGTCGTTCTGCGGAGCTACTGAGCCCGGAGGGGCGGCGCCCCTGCGCCGGTGAGCCTGGACCCGCCGCGCCACTGCGCGGCTCCGCAGGCCTGCCCCTGGTGCGGGGGGCTCCACCCCAGCGGCCGGTCCGGGTGGGCCCCCCCACCGGAGCCCTGAGGTGGCCGCGCCGCTCGAGGTAGGCCTGGAGGCGGAAGAGCACCCCGACCAGGTTCGGCGCCTCGCCCAGGACGCCGAGGAATGGGTCGCTGCCCAGCCGCTCCATGCGGGCCGGGGCGTCGAGCGCGGTAAACTGCCGCGGATGCAGCCCGGGCTTCACCTCGTCCCACCGCAGCGGCATCGAGACCGGGACGCCGGGGAGCGGCCGCGCCGAGAACGGGGCGACCAGCAGCTTCCCGCGCCCGTTCTGGAGGTAGTCGACGTAGACCTTCGAGCGCCGGGCGCGGACGACGCGCTCGGTGGTGGCGATGTCCGGATGCTGCTGGACGAGCGCCTCGGCGAGCACCTGGCCGAAGCTGATCGCCGCGTCGTGCTCCAGCTGGCGCTCGAGCGGCACGAGGACGTGCAGCCCGGAGCTTCCGCTGGTCTTGATGAAGTGGGGCAGCTCGAGCTCCTCGCACAGCGCCCGGGCGGCGATGGCCAGGGTGACGACGTCCTCGAAAGGGGCGGTCTTGGGGTCGAGGTCGAGGATGCACCAGTCCGGATGCTCGAGATCGCCGACCCGCGCGCTCCAGAGGTGGAAGGGAATGGTGCCGAGGTTGACTAGGAAGGAGAGCGTCTCCACGTCCTCGCAGACGAACTGCGGAATGGGCCCGTCGTCGCCCTCCATCTGCACCGTGCGCACCCAGGAAGGCACGTAGGGGCCGCCGGCCTGCTTCTGGAAGAAGCTCTCGCCGTGGATCCCGTCCGGGAAGCGGGTGAGCATCAGCGGCCGGTCGCGGAGGTACGGCAGCATCCACGGGGCGATGGCCTGGTAGTAACGGATGAGGTCGCCCTTGGTGAACCCGTTCTCCGGCCACCAGACCTTCTCGAGATTGACGTAATTGACCGCCCGCTCCTCGGCGCGCCAGGGCGGGAGGCACTGCTCGGGGCGGCGGTCGGCGCGGAAGCGGCAGAAGACTGGGGCGCGCGGCGATCCTCCGCGCTCCCACTCCTTGTACCGGACCTCGGCGACCAGGGTCGGGTCGACCCAGAGAAGGTCCCTGTCCCGCGGAGCGTCACGGCACGGTGGCGTCGCCCGGCGGTGCTCGGCGAGCTCACGCTGGACCCGTGAGGCCTCGCGTGGCCCGAGCCCGCTGCCCGCCCGGCCGGCGTAGGCGAAGCCGTCTCCGTCCCAGGTGGCGAGAGCCAGCGACGTCAGCTCGCGAGTGTGGCCCACGACCGCGAAGTCCCCGACCTGGTGGGTGACGACCTTCTGCCAGTCGGTGCCGCGCCCGGCGTGGTGGGCGGCGTCGGAACGCTTGGCGACGATGCCCTCGAGGCCCATCTGCCTCACCGCCTCGTAGAAGGCCTCTCCTTCGGTCTCCACCGGCTCGACGCAGCGGACCCGTCCGCCGTTCGCGGTCAGCAGCCGGAGCAGCTCCCGGCGGCGAGCGAGCGACAGTCCGCGCAGGTCACGTCCCTCGGCGGCGAGCACATCGAAGGTCCAGTAGGTGGCCGGCGGAGCTCCGGGAGGAGGACGGGCGCGCTGCGCGCGCTGCTGGAGGAGGGAGAACGAGGGGCGACCCTCGGCGTCCTCCACCACCACTTCGCCGTCGAGGAGGAAGTCGCCGGAGGGAAGCGCCTTCAGCGCCTCGACCACCTCGGGAAACTGCTCCGAAGGGTCGCTTCCGCCCCGGTAGCGGAGGCGGACCTGCCTGCCTCGCCGTTCGGCAAGGATGCGGTAGCCGTCGTATTTCAGCTCGAACCACCAGCCCTTCCTCGAGAAGGCGCGGGGGGCCCGGCTGGCGAGCTGGAAGTCCACGTTGGCCAGGCGGACGTCCCGCTCCGGTGCGTCGGTCTGCTCGACCGCGAGGCGGAAGGGCCGGGTCGCGACAGACCTGTTGCGAGGCGGACGTCTGCTGGCGGCCATGCGGAGGGGGGTATATCTACGACGTCATGGCGGCTCGCGCGATCGGCTCGGGGACCATCTCCTTCGGCCTGGTGAACATCCCGGTGAAGCTCTACGCCGCCGCCGAGAGCGCGGCCCAGATCTCGTTCCACCAGCTCCACGACAAGTGCAAGAGCCGCATCAAGCAGCAGCTCTGGTGCCCGGTGGACAACGAGATCGTCCCCCGTGAGCATCTGGTCAAGGGGTACGAGTTCGCCCGCGACCAGTACGTGCTCTTCACCGCCGAGGAGCTGAAGGCGCTGGAGGAGGCCTCCACCAAGGCGATGGAGATCACCGAGTTCGTCCCGCTCTCGAAGGTGGACCCGCTCTACTTCGAGAACGGGTGGTACCTCGGGCCGGACAAGGGAGCGGACCGGCCATACAAGCTGCTGGCCCAGGCGCTGGAACAGGCCCAGCACGCGGCGATCGCCAAGTACTCCACCCGGGGACGCGAGGAGCTGGTGCTGATCCGCCCTCGCGAGGGTGCGCTGGTCATGCAGACCCTCCGCTACGCTGACGAGCTGCGGCCGGTGAGTGAGGTCCCGATCGGCGAGGGCGAGGTGAAGCCGGCGGAGCTCCAGCTGGCGAGGCAGTTCATCGACCAGCTGTCGACCGAGACCTTCGACGCCGGCAAGTACGAGGACACCTACCGGAAGAAGCTGCAGGCGGTCATCGACGCGAAGATCGCCGGCGAGCCGGTGTCCATCGCCCCGGCCGAGCCGCCGCGGACCCAGGTCATCGACCTGATGGAGGCTTTGAAGGCGAGCCTCGCCAGACGGGGAGCGACCGAGCCGGCCCCTGCCGAGGAAGGCGGCAAGCCCGCGGCGGTGGCCGAGCGGAAGCCTCCGAAGCGTGCTCCGGTCCCGGCGGCGCAGGCGGCGGCGAGGAAGCGCGGCAAGCGTTAGGCGCGGCGACCGTAGGATCGTTGCATGCGGCTTCTGCGCGCAGCGCTCGGCAGTGCTTTGTTCTTCCTCGTCGCCCCGGGCGTCGTCGTCGGTCTCATTCCGTGGTGGTTGACCCGCTGGGTGACGGAACCCACCCCGTTGCTCCCCCGCATCCTCGGGGCGCTGCTGCTCGTCGTCGCTCTTCCTCTGCTGGTGGGCGCCTTCGTTCGTTTTGTGCGCGATGGGCTGGGCACTCCGGCGCCCGTGGCTCCGACCGAGCATCTGGTCGTGACCGGAGCCTACCGGTACGTGCGCAATCCGATGTACCTGGCGGTGCTGGGGGCGATCGTCGGCCAGGCGCTGCTGCTCGGGCAGCCGGGGCTCCTCGCCTATGCAGCACTGGCGGCAGTGCTGGTGGTGGGCTTCGTGCACCTGTACGAGCAGCCGGCGCTCCGGAGCCAGTTCGGGGCCGAGTACGAGGCGTACTGCCGGGCGGTGCCGGGCTGGTTGCCGCGACTGCGGCCGTGGAGGGCGTGAGTCAGCGCCAGCGGGTGACGGGCCCCGTCGGCAATTCCCTCCGGACAAGGCTCCCCGGCGCGGGCCGTCAGACCCCGCTGATACCTCTTTCACTCGAATGCAGCGGACCCGAGTGGAGACGCGGACCTACACGCTTGCCGACGCGGCGGCGGTGCTCGGCACCTCCGAGCCGCGGGTGCTGCAACTCGTGGAGGCAGGGCTGCCCGAGCGGGCTGCCGCGCTCCGCCGTCCCGGTGCACGCGCCCTCACCTTCCAGGATCTGGTCCTGCTCCGCAACGCGAAGCGGCTGGTGGACCAGGCCATCGCGCCCGCCCGGGTGGCCGATGCGCTCCGGGAGGCACGTGCCCGGCACCCCTCTCATCGGCCGGTGAGCGCGCTCAGGCTCGAGGCCGCCGGGCAGCAGATCGTCGTCCGCGAGGGCACGACGCGCGTCGCGACCGATTCCGGGCAGGTGCTCCTCGACCTGGACGTCGCCCTGTCTCCGCCGCCTGCGTCCGCGCCCGACGTGGACGCGCTGTTCTCCGAGGCCCAGTCCCTGGAGGACCGCGCCCCGGCGCGGGCCCGCATCCTGTACGCCCAGCTGCTGGCCCGCGCGCCGGGGCATGCCGACGCGCACGTGAACCTGGGGCGCCTTCTCCACGAGGAGGGCCGGCTGGCCGAGGCGCAGACCCACTACCGGGCCGCCCTCGCGGCCCATCCCGGCGACGCGACGGCCGCGTACAACCTCGCGGTCGCGCTGGGAGACCAGGGCCGCACCGCCGAGGCCGTGGAGTGGTACGAGACCGCGCTCCGCTCCGACCCGCGGCTGGCCGAGGCGCACTACAACCTCGCCTGTCTCCACGAGCGGCGGGGGCAGCCGGTGCTCGCGCTCCGCCACCTCAAGGAGTACCGGCGGCTCGCCGGCTGACCTGGGCCAGCGCTCCCCCCGCTGTCGGGCAAGCCGCGGCCTCGCGCTGGCTGCGTCTCGACACCTGCGACACAGAAGCCTCTCATCCGCGCCACGCCCTCGTGGTAGGCCTCGGTCCCTTCCCGGAGGCCACCTCACGATGCGCGTTGCCCTCGTTCTCGCCGCCCTCACCCTCGCCCTTGCCGGCTGCAAGCGCGAGACGCAGGAGACGGTGGCCCAGGCCAAGGGCGCCGCGGCGGACGCCGAGCGCGCGGCGAAGAACGCCGCGGCCCAGGCCCGGGACGCCGCGGATCAGGTGACCGCCAGCGCGCGCTCGGCCGCGGACCAGGCGAAGGCCGCGGCGGACGAGGCGGCCGCGAAGGCACGCGGGGCGGCCGGCGCCGCGAGCGACTCGGCGCGGCGTGGCCTGGACAACGCCACCCAGTCGGTGCGCGAGCTGACCGCAGGGGATCAGGTTCAGGGCGTCATCGTGGGCGCAGGGCGGAGCGTGCTGGACGTGCGCCCCACCGCCGGTCCGGTGAAGACGCTCCACACCGATGACCGCACCCGGTGGATCCTCCACGGCGCCGCGGCGGGTCGGGACGGCTTTCCCATCGGCTCCACCGTGCGCGTGACCTACATCGTCCAGGGCGGCGAGCCCCTGGCGACCCAGGTGGAGGCCGTCGGCCATTGAGCCTGCCCGTCCAGCCTCCGGTCTCGCCGATGCTGTCGAAGCTGGTCCGGGAGCTGCCCCCAGCGGGCGAGGTCATCTACGAGCCGAAGTGGGATGGCTTCCGCACCATCGTCTTCCGGGAGGGTGAGGGGGTGGAGCTCGGCAGCCGCAACGAGCGGCCGATGACCCGCTACTTCCCCGAGCTCCTCGGGCCGCTCCGCGCCTCACTCCCCGACCGCTGCGTGGTGGACGGGGAGATCGTCATCGCCGGACCCCGGGGGCTCGACTTCGATGCGCTGCTCAACCGGATCCACCCCGCTGCCTCGCGGGTCCGGAAGCTGGCCGAGGAGACGCCGGCCTCGTTCGTCGCCTTCGATCTGCTGGCGATCGGCGACGAGGATCTGCGCTCCCTCCCCTTCGAGCAGCGGAGGCGCAGGCTCGAGCAGGCGCTTGCCGGGGCACGGCCGCCCGTCCACCTCACCCCGGCAACCAGGGACCGGGCCGTGGCCGAGGAGTGGTTCCGACGCTTCGAGGGCGCCGGGCTGGACGGGGTGATGGTCAAGCCGCTCGCCCTGCCCTACCTCGAGGACAAGCGAGAGATGCTGAAGGTGAAGCACGAGCGCACCGCCGACTGCGCGGTCGCCGGCTTTCGCTGGTTCAAGGGCGGTGGCGGCGTGGGCTCGTTCCTCCTCGGCCTCAACGACGAGAAGGGAACCCTCCACCACGTGGGCATCTGCTCGGGGTTCAGCGCGGCCCAGCGAAAGCAGTTCGAGGCGGAGCTCGCCCCGCTGCGAGAGGGCTCGCTGGAGGGGCACCCCTGGAAGGAGTGGGCGACCCTGGCCGGCGAGAGCGGGCAGCGGATGCCCGGCGCCCCCAGTCGATGGAACAACAACAAGGATCTCTCCTGGGAGCCGGTCCGCATCGAGCGGGTCGTCGAGGTGAGCTACGACCACCTCCAGGGGCCGCGCTTCCGGCACGCGACGCATTTTCTTCGCTGGAGACCGGACCGGACGCCGGACTCCTGCACCTACGGCCAGCTCGAGGCGGTGGTGCCCGCCGAGCTCACCGCGCTGTTCGGCACCTGACCGGTGCCAGGTCCGCAGTCCTGGCGTGAAGATTGACGCCGCCCGCCCCATGAGCCGCTCCTAGCTCTGGGGCTCCTTCCGCGCCTTGCTCGGCTGAACCCGCCTCGGTTCGCCCTGCTGCTTGGGGAAATGCGGCGGCCACGGAGCATCGCCGAGCCCCTGCGCCTCGTCGCGCGCCGCGAGATCGAGCAGAGGCTGGAGGGAGAAGGCCTGGTCGTCGATGCCCGCACCGACGTCGCCGAGCTTCGCGAATCGCGCCGGCACGGTGGCGATGGTGAGATCTCCCGGTTCCACCGTCTCCATCTCGGACCAGGTCACCGGGCAGCTCACCTTCCCCTCGGGGTTGGCCCGCACCGAGTACGCCGAGGCGATGGTCCGATCCCGCGCGTTCTGGTTGTAGTCGAGGAACACCCGTGTCCCGCGCTCCTCCTTCCACCACTTGCTGGTGGCGATGTCCGGGAGCCGCCGCTCCACCTCGCGGGCCAGCGCCAGCGCCGCCCGTCGCACCTCGAGGAAGTCCCACCGGGGCTCGATCCGCACGTACACGTGCACCCCGCGCGAGCCCGAGGTCTTCGGCCAGCCGGCAAGACCCAGCCCGTCGAGCACCGACTTCACCTCGGCCGCGACCCGGCGGACCCCCGAGAACTCCACTCCCGGCTGCGGATCCAGGTCCACCCGCAGCTCGTCCGGATGGTCCACGTCGCTGCGGCGCACCGCCCACGGGTTCAGGTCCAGGCAACCGAGGTTCGCCGCCCAGACCAGGTGCGCCACGTCCACCGGGCACAGCTCACGGGCGCTCCGGCCGCTGGGGAAGGTCACCGTCACCGTCTGCAGCCACTCGGGGAGCGGGTCGGGGACGCGCTTCTGGTAGAAGAACTCGCCCCCCGCGCCGTTGGGGTAGCGCTTGAGCACCGTGGGCCGCTCGCGCACCCCACGCAGGGCGCCCGCCCCCACGGCCAGGTAGTAGCGGACCAGGTCGAGCTTGGTCTCCCCCCGCGCAGAGAAGAACACCTTGTCCGGGTTCGAGATGCGGACCTTCCGTCCGTCGACCTCCACCTCGGTGTGCACGGTGGCCACGGTTTCCTCCGCCAGGTGTGATAGCGCTGTGCCGGAATGAGACTCGGGAAGTACCAGCTGCTCCGCAAGCTCGCCACCGGCGGGATGGCCGAGGTGTTCCTGGCCAAGACCGACGGGCCGATGGGCTTCGAGAAGCTGCTGGTCATCAAGCGCATCCTCCCCCACCTGGCGGAGGACCCACAGTTCGTGGAGATGTTCCTCGCCGAGGCCAAGCTGGCCGCGCAGCTGAACCACCCGAATCTGGTCCAGCTCTTCGACTTCGGCGAGGCCGAGGGCAGCTACTTCATCGCCATGGAGTACATCGACGGACCCACCCTCCGTCTGCTCCTGGCCCGGTCGCGAGACCTGCGCTCGCCCATCTCGCTCGCTCTCGCTGCGCGGGTCGTCTCCTCCGCCGCCGAGGGACTGGCCTACGCCCACGACTTCACCGATCACCTGACCGACGAACCGCTTCACCTGGTGCACCGCGACGTCAGCCCCGACAACATCCTCATCAGCCGCAGCGGGGCGGTGAAGCTGGTGGACTTCGGCATCGCCAAGGCCCGCGGGCAGAGCCATCACACCCAGGCCGGCACGGTGAAGGGCAAGGTGGCCTACATGGCTCCGGAGCAGCTGCGGGGCGAGCCACTCGACCGGCGGGTGGACCTGTACGCCCTGGGGGTCGTGCTCTACGAGCTGTGCACCGGGCGGATGCCCTTCGAGGCCAGCAGCGACGCGAGCATGGTGCGCGCGGTGCTGTACGACGCCGCCATCCCCGCCGTGAGGCGCGTCCCGACGCTGCCGCCTTCGCTCCAGACCGTCCTCGACCGCCTGCTCGCCAAGGACCGGGCCGCACGCTACCCGGATTGCCGCACGCTCCACGCCGACCTCGAGGCCTTCATCCAGTCCACCGGAGAGGCCACCACCGGCTTCGCCCTCTCGAGGCTGGTGGCGCAGCTCGCCCCGCCGGCGCCGCCCACACCACCGGCGCCGCCCACGTCCGCCCGTCCGATGCAGATGCACCCAGGCGTCACCGCCTCGGCGTTCGCGCCCACCAGCCCCATCCTCCTCAGCGAGCCGGTCGAGGGGTCCGGTCCCGTCCCCCCGTCGCCGCTGGAGATCCTCGATCTGGACCACACGGTCCGCTCCGACGGGCGCCGGGCAACCCCACCTCCGGTTGCCGGGCTCGAGGTCCGGCCGGCCGCGTCCGCGGCGCGCACGCCGCCTCCCTCCGCCTTCGTCTTTCCCACCGCGCTGGGGGAGGAGCGAGGCTCCGTCGCCCCGGTCCAGCTTGGAATGGATCGCTCCGAGGGACGCCGGCGCACCACCGAGAGCGTGCGTCGGGCGCGCGAAGGCGGCGGTGCCCTGCGTGCCCTCGGCCTGATCCTCCTGTTCGCAGGGCTCGCGGCGGTCGGGGCGTACCTCGGGCTCGCGGCCGCGCACCGGACCGACCTCCTCGCCCGCGTCGGCCTGCCGGTGCCGGGGGTACTGTCTTCCACGCCGGAGACCACCACGCCTGCGTCCGGAGCTCCGGCCGCAGGGGCGACGTCGCCCCCGGGCGCGACGGCGTCCTCGCCCACGACGGGCACCCCACCGCCCGCCCCTGCTCCGGCCACGACGGCCACCCCTCTGACCGGCGCCGCCGGCTCTCCGACCGTCCCTGTCATCCCGGTGCCGCAGGCTTCCAGCTCCGGCGCGACCCGGCCAGGCCCCGGTGCGTCCGGGGGACCGACCGCGAGCCAACCCCCCGGGGAACCGCCCGCCACGGAGCCGGGAAGTACCGGAGCGGGTGAGCCGACCGTGAGCACCGGGTCCGGCGAGCCGGTGACTGCACCCGCCCCATCGGGCGGAGGCGCCGTGGCCGGCGTCATCGCGCGAGGCGAGTCCACCACGGCCGCAACCGCCGGTACTGCCCAGCAGAGCTCGAGCGCCGGGCCATCCGACCGCGCAGGCAAGGCCGGACGGGAGTCGAGCAAGGAGAAGCTCCTCGGCGCCTTCGCGGAGCTCGAGGCGGCGAAGGAATCGACGGTCCTCCTGGAGTCCACGCCGCGCCTGCGGGTGCGGATGGGCGGGAAGATCCTCGGCACCACACCGGTCAGGCTCACGGTCCCGGTCCAGGATGCGCCGGTGGAGCTGGAGTTCTTCGACACCGCGCTCGGACTGTCGAAGGTCGAGCAGCTGGCGCTGAAGCCGGGCGACAACGGCACCCACACCGTGGTGATTGCCAGGGGCAAGCTGGTGCTCAGACTTCAAGAAGGTGTCGCGGTGAGCGTCGATGGAAAGTCCGTGGGAACGACCCCGCTCGCCCCACTCTCGCTCTACGAGGGGTCGCACGTGGTGCAGCTCACCCGGGGCGACCAGAAGGAGCGCCGCACGCTGGAGATCAGCGGCGACGAGCCCACCGAGCTCGAGTTCACCTTCCCGGAGGCCGAATGAGCACTCACGACGCGGAGCACTGGCGGCTGCATGGCGTACGGGTGGTGCACGGCTCGGAGCTGGACCCGAACACCGCCCAGACGCCGGGGATGCGCCGGGCGGCCGCCATCACCCACGCGCGTGGCGGCGCCCAGAAGCTCTGGGCCGGCGCGGTCACCATCGACCCGAACGCCAAGACCGGCGCGCACCACCACGGCGCGCTGGAGTCCATCATCTACGTGGTGAAGGGCCGGGCCCGGATGCGCTGGGGCGAACGGCTCGAGTTCACCGCCGAGGCAGGGCCGGGTGACTTCATCTTCGTCCCGCCCTTCGTGCCGCACCAGGAGGTCAACGCCGCGGACGAGCCGCTGGAGTGCGTGCTGGTCCGCAGCGGCAGGGACCCGGTGGTGGTGAACCTCGACATCACGCCGATCGAGGCACCGGAGTCGGTGCACTGGGTGGACGACGTGCACCCGCCTCCCAGCCGCTGAGGAACCCAAGAGGGTCGTCCCGGACACCGTGGTGGGACTGGACGCGAGCCGTGCACCTTTGCTTCATTCTTGCACTAGCAGCGTTCTCATCATGGCTCCGACCCCCACCGCTCGCGACGTCTGCCGCCATTGTGGGAACGAGTGGCGCCCCGGCTGGGAGCGCTGCCGCCGGTGCGGAGCAGCGCTGCGAAACCGAGTCGCTGCCCCGGTGGGCACCGCCGCACCGGCCGAGGACTCCGGGCTCGAGCTCGATCGCCGTCCTCGGGCACTGCCGAGGGAAGCGCCCACCGGGCGGGTGTCGCGGGTCGAGCCCTCGGAGGCTCCGACCCGCGAGCTGTCCCCCGAGCCGCGCCCACCGGCGGACCCCTCGACCCTGGTCTCGGTCACGCAGCTGCTGAGCGGCGCGCTGGGCCTGCTGCTGCTCGTGCAGCTCTTCTTGCCCGTGGCGCTTCCCTCTCTCACCCAGCTCGCCGTCCACGCCTTTCGCGGGGAACGGGTGGGCGGGCTCCGCTGGCTCCTGGCCTCTCTTCCCTGGGCCTGCACCGCGGTGGTGCTCGGGCTCGCGCTCGGCGCCGCCCGGGCGGTCGCAGGCCGACCCCTGGCGCGCTCTCCCGCCCTGTCTGCGCTCGCCGCGGTGGCCCCAGGGGTGATGCTGCTCGGCTGGCCCACGCTGCACGGGCACCTGGTCTCGGCGCTGGTCCGCCGCGGCGGCGGCAAGCGCTCGGCGCTGCTCGCCGGCTGGAGTCGGGCGGCGCTGGTCTGCCTCTCGGCGGCGGTGCTGCTCACGGTCCTCGACGGGTTCGGGCTGGTGAGCCTTCCGCCCGCGGCGCTCGCCGTGATGACCGCTCTGGCCCTGGCGGCCCGCCAGGGCCACCTCTGCGCGCTGGGCATCACGCTGCCCGGCCTGCTGCTTCGCCCGGCCAGTGCCGGGGCGCCGCTCCCGAGCCAGCTGGTCTGTCCGCAGTGCGGCGCAGACGCGCCCACCCTCCAGCGCTTCCGCGAGGGACTCGCCGGCAGCGCCTGCGCCCGCTGCTCGGGGGCGCTGCTCGGACCGGGACAGGTGTCCACCCTGCTCTCCATGGCCGAGGTGGAGGACGCGACCTACCGCCGGGAGATCCGCCTGGGCTCCACCGGCACCCGGCCGCTGCACTGTCCGCAGTGTGGATCGGCGATGCGCGGCATCCAGCTGCGCACGGTGACTGCGCACGGCTGTCCGGCATGCGGGAGCCTCTGGGTCGATCGCCTCGGGCTGTCGCGCCTCAGCGGCGGACGACCCGTCCTCACCGCCACTCCGGCGCGACCTCCCCCGTCGCCGGGCCCCGCCTGGCCCGCGCTCGCCGCCGCGGCGACCCTGCTCCTGGCGGCGCTGCCCTGGGTGGCGGTCCGTGTCGGATTGTGCCGTCCCGAAGTTGGCGCGTGCGCCTCGGTCACGCTCTCCGCGACAATGGAGTGATGCACCTCCCCCCGCCGGTCTGCCCCGCTTAGGGCCCCGGGATGCTCCTCGCCGCGCTCTCCAGCCTGGTGCTCCTGGCCGCGCCCACCGCGGCGCCGCCCGACCACGTGCAGGAGGCCCTCCGGCAGGCGTACGCCCGGGGAGACCTCCAGCGCAGCTACCCTCCGGCACTCGACACCCGCGCCCTGGAGTCCGCCGAGGCGGCGATGGATCCCCTCGTGGCCTTCCTCCGCTGGCTCGGGCTGGGGGGAATCACCGCCCAGCTCCTCCGGCTGCTGGGCACGGGCGGAGCGGTGCTCGCCGTCCTGCTCGGCGCGCTGTGGCTCGCCAGCCGGATCGCGGAACGGGGCGACACCCGCGCGAGCACCGAGGGCGCCGCCGCCCCGACGCTCGACGCCGGCCCGTTGCTCGACGCCGAGACGCTGGCCGGGCAGGGCCGCTTCGGCGAGGCCATCCATCTGCTCCTGCTGCGGACCTTCGAGGTGCTGGCGCGGCGGATGGGGTCGCGGCTCGCCCCGGGGATGACGGCGCGCGAGGCGCTGACCCGGCTCGTGCTCCCCGCCCCCGCCCGACCGGCACTGGCCGACCTGGTCGACGCGGTGGAGACGACCACCTTCGCCGGTCGGTCGGCGTCGGAGGGGGACTACCGCCGCTGTGCCGAGCGCTTCAGCGTGCTCAAGTCCGCGCTGGCCGGAGCCCGGGGATGAGCGGGCCCGCGCTCTTCTCCCGCCGCTGGCTGATCGCCCTGGGGGTGGTGGGCTGTCTGTCCATCGGAGTGGCCGCGGTGCTGGCCCTCGATGCGCCCGCCCCACCCGCGGCGCCGCCTCCGCCCGGCGTCGCCAGCCGCGCGGCCAACGGACACGCCGCGTTCCTCGGCTTCGTCCGCGGGCTGGGAATCGTGGCGCGGGTGGGCCCTTCGGCTGCGCCCGGGCAAGGGGTGGTCTGGGTGCTCGAGCCCGACGTCGACCCCGAGCGTCCGTCGACCCTGGCCCGGCTGGGCGCCCGCGCGCTCGACGCCGACACCGTGGTGGTGGTGCTGCCCAAGTGGACCGGCGAGGGTGATCCGCAACGGCCGGGGTGGCTCGCCCGTGCACAGCTCCTGCCGACCCGCGAGGTGGCGGGCGCTCTGACCGCGCTGCATCTGCGCGGCTCGGTGGAGCGGCGCGAGGGAACGGTCCGGGCCGAGAGCCGGATCGGCGAGGGCACCGCCGAGCTGCAGACGGCGCAGCTGGTGAGGTCCGAGGACCTCGTCCCGCTGGTCTCTGGCCCGGACGGCACGCTGGTGGGTGAGCGCGAGGAGGACGGCCAGCGGCTGGTGGTGGTGGCGGACCCCGACCTCCTGTCGAACGCCGGCCTGGGACGTGGCGACAACGCCCGGGTGCTCGCCCAGCTGCTCTCGCAGCTCGACGCCGACGAGGACGGGCTCACCGTCGACGAGACGCTCCAGGCCCGGCAGGCCCGCAGCATCCTCGCCGGGCTCCTCCAGTTCCCCTCGGCGCTGGCGGTGCTGCAGCTGCTGGTGGTGCTGGGGCTCGCGGTCTGGGCGGCGACCCCTCGCTTCGGAACCCCGCTCCCGGAGCCCGACGAGGGGCCGCACGGCTCGGAGGCGCTCATCGAGAGCGCGGTGATCTTGCAGACCCTCGCCGGCTCGCCGCTGGTCGCGGTCCGGGGGCTGCTCGAGTCGGTGCGGCGCGAGGTGCTGGAGCGGATGCACGCTCCGCCCGGGCTCGACACGGCGACTGCCGACGCCTGGCTCGACGCGCGGCGGCGAGGTCGCGACCTGCCGACCAGCGCCGGCCTCCGCGCCGAGGTTCAGGCGGCGACGACTCCCCGGGCGGCGCTCGCCGCCGGCCGACGGCTCCAGCGCTGGAGAGAGAGGATGCTCGATGGAGCTCGCTGAGACCCGTGCGCTGTGCGAGGGGCTGCGTGCCCAGGTGCACAAGGCGGTGGTGGGCCAGGACGAGGTGCTGGACCTGCTGCTGGTGGCGCTGCTCGCCGAGGGCCACGTGCTCCTCGAGGGCCCTCCGGGCACCGCCAAGACGCTGCTCGCCCGGGCCTTCGCCGCCTGCCTGGCGCTGCGCTTCTCGCGGGTGCAGTTCACCCCCGACCTGATGCCCGGCGACGTCATCGGGACGAACCAGTTCGACTTCCGCACCAGCCAGTTCGTCCTCACCCGCGGGCCCATCTTCACCGACGTGCTGCTGGCGGACGAGATCAACCGCACCCCGCCCAAGACCCAGGCCGCGCTGCTCCAGGCGATGCAGGAGCGGGTGGTGACCATCGACGGGAAGAGCCACCCGCTCGGCCGCGCGTTCCTGGTCATCGCCACCCAGAACCCCATCGAGCAGGAGGGCACCTACCCCTTGCCCGAGGCGCAGCTGGACCGCTTCCTCTTCAAGGTCCGGGTGGGTTACCCGGCCCGCGACGAGGAGCGGGCGATGCTCCGGCTCCACGCTCAGCGCACCACCTCGCCGGCGCTCGAGGAGCTCGGCCTGGCTCCGGTGGCCGGCCAGGAGGCGCTCGACCGGGCGCGCGCGGCGGTGGCCGGCATCCGGCTCTCGGACCCCATCGCCGACTACGTGGTGGACCTCATCCGCGAGACGCGGGCCAGGCCGCAGTTCCTCGCCGGAGGCTCTCCGCGGGCCATCCTGATGCTCGCCGCCGCTGCCCGGGCCTGGGCGGTGCTGCAGGGGCGCGACTACGTCATCCCCGACGACGTGAAGCGGCTGGCCGTCCCCACCCTGCAGCACCGGCTGGTGCTGGCCCCCAGCGCGGAGATCGAGGGCATCACCACCGCCGAGGCGCTCCGGCAGGTCCTGGACCAGGTGCCCGCGCCGCGATGATGCGTCCGACGCGCAGCGCGCTGGTGGTGGCGGGAGCGGGCGTGCCGCTCTCGCTCCTCCCGGCCCTCCTCTCGCCCCGGCTGTGGCCCGTGTGGGCGGTGGCGCTGCTCCTGTTCCTCCTCGCGCTGGGGCTCGACGTCCTCCTCGCCCCGCGGGGGCTCCGCGCCCATGCCGAGGCTCCGCCGTTGCTCCACGTGGGCCGGACCGAGACGCTGGCCCTGGAGCTGGTGCTCCCCCGCGGGCGGACGCTGGAGCTGGTGCTCGACCTCGACCCGCTGCTCGAGCCGGTGCCGGCGCGCCGGGTGACGCTGGTGGACGGACGGGCCACGGAACGCCTTCCGCTGCGGGCCCTGCGGCGGGGGCCCACCGAGAAGCCGGTGCTCTGGGCGCGGTGGACTGGTCCGCTGGGGCTGATCTTCCACGAGGAGCGGCGGTGGCTGGACCTCGCGCCGGTGGTGACGCCCGACACCACCGAGGTGCGCGAGGTGGCGCTGCGCTACGCCGGCTCGCCGCTGGTGCAGCTGGGGGTGAAGCTCGAGCGACGGCGGGGCGAGGGCTCGGAGTTCGAGTCGCTCCGCGAGTTCGTCCCGGGCATGGACATCCGGGTGCTGGACTGGAAGTCCTCGGCGCGGCACCGGAAGCTGATGGCCCGGGAGCACCGGGCGGAGCGCAACCACCAGCTGGTGGTGGCGGTGGACGCGGGGCATGCGATGTCCGTCCCGCTGGCGTCGGTGGCCCGGCTGGACCACGCGGTGCGCGCGGCGCTGGTGCTGGCCTGGGTGGCGCTGCGCTCCGGGGACCGGGTGGGGGTCTTCGGGTTCGACGCCCGGGTGCGCTGCTGGGCGGAGCCGCTCGGCGGCGGCCGCGCCTTCCCCCGGGCGCAACAGGCGCTGGCCTCGTTGCCCTACAGCGGCGAGGAGACCAACTACACCCTGGGGATGGCAGAGCTGTCGGCGCGGGTGCGGCGGCGCTCGCTGGTGGTGCTGTTCACCGACGTCTTGGACAGCACCAGCGCCGAGCTGATGCTGGAGAACCTCGACCGGCTCCGCGCCCGGCACCTGGTGCTCTTCGTCACCCTCCGCGACCCGGGCCTGGACGCGCTCGCCGGCGCGGTCCCGGCGGCGGTGTCCGATCTGCACCGGTCGGTCATCGCCACCGAGCTCCGCAACGACCGGGAGCTGGTGCTTCGCCGCTGCAGGCGCATGGGCATCCAGGTGCTGGACGTCCGTCCGACGGACGCCTCGCCGCAGCTCATCGCCCGTTACCTCGAGGTGAAGCGGAGGGAGATGGTGTGAGCGGCGAGCTGCGCATGCCCTCGGTCCGCTTCCGCCAGGAGCGAGAGGCGAGCTGGCGCGCGCTGGAGGCGCTGGTGGACCGGGTGCAGCGCTCGGGGCTCCGGTCGCTGTCGGCCGAGGAGCTGGGCCGGCTCCCGGTGCTCTACCGCGCGGCGCTGTCGTCGTTGAGCGTGGCCCGGGCCATTGCCCTGGACGCGGCGCTGCTCGCCTACCTCAACGCGCTGGCGGCGCGGGCCCACGTGGTGCTCTACGGCGGACGCGAGCCCTTCGCCCCGGCCTTCCGGCGCTTCTGGGTGCGCACCTTCCCGGCCGCGGTGCGCTCGCTCCGGTGGCACACCGCGGTCGCGGTGCTGCTCACCGCGCTCGGCACCGCCGTCGCCTGGCGCGAGCTGGCGCGGGATCCAGCGCGGTTCTCGGACTTCGTTCCTCCCGCCTACGCCCAGGGCCGGGGGCCGGAGGCGACCGACGCCGACCTCCGCCAAGTTCTGCAGACCAAGGAGACCCCGCGGTCGGCGCTGATTCACTTCAGCAGCTTTCTCTTCACCCACAACGCGACCATCGGGCTGGTGTCGCTGGGGTTCGGATTCGCCGCCGGCATCCCCACGGCCTACCTGATGCTGACCAATGGCCTCATCCTCGGCGCGTTCGGCTGGCTCTACGGTTCGCGCGGGCTGGGCTGGGAGTTCTGGGCCTGGACCTTGCCGCACGGGGTGACGGAGATCTGGGCCCTGCTCCTCTGCGCGGCGGCGGGGCTGCGGATGGGACAGGCGCTGGTGTTCCCCGGACGGAGCTCGCGGCTGGTGAGCCTGCGCCGGGCCGGAGACAGCGCCGGGGTGGTGGCGCTCGGGGCGGTGGCGATGTTCCTGGTGGCGGGGCTCATCGAGGGCGTGTTCCGCCAGAGCGTGGGAGCGCCGTCCATCCGCTGGGCGGTGGCGGGGAGCACCTTCGCCCTCTGGTCGGTGTACTTCTCCCTCGCGGGGCGCGGGCGGTGACCGCCGTCTCGTCCATCCGCGGGCTCCAGACGCCGGAGGGTGTGCCGATCCAGCTGGAGCTGGCCAGCGTGGGCGACCGGCTGGTGGCGGCGATGGTGGACCTCTCGCTGATGAATGCGGTGGGGCTGCTGCTCGCCATCCTCGCCCTGTTCACCGGGGGGCGCGGGCGGGCGGAGCTGGCCTCGGCGGTGATGCTGGTGTCGTTCTTTCTCATCCGCTGCTTCTACTTTCCGATCTTCGAGCTGCGCTGGCGGGGACAGACGCCGGGAAAGCGGGCGACGAAGATCCGGGTCATCTCCCGCTCGGGCGGTCCGCTGACCGCGCGGGCGGTGGTGGCGAGAAATCTGCTGCGGGAGCTCGAGCTGTTCCAGCCGCTGGGCATCCTCCTCGCGCCGGCGGCGGTGGCCGGGGGGTTTCCGCCCTGGCTGGGGCTTCTGGCGGGGCTGTGGGTGGTGGTGTTCGCCGTGCTGCCCCTTGTGAACCGCGACCACCTCCGGGCCGGAGACCTGGTGGCGGGGACGCTGGTGGTGCGCGCCCCGCCGATGCTGCTCCTCGACGACCTGGGAGCCGCCCGCGGGCGCCCGGCGCTGCAGTTCCGGGTGGAGCAGCTCGACATCTACGGGGCCTACGAGCTGCAGACGCTGGAGGCGGTGCTCCGGCTGGGCAACACCCTGGACAACGCGAGCGCGCTCGCCGCGGTGGCCGAGCAGATCCAGAAGCGGATCGACTGGACGCCGGGGACCGAGCGGGTGGGCCCGTACGAGTTCCTGAGCATATTCTACGCCGCGCAGCGGGCGCGGCTGGAGCAGCGCCTGTTGCTCGGCGAGCGGCGGGAGCGAAAACGGGCCTAGCGGAACACGGCGGTCAGCTGCTCGATGTCGATGCCTTCCTTCTCCGAGCGCAGCTGGTAGTAGATGACGCCGTAGAGGACCGCGCTGAAGGAGAGAACCAGGGCCTGCGGCAGGGTCTGCCCGAGCAGCTGCGAGACGAAGGTCGTCGACTGGCCCACGATGAGGCGGGCGATCGCGCCGAGCGCGCCACCGGCGATGCCCAGGAGGAGCAGGAGGCCGAACAGCGCCCAGCGATGGCCCGCGGTGAGCTCGGCGCTGCGGGCGCGCGGGTCGACGTTCCGCTCGGCGATGACCACCGGGGAGATCAGCGCCCAGCGGACGGCGAGGATGATGCCGGGGATGACGAGCAGCAGCATCCCGGCGCCGATCATTAGGCCGGTGAAGATGGCAGCGGCGAGCAGCGGGCCCGCGCGGGATAGGCCGTAGGAGATCGAGGCCGAGGCGCTCGGGCTCCTCCCGCGGAGCTGCTCGAGCACCGAGTACGTCATGAGCCCGGTGACGACGTAGGCGAGGACCATGCTGATGACGAACCCGAGCAGGTACAGACCCCACCCGTTGGCAGAGGTGGGGATGGCGGGCGAGAGCAACAGCATCGGGATGTAGGCCACGACCGAGACGGCGAAGAAGAAGGGCAGATTCTTCCCCCACACGGCGACGCTCCGGGAGATCGCAGAGCCGATGGAGAACGTCTCGCGGGCGGGGATGGCGGGGCTGGGGACGAACTCGGTTGGACGCATGAGGGTGACGATGGCCCGGCCGGCCGGAAGCAGGCAAGCAGGCGCACCCGGCGACGCATCCCACCGAAAGGACGGGGTTCCTGGAGTGCGTCTCAGAGGCTCCAGGTGGCGCCGCCCGCTTGCGCGGACGCGCGTTTGCCAGTACGAGGGCGGCTCCGGTTTCGTCGTCCTGCGCGATTAGCTCAGCTGGATAGAGCGTTGGCCTCCGGAGCCAAAGGCCACAGGTTCGAATCCTGTATCGCGCGCTCTGAAGCCCCCGATTTCTCCTGAAGATTTTTTCGGAGAAGTTGGGGGCTTCGTCGTTTTCGTACCGTCCGAGTGGATCTTCCACTTTTCTTCACCTGCGGGTCACGTCGTGAGAGGTCGAGCGGCAGCCAGCCAGTCACGAGTCCGGCCCGGGCCATCGCCCGCCTAAGCACGTCCGCCAGCCTCGAGGACCTGGACATCATCTGCCCGTGGCCGGGACAGCCTCTCTGGGCTGGGTCCTGAGCCTGATCCGATCCGGTGGACGGGTTGAGAAGAGACAATCTACTTCGTCGTGGTCGTGCTGAGACGAGTCGATCGAGGAGGGTTGCGGGGGGAGACCGACTGGCTGTGGGAAACCGGCGGAGTCCCAGAGGAGGGGGTACCTGAGGTCAGGGCGAGGTGCCGTTCGTCGTTCCTGCTGCCAGCCAGAGGCCTCGTTTCTTCGCCCGACCACTCCGACCAGCCGAGTTCCAACAAGCGGGTGCCGCGCGGAGGTCTCTGAAACTCGCACAGAGCGCCGCGAGGCCTGCGCTGGTCGCGTCACCCACGCGGTCCACACCCCGAAAGTGAAGACGATCATGGGAAAGCGCGGCGTTTGGATCGCGGTCAGCGCGATCGATCTTGGATGAGCGCGCGCGCGTTTGAGGTCGTGTGAGCGCGGGTGTATCGCGAGATATGGAGCGCGGGTTACTGGGTGGTGTCCACCTCCTGATCAGACCTTCGCGACTTTCCGGTGATGCGCACGAGGATGCCTTTGTGGACCAGCCTGTCGGCGATGGCAGAGGCCGCCGCGCTGTTGGAGAAGAGGCTCCCCCAGTCCTTGAATGCCAGGTTGGTGGTGACGATAGTCGAGGAGCGCTGGTAACGCCGGTTGAAGACTTAGTAGAGCAGGTCGGCTCCGCGAGCATCGAAGTTTAGGTAGCCCAGTTCTGCAGCCCCCAGCCTGCGGTCGTCCCTCCAGCGCCGGTGGGGCGGCCTACCTGAACGTGCACGCCGACGCCTGCAAGCCCGGCGAGATCCGCGGCGAGATCCAGTGGCGGACCCCTGACCGGCGGTCCACCTTCGAGGCCGGGCGCATCACCGGGCGGCGCGGGGCGGAGGCTCTCCCGCCAGTCCAGTGGCCAGCCCGAGCCGTACCAGGAGCAGGCGGTAACGCGACTCGCCGCGGAGGCTCGCCAGCGGCGGGTCGACGCGCATCGCCATCACCAGCGGCTCGTGCCGGGCGATCGCCTCCTCGAGGTGCGAGAGAGCTTGCTCGCGCAGGCCGAGCAGGGACTCGATCTGCGCCACCGGGTATGCCCCGGCGGAGCCACGCGCGTGGCGGTTCTGCCGTTGCACGAGGAGCTGCTCCAGCAGCGCCTGAGGACCTCCGCTCGCCAGCGCCCGCTCGTCCTCGACGACGGCGGACAGCGCCTCGGGGTCGTCGAGCAGCTCGACGAAGCGGCGAAACTCCACCAGGTAGCTCGCGTAGTCCCCCCGGTGGAAGTACATCTCGGCCAGGTACCGGTGAGGCGAGACGAGGTCGGGTTCCGTCCGTGCCAGCCGGCTCTCCACCTCCACGGCTTCCTCCTGCTGACCCGCGGCGTAGAGGACCAATCCCCGGTCGGCGACGATCGAGGACGAGGTAGGCTCGAGTTCCTGCGCCCGTCCGATCTCCTCAAGGGCATCCGCGTGCCGTCCGAGGAGCATCAGGGAGGTGGCGAACCAGTGATGGGCGTCGGCGTCCCGCGGGTCGAGGGTGATCGCCGTCCGGAACTCCCGCTCCGCGGTCGGTACATCGAAGCTCCAGTTGAACGCGGCGAAGGCCAGCGCCCGATGGCCGAGCGACGACTCGGGGTCGAGCTCCACCGCCTTCTGCGCCGCGGCGATGGCCCGGGGAAAGGCCTCGCTGTCCGGCATCAGCGAGTACTCGCGCAACAGGTTGTACGAGTCCGCGAGCCCTGCATACGCCGGGGCATACCCTGGAGCGCGCTTGACGAGCCGGTTGAAGCACTCCACCGCGTCCTGGAGCCGCTCGGCGGAGCGCCGGCTCCAGGCGTAGCGGCACTGGAGATACTGCTGGGCTGCCTCGGGATCGACAGATTGGCCAGGGTGGACGGCGCTCGGTCGCCAGTTCTCGCCGCCGACCCACACCAGGCCCCCGGCCCCGAGGACCAGGACTAGGAGGATCAGCCGGGCTGCCGGACGCCAGGCCCTCGGTGACCCGCGGTCCGAGGCCCTCGCTTCCGGGCGAGGCTCTCCGGGCTCCTCGTCATCCCCCGGATGGTGCTCCAGCCACCGCCGCAGCTCGTGGGCGTAGGCGTACACCCCGCCCCTCCCCTTCCCTGGAATGCGATGGACGGGGAGCGCGCGTTCCTTCTCCCAGCGCTTGACGGTTCGAGGATCGCGACGGAAGAACGCCGCGATCTCCTTCCACGAGTCGAGCCGTCGCTCGTCCTCGACGCCGGCTCCCGCTCGGAGGTCCATTCCGTCCCTGTGGCTGTCTACTGCCCGCCGGAACGGCGGAGCAAGCAGCGTGGGATCTCCGGGGGCATCAAGGGGCAGGAGGGGATCCGCTCTCGCCCGGCACGAGAACCACGTGTACGGCTTGGGGTTCGGGACGCGCCGATCGGCATTTGCCGCTCGATGGCGGAAGGAAGCACGGGTGACGCCCCGTCCAGGCACCCGGGCGGGGAGATCGACCGATGAAGGCTCTGGCAGCGGTGGCGGCTCTGGCGATGCTATTCGCTTGCGGCGGCAGCAGCGGGAACGACGATGGCGGAAGCAACACCACCGGACCGACCAACGATTCCGGGACGCCGAACGACGCCGGGCAAGACGGTGGGACGACCCCCGACGCTGGGCAGGACGCCGGACCCTCGGATGGCGGCTACACCATTGGTGGTTTCTTCACCTTCTATTACTCGACCCTGTCTGGCGGTCAGCTCGTGCTGGCCACGCCTGGACAGCCCGACCTCGTCAATCCGCCGAACCCCTTCCACTTCGCGAATCGCGTTCCGACCGGGACGCACTACAACGTCACCATCACGCAAGTTCCGACCAACAACACCTGCACCATTCTCGACGGGGGAACGGGCGTGGTGGGGACCGACAACGTCACCAGTATCAACCTCAGCTGCGCCATCATGCTTCCTTGAGAATGCTGCCCTGAGCCTCCGGGCCGTGCTCACTTCTGGAGCGCGGCCTTCACCGACATCGGGATCTTGAGCGCGCCCGAGATGGGGCAGCCGCTCTTGGCGCCCTCGGCCGTCTTCTCGAACGCGGCGGCGTCGATGCCCGGGTCCCAGCCCTTGACCTCGAGGGCGGACGAGCGCACCTCGAAGCCGCCGCCTTGCTTCGGGCCAAACTCGACCACGCAGCTCGTCTCCAGCCGCTTCGCCGGGTGCCCGCTCTGCGCGAGCGCGTGCGAGAGCGCCATCGAGAAGCAGCTCGCGTGTGACGCGGCGAGCAGCTCCCCTGGCGTGCCCGACGCCCCCTCGGTCCGTACAACGAGCACCGTCCGCACGGCTCGATCGGGAACCTCACCCCGACCGAGTTCGCTGCCACCGTGAGGACGAACGAGGGCTCGAAAGAGGCGATTTCCTCAAGCTAGAAACCGTCCAGTTTTCGGGGGAGGTCACGAAGCGAACCCCTCGACCCTCAACTGGTCCAGTTTTTGGGGGGCAGGTCACGTGGACTGGCCGCCGAGGAAACCAGGTCTGAGCTTCCCCTGATTCGATGGACGGTTGGGTTAAGCCGCCGCAGTGACGTCGTAGGCGAGGCAGAATGGCGGCCACCAGTTCGGGACTCCGGGATTCGCCACCAGTCGGTCATGGAAGAAATCGAGAAAGCCGTGACCGGCCAACGACGCGGTAGGGCAAGGTTAGCGAAGCCCAAGCGCGGTTCCCTGTTTCTCGACGACCATCCCCACTGCTGCGCCTTCCCGGAGCCTCGGCGCCGTCCGCGACGCTGACCCCGTCAGTCGCCCGGCTCACCCC
>DATIWB010000025.1:0-101525 GCA_035519675.1 Myxococcaceae bacterium
ATCAACGTCCTCGGATTCACGGTGGGCGGGTGGCTCACCTGGCTCCGCTGGGCACGCTCGCGGCAGCAGGCACGGGCCCGGATCATCGCCCAGCTGGCGAGCGGCAACCTCGTCACCCAGGTGACGGCCGGCGAGAGCCAGGAGGACGTCCGCCGGCTGATCCTCTCGCTCCGCCGGGCCCTGTTCCAGGTTCAGCGGGTGACGGGGAACATCCAGTGCACCGGCAAGGGCGTGGGCGAGCAGTCGCAGGCGCTGCTGGAGGCGGCGCGACGGCAGGGCGCTGCGGTGGACCGCTCGCTGGGCTCCGTCCGGGGGATGGGCAGCTCCCTGCAGGTCGCGGGCGAACGGCTGACCCAGGTGGCGACCTTCGCCGAGGAGACCACCGCGGCGCTGGCGGAGATGACCGCCCGCATCGAGCAGGTCGCGTCGGCGCTCGGAACCCTCGACCAGTTCGCCCTCCGCACCACCGAGCGCGTGCAGATCATGAGCGAGGGGCTCTCGGCCGTGGCGAGCAGCGGCGACGTCCTGGCTCGCTTTGCCGGCGAGGCCGCGGCGTTCGTCGCCTCGGTGGAGGAGGGCATCGACGCCGTGCGGCGGCGGGCGGGCGAGACCGGCGACCTGGCCCGGGTGGTGACCACCACCGCCGAGCGCGGCGAGGCCCTGGTGAACGACTCGGTGCAGGGCATGTACCGGGTCGAGGAGTCCATCCGACGCGCGGCGGAGATCGTCGAGGCCCTCGGCCACCGCAGCCAGGAGATCGGCCGCATCGTCGACGTCATCCAGGAGGTCGCCGACCAGACCAACCTCCTGTCGCTGAACGCGGCGATCATCGCCGCCCAGGCCGGGGAGCAGGGTCTGGCCTTCGGGGTGGTGGCGGAGGAGATCCGCTCGCTCGCCGAGCGCACCGCGCGCAGCACCCGGGAGATCGCCGCCATCGTCCGGCAGACCCGCGGACAGGTGGATGCCGCCGTGCTCCACGTGCAGGAGGGCCGCGAGCGCGCCACCGCCGGCGTGGCCCTGGGCGATCGGGCGGCCTCGGCGCTCAAGGAGATCCGCGCCACCACCCAGCGGACGTTCGCCGCGGTCGAGTCCACCGTGGCCGAGACGGTGCGGCTCGAGGCCCAGGGCTCGCACGTGGTGCAGGCCTCCACCCGCGTGGCCAACCGCATCATCGAGCTCACCCGCGCCTCGGTGGAGCAGGCCGAGGCCGGACGGGAGCTCGTCCGTCAGACCCAGGAGATGGCCCGGCTGGCCCAGGGTGCCTCGGCCAAGGCGGAGGGCCAGGCCCGAACCGGCCGGGCGCTGAGCGACGCCGTCCGCCGGCTCACCGATGCGCTTCAGGAGATCCGGGCCGCGCACGCGGTGCTCACCCGTGGGGACGCCGCCATCTCCGAGGACGTGGCCCAGGTGCGCGCCGACGCCCAGACCGTGCTCCGCATCGGCGACGGGCTCAGCCGGAGCGTCGAGCAGCTGTCGCGCGAGGCGGCCAGCCTCCAGGCCGAGGTCTTCCGCTTCCGGCTCCCCGAGCCGCGCCGCGGCGGCACGCTCAAGGTGGGGATCCACCAGTCGGCGATGTTCGAGTCGACGCGGGGCCTGGACCCGCTCTTCACCCTCGACAACCAGATGGTGGAGATCGGGGCGAGCATGTACGCCGGCCTGCTGCGCCAGGAGGACGGGGTGATGATCCCCGAGCTGGCCGAGCGCTGGGAGGCGGCGCCCGGCGCGCGCAGCTACCGGTTCTTCCTTCGCCCGGGGTTGACCTTTCACGACGGCGTGCCGCTCCGGGCCTCGGACGTCAAGCGCCACTTCGAGCGGCTGCTCGACCCGAAGGTGGATTCGCCCGACCAGTGGATCTTCAAGGAGGTGGAGGGCGCGCGCGACTACCTCTCGGGACGGAAGAGCGAGGTCTCGGGCTTCGAGGTGCTCGACGACACCACGCTGGAGATCCGCCTCGACGAGCCCAAGGCATTCTTCCTCCATCTGGTCACCCTGCCGGCGACGCTGGTGACGCGGATGGGCCCGGGCGGAAAGTTCCTCGGCGCCGGACCCTACCGGCCGGCGACCATCGCTCCCAGCGGGGTGGTGCTGGAGCGGCACCCGGCCTACTTCCGGCCGGAGCGCCCGTTCGTGGACCGGCTGGAGTTCGTGTTCCATCCCGACCGAAAGACCGCGCTGGAGCGGCTGCGCGCAGGCGAGCTGGACGTCGTCTCGGGCCTCTACGCCGAGCACGTGCGCGACGCCGGCGTCGATCCCCAGCAGGTCATCGCCGGGAGCCAGCCCTCGTGCTGGTTCATGGGCTTCCAGGTCCACACCCCCCCGTTCGACGACGTGCAGGTGCGGCTCGGCATCCGCGCCGGGCTCGACGTGGCGGGGATGGTGGAGCGGTTCCACCCCGGAGCGCGGGTGGCCTCCACCCTCACCCCGCCCTCGCTGCTCACCGGTGAGCTCCCGCCCCCGCCCAGGACCAACGTGGCGCTGGCCCGACAGCTGCTGCGCGACGCGGGCATCGGACGGCTCCGGCTCGAGCTGGCCTACCCGCCGGGCCGCAACACCGAGGCCGAGGACGCGGTGCTGTTCCGGCCGCTCATCGAGACGGGCCTGGTCGAGCTCTCGCACACCGAGATCGACCCCACCGACTTCTGGCAGCGGGCACGCGAGGGACGACTGCCCGCGTTCCGGGCCGGGTGGATCGCCGACTACCCGGACGCGGACAACTTCCTCCACTTCCTGCTGCACTCGGGGGCCCAGACGGTGTTCGGCCTCGGCTTCCGGAGCGCCGAGCTGGACCGGCTGACCACCGAGGCGCGGGTGAGCATCGATCCGGAGCTGCGGATGTCGCTCTACCGCTCGGCCGAGCGCATCGTCATGCAGGAGTGCCCGGTCATCCCGCTCTACCACGAGCGGATCTACGCCGCGGCGAGCCCCCGGGTGCAGGGCCTCCGGCTGCACTCCACGCCGCCACAGGTCCGCTTCGACGAGCTCTGGCTGGACAGCGCCGAGGCCTAGAGGCGCCGCCGTCCCGGCAATCGCTCAGCGCTGCAGCACCAGCGGCGGGTTCTCCGGAACCTCGGCGCTCCGCTCATCCGGCTCCGGCACCGTTGCCGGAACGGAGGGGGGAACGTCGCGCCGGTACAGCTGGCCGGCGTGGTTCCGGGCCCACTGGGGCAACTGGCCGTCGTATCCGGAGGCGGCGTCGTGCCGGAGCACCGACCAGGCGAACGCTCCGCAGTAGCCGGCGCAGCGTGCAGTGTCGAGCATGGTCTTGATGCTCCGCCGCGGGTGGCTACCGGGGAAGGAGTTCAGGAGCAGCGGCCGGTCGAGGCGCAGGTCCGACACCGCCCGGCGCAGCTCGGCCTCGTCGGCCGGCCAGCCCACGCTGTACACGTCGAGCCCCACCCCGCGAACCAGCGGCAAGCCGCTCCAGCGTGACACGCCCACGGTGGCCAGCGCCCGGGTGTGGCGCCGCACCAGGGTCACCGCCTCGCAGAGGAAGGCCCGCATTTCCTCGGGACTGATCTGCGAGGCCGCCTCGACTGGGTCGGCGCCCAGCCCCATCCAGCGGCGCAGCGCGGCCCCCAGCCCGCGTCGCTCGGGCAGCGCCGGACCGACGCCGGCGACGCAGACGTCGGCGCCGCTCAGGATCTCCCAGGCCACGATGGCCGGATGGTCGGCGCAGCGGATCAGGATGGGGCGCAACACCCGCTCGAGCAGCGCGGCGCGCTTGACCGGGTCACGGACCGTGTCCGCGTGGCCGCGTACCGGCTGGCCATCGACGATGCTCGCCGGCGCGACCCAGCCGGCGTCGAGCAGCACCAGCACCAGCCCCACGCCCGTGGTCCGCGCCGCCTCGAGCACCACGTCGATGTCGGCGAAGACCGAGGCGTCGAGGGCCTCGGGGGTGCCGTCCTCGGCGAAGCGCACCCCGGCGCGTCCGTCGGCGAGGAGGAAGAAGCGCGCCGTCTGCACGCCGTCGCTGCGCAGCCGCTCGAACACCTGGCGGAGCAATGCCGCGTCCTCGGCGTGGGCATGCAGTCCACCCTCGGGCCGCCAGGGGGACGTCCCGACGTCGACCCCGTAGTGCACCCAGGGGACGTTCGCGCCGAGGAGGAATCGATTGGGGCCGAACGGCGGGCCGTCCGGATTCAGAGGCGCCGTGGAGGCGTTGAACGCGAACCACGGAGCTTCCCGGGTGATGGCCGGAGCCGTGCGTTCGGGCAGCGGGCGAGAGGAAGAGCGCGGAGTCCGCGGGTCTGGAGTGGGGCGGGGATTGCCAGATTCAGGCGCGGCACGCACGGCCTTGCGCTGCTGCGACATCGAATGGCCCCTGGGTCGGCTAGGACCGACGAAGAATGGCTGTGTTGGGCGGAGGACTCTGCCACCCGCCCTGGAAAGTTGGAAGTGTAGAAAACCAGGCCCGGTGTCATTCCCGGGCACGGGGTCGCTTTCTACCCGCGGTCAGGGGGCGGGGGGAAGCGAACCGGCGGGGAAATCAGCGTTCCCCCGTACGAGGAGGCCTCGAGCGTGCCGCACGCCGCGCCGATGTCCTTCCCGCCGGAGTACCGGCGGACGACGGGGGCTCCGAGGATCTGCAGCCGATCGCGGAACTGGGCGAGCTCCCGGGCGTCCGGAGGGTGGTACCGCCCGGTGGGGTCCGTGACCTCGATCAGGTCGAGCTTGATCGGCACCCCGGCGAAGGCCTCGCGCAGGGCCTCGGCGTCCTGCTGCCCCATGTTCACGCCCCGGATGCAGACGTAGGCCACCATCGCCCGCTCGCGCCGGGTGCGCGCGTAGTCGGCGATGGCCCGGACCAGCTCGGGCAACGGATGGGTGCGCTCCACCGGCATGAGGCGGGCCCGCTTCTCGGGAATGGCCGAGGTCACGCTGAACGCCAGCCGGTAGGGGTGGCCCTCGCGCACGTAGCGGTCGATGGCCGGCACCACGCCGGCGGTGGACAGGGTGATGGCCCTGCCGGAGATGGCATACCCGGCGGGGTGGGCGAGGATCCGCGCCGCTCGCAGCACCTCGGTGGAGTTGAGCAGCGGCTCGCCCATCCCCATGAAGACCACACCCGACAGCCGCCGGTCGGCCTCGGCGCGGATCAGCCGGACCTGGTCGAGGATCTCCCAGGTCTGCAGATTTCTCCGGAAGCCCATCCGCCCGGTGGCGCAGAAGTCGCAGGCCAAGGCGCAGCCCACCTGGCTGGAGACGCAGACCACGTACTTGGTGTCGAAGAGTGGGATGCGGACTGCCTCCACCCGTCCGCCGAGCGGAGACTCGAGGAGGTACTTCACGAAGCCGTCCTCGGCCCGACGCCGCTCGACGACGGTGAGCGACGGCAGCTCGCCCCTGGCGAGCACCGCATCGCGAAGGGCGCGGTTGACCTGAGGCGTGAAGCGGAGGTCCTCCAGCCGCTCGGCCCCGTGGGCGTGCACCCGGGCGAAGAGCTTCCGCACCGCGAGCGGCGCCGGCTCCAGCGGAGCGAGCGCGCGGAACAGGTCCGCGAGCTCCATCCCGCGAAGGTTCACTTCGTCTCGAGCTTGCCGCGGAGGTATGCCCTCAGCCGGCCAGCGACCTCGGGGGGCATCGACTTCACCAGCGCCTTTCGGCAGAGCCCGGAGGTGGCGCGGTAGCTGCGAACGAACTCCACACAGGGCGGGCAGCCGTTCAGGTGGGCCCGGAGATGCTCTTCGTCCTCGGGCGACATCTCGCCGTCCAGAAACGGGAGCAGCGAGTCGATGGAGTCCTTGCAGTTGAACATGGGTGACCGGCGGGACAGCCTCCCAATGATGCTCGGGACGGCCCCCGGTTTCACACTTCTTTGTAATAGGCGTCGATCGCCTCCCGGAGCGCCAGCCGGGCCCGGTGGAGTCGGCTCTTCACCGCCGGTACGGAAATGCCCACCATCTCCGAGATCTCCTCGTAGGAGAGCCCCTCCACGTCCTTGAGGAGGAACACCTCGCGGTACCCCTCGGGCAGGGCGTCGGTGGCGACCTGGATGGCCCGCCCGAGCTCGTCATCGAGGACCTTGTCGTCGGCGCGCTTGCTCCAGTCCGACTCCGGGACCTCGGCCAGGTTGCCGCGGTCGGTGAACTCGGGTCCGGCGAGCTCGTCGCTGACGATGTCCAGCACCCTTTGGCGGCGCAGCCGCATCAGCGCGTTGTTGGCGGCGATCCGGTGCACCCAGCTGCCGAACGCGGCCTCGCCGCGAAACTCGGCCAGGTGCTGGTAGGCGGAGAGGAACGTGTCCTGGGTGATCTCCGCGGCGTCCGCCTCGCTGCGGGTCATTCGCAGCGCCAGACCGTAGACCTTGTCCTCGTGCCGGGCGACCAGTGCCTCGAAGGCGGACATCTCCCCGCCCTGGGCGCGGGTCAGCAGGGTCCGGTCGTCGTCCTGGACGGTGGTGTCGGTCATCGGCACACTCCCCGTCTGTCAGGGGGGCGCGCCGAGGTCAAGCGGCCCGCCGCGGAAGGATGGCCGGAGCTCGACGTCTCAGGGCGATACCTCGGCGGCGAAGGTGGGCGTTCCCTTCACCAGCTTCACGATGACCGCGGGCTTCACCGCGTCGCGGTCCGGGCCGAGGGTGATGCGCCCGGTGATGCCATCGAAGTCGCGCGTCCGGGCGATCTGCTCGCGCAGCGCCGGCCCGCCCGCGCCGTTCGACCGGCGGAGCGCGTCGATGCCCACCCGGGCCGCGTCGTAGCCCAGCGCGCCGAGCGCGTCCGGCAGGTGGCCGAAGCGCGCCTTGTACCGGGCGAGGAAGTCCTGAACCCGGCCACCGGGGTTGTCGGGGGTGAAGTGCGTCGAGTAGAGCGCGCCCTCCACCGCGGCGCCGCCGAGCTGCCCGAGCCGCTCGCCCGAGTCCCACCCGTCGCCGCCGAGCAACGTCGCGCGCATCCCGAGCTCGCGGGCCTGACGCGCCAGCGGACCGATGTCGCTGTAGTAGCCGGGGATGAAGAGCACCTGTGGCCGGGCCGCCTTGGTCCGGGTCAGCTGACCGCGGAAGTCGGTGTCGCCCCTGGCGTAGGCCTCCTCGGAGACGATCTTCCCTCCCAGTGCGCCGAAGCGGCCGGCGAAGACCTTGGCCAGGCCCACCGCGTAGTCGCTCCTCTGGTCCACCAGCATCGCCACCCGCTCGGCCTTGAGCGTCTCGCGGGCGAAGCGGGCGAGGAGCTGGCCCTGGAAGGTGTCGGTGAAGCACACCCGGAAGACGTACGGGCCCCCCTCGGAGGTGACGCGCGGATTGGTGGAGGACGGGGCGATCATCGGCACCTCGCCCCTGGCCGCCGCCGGGGCCATGGCCAGGCTGTTGCTGCTCTGGTTCTCTCCCACCACGAAGAGCGCCCGGTCCTGGCTGACCAGGCGGGTCATGGCGTTGGCCGCCTCCTCGGGTCGGGACTGCGAGTCGTACGAGCGCAGCGCCAGCATCCGTCCCTGCACTCCCCCGCTGGCGTTGACCTCCTCCACTGCGAGCTGGACCCCGTTCTGCGTCTCGAGCCCGAAGTGCGCCTCTGGCCCGGTGAGCGCACCGACCATGCCGACCAGGAGCGGACCGGTGGCGGGCTGGGCGGAGGCGGACGGCGCGCTGGGGTCGCTCGCCGGAGCGGCGGGCTGCTTCCGCTCGCAGCCGAGCAGCGCCAGGGCGCAGAGGAGGGGGACGAGGCGGTGAGGAAGACGCACGGGCGGACTCCGGGAGATGGGCAGCCTCCCCGGGGTCTACTCCAGCGCCGGGCGACGAGCCCACATCCAGGTGCTCCTGTGACGACGGTCAGGCGGCCTCAGCGCGAGCGGCCGCGGCTGACCCCGGCGCTGCCCCGGACCCAGAATCGCAGCGGCCGCGCGGCCCAGTCCCCGGCGTAGTCGACGCCGACGCGTGGCCCCCGCTCGACTTCCCGGCCACGGACCGCCGGGGCGTCCAGGATCCGCAGCCCCGACACCTCCAGATCCGCCCCGTTCTGCGCGCCGGTGATGCCCAGCGCCCGGCAGAGCCGTCCCGGCCCGTCGAGCCGCACCGGAGCGTCGAAGCCCCCGACCGGCTCGAGTCCCCGGACCAGCACCGCCGCCGGGCGCCCCTGCCGCCCGGTCACGGCGTTGAAGCACCAGTGCATCCCGTAGATGAAGTAGACGTAGGCCCGCCCCGGCGGTCCCCAGAGGATGGAGGTGCGCGCCGTGCGCCCCCGGGAGGCATGGCAGGCCAGATCGTGCGCGCCGACGTAGGCCTCGGTCTCGACGATCCGTCCGGCCCGGCCGTCATGGACGAGCACCTTGCCCAGCAGCGCGCGCGCCACCACCCGCGCCGGGCGCTCATAGAAGGAATGAGGCAGCGCACTTCCGGGAGGCCCGGCTATGTTCACTGTCCAGGCCACGCCCTGCTCTCCGGCGCGGGGTCGATTGCGTCGAGGTGCGTTGGGTGCAGATTCGGGCGACCATGTTCGATACCGGTCGCGTCTCGGGCGTGCTCCTCCCCCTGTTCTCGCTCCGGAGCCGCGACGACTTCGGCATCGGTGACTTCGGCGCGGCGGAGGCGTGGCTTCGCTTCCTCCGCGGCGCCGGCCAGCGGATGTGGATGATGCTGCCGCTGCTCCCCACCGCCCGGGGGGACGTGAGCCCCTACGCCACCCGGAGCGCGTTCGGCCTGAATCCGCTGTTCATCCATCTTCCGTCCCTCTCCGAGTACCGGGAGGCGGGGGGCGTGTCGACCCTGAACGACGAGGAGCGCTGGCTCCTCGAGGAAGCCCGGGCGGCGCACCGGGTGAAGTACCCCTCGGTGATCCGGGTGAAGTGGAACGCTCTCTGGACGGCGTTCCGGCGCTTCGAGGAGCGCGGAACCGACCCCGGTGGGCGATTCGAGGCCTACAAGCGCCAGAGCGCGGTGTGGCTCGACAGCTACGCGCTCTACGCTGCAATGTCCGAGGACCAGGAGCAGCGCCCCTGGTGGGAGTGGGCGCGGGGCGTTCGCGAGCGGCAGCCCCAGGCCCTGTCCGCGGCCCGCGACCGGCTCGGCAACCGCGTCCGGTTCCACGAATGGCTGCAGTTCGTGGCCCAGGAGCAGTGGAACGCGGTCCGTTCCATCGCCCGGCAGCAGGGCGTGCTGCTCGCCGGTGACGAGCCCTTCATCATCGGCCAGGACAGCGCCGACACCTGGGCCAACCCCCGCTACCTCCGGCGGGACGCCCGGCTCGGGGTGCCTCCGGACGAGTTCTCCGACACCGGGCAGGACTGGGGGCTCCCCTACTTCGACTTCGAGGCAATGGAGCAGGACGACTGGGGCTGGTTGCGGCTCCGGGCACTCCACGCAGCGGCGGACTACGACCTGCGCCGGGTCGACCACGCGGTGGGCTACTTCCGGCAGTACATCCGGGACGAACGCACCCCCAAGGGCCGCTTCCTCCCCGCGGAGGAGCCGGTGCAGCGGCGGCTCGGCGAACGCATCTTCCGGCTCCTCTCCGAGGGGAGCGGCATCGTGGCCGAGGACCTGGGCGTCATCCCACCGTTCGTCCGACAGACCCTGGCCGAGCTGCAGATTCCCGGCTACCGGGTGCTGCGCTGGGAGAAGGACGACCAGGTCTACCGGAATCCGCACCAGTTCCCCGAGGTCTCGCTGGTCACCACCGGGACACACGACACCGAGACGATCCGCGAGTGGTGGGAGGCGCTGGGGGACCGCGAGCGCGCCGCTGCCGCCGCCGCCTGGCCGGAGTTCGAGGGGCTCCGGCCACCCCCGGCCGGGTTCACCCCCGAGGTGCATGGCCGGCTCCTCGCGACCGCCGAGCAGGCGGCCTCGCGGCTGTGCGTGCTCCCCTGGCAGGACGTGCTCGGCGAGACCGAGCGCATCAACCTGCCCGGCTCCGTCGGTGACGCCAACTGGGCGTACCGCCTGGCGGTGCCGGTGGAGGAGCTGGAGGGGCGAGAGGACGTCCGGGAAGCGGCCACCCAACTGCGCGCGCTGACCCATGCCGCGGGCCGACTCACCGGAGCATGAGCCAGGCGCAGGCCCAGCGGCTCGGGGCGCTGCTCGCGCTGGTGCTCTGTGCCTGTGCTGGAAAGCAGAAGCCGGACGAGCCGCCCATCAAGTCCCTCAAGATCGAGGGGACGAAGGAGGTCTCGTCCGGGGACATCGAGGACCACATCCTCACCACCGGGCCCTCGTGGTGGCCGTTCGCCGCGACGCCGTACTTCGATCCGATCGCCTGGCAGGCCGACCTGAGGCGCATCGAGCGGTACTACCAGGCGCAGGGCTTCTACCAGGCACAGGTGGTGAACGAGGAGGTGAAGCAGCAGGGCGACGGGGTGGCCCTCACGGTCGAGGTGAACGAGGGCAAGCCGACCAAGGTCAGCCGCATCGAGCTCGAGGGTCTGGAGGAGCTCCCGGAGGACTTCCAGCGACGGGTCCGCCGCAGCGTCCCGGTCACGGTGGGCGACGTGCTCCGCGAGGAGCAGTGGCAGGGCGTGAAGCGCGAGGTTCAGGCTGCGCTGCGGTCGCTCGGGTACGCCGAGGCCGAGGTCCAGGGCGAGGCCTTCGTGGAGACCACCGACCAGACCGCGCGGATCCGTCTGATCTGCGTACCCGGGATCCGCTACAAGTTCGGCAACATCTTCGTCGCCACCGGTCCCCGTCCTTCGGTGCAGGTCCGGTACATCATCGACCAGGCACAGGGGGCCATCTGGAAGGGTGCCTGGTTCACCGACAAGGCGCTGGAGGAGGCGCAGCGACGGGTCTTCCAGATGGGGGTCTTCGGCGCGGTGAAGGTGACCACCGGCACGCCCGACCGGACGAACGCGGTCATCCCGGTGGTGGTCGACGTCCGCGAGGCCCCGTTCCACACCATCCGCTACGGCGGGGGCATCGGAGTGGACCCGGTCCGGCAGGAGTACCGGCTCATCGCCGAGTACACCGACCGCAACTTCCTCGGTGACCTTCGCAAGCTGACGTTGCGCGGGAAGGTGGGCTGGGCCTTCCTTCCCGCGCTGTGGAACATCGACCAGCACGCTCCCATCTTCGACCTCTACGCCGAGTTCGAGCAGCCGCGCTTCCCGGGCCGCGACTTCAAGTGGCTGAGCTCGGTCGACTTCTACAAGAACATCGAGCAGGCCTACGGCTTCATCGGCGTGCTTGGCAAGACCGGCATCGTCTGGCAGCCGCACAGCAGCTTCCGCATCTACCCCTCGTACAACATCGAGGTAGACCGGATCACCGGCGTGACCAACGGGCTCACTGGGAGCGCACCGCAGCTGGCGTACGGCTGCAATCTGACCCCCCAGGACCCGGTCTGCTACCAGATCCTCTCGTTTCTTGAGCTGGTCATCGAGTGGGACAGGCGCGACGACAAGCTCGAGCCGCGGAACGGCTGGTTCGTCTCGCTCGGCATCCAGCGCGGCGGTGGGTTCCTCGGTGGCGATTACACGTACACCCGGCTGTTCCCCGACATCCGCGCCTACAAGTCGTGGGGCAACTTCACCCTCGCCGGCAAGCTCCGCATCGGGACGCTCCTGTCGAGCGAGACCAGCCCCATCACCGCGCGCTTCTTCTCCGGCGGCGGCACCTTCCACCGCGGGTTCGGGAGCCGGCGGCTGTCACCCCTGTACCCGGTGGCCAACAACAACGCGACCCCGACGAATCCCCTGGTCGGCAACATCGGCACGCCCCAGCTGAACGGCACCTACGTCCCGGTGGGCGGCGACGGCCTCTGGGACAGCTCGATCGAGCTCCGCTACAAGATCATCGGCCCGTTGACCCTGGCGGTGTTCCTCGACGCCGGCTTCGTGAGCGTCGGCTCCTTCGACTTCCGTGACGTGGGGCCGATGATGCAGTACGCGGTGGGCCTCGGCCTCCGCTACAACACCATCGTCGGACCCATCCGGGTCGACTTCGCCTACCGGTTGAACCACGGCGGACCACTGCCCATCATCACCGACCCGACCCATCCGGTGTATGCCCCGGGTGGAACCGAGTGCTTCGGGCTCGGGACTGGGAGCCCCACCTATGGCGGTTTTCCGGAAGGGCGGTGCGCCCTGACCATCTCCATCGGAGAGGCGTACTGAGTGACGCAGCAGTCCAGGAGTCCCGAGCAGCCTCCACCGGCCCCTCCGCAGCCCCCGGGGCCGGCCGTCCGCCCGCGCCGCCGCTGGCTCCGGTGGCTCGCGCGGGGGGTGCTGGGCCTGCTCGCGCTGGGGGTGCTCCTCGTCGCCGGGGTGCTGGTCTACGTGCACACCGACGCAGGGAGCGCCCGCGCCCTCGCATTCGGCCTCCGGGCGGCCAACGAGGCGATCGCCGGGAAGCTCACCGTACGCTCGCTGGAGATCCGCGGAGGGCACATCGTGCTCCGGGACGTCACCCTGGAGACGCCCGAGGGAGAGCGGGTGGCCCATGTGGACCTGCTGGAGGTCCGGGCGTCGCTGCTCGGGCTGATCGGCAAGCGGGTGCACCTGAGCCTGGTCCGCATCGAGCATCCCGAGCTCTGGCTCACCGCGGACGACGAGGGGATGAACCTCACCCGGGCCATCGCCGCCCGGAGCCCCAGGCCACCGGAGCCTTCCAGCGGGCCGCTGCCCTTCACCTTCGTGGTGGACAGCCTCCAGCTCGACCGCGGAACGGTGCGGCTGGTCCAGGGCAGGGGCGAAGACGCCAGGAGGGTGGCGCTCACCGGCCTCGGGCTGCGGGCCAGCGGGCGGTACGCGGGTCACACCGGTGCCTTCGACGGTCAGCTCGAGGGCCGGGCCGGCGTCTCGGGCCTCCTCGAGGGACCCCTCCGGCTCGCGGTGCGCGGCAAGGGCGATGCCAAGGCGCTGGACGCCTCGGTGGACCTGGGCCTCGCCGGGCTGGTCCTCCGCGGCTCGGGCAGCAAGCGGGGCACCGCGGCCCAGGCCCGGCTGGACCAGCTGCTCGTTCCACCGGCGGTGGGGCGCGCGCTCACCCCGGCCTGGAGCCTCAGCGTCCCGGTGGAGCTCTCGGGCGAGGGTGGGCTGGACGGTGACGTGGCCCGGGCGGACCTCCGGGGTCGGGCCGGCACCACCCAGCTGTCGCTGCAGGGACGGGGCGACGCGAAGGCGGCCACCGTGGAGCGAGGCCACCTCGAGCTACGCCACGTCAACCTCGCCCAGCTGCTCACCGAAGGTCCGGCGAGCGACCTCGCCCTCACCGCGGATGTTCGCGGGGGCGGCAGGAGCCTCGAGACGCTCACCGGGGCGGTGGACCTCTCGATCCCGCCGAGCGAGGTCCGCAAGGCCACCGTCGGCCCTGTGGAGCTGCACGCCACGGCGAACCGGGGGACGCTCGAGCTGCGCGAGCTCCGCGCGGTCCTCCCCGGAGTTCGGGTCTCGGGCCGTGGGCGGGGGACCACCCGCAACTTCCAGGCCTCGCTCGACGTGGAGGCGATGGACCTCGCGCTCCTGGGGAAGACCTTCGGCAGCCTCTCGGCGTCGCGCTTCCCGCCGCTCGGCGGTTCCGGGACGCTGCACGTGGAGGCAACCGGGCCGCTGCGACACCCGGGGGTCACCGCGGAGGGGAAGTTCCCCTCGCTCCGGGTCAACGACGTCCGGGTGCGCGCGCTCGCGCTGTCGGCCCACGTGCCGGACGTCGACCGGCCCCTCGACGCCAACGCGCAGGTGGGGGCCCAGGAGCTCCGTCTGGGCGAGCGGGTGCTGAAGCCGGTCTCGTTCACGCTCCTGACCCGCGGCCGCGCGCTCGACCTCCACGCCGGCACGGGCGGGGCCCTCCCGCTCGAGCTGCACCTCGGCGGGACGATGGACGAGGACCGCCGCGGCATCGAGATGGAGACGCTGGCCATTCGGTACCCCGAGGCGGCGTGGGCGATGCAGGAACCCGCCCATCTACGGTTCGGCGCCAGCGACCTCTCGCTCGAGCCGATGCGGCTCGTCGCCGAGCACCAGGCGATCCGGCTCGGCGGCTGGAAGCGCGGCAACCGGGTGGAGGCGACGGTGGCGCTCGAGGCCCTTGACCTGGAGAAGCTGCCTCACGCGTTGCTCCCGCCCCGGCTGTCACTCGCCGGCCGGGTGACGCTCGACGCGCACGCGCGAGGGAGCCTCGCCGACCCATCGCTGGAGGCCACGGTCGATGCGGTCGACGTCACGGCGGGCAAGGTGCAGCACCTCTTCCTCAAGGGGAACGGCTCCTGGGTCTCCCGGCGGGCGAAGGCGCAGCTCTCGGCGCGGGGGCTGGGAACCGAGCTGACCGCGGACGTGGACGTGCCGGTGGACGCGCTGCGCCGGCGCAAGCACGAGCCGGTCCGGGCACGCATCGCGATGCCCGCCTTCGACGTGGCCCAGGTGGTCTGCACCGCGGTGCGGATGAAGCTCATCGCCTGGGGGTGCGACGAGGACCGGGCCGAGGTGAGTGGCACAGCCGAGCTGCAGCTCGACCTCTCGGGCCATGCCGACGCCCCGGTGCTGCAGGCGGCTGCCCGCACCCACGGGCTTCGTTACCGGCAGCTGCCACCCACCGACCTGACGCTCGCGATGGACGGCCCCGAGCGGGGGAACCTCTCGGTCTCGGTCAAGGGCACCGCGCTCCAGGGCACGGTCGACGTGCAGGCGGGCGTCGGACGTTCGCTGGCGCGTCTGGTCTCGGACGCCCGTCCTGCCGAGAAGCTTCGGATGGCCGAGCTGCAGGCCCGGGCCCGCATCGCCGGCCTTCAGCTCAAGCCGCTGCGCGAGGCCGGGCTCCTCCCCCGCGACGTGTCGGGCGCGGTCTCGCTCAGCGCGGACCTCGCCGGCACGGTGAGCGCCCCCACCGGGGAGCTGAAGCTGCAGACGCAGCAGCTCCAGACGCCGCCGATGGACCCGACCGACCTCACCCTGGAGGTGAAGGCGGCGAAGGTCATCGCCGCGGTGCTGGAGGCGCACGACGCCCACGGGGGGCTGGCCAACGTGAAGCTCGACGTGGGCGTCTCCCCGGCCGACCTCCAGAGCCGGAGGACCTTCGACGAGGTCCCGGTGCGGCTGGACGGGACGTTCGGCCCGCTGGAGCTCTCGCGCCTGCCGATCGTGGTGGGCGAGGGCCGCCTCGCGCGGCGGCTCCGGGGAACGCTGGAGGCCACGGTGCAGGGACGTGGCTCGCTCCAGGCGCCCACCCTGGCGGCCGAGGCACGGACGGCCCAGCTCGGCGCCGGGGAGACGCCGCTGGGCAAGGCGGAGGTGAAGCTCGACTACCAGCAGGCCCGGAGCCGGTTGCGCGTGGCGATGGCGTCCGTCAATGGCGGCTCGCTGAACGTGGACGCCACGGCCGACCTGGACCTCTCCTATCCGGCGCTCCGCCGCGGGCTGAAGCCCGCCACCGCGCCCTTCCAGGCCACCGTGGTGGCGCAGAGGTTCGATCTGGCGTTCCTCACCGGATTCACCACCACCCTGCGGAAGGTGGCCGGCACCCTGGACGTCGACGCCCGGGCGAGCGGCACGGCCGGCAGCCCGCAGGGTCAGGCGCGGCTGGAGTGGAAGGACGGAGCCATCGGGCTCGCCGGCTACGGTGAGTACCAGCGGGTGCACCTGCTCGCCAGCGCGAGCAACGACCGGATCTCGCTGGACGACCTGGACGTGCGCACCGAGTCGGGCTCGCTGAAGGTCACCGGGCTGGGGACGCGGAGCGGTCCGGAGTGGACGCTCAAGGTCAATGGCGAGGCGAACGGATTCCCCGTCTTCACCGATGATCAGCTGGTGGCCTCGCTGAGCCTGCGGACCGACCTCGACGGCACCGCCCGACGCGGGACCATCGAGCTGAACAAGGTGCGGATCCCCGAGGCGCACGTGGAACTCCCGGCGCAGAGCCGCCGCGACCTCCAGAGCCTCCGCCGCCCCAACGACATCATCCTCTTCAGGAACGGCAAGCCGCTGGACCCGAAGCGCGCGCGGGCGCTCCTGGCGAAGGATGCCGCGGCCGAGGCCGCGCTCGGGGGGAGTGGCGGGCTGGAGACCGAGAGCAAGCCCACGACGGTCATCGTGGTGCTCGACGCACCGAAGAACCTCTGGGTGAAGGGCCAGGACCTCAATCTCGAGGTGGGCCTGAGCCAGGACTTCCGCATCGAGGTGGGCGAGGAGACGGAGCTGTTCGGCGAGGTGCGCATCCTCCGCGGGCGCCTCGACGTGCTCGGCCGGCGCTTCGACTTCCAGCGCAACAGCGTCGTCCGCTTCACCGGGCCGGCGACGGAGCCGGCGCTCAACGTGACCGCCATCTACAACAACGCGAAGGCCGGGGTGAAAGTGTCGATGAACGTGCAGGGGCAGGCGGGGGAAATCCAGCTGGTCCCCTCCAGCGAGCCGCCCCTGACCGAGTCGGAGATCTACACCCTGCTCGCCACCGGCCGGACCACCCTCAAGCGGGGGAGCGGCGGCTCGGAGATCGGCTCGGCGCAGGCGGTGTCGGTGCTCGGCTCGCTTGCCGCCTCCCAGCTCAAGAGCGCGGTGAGCGACAAGGTCGGCCTGGACGTGCTCTCCGTCGCCGGGGGCGACGAGGGGACGCTCCACGGCGCGAGTTTGGAGGCAGGCAAGTACCTCACCGACGACCTGTACCTGGGCTACGCGGGAAAGGTGGGAGCCGACCCCAACAAGTACGAGAACGCCAACGCCGTGCGCCTGGAGTACCAGTTCCTCCCCCGCTGGACCTTCGAGGCGGTGTACGGCGACGCCAAGTCCGGTTCGGCCGACATCGTGTGGACGCGTGACTACTAGAGGCCTCCCCGGGATGAACGGGCCCCTCCGGGGCGTTGCCCTGGCATCTACCGCCCCTCCTCGGGTCTGATGACGATCGGCGCCGTTCCACCACCATGACCCTCACCCTTCTCGCGCTGGCCGACGTCGGCTGGCTCACCAGCAAGCTGCTCCGGGTGACCCTCTCCTCCGCCGAGTGGGTGCTCTGGCTGCTGGTGGCCCTCTCCGTGGCTTCGCTGGCGGTGATGCTCGAGCGGGCGATGTTCTTCCGCGCCCGCCGGCTGCAGCGGGGAGAGGAGATTGCCCAGCGCCTCTCGCGCGGGGAGCTGGACGCGCTCCGGCCGCTGCTCGACGGTCAGCAGGCGCTCGAGGCCCGGGTGCTCCAGCAGGGGCTCGCCGCGCTCCCCCAGGGTCCGGCGGTGGTGGAGGAGGCCATGGCCGCGGCGATGGCGCAGGAGCGTCCCCGCTACGAGCGGTCGCTGTCGTTTCTCGGGACGCTGGGGAGCAACGCACCGTTCGTGGGCCTCTTCGGGACGGTGCTGGGCATCATCAAGGCCTTCAACGACCTCGGGGCAGTGGCCATCCGGGGCTCGGCCATCCAGCAGACGGTGATGACCGGCATCTCCGAGGCCCTGGTGGCCACCGCGGTGGGCCTGGCGGTCGCCATCCCGGCGGTGGTGGCCTTCAATTTCTTCACCCGCGCGCTGAAGTACCGGGTGACCCGCGCCCAGGCGCTGGCCCACGCGCTGGTGGCGGCGGCGCGGAACCCGCGGACGGACGCCGGGGCGGCGAGCCGGCCGGTCCGGGGCGTGGTCGAGGGCTAGCGGCAGTGGCCATGTCTCTGGGTGAGGACGGGGACGAGGAGATCACGGGGATCAACGTCACCCCGCTGGTCGACATCGTGCTGGTGCTGCTGATCATCTTCATGGTGACGGCCAACTTCATCGTCCGCGAGACGATGGAGGTGGACCTTCCGCGGGCGGCGAATGTCGGGACCACGGTGCAGGGGCTGGTCAACGTGGTGATGGATCGGAACGGCACGCTCTTCGTCGACGGCGTCCAGACCGACGAGGCGGGGCTGCGGGCCAAGGTGGCCGAGGGCGTGAAGCAGGACCCCGACACCCGGGCGATCATCAGCGCCGACCAGACGCTGCCCTACGGGAGGGTGATGCACCTCATCGACGTGGTGAAGGGCGAGGGCATCGCCAAGTTCGCGCTGAACATCGAGAAGGACGCACAGGCGGCGTCCCCGCGGCCGTGAGCGAGGCGGTCCTCATCGGGCCCGACCACCCGGGGCGGGCCTCGCTGCTCTGGGCGTTCCTCGCCGTCTCGGTCGCGGTCCACGCGGTGGTGCTGGCCTGGCTGTCGATCGCTCCAGTCCCCCCCGTCCCCCAGCGGCGGGTGACCGAACTGGTGATGGTGGAGGTCGAGCGCCCGCCGCCGTCCGCGCCGGAGGCGAAGCCCGAGCCTCCGCGGCCCATCCCGAAGGACATTCGCAAGCTGTTCAGGCCGAAGCTGGACCCTCGCCTGCTGGTGCAGCCTCCGCCGAACGACAAGCCGCCGGAGACGATGTCCTCCGAACCGCCACCGGTGGTGGTCGGGCTCACCCTGCGCTCGACGACCACAGCCGGAAGCTTCGATGCCCCGGTGGGGAACACCCTGGCCGGGAAGCCAGCGGACAAGGCAGTGGATCCTTCCAGCGTGAAGCCCTCGCCCGTCCCCCTCTACGAGCTGGACAGCCAGCCCACGGTCATCGGCGAGGTGCGCATCCCCTACCCGGAGGACGCACGCAGCCGCGGCATCGAGGGCACGGTGGTGCTGTCGGTGCTGGTGGACGAGACCGGGCGGGTCCGGACGGTGAAGGTCATCTCCGGGCCCGGCGGCGGGCTGGACCAGGCGGCGGCCAGGGCGGTGGAGCGCATCCGCTTCCGTCCGGCCCTGCGCAAGGGTCAGCCGGTCGCGGCGCAGATCACCTACCGCTACACCTTCCTCCTGGATTGACGGGGCCGCCGGCTCGGCTTCGGCGACGCGCCGGCCTTGCGCTTGCGGCGCCCGACCGCGGCGGGGCGGGACGGCTTCTTGGTCGAGGCCGGGCCACGGGCGAGGGCGGCGGCGTGCGCCCTGCGGACCCAGGAGGCGAGGCCGTCCAGGTCGTCATGGAACGATTCGGGGACCAGCACCCACTGGCGGACCACCATGTCGCGGTGCCGCCACGGGTCGGCGCCGGGAATGGCCCGCAGCTCGGGGAGCAGGTCGTCCGGGAGCCGAAGCCCGATGCGCCCCTCGCGCCAGACCATCGCGAAGATGGCGCCGCGGGCGAGGAAGGCGTCGCAGCCGAACATCCGCCGGACGCTGACGTCACGCAGACCATCGGTGAGGTCGTCCAGCCGAGACCTGAGCTCGAGGAGCAGGGGACGCATGCGAGAACCGAGGCCGCGGCGGAGTGTACTCGTTCCGGGTAGGGGGCTCCGGGGGATCTCCGGGACGAGACGCCCTGATTGGCGCAACACCGGACTCCTGCAGGCCGGGTGTCCGGGACCGCGGGGGGCCCGGTGCTCGCGGACCGGAAGCCGTGCCGAGCACCCGCGCCCAGCGGAGCGCCCTCCATGGACAGAAACGGAAGCCCGTACCGGACCCGGGCAGCCGAGCGTCGTCCTGGTGCGCCACGGTCAGTGTGGCGCCATTGGCCCCTGGGCGATCGGCCGGACCATCCCCGGCCGTCGCCTGAACGACAGGGTCCCTCGACGGACGCGACCCCCTGACCTACATCTCGAGCCGACCATGCCGATGGAGCCCGTCAGCACACCAACCGGAGAGACCGCCCGGGAGGCGGCCCGCCGCGTACTCACCGGGTACCGCGACGGGGTCGTCTCGCTCGAGTCGCTCATCGCCTGGGCGGAGCAGCTCGAGGCGAGCGCGCCCTCGGACCCGTGGCTCCGCCGGACGGCGCAGAGCCTCGCCGACCCGCTGCTCTGCCGCGAGCGGGCGATGGCTTTGGTCCGGGACCTGCTGGACGCGTAGCGACGACGGTCCTCACCTCCCGGGGGGCCCGGCATCGCGCGCCAGCGCGGGGTCGAACAGGAAGTTGAAATTGAAGATGTAGCTCACCCGCTGCGGCTTCCCCTGGAGCGTGACGGGCGACCAGGACGACCCGGCGAGCCAGCCGAGCACCTCCCGCTCGAGCGACGAGGCGAGCGGCTTCACGACGGTGCACTCCTCCGCCCTGCCCTCCACCGACAGGATGCAGCGGACGATGAGCAGGCCGGCCACGCCGGCCTCGCGGGCCTCGGCCGGGTAGTCTGGTGACCGCCGACCGTTGGGGCTCGACTTCAGGACCGGCCGCGTCATCCCCTCGGTGAAGGCGAGGGCGCCCGGGGCCGGCTGCGCTGGGTGAGCAGGACCGAGCCCCAGGGGAGGGATCGCGGCCAGCGAGGCTGCGGCGGCACGCAGCCCGTCCACGCTCGACAGCGCCTCGGGGGTGGAGAGCGCGAAGAAGGAGGCCCAGCGACTGTCGCGCGTCGTCTCCAGGCTCTCCCGGGCCCATTCGATCCACTGTCTCGCGGCCGGAATGTCCCCGGTGTGCACCAGCGTCCCCGCCCGCCGACCCAGCGCCTGGAGAACGGGCGGGAGGTCTGGCCCGGCGGCCCCGAGAATGCGCGCTTCCTCGCCCTGCAGGACGACGAAGAACTCGAGCCCTCGGGGGACGAAGGGGAAGGTCACCCGGACGCGCCACCCCGAGGCTGGGTCGCCGATGATGGTGAGATCGGCGATCGCCAGGAGCGCGTCGAACGCGACCTCGGGCGAGAGGGCGAAGTTCTTCAACCCCAGCTCGGGCAGCGAGGTGGGAGCCCGGGCCTTCCGGGGCAGCGTCGGCGACGGCACGGGGCCGACCTCATCGGCGAACAGCCCGCCGTCGGCACTCGAGACCCCGAAGGCCGTCCCCATCATCCGGATCACCGGGTGTCGAGGGTCGGACCGTGCGATCCCCAGCTCCTCGTGCCGCCGGAGACCGGCGAACATCGCGCTCACCAGCAGGCCGTACCTCTCCTCGAGCCCGCCTCGTGGCGAGGGGATGTCCGCCACGGCCGCCCGGAAGAGCTTCTCGCTGACGTCGTAGCGGCGCAGCCGCATGCAACGGAAGGTGGCGCCGAGGAGCAGGCGCACCCGTGGCTCCTGGACCGGGGCGAGGGTCCTGGAGAGTTCCACCGCGGGCTCAGGCCCGTTCTGCAGAGCCATCGCCGCGACCCAGACGTTGTCCCGCTCGAGGCTCTGGGGAACATCCGGAGCCCGGGCCAGAACCTGGCCGAACTGCTGGCCATCGAGCCGCGCCATCAGCCACTCCGGGCCGACGGGTTCCTCGCCGGCCAAGGCGAGCAAAGGGCCGAGCAGCGCCAGCCCCACGGCGGAGCAGGCGCAGGACGAGGCACCCAATGTCCGGCCTCCTTCCCCCAGCGTGCCGGCGGCACCGGAGCGCGAGACAGTGTCCCGGACCATGCTCCACCGGGCTGGCTGGCGCCAGTGGGCGAAGCCACTCCGCTCGAGCCGAGCTCAGCCCGGCGGCCGGTTCAGCCGGGCCCGCGCCTCCTGGACCTTCTGGAGGGCCTCCTCGGGCGTCGCGCCGATCGCCGAGAGGTGGCCCATCTTCCGGCCCGGCCGGGCCACGCGCTTGCCGTAGAGATGCACCTGCACGCCGGGAATCTCCAGCGCCCGGTCGAATGGCGGCGGAGCGTCCCCGGTCCAGAGGTCTCCGAGCAGGTTCACGATCGCCGCCGGCCGGATGAGCTCGGTCGACCCGAGCGGCAGGTCGCACACCGAGCGCGTGTGCTGCTCGAACTGGCTGGTGGCGCAGGCCACCTCGGTGGTGTGGAAGGTGTTGTGCGGCCGCGGTGCGAGCTCGTTCACGTACAGCTCCCCGCCCCGGGTGAGGAAGAACTCGGCCACCAGCAGCCCCTCCACGCCCAGCGCGGCGGCGATGTCCCGGGCGATCGACTCGGCCTGGTTCGCCACCGCGTGCGGCAGCGGCCCGGGGAGCACGCTCCACTCCAGGATTCCCTTGATGTGGTGGTTCAGCGCCGGAGCGTAGGTGCGGGCCTCGCCCGAGGGGCGGCGGGCCACCAGGACACTCAGCTCCGAGTCCAGCTCCAGCCCCTTCTCCACCACCACCGGCACCCCACCGAGGAGCTGCCAGACGCGCGCGGTGTCCTCCGGCCCGGTGAGGATGTCCTGGCCTCGCCCGTCATATCCGCCGTGGGTCGCCTTGACGTAGCACCGGCCGCCGAGGGCCTGCGCCGCCTGGCGGAGCTCGTCCTCGGTGGCCGCCTTGCGGTACGGCCCCACCGGGAAGCCGCGGCCTGCGAGCCAGTCCTTCTGCCGTGCCCGATCCTGGACCACGTGCAGCACGTCCGGACCGGGGCGCATGGGGATGAGCTTCTGGATCTCCCGCATCACCTCGATGGAGATCTTCTCGATCTCCACCGTCGCCACGTTGCACCGCTGGGCCAGCTCCTTTGCCGCCACCACGTCGTCGAAGGCAGCGGTGACGCAGGTCTCCACCAGGAAGCGCGCCGCGCACGAGGGATCGGGGTCGAGCACCGCCAGGTGGTAGCCCAGCGAGCGCGCGGCCATCGCCGTCATCCGGCCGAGCTGGCCCCCGCCGAGGATGCCGATCGTCGCCCCGGGGAGGATGATGCTCACGGAACGGTGCTCTCCAGCGCCTCGCGGGTCCGCGCCGCGCGCCAGGCGCGAAGTCGCTCGCGCACCTCGGGCTTCTCCAGGCCGACGATCTCCGCCGCCAGCAGCGCCGCGTTGGCCGCTCCGGGCTTGCCGATGGCCAGCGTGCCGACGGGCACGCCCTTGGGCATCTGGACGATGGAGAGCAGCGCGTCCACGCCCTGCAGAGCCGTGGCCGGAACCGGCACCCCCAGCACCGGCACCAGGGTCTTCGCCGCCACCATCCCGGGAAGGTGGGCCGCCCCGCCCGCGCCGGCAATGATCGCCCGGAGGCCGCGAGCTTCCGCCGTCGAGGCGTACTCGAACATCCAGTCCGGGGTCCGGTGCGCGCTCACCACCCGGGCCTCGAAGGGGATGCCCAGCTCGGTGAGCACCTCACCGGCCGGCGCCAGGGTGGACCAGTCCGACGAGCTCCCCATGATGATGCCCACCAGGGCCGGCGAGGCGTCTGCCATTCGCAGAGTCTAGCGCAGGGCGGACTGCCGCCCGCCCGGTTTTGGTCGAAGGTTCACGCGCCGACCTCGCGCTGGACCTGACGCACCGTGTTCTCGATGAGCGACTGGATTTCCCGGAGACGGCCTTCGGTCTTCGCCTCGAACCGGAGGACGAGCAGGGGCTGGGTGTTGCTGGCCCGGATGAGCCCCCAGCCATCGGAGAAGGTGACCCGCACCCCATCCACGTCGATGATCGAGTGCCCGGCGGTGCGCAGCACCTCGGTGGCCCGGCGGACCATGGCGAACTTCTTCTCCTCGGGGACGTCGAAGCGGATCTCCGGGCTGGCGAAGGTGCGCGGCACGTCGGCCAGCAGCGCGGAGAGTGGCCGCTTCTCGTGGGTGAGGATCTCCAGCAGCCGCGCCGAGCTGTACACCGCGTCGTCGAAGCCGAAGTAGCGGTGCTTGAAGAAGATGTGCCCGCTCATCTCCCCGGCCAGCTGGGCGTGGGTCTCCTTCATCTTCGCCTTGATCAGGCTGTGCCCCGCCTTCCACATCACCGGCGTTCCGCCGCGGGCGGCGATGTCGTCGTAGAGCGTGGACGAGCACTTCACCTCTCCGACGATGGCCGCCCCCGGCGCCTCGGCCAGCACCGAGCGGGAGAAGAGGATCATCAGCTGATCGCCCCAGAGCACCTTGCCCTGGTCGTCGATGACCCCGAGGCGATCGGCGTCGCCGTCGTAGGCGATGCCCACCTCGGCCTTCTCCCTCTTCACCCGGGCGATGAGATCCTGGAGGTTGTCCAGCACCGTCGGGTCCGGGTGGTGGTTGGGAAAGCGGGCATCCATCTCGCAGAACAGGGGCACCACGTCGAAGCCCATGCTCCGGAACAGCGGCACCGCCACCTCGCCACCGGTTCCGTTGCCAGCGTCGATGACGATCCGCATGCCCGGGCGGCCGACGCGGATGGTCTGCCGGATGAAGTGCCCGTAGGGAGTGACGATGTCGAAGGGCGTGGCACGCCCCGGCCGACCCACCTCGAAGTCACGGGCCTCGATCAGCTGGCGGAGCGCCTGGATCTCGTGCCCGTGGAGGGTGGTCTTCCCGTGGCCGACCTTGAAGCCGTTGTACTCGGGCGGATTGTGACTTCCGGTAATCATCGCCAGCCCGTCCACCGGCAGGGTGTTGGCGGCGAAGTAGGTCAGCGGCGTCGGCACCACGCCCACGTCGAGCACGTCGAGGCCAGTGGAGGTGATGCCGTCCACCAGACGCTCGCGGAACCGGGTGCTGGACTCGCGGCAGTCGCGGCCCACCACGATGCTCTGCCCACCCTTGCGCCGGACGACCGTGCCCAGGCCCTTCCCCAGCAGCTCCACCACCTCCTCGGTCAGGTCCTGGTCGACCAGACCGCGGATGTCGTACTCGCGGAAAATGTGCGCGTTCATCCTCTCGCCTCGCCTCACTCGAACCTGCCCAGGCCCCTGGCCCGGAGCGACTGCACCACCGCCCGGACGTCTTGACTCCGGTCCCGCGGTACCACCAGCAGGGCGTCTCCGGCGTCCACCACCACCATGTTCCGAAGGCCAACGACGCCCAGCGGCCTGCCCGACCCAACCACCACGCAGCCCGCCGAGTCCACCAGCACCGCCCCCTTCCCCACCACCACGTTCCCGTCGCCATCCGCCGGCCGGACCTCGGGGAGCGCGGCAAAGCTCCCCACGTCGGACCAGCCGAAGTCCCCCGGGACGACGGCGATGTCGGTCGCCTTCTCCATCACCCCGTAGTCGATCGAGACCGAGGGCGCCGCGGGGAAGTGTCTCTTCAGTGCCGCGCCGTGACGCCGGGTGCCCACGGTGGGGGCGAGCCGGTCCAGCACCGCGCCTAGCTCGGGCAGGTGCTGGTCGATGGCCTCACGCATGGCCCGGGCGGTGAAGACGAAGATGCCTCCGTTCCAGAGGTACTCCCCCGAGGCCAGGTACTTCACGGCGGTGGGAGCGTCCGGCTTCTCCACGAAGGCGCGCACCTGGGCGGCACCTCCATCGAGGGGCTCGCCCACCTGCACGTAGCCATAGCCGGTCTCGGGCCGCGTCGGCTTGATGCCGATGGTCACCAGCGCCCCCGATCGCGCCACCTCGACCGCACGCCGGAGCACGGCCTGGAACGCGGGCACGTCGGCGACGTGATGGTCCGAGGGAAGCACCGCGAGCACCCCGTCCGGATCTCTGGCCTGCACCTGCAAGGTGGCCAGCCCGATGGCCGGAGCGGTGTTCCGGGCGATGGGCTCGACCAGCACGTTCGCCGCCGGGAGGCGCGGGAGGAGCCGGCGCGCCGCGCGGGCGTGCGCCGGTCCGCAGACCACGTAGGTGCGGCCGGGGGTGGCGAGGCCCTCGAGTCGCTTCACCGTCTCGACGATCAGTGGCCGGTCGGTGGCCAGCGCCAGGAACTGCTTGGGGCGCGCCCTGCGCGACAGGGGCCAGAAGCGCGTGCCCGATCCACCGGCCATCACCACCGGGTAGAGGGTCATTCGGGCCGCGCCTCCGCCCATGCCGGCAGCCGGGAGACCACCGCCAGGAGATTGGACAGGATGCGCGCGGTGGCGCCCCAGATGGTGAGACGGCCCACGTCGTAGAAGTACACGTCGCGCTCGGCTCCCCGGTAGAAGCGTTTCTCGGTCCGCCGGAGCCCGGGCACAAGGAGTTCCGACACCGGAACCTCGAGCAGCTCGGCGATCTCCCCCGCATCGGGACGCAGCTCGACCGAGGGGTCGAGCAGACCCACGTAGGGGACGACCCGGAACTCCGAGGTGGTGGGGATCTCGTCGAGCATCCCCAGCACCTCGACCGTCTCCTCGGGGACTCCCAGCTCCTCGCGCATCTCGCGGAGGGCGGTGTGCAAGGTGGTCCGGTCCTCGGGGTCGCGCGCCCCGCCGGGGAACGAGACCTGCCCGGCATGCCGGCGGAGGTGCGCCGGGCGGAGCGTGAAGAGCAGCCGCGGCTCGCCGCCCCGGAGGATGAACGGGGCCAGCACCGCCGAGTCGCGCAGCTCCAGCCCGGGGAGGTTCAGCTGCCGACCGGGGTGCTGCTGCAACGCCTGGCTGAGCTGGACGAACCGCGGATCCATCAGGGACGCACTCGCTCCGCTGTCGCCGCGCCCGGCACCGGCGAGCGCGGTCCTCCCTCGTCGAGTCCCGCGTCCGGACGCAGCCGCCCGGAGTGCAGCAGCGCGAGCAGCAGCGCCCCGAGCGCGAGCCGGTAGACGACGAACACCAGCGTGGTGCGAGTGCGGAGGTACCGGAGCAGCCCGCCGATCGCCAGCATCCCCGAGACGAAGGCGACCCCGGCTGCCACCACCAGCTCGGCCACGGTGAAGGGCGTGGAGGCGTGCCGCAGGTGCCGGAGCTCGAACAGCCCGGCGGCGGTGGTGGCCGGGATGGAGAGCAAGAACGAGTACCGGGCGGCGTCCTCGCGGCGCAGCCCGCGCCACAGCCCCCCGGTCAGGGTGGTGCCCGAGCGGCTCGAGCCGGGGATGAGCGCCACCGCTTGCCACAGGCCAATGACCCAGCCGTCGGTCCAGGTGAGGTCCTCCAGGCGACGCAAGTGACGGGCGGTCCACTCCGCCGCGGCGAGCAGCAGCGCCAGGAGAATCATCGACGAGGCCACCACATACAGCGAACGCAGGCTGGTCTCGATGGCGTGCTTGAAGACGAAGCCGAGCACCACCACCGGCAAGGTCCCGATGAGCACGAACCACGCCAGACGCGACTCGGTGGTGCCGAGCGGGTCGCGGCGCTGCAGCCCGTCCACCCAGCCCCGCAGGAGCTGCGCGATGTCGCGCCGGAAGAAGACCAGCACCGCCGCCACCGTCCCCAGCTGGATGATGGCGTCGAACGCCGCACCGGGGTCCTGCCAGCCGAACAGCTCCGGCGCGATGCGGAGGTGGGCCGTCGAGCTGATGGGCAGAAATTCGGTGATGCCCTGGACGAGCCCGAGGACGACGGCACGGAGGAGACCCATTGGCGAGCGGCCCTCATGCCAGGCATCCCCCGGGGCCGGCAAGTCACCGTCGGTCCAGGATGAATTTCCGGCCAGGGAGCCCCGTCTCGACTCCCGAGGGTGCGTCTGTACGCCATCCGGCCCATGGGGGTCCGGTGGACGGGCCGGCCGCAAGTGTGCAGATCTGGGGCAGTCGAACCAGGGGGACGAGGGAGGACGGGGCCATGAGGCAGGTGGCGTGGGCCGCAGCGCTCTTGCTGGCGGCCTGTTACCCCGGCGGGGCAGAGACGGTGGCGGACCTGGACTCGGTCACCACCCAGCACGACGGGTCGGCGAGCTTCTCGACTCTCCGCACCTATGCGCTTCCGGACACCATCCAGGAGGTCTCGTCGGCGCGTGGCGAACCGCTGACCATCGACCACTCCTACGATGCGCGCATCCTCGCCCGCGTCGCGGCGAACCTGGACGCCCTGGGACTGCAACGGGTGGACCCGGCGACGGCGACCCCCGACGCGGACGTGCTGGTCACCTTCACCGCGACCCGCTACGTCGAGTACGTCTCCTACCCCTTCTATGACGTCTGGCCGGGTGGGTTCTCCGGCTATGACGACACCTGGGGGGTGTACTACCCCTGGGTCTACGGGACCGCGTACGCCACGGTCCTCGACGCCGGCTCGCTCCGCATCGAGATGCTGGACCGGCGGACGGCCAATCCTTCCACCAAGCAGCTGACGGCGATCTGGACCGCGTCCGTCGACGGCGTGCTGGCCGGGAGCACCGAGTCGATCGTGCAGCGCATCGAGAAGGGCATCGACCAGGCCTTCGCCCAGTCTCCGTACCTGTGAGCCCCGCCATGCGCTCCCCACGACTCTTCCTCGCCGTCACCCTGCTGGCCTCCTCCGCCGCCCTGGCCCAGAGCCACGTCCGCCTCTCGTACGAGTTCGCCGTCCCCCGCGGCGAGACCAAGAACTACATCGACCGGTTCAGCAGCCGCGGCGCGCACCTCGATGCCTCCTTCGAGCTCTCCTACGCCTTCCACCTCGAGCTCTCGGCAGGGTTGAACAGCTTCAACGCCGCCAAGCAGGGGGTGCTCACCACCACCGACGGGCAGGACGTCTCGGGAAAGCAGTTCCGCTACCTGAACGTCATCCCGCTGATGGGGGGGTTTGCCTTCCACGTCCCCCTCGGGCACGGCAGCCGTGTCTGGGCGGGGGTGAACGGTGGCGCCGCGTACTTCGAGCGGCTCATCGACCTGGGACTGAACGAGTACACGCTCTCCGACTGGCAGTGGGGCGTCCAGCCGCACCTCGGCATCGCCTTCGGGCTGGGCAACGACGGCACCGCGCTCTTCTTCGACGGGCGCTGGCAGTACTTCTGGGCGCGGCATGGGCTACCGCCGCAGCAGTACTTCTCCTTCGGGGTGGGTCTGCTCTTCGGCGGCGCGCCCCCGAAGCACAAGTGACCGTGACGACGAGCGGGCGCGGATGACGCTCCACGCCGTGCGGGTGTGCCCTCCGGTTCTCGTCGCCTTCGCCCGGCGCGGCAGCTAGCCTCCCCGGCCCGCATGGGTTGGGTCCGACGGGCCGCAGGACTGCTCTCCGCCGTGCTCCTCCCCTGGCCCGGGGCGGCGGCGACCGTTCCGGACCTCCCCGACATCCTGGCCCGCGGGAACCTGCGGATCCTGGTGGTGGGCGACGAGGACGAGCCGCCCATCTCCCGCGACGGCACCCCGGCCGCCCTGGACCGCGAGCTGGCGGAGGACTTCGCGCGTCGCCAGGGGCTGAAGCTGGAGATCGTCTGGGTCGAGCGGCGGCACGACGTGCTCGAGGACCTGCTCACCGGCCGCGGTGACGTCGCGGCGACGGGCCTCACCATCACCCCCGAACGCTCGGCGCGGGTGACCTTCACCGACCCGATCACCATCGTCGACGAGGTGCTCATCGGGCGGAAGGGCATGAAGAGTCCGCCCCGGGCGCCGGCCGATCTGGCGAAGCGAACGGTGAGCATCCCCACCGGCTCGGTGTTCGAGGCCAGCCTGGCGAAGCTGGAGGTGCCCGGCATCCGGGTGGAGCAGGTGCTGGGGGCGGTCCAGCAGTCGGAGCTCATCGGTGAGGTGAACCGCGGCGAGCGCGAGCTGGCGGTGGTGGACAGCAACGTCTGGGACGCCGAGCGCGCCTGGAACAAGGACGCGGTGGCGCTCTTTCCCATCGCCCGGAAACGGTCGGTCGCCTGGGCGGTGCATCCCGAGGCGAGACAGCTGAAGAGGGCGCTGGACCTCTTCATCCAGGAGCGGGCGCTGGTGGCACACGCCGGCCGGACCTGGACCAACGACCTGACCGACGTCAGGAAGCACCGCGTCCTCCGGGTCCTCACCCGAAACAACGCGGTCAGCTACTTCCTCCTCCGCGGGGAGGCGGCGGGGTTCGACCACGACCTCATGAAGCGGTTCGCCGACGGGCTGGACGTGCGGCTGCAGATGGTGGTGCCCCCGTCGCACGCCGACCTGGTGCCCTGGCTGCTCCAGGGCAAGGGCGACGTCATCGCCGCCTCGTACACGGTGACGCCCGAGAGGGGGAAGCAGGTCGCCTTCAGCACGCCCTACCTCGAGATCCAGGAGCTGCTGGTGCAGCGCGCCTCCGAGCCACCGTTGAAGTCGCTGGCCGACCTCCGCGGGCGGCGGATCTTGGTCCGGCCCGGCTCGAGCTACCAGGCGACGCTGGAGCGCCTGCGGGCGAACGGCGCCGGCTTCACCCTCGAGCTCGCCCGCTCCGACGAGGAGACCGAGCAGCTCATCGCCCGGGTGGCCGCGGGCGAGGTGGACCTCACCGTGGCCGACTCGCACATCTACCAGGCCGAGCGGGTGTGGCGGACCGACGTGGTGGCGGCGTTCCCGCTCGAGCCGGGGGAGAAGAAGCAGCTCGCCTTCGCCGTGCGCCGGGGCGACCGCGAGCTGAAGGCCGCGCTCGACCGTTTCGTGCGCCAGTCGTACAAGGGCCTCGAGTACAACCTGTCGTGGCGGCGCTACTTCGAGGACGGGCGCATCGCCACCGAGCTCCGGGCCCAGGACGCGGGCACCCTGCAGGGTCTGTCGAGCTTCGACCCGCTCTTCCGCAAGTACGCCACGGCCTACGGATTCGACTGGCGGCTGCTCGCGGCGCAGGCCTACCAGGAGAGCCGGTTCGACCCGCAGGCGCGGAGCCTGGCCGGCGCGGTGGGGCTGTTCCAGGTCTTGCCCCGCACGGCGAAGGAGATGGGCTTCAGCCGCCTCGAGGATCCGGAGGAGGGAGCGCATGCCGGCATCAAGCACCTGTCACGGCTGGCGGACCGGCTGGAGACGACGCTTCCGGTGCAGCAGCGGATGCGGTTCGCGCTCGCGGCCTACAACGCGGGCTGGGGGCATCTGGCCGACGCCCGGCAGCTCGCCCGGGCCAAGGCGCTCGATCCCGACAAGTGGTTCAAGAACGTGGAGCGGGCGATGCTCCTGCTCCAGCAGCCGGCGTACTACGCACACGCCCGGCACGGGTACGTGCGCGGAACGGAGCCGGTGCGCTACGTCTCGGAGATCCAGACCCGGTACGAGAATTACCTGAAGCTGGTTCCCTGACCACCGCCAACGCGACGCCCTCGGCCGGGCTGATGGTGGGCAACGGCGACGCTCGGTGCGGACGGGGTCAGCGCGCCGGAGCGCTCGGGCTGCTCGGCTGGGCCGGGGCGACGCCGACTGGCCGGGGGGACGTGCCACCCACTCCGCGGCAGAGCAGGACGAGCAGGAGCACCACCCCGATGCCCCACCCCACCAGGGCGTTCTTCAGGCCCTTCAGGTCGATGTCGATCGGCGGGTCCTGACCGGCCAGGGCTCGAGCCATGTCCGGAGATGACAACGACGGGTCACGGTTCATGCGACGGGCGGGGAGCATCCGACGTACCAGCGACTCCGCCCGCACCGTCAGGCACTTGGAGCCCCTTCCGCGTGCAGGCTGCATACCGGACCGCCCGGCTGGGTTGCAGTTTGCACGAAAGCAACGGCAGCCATACGGGGGAGGGGGACATTACTACTGGGCTGAATGAGCAGCCCTCGTCGCTCATTCCGCATCGGCTCGGGACGGAATCGCCGGACGGGGTCCGAGGAGCATGAGACCGAACAGCGGCCGAAGCTGGCGATTGCAGTGGGCAGGCCTGGGACTGGCCTGGCTGCTCGGAGCCTGTGGCGGTGGCCCGGCGGGCTCGGAGGCCAGCCGGCCAGTCGTGGACGCCGGACCCGATGCCGGAGTGGACCAGGGACTCGATGCCGGTACCGACGCCGGAAGCCCGGGGCCCACCTTCGAGCAGCTCCCCGGGTGGTCGCTCCGGCGGCGAATGCGCGCCGCGGCCGGGAACGACGTGGCGCTCGAGGAGCGGCTCGCCAGCTTCACCGTCGCCGAGTTCGGGGCGAGCCGGATCCAGCGCATCGACGCTCCGGGCTCCCCTTCCTGGAACGCCCCGGACGGCTTGCTCATCGAGGATGCCGCGCTGCACCCCTCCGGGGCGGTCAGCGCAGTCCTGGTCGACGCAGACTTCGGCGTGTGGCTGGCCCGGCTCGGGCCGGACCTCGCCCTGCTCCAGCTCGCCCAGCTCGACGACCCGGCCGTCGCCACCGACCCCTTCCCCGATGCGGGAATCGCTCCCCCCACCACCCTGGTCGCCAACAGCTTGCCGCGGGATTCGGTCCGGGCCGCCGCCGACGGGGAGGACGTCGTGGTCGCGGTCACCACCACCCTGGAGTCGGTGCTCCTCTACCGGATCGCCTTCACCACCCGCTGGGAAGCTCCGCGCCGGACGCTGGTCATGTCGGTCAGCCACCACATCCCGTTCCTCCCCATCGGAGGAAGCTTCGACACCTTCGGTGCCATGTGGTCGTCGTTCCGTTCCCTGCTGGACGTCGACCCGGACGGGAATGCGTACGTGGCGTTCTGGGCCGATCCGCGGAAGCTCCAGCTTCACCGGCAATTCACCGGCGATGACGTCCAGCCACTCTCCCCCGAGCGGTTCTCCCGCGACTCGGACGTGCTGCTGGAGAAGTTCGATCGCAGCGGCGCCCGGCTGTGGTCGCGGGTGGTCGGCACGCTGAACGAGGACGAGCCTTACGCGATCCGCGCGGCCGCGACTGAGGTGGCAGTGGTTGGGCGCTCGCGGCGGGTTCCAGGGGAGGACAATACGTTCTGGGACGGGTTCATCGCCGTGAGCGGCGCCGACGGGACGGTTCGTCCCTCGCGCACCTTCCAGCTCGAAGCCTCGAGCATCTTCCTGAGCGTGGATGCGCTCCCGGAAGGTGGCTGGGTCGTGGGCGGCAGCGACGGCTGGGCGCAGAACCCCCAGGGCCTCAGCATCGGTGGATCCGGGGTCAAGCTCCTCGCCGCGCTCCCTGCGCCAGACGCGGGTCTGTTCCGGATCGCGCTGAGCGCCGGACCGCGCAACAACGAGATCCGGACTGTCCTCGCCGGGGCGCCGGGCCTCTGGTTCGGCGGCCATGAGGATGGTCCGGTGATGCACACTGGCGACGGTGACCTCTCCCAGATCCACGCCACGGGCGTGCTCGGCTTCGTCGCTCGCTGAGAAGCACCAGCGCGAGGGAGGGTCGCTTCTGACCGTGGAGCACGCACCCCTCGAATCCGACGCATCTCGGCATTCGATGCGCGTGTCTTGCAGCAGTGACCCCGTGGTATCTCCCGCGCACCGCGGGGGACGGGGAGAGTTTCGCACCATCTGAGCGTGGCGCTGCGCCCTCCGGTGGCGCAGCCGGGAATCGACATCCGCCGGAGTCCTCCGAGGCTGTCGCTGGGCTCAGCCCAGCCTGGAGGCGCGCATGCACAAGGTCACATCCCTCGCGGTCGGCGTGCTGCTCCTCGCCGGCTGCAGCGGCGGCAACAGCAGCTCGGGAACTGGCGGGCCTGAACCGGCCGCGCTCACTCCTCAGGCGGTCTCGCAGATCGAGTCCCTCCTGATGGAGAAGGACGCGCGCACCGCCACGCAGCGAAAGATCTCCTCGCAGCTCCTCTATCGCCGGGACGCCAGGCTCCCCGGGTACTCCGGGAAGCTTCCCGAAGTGGTCCCGCTCAGCACGCCCGACGAGACCGGGAGGATGCTCATCGACCTCAAGGGCGACGTCACACCCGAGGTCCTCGACCTGGTGGGCAAGCTCGGCGGAACGGTGGTGAGCACCACCGGTGGGGTCAGCGCGCGGGTCTGGGTGGGACTCGAGCACCTGGAGACACTCGCCGCTCAGCCGGCGATCCAGAGCATCCGGCCTGCGCAGGGGGCGACGACCCACCGGGCGACGCCGCCCCGGAACGCGGCGAAGTTCGGTGGCTCCAGTCGCGAGGCGCGGGTGAAGGCGACGCGGGAGGCGCTTCTGCAATACGCCCTGGCGCCGCAGGCCACCGCAGCGGTGGCGGCCAGCTCCGCGGTGACCAGCGTCGGTCTGGCCACGTCGCAGGGCGACCACGCCCATGGCGCGGACCGGGCTCGAAAGTTCTTCGGCACCGACGGCACCGGGGTGCGCGTCGGCGTGCTGTCCGACAGCGACGACTTCAAGGAGCAGTCGATCTCCACCGGGGACCTCCCTCCGGACACGGTCACCGTTCCGGGCCAGAGTGGCCGGCCCGGGTCGGGCGAGGGCACGGCGATGATGGAGATCGTCCACGACGTCGCGCCGGGCGCGAAGCTCTTCTTCGCCACCGCCTTCACCAGTCCGGAGAGCTTTGCCGAGAACATCCGCGCTCTCCGCTTCGTCTACCACTGCGACGTCATCATCGACGACGTCATCTACTACTTCGAGTCACCCTTCGAGGACGACATCATCGCCCAGGCGGTGGACGACGTGACCACCGACGGGGCGCTCTACTTCTCCTCGGCCGGCAACCAGGGCAATGCCGCCGACGGGACCTCCGGGACCTGGGAGGGTGACTTCCTGACCGCCGGCTCCAACGCCTCGCTCTCGGCTCTCCCCTCGGGCTACACGCTCCACAACTGGGGCGACAGCCTGGTCTCCAACCGCATCGAGCTGCTCGGTGGTCCGCTCATCCTCCACTGGTCGGATCCGGGCACCCTGGCCAACCCCGCCTCGAGCAACGACTACGACGTCTTCGTCCTCGACCACGACCTGCGCAATGTCCTGGTGGCCTCGACCGACATCCAGGACGGGACCGGCCTGCCCTTCGAGTTCCTCGGCTTCTTGCTCTCGGAGAACCTGCGGGTGGTGGTGGCCAAGCACACCGGGGCGGCCGATCGGGCGATCCGGGTGGTGCTCTTCGGGGGCGAGCTGGGCATGTCCACCGGAGGTGCGACGTACGGACACTCCACGGCGCGGAACGCCATCGGGGTGGCGGCGGTGGACGCCGCAGAGGCCTCGGGCGGCGAGTTCATCCCCGGCCTCACCACCCCGGTGGAGCTCTACAGCTCCGATGGCTGGCGACAGGTGTTCTACAAGAAGGACAACACCCGCATCCGGGGAGGCGTCACCTTCGGGAGCGGCGGGGGCGAGACCCGCTTCAAGCCGGACCTCAGCGCCGCCGACGGCGTGAGCACCACCCTTCCCTCCGGCAGCGGGCTCAATCCGTTCTTCGGCACCTCGGCGGCCGCACCGCACGCCGGCGGGATCGCCGCGCTCCTCAAGTCGGCCGTTCCCACCGCCACCACGACCCGCGTGCGCAACGCGATGCTGGCCGGCTCGATCGACATCGCCGCCGAAGGCATCGACCACCAGAGCGGCAGGGGCGTCGTCTCGGCGATGGAGGCCCTCTCCCAGGTGGGTGCCCGGCCGGCGGTCTTCCTCAACCTGACCTCCGTGACCACGACCGGCTCGGCGAGCGGCTCGGTGGTGCCAGGCGGGACGGGATCGATCACCGTCCAGCTGTTGAACGAGGGCGGGGCCGAGGCAACGGCGGTCACCGGAACGCTCAGCAGCTCCAACCCCAACGTGACGATCACCGGCGGGACCTCGGGCTTCCCCGCCCTCGCGCCAGGAGCGAGCGGAAGCAACGTCACCCCCTTCACCTTCTCGGTGGGCAGCGCGGCGAGCTGCGGCGAGACCATCGCCTTCCAGCTCTCGGTCTCCTTCACCGGGCGGGGGACGAGCCCCACGGTGTTCTCGTTCAAGGTCCAGACCGGCGTGCCCTCGACCACACCGAGCCTCTTCTCCTTCACCGGACCCCGGGCGGCGATCCCCGACAACAACGCCGCGGGGGTCAACGTGCCGCTTCCGGTCGCGCTGAGTGGGGCGGTGAGCAAGGTGACCCTCAGCATCGACGGCACCGCCTGCACCAGTGCCATCGGGGCGACCACGGTCGGCATCGACCACACCTGGGTCGGCGATCTCGTGGGCACCTTGAGCTCCCCGGGCGGCACCACCGTGGTGCTGTTCAGCCGGCCAGGAGGAACGGGCAACAGCGGGAACAACTTCTGTCAGACGGTCCTCGACGACGCGGCGACCGATCCGATCCAGAGCATTGCCAGCTCCGGAGCGCCCTGGACCGGGACGTTCAAGCCTGCGCAGCCGCTCTCGGCATTCAGCGGAGAGCCTGCCAGCGGGACCTGGGTGCTGAACGTCGCCGACCTCGCCTCCATCGACACCGGTGGCGTGCAAGCCGTCACCTTGGCGGTGCGCGGCTTCACCTGTCCGCCCTAGCACCCGCACCGGAGGCGGCCGCGGCGGCGGCTTGCGAGAACCCCGGGCGTGCGCTTCTGGCTCGCGCTCGGGGTTTTCGCCATGGTGGCAGGCCTGGGACGCGCTGGCCCGGGGCGGGGTGGCGCTTCCTAGTCCCGGAATGGAGCGAACTCTTGCTCCGCCAGCGCTCGCCACCCGTCCACGTCGACGTTCATCCCGGCGCGGGCGACGAGGTCGACATCGAGGGACGAGCCGTTGTCTGGGTCGAGCAGCTCGGTGACCATGGCGTCGGCGATGTGGAGCGAGGCCGGCACCGTGAGGTCTCCGAGGACGAAGAGCTCGGTCCGATGGTGGTAGGCCACCGCCTCCACGAGCTCGAGCGGTAGCCCCCACGCGCCGAGCAGGTAAGCACCCACCGTGGCATGGGTGACGCCGAACACGCCGGCCTCGGCCTCGCAGACCGGCAGCCCGGGGAGGGACTTGAGCACCTCGGCATACCGGTGCGGGTAGGTCCGGGCGAGCACCAGCTGGCCCACGTTGTGGAGCAGGGCGGCGGTGAAGGCCTCCTCGCCACGGCGGCGGTCCGGGGCGATGCGTCTGGCCAGCCGCGCGCAGAGGAAGGCCAGCCGCTGGAACCGGTCGAGCGAGAACCCTTCGATCTGCAGCTTGCTCAGGCTGCCGAAGATGCCGGTGGTGAGAACCAGCGCCTTGAGCAGCTCGCTTCCGAGGTAGGCCACCGCCTGCTGGATGCTGCCCACTGGCTCACGAAGGGCGAAGAAGGCCGAGTTCACGACCTGGAGCACCTTGGCCGCCACCGCCGGATCACGGGAGACGATGCGCGCCAGTTCGGCCAGCCCGATCCGGGGGTCGGCCGAGGCGGTGTTCAGCTCCACGTAGACCGCCGGGGGCGAGGGAAGCCGGTCCATCGGGCCCACCAGCACCCGCACCCGCGGCTCGGCCAGCTGGCCGTGCAGCGCGCAGGTCCGCTCGATGGCGATCCGCAGCGTGTTCGCGTCGCACGGACCGGCCAGGAAGTGGTGGGCCACCTCCGGACGGCTCCGGCACCCGCCACCCGGAGACCAGAGCAGCCGGGTGACGAAAGGGTAGCGCCGCTTGACCTCCCCGAGGAGCGCCACTCCGTCCATCTCGGTCTGCTCCAGGTCAGCGACGACGATGTCGAAGCCCGAGGACTCCAGCCGATCGAGCGCCTCCGACCCGGAGTGGACGAAGGTGAGATCCCAGTGGCGGCACTGCCGCTGGAGGACCGACTGAAGGCCCTTCACGTCCTTCACCCGATCGTCCACGAAGAGAACCCGCCTGGGGGTCGGCCCATCGACACCTGACACCGCCGTGGGGGAGGGCTCGGCCATGCCGTCTCTGAGGGAACATCGTCACGTCCGCTCCAGCTCCTTAAGTTCGCCCTGGAATCGGCCCGAAGGGTGAGCCGCAGGCCTGGGCGATGCGCACCCGGGCCGGGACCTGAAGTGCGGGAGGAAGTCCGGCCCGGGCGGCGACGAAGGCCTGGGTCCCGAGCGCGTCGTGCTGCGGCATGAAGGGGCGCACGGCCCGCGCGGGGCGCGGCGGCGATGCCGCCCCCAGCTCGCTGCGCACCCCGTCGTACGGTCCCACAGCCGAACCCCAGTCCGCGCCGGATCCGCCACATGGCGCCGGCGAAGCCCACCTTCGCCTCCGACGTGAGGCGAAGGCTGACCCGGGAGCAGGTCGGAGGTCAAACCCCGGGGGAGCATCCAAGGTGCGACGGACCTGACGCGTCAAACCATTGACGCGCCGGACCGGGGTCCTGTCCCCGTCAGCTCCTTGGCGCGTCCCAGGGAGTCCGGGGTGTTGGCGTGTGCGTGCCCCTTGCAAAGGCGGGAACGCGCATGGACCGACGCTCCGAGACTCCCCGCTCCCGCAAGCGCGCCGCGCCGGGCCCGGCCGTCCGCCTCCGCCTGCGGAACCGCGGCTGGTCCGACGCCCAGCGCTCCGCCCTCGAGGCAAGCGTCGCCCTGTACCGCTCGGTGGTCGCCTCGATCGCCGAGGGCATCGTGGTCCAGGACGCCAGGGGCACGGTGCAGGCCTTCAACGACAGCGCCCTGCGCATCCTCGGAATGAGTGCCGAGCAGCTCCTCGGACGCGAGGAGCTTCCCGCCGGCTGGTGCGCCACCGAGGAGGACGGCACGCCGCTCACCCCGGAGAACCATCCGACCGCCGTCACCCTGCGCACCGGGCATGCGCAGCTCAACGTGCTCATGGGCATCAAGAGCGACGAGCGCGGCACCAGCTGGATCCTGGTCAGCACCCAGCCTCTCCGCGAGAGGGGCGAGTCGCAGCCCCACGGCGTGGTGTCGTCCTTCCTGGACGTCACCGAGCGCCGGGCCCGCGACGCCCGGGCCCACGCGAGCGAGGAGCGCTTCCGCGCTGTCAGCAGCCAGGCGCCGCTGGGAATCTTCGTCACCGCAGCCGACGGCCGCTGCCTCTTCGTCAACGAGACCTGGTGCACCCTGACCGGCCTCCGGGCCGAGCAGGCTCGTGGTGACGGATGGACCGCGATGCTCCACCCCGAGGAGCGGGAGGCCACGTTGGGCCGCTGGGCCGAGGCGAGCGCCGGAGGCGTCCCCTTTGCCTGCGAGCTGCGCATCCGGCGGCCCGATGGTGAAGAGCGGTGGGTGGCCGCGACGGCTTCCACGCTCCGCGACGACCGGGGTGAGGTCTCCGGCTGCATCGGCTCGCTTTCCGACGTCACCGCCCGGAAGCTCGCCGAGCAGGAACGAGACCACTTCTTCGAGCTGAGCCTGGACCTGCTCGCCGTCGCCGACCTCGACGGCCGGTTCCTCCGGGTGAGCCGGAGCTTCGAGCACACCCTCGGCTGGTCGCGCCGGGACCTGCTGGCCCGCTCCTTCCTGGAGCTGGTGCATCCGGAGGACCTGGAGCTGGCGCACGAGCAGCTGGGGCTCCTCGCCCGGGGCGAAGTCGCCCAGAAGTTCGAGCTGCGGTTTCGCTGCAAGGACGGGCAATGGCGCTGGTTGTCCTGGCGCACTCCTCCGCCGACGCGCGGCACCCGCGTTCTCTACGTGGTGGCACGTGACGTGAGCGCGGCGAAGGAGGAGGAGCAGCGGCTGCTCCGGCTCGCCCAGCAGGATCCTCTCACCGGCCTCGCCAACCGCGGCCGGTTCGACGCCGAGCTCGAGGCCCGGGTGGGGCGAAGCCAGGCCTTCGCGGTGCTCTACCTGGACCTGGACGGCTTCAAGCCCATCAACGACGAGCACGGCCACGCCGCGGGGGATCGGGTCCTCCAGCAGATCGGCCAGCGGCTCGCCCGGTGCGTACGTCGCGGCGACCTGGTGGGCCGGGTGGGCGGCGACGAGTTCGCGGTGCTGCTCGAGGGCGTGAGCCAGCGTCGAAACGCCGAGGAGGTCGCCGGCAAGCTGCGGCGCGCCGTCGCCGAGCCGCTGAGTGTGGACGGCGAGCGACGGAGGCTCGGGGTGAGCATCGGCGTGGCCATGTACCCCGAGGACGCGACCGGGGCCGAGGAGCTGCTCGAGGTGGCCGACCAGGAGATGTACCGCGAGAAGCGGATGGTGGAGTCCCGGGTGCGGCTCGCCGTGGTCGAGTAGTCGGCGCCCCGGCGGTTCAGGTGCCGCGAACCAGCGCGTACCAGCGTCGGGCGAGCTCGCCCTGGAGGGCGAAGGGCTTGAGCTCGATGTCCTGGAGCCCTCCCTCGATCATCTCGCAGCGCACCACCGTCGCCCAGAGGTGGAAGGCCGGTTCGACCTTCAGCTCGTACTCCATGAGAAGGTTCGGCGGAAGGGCTCGCTCGCCCCGGATGCGCAGCCCGGTGGTGCTCAGGGCCATCACGTCGTAGAGGGTGGGGTGATTTCCCTTGAGGAGGATCTTCGGCCGCGGCGGCTCGGGTGGGGCCGGAGGCGGCGCCGCCTCCTCCTCGATGAGCACTGCCTCGTCGGTCAGGTCCACCGGCTCGGGCGGCGCCGGAGCCGGGACGCTCATCGGGGGCTCGACGTCCAGCTCGACGCCGAGGTCGCGGGTCAGCTGGGGATCGGGCGGGGGAGGAATCACCCGCGCCGGTCCGACGGCAGGGGTGGCGGCGGTGGGGCTCGAGACCTGCTCATCGAACGCGGCGATGAAGGCGGGCAGGTGGGGCAAGACCTCTGCCACGGCCTTCTGCTCGTCTCGGTCGAGGAGCTGGGGGATCGCGTCCAGCTCGGCCGCGCCCAGCCCGGGTGACTGGTCGAGCCGCTGCACGACGGCGGCGGCGGCCCAGACCAGACGCACGCTCTCGGGGTACCGGCACCCTCCCAGGTCCTCGTCGTGGTGGCGGAGCATGCACTCCTCCACCGGCGGTGGAAGGCGCCATCGCGCGGCCACCACCATTCCCACCTCCAGGTGGTACTCGTCGACCAGGGTTCGCCAGGCCGCGGCGGTGCGCGGTGGCTCGGCAGGCCGCTCCACGAGCAGCGTCTCCAGGGTCGAGATCACCACCAGCCGCCCGAACTCGTGCAGGAGCCCGCAGACGAAGGCATCCTCGGGACTCACCTGCCGGACTCTCGCCAGCCGCTCACAGAGGAACGCCGAGGCCAGCGCGCGGATCCAGTCGTGCCGACGCAGTTCGGCCAGCGGGCCCGGAAGGAGCGCCTTGGCCGAGAGCGATCCGGCAAGCGCCAGCCGGTGCACCTCCGTGAGGCCGAGGCGTGACACCGCCACGTTGAGGCTGGCCACCGCAGAGCCTCGCCAGTAGGCGCTGGAGTTTGCCACCCTCAGCAAGGTGGCGGACAGCGCCTGGTCCGACTTGAGCACCGGGAGCAGGTCGGTGATGGACGCACTCCGCGAGCGCAGCACCTGCCCCAGCCGGAGGGCGACCGCCGGGTACGGCGGTACGGCGATCTGGTCGCGCCGAACGCGCTCCTCGATGGCGGCGCCGATACTGTCCATTTGTGGAGACGTACCCCTTGGGGAGACGTACCCCGCGACCCTGCAAGCCTACACGCAAAGTCCAGAACAGGAACTTCCTGCGCCGCGTCATCCGAGGAGAGTGGCCTCAGGTCCCCTGGTTCCAGCTGTTGAGGTAGGTCTCCTGCTCGTCGGTGAGGACGTCGATCTTCACGCCCATCGCCTTGAGCTTGAGCCGGGCGATCTCCTTGTCGATCTTCTCCGGCACCGTGTAGACGCGCTTCTCCAGCGTCCGGTGGTTCTTCACCATCCACTCGCTGCACAGCGCCTGGTTGGCGAACGACATGTCCATCACGCTCGAGGGGTGGCCCTCGGCGGCGGCCAGGTTCACCAGCCGGCCCTCGCCGAGCACGATGACCCGGTTGCCGTTCTTCAGCGTGAACTGCTCCACGAACTCGCGGATGACGCTCCGGTCCCGGGCGATCTTCCCCAGGGTCTCGAGGTCCAGCTCGACGTTGAAGTGACCGCTGTTGGCGACGATGGCCCCGTCCTTCATCGACTCGAAGTGCTCGCGCCGGATGACGTTGACGTTGCCGGTGACGGTGCAGAAGAAGTCGCCGATCCTCGCCGCGTCCTTCATCGGCATCACCCGGTAGCCGTCCATCACCGCCTCGAGCGCCTTGTGGGGATCGATCTCGGTGACCACCACGTCCGCCCCCAGCCCCTTGGCCCGCATCGCCAGGCCGCGGCCGCACCACCCGTATCCGGCGACCACGAACACGCTCCCCGCCACCAGCCGGTTGGTGGCCCGGATGATCCCGTCGATGGTGGATTGACCGGTACCGTAGCGGTTGTCGAACATGTGCTTGGTGAGCGCGTCGTTCACCGCCACGATGGGGTAGCCGAGCACGCCCTCCCGGGCCATCGCCCGGAGCCGGATGACGCCGGTGGTGGTCTCCTCGGTGCCGCCGATCACGCCGGAGAGGAGATCCTTCCGCTCGCTGTGGAGCACGCCGACCACGTCCGCGCCGTCGTCCATGGTGAGGTTCGGACGGTGCTCGATGGCCGCGTGGATGTGCCGGTAGTACGTCTTGTTGTCCTCACCCTTGATGGCGAAGACGCTGATCCCGTGGTCCACCACCAGCGCCGCCGCCACGTCGTCCTGGGTGGACAGCGGGTTGCTGGCGCAGAGCACCAGGTCGGCTCCGCCGGCCTTGAGGGCGATGGCGAGATTCGCCGTCTCGGCGGTGACGTGGAGGCAGGCCGCCATCCGCATGCCCTTGAGCGGCTTCTGTTTCTCGAAGCGCTCGCGGATCTGGTGCACCACCGGCATCGACCGGCCGGACCATTCGATGCGCCCGCGACCTTTCTCGGCCAGGGCGAGGTTCTTCACGTCGCAGGCCACGGAGGTGGAGGGCTTCTTCAGGGACGAAAGCTTCTTGGCGGGAACGGCCATGTGTCGTTCGACCTCTCTGTCGGGGACGTCGGGGGGGCGAGGCACCCCCGGACGCGGGAGGCTGTACGCCGGGCCGTGCTTCGGGGGCAAGTGCCTGCTGGGACAGCGGTCCACTCTCGACAGTGGCGCTACTCGGCCGGCTTGCTCCGGCCTGCGCGGACCCGCGCGTAGTGACGCCTCGCCTTGTACTTGTTGCCGCAGGTCGCCATCTCGCACCAGCGGCGAGTTCCGTTCTTGCTGGTGTCGAGGAACATCCAGCCACACCCGTCCAGGGCCGTCGCCTCGCACAGCCGGAGGCGCCGCCGCTCGGGCCCGGTGAGCAGGTCCGAGGCGGCCAGGGCGAGCCCGGGGATGAAGGCATCGAGCCGTGCCGACTCCGGCGAGACCCAGCGGTACCCGTGCTCCGGAATGCGCACCAGGCGACGGTCGGCCCAGGCGCGGCGCACCTCGCGCTCGAAGGTCTCGAGGGGTTCCGGGGCGGGCTGGGAGTCCTCGGAAGCGGCGAGGAACACTCGGAAAAGCGCTTCCCGGAAGGACCGGACGCGCGCCAGGGACGCGCGAGCCTCGGCGGGGCGAACCTGGATCTCCACCAGCATGGGATGGGCGCGCTCCTGGTCCAGCCACCCGGACTGGAGGCCCCACGAGACCAGGTCCTCGGGCGTGGCGAGGTCTTCGCGCGGGTCGGTCAGGCGGTGTCCGCCCTGGGTGTTGACGAAGTCGAGCACCGGGTGACCGCCGGCCAGCTTGAACCGGTGAGTGCCGGGAAGGAGCATGCACGCATTCTAACTGGTCAATGGAACTTGACAGGTGAGAAACGATAGACCCATCTTGCAACCACCGAATCGTTTTTCGACGGTTAGCAAGGAGCGTTCGATGAAGCTGTACTGGCGGCCGCAGACCCGGGCCTCGCGGGTGGAGTGGGTGCTGGCCGAGCTGGAGGAGCCGGTGGAGCGGATCCTCGCCCCGGAGAGCGGAAGCCCGGAGCGTCTCCGCCTCCATCCGCTCGGGCGCGTGCCGGTGCTGGAGGACGACACCGGGACGCTCCGGTTCGAGTCGGTGGCCCTCTGCACCTGGCTCGCCGACCGGCATCCGGAGCGCGGACTCATCCCCGCCCCCGGCAGCCCGGAGCGGGCCACGCACGATCAGTGGTTGATGCTGGCGGTGACCGAGGTGGAGCCTCTGCTCGACCTGATCTGCCTCCACACCGAGGAGCTGCCCCCGGCCGAGCGGAATGCGGCCGTGGTGCCCTGGGCAGCGGGGCGTCTCGCGGCACCGCTCGCGGTGCTCGAGCGGGCCGTGGAAGGACGGGCCGCGCTGGTCGGCGACCGGCCCCAGGTGGTGGACCTGGTGCTCGCGGCGATGCTCGCCTGGGCCGGGAGGCAGGGGCACCTGGAAGGGTTCCCGGCGCTGCGGACCTACCGCGACCGACTGCTACAACGGCCCACGGCGCGCCGGCTCTTCGCCGAGGCGCCGCCGTGCTGACCGGCGCCCACAGGCCCCGTGCGGTGCTCGACGCTCCCTCCAACCTCGGGCTCGCCCCGCCGGCGCCGGGACGGGAGCCGGGGACCCGACGCATGCCGGAGGTGCTGCGCTGGAACGGGCTGCGCACCCGTCTGGGAGCGCGTGACGCCGGGCGGGTGGAACCGCCGCCCTACGGAACCGAGGTCCACCGGTGTGGAATCCGGAACGCGCAGCGGATCGCGACGTACTCCCACGCGCTCGCCGACACGGTGGCGAGCATCGTCCTTCGCGGCGAGCTGGCAGTGGTGCTGGGGGGCGACTGCAGCATCCTCCTCGGGAACCTGCTCGGCGCACGCCGCCACGTCGAGCGGCTGGGCCTGGTGTTCCTCGACGGCCACTCGGACTTCGGCACCCCCGAGCGCTCGGGGACGGCCGGTGCCGCGGGCATGGACCTGGCGCTCGCCGTGGGCATGGGCCCCCCGCTGCTCTCCCGGCTCGCCTCCGGCGGCCCGCTGGTCGAGCAGGACTCGGTGGTGCACCTCGGCCTGCGCGAGGAGGACCCCGAGCTGCGCGCCTCGGGCATCGCGGTGCTCGACCTCCAGGAGATCGAGCGGAGCGGCCCCCGGGCGATCGCCGCCCGGGTCCTCGAGCGGCTGGACCACCACCCCGGCTTCTGGGTCCACCTGGACGCGGATGTGCTGGACGACGCACTGATGCCGGCGGTGGACTCGCGCGTCCCGGGCGGACTGTCGTACGACGCGCTGGTGGGACTGCTCCGTCCGCTCCTCGCTTCACCGCGCGCGCTGGGGGTGGAGCTCACCATCTACGATCCGGACCTCGACCCCGACGGCACCGTGGGCCGGGCGTTCACCGCCGCGCTGGTGGAGGCACTTCGACCGTGAACCACGACGCACGCGCCTGGGCCGAGGGCCACCGGGTCTTCTTCGAGGACCGGCTGCGAACGCTGGTCGAGCTGCCCACCATCAGCATGGACCCCGGGCGGGGACCCCAGATGGAAGCCTGCGCCGAGGCGGCCGTCGGGCTGATCCGCCACTTCGGCGGCACCGCGACCTTGCTCCGGGCCGGCGGCAAGCCGTACGTCCACGGCCGCTTCGGCGACCCGCGCCGGCCCTCGGTGCTGATCTACAACCACCTCGACGTCCAGCCGGCCGAGGAGCCCGAGTGGAAGGGCGATCCATTCCGGATGCGCATCGACGGCGAGCGGTACCTCGGACGGGGGACGACCGACGACAAGGGGCCGGCCCTGACCTGCCTCCTGGCCGTCGCCCACGCCGTGCGCCGTGACTCCCGGCTCGGCTTCCAGCTGCTCTGGGAATTCGAGGAGGAGGTGGGCAGTCCCCATTTCCCCGAGCTGCTCCGCGAGCAACGGTCCGTCCTCGGTGAGGTCCGGGCGGTGCTGGTGTCGGACACCCTCTGGGTCTCGGCCGAGCAGCCCTCGATGGACGTGGGCCTCCGCGGCTTCCAGGCGCTGCTCTTGAAGCTGAGGACCGCCGAGGTGGACGCGCACTCCGGCGTGGTGGGCGGCGGCGCGCCGAACCCCATCGCCGGTCTGGCGCGGGTGCTGGCCGCGTGCTTCGACGCCAGCACCGGAGGAATCCTCGTCCCCGGCGTGCGCGACGGCGTCGTCCCGGTGAGCGACGCAGAGATGGACCTTTACGTCCGGAGCGGCTTCGAGGTGGAGCGGTTCCGGCGCACCTACGGCTTCCGCCGGCTCCTGGCCAGCGAGCCCCGCGAGCTGCTCCGGCGGCTGTGGACCGAGCCCACCTTCGAGGTCCACGGGATCTCCGGTGGATACCAGGGCCCGGGCATCAAGAGCATCGTTCCGGCCTGGGCCGAGGCGAAGGTGAGCCTGCGTCTGGTCCCCGGCCAGTCGCCGGCGCACGTCGTGGACTCCATCCGGCGCTTTGTCGCCGAGCTGGACCCGCTGGTGGAGGTCAACGCGCTCGGGTCGGCTCCCGCCTTCGTCACCTCGGTGGACGCGCCGGAGTGCACCGCGATGAACCGGGCCTCGGAGCGGGTGCTGGGCAAGGAGCTCGCGGTGACCCGTGGCGGCGGCTCCATCCCCGCGGTCGCCACCATGGCCGAGGCGCTGCGCGCGCCGGTGCTCCTGATGGGCCTAAGCCTCCCGGAGCACGGCTACCACGCGCCCAACGAGTTCTTCGACTGGACGCAGGCCCGGCGCGGGGTGGAGCTGTACGCGGCGTGGTTCGAGGAGCTGGAGCAGCTGCCCGGACGGCCCTGAGCGAGTGCTACTCCGCGGATGACGGTGAACAGCGCGGTGTTGGCCCCGAGCGCAAGCGCCATCGGCAGTACCACCGCGGCCACGAACGCAGGCGAGCGGACGAACAGCCGCAACGCCTCGCGGAACTCCCGACCGAGCCCCTTCATCGAGCCCGTCCTCGTGAGCCAGAAGCGTGCCAGGCCCACGCGCCCCAGGTGTCGTCCACGGGGTCACCACCTCACTGCCACAGAGGATGCGAGTTGGTCTCTGGCTCCGACACCACGACCTGGGTGCGAACCCGGGCGAGCTCGGTCTCGATGGCGGCGATGCGGCTCTGGAGCTCGCGGATGCTGACCTCGTCGCGGTCCGTGACCTTCTGCTCCTTCACCGGCGCAGAGTCGGTACGCTCCACGTCGGAGGGACGGGGGGCGGCGAGAACGGGGGTGGCGAACGCCAGGACGACGAGCGCCGAACGCAGGATCGACTTCATGGTGTGCTCTCCTTGAGTGCGAGCACTGCGGCGTGCTCGTGCCCAGCAGACTCGATGCGCCTCTGGTCCATTCCTTCGGCCATCGGAATGCACGCACACTCGGGTGCGTCAGCTGCTCAGCTGCGTTCGATGCGCTCGGCGCCCGAGAGCCGGCGATGCGCCTCGAGCGCGCGGTCGAGCGCGGCGTCGAGCTCCAGCCGCTCGGACCGACGCATCCGGTGCTCCAGCCGAGGGGCGGGGACGCGAAGCACCCCGGCCTTCCGGTCGATGCGCGGCTCGATGCGCCCCACCAGCCGATCGCCCCAGAGGAGCGGCAGCACGTAGTACCCGTGCTTGCGCGCCTTTGCCGGGACGTACACCTCCCAGACGTAGTCGAAGTCGAACAGCTGCCGGAGCAGCTCCCGGTCCCACACCAGCGGATCGAGCGGAGCGAGGAGCGCGACCTCCCGCTTGCGCAGCGAGCCACCACGGAGAAACCGCGCGTCGCTGGCGAGCATGAAGCGCTCGTCGCGCACGCCCTGCACCCGGACGCGGCGCAGGGTTCCGTCGGCCACCATCGCCTCGCTGAGTCGCGCCCGCTCGAGCGCCGGAACCGTCCCCGACCAGATCTCCGCCCCGGCCCGCAGGCCGAGCAGTCCCACGCCGCGGAAGCGGCTGAGGAGCTGGTGACGGCGGACCTCCTCCTCCGGCAGCCGCGTCTCCAGCAGAGCCTGAGGGAAGAGGCGCTCGATCCGATCATAGACCCGCACGTTTCCCAGGCGCCGGGCGATGCCGATCTGCCCGGTGCGGAAGAGCGCGTAGAGCACGGCGCGGGGAACGGTCACCTGACCCCAGCCCCAGAGGAAGCGCTGCCCGCCGCGCTCGACGAACGCGCTGCCGGGGAGCGGGCCCTCGCGGCCGAGCCGTTGGAGAATCCCCGTCGCCAGCTCGGCGTGGCGGTGAAGCAGTCCGCGGTGCGCCTGGTCGCGATGGCGCCACTGCTCCCAGTCCACCCGGTGCACCGGGAGCTCCTCGACGGGAAGGATGTTGAGCGACTTGTTGTAGGCCTCGAAGAGGCGCCGCTCGGCGGGCAGTCCGTAGAGCCATCGCTCCATCCAGCCCCGGCGGTAGTTGCGGATCCGCGCGGCGAGGACCAGGTCGTCATTCCGCGCCCCGGTGACCTCCAGGGGATCGAACTGCACCGAGCCCAGCTCCCGGACCACCCGGAGCACCGACTCGGCCCGCGCCGGAAGCGCCCGGGGAGGCGCGAGGAAGTGGCGACGGACGAGGAACCGGCGCGCCTGCTCGGCGGTGAGGTCGAGCACGCCGTGGCCCCCGGCCTCCTGGATCTGTGCCGGGCGCGGGCCGCGCGGGCGCGGAGCATCGAGACCACGTTGAGGTCGACGTCGCGTTGCCGGCGCCGCGGGCATCGCGCTCAGGAGTCGCCCTGCTCGGCCAGCACCTGGGCGCGCGTCCTCCCGTACGGCCAGAAGCGCGCCTTGTCACCGGCGGCCCAGGCCTGGCGGAGCGTGGGTTCCGACAGGTCCCAGTCCGGGCGGCAGCGCTGGAGCACCGCGCGGAGGTCCTGGCGCAGCTCCTCCACCGTGGGCCGGCCGAAGAACCAGTAGCCGTTGTAGACGCGGTAGACCTTGAGCCCCGGCTCGAGCACCAGGGTGTGCGGGACCATCGGGTTGTGCGTGGGGTCGGTGTACTCGGCGATGTCCAGGTCCTTCTGCACCTTCCGCGCGGCGTCGGACAGAAAGGTCCAGTGGGCGTCCATCCCGTTCCGGAACTCGTTCAGCTCCAGCAGCGAGTCGGTGGAGATGGTCACCATCCGGCAGTAGCCCACCTCCACCTCGCGGTGGAGCTCCACCAGGCCCTCGTGCTGGCGGCGGTCCTTGGGGCAGAAGCCGCCGCGGCTCAGGACGAGCACCAGCGGATCCGGCCCCTGCAGCTCGGACAGCTTTCGCCGCTTGCCGGTGTGGTCGGTGAGCTCGTAGTCGGGGAACGACGCTCCGGGGACGATGTCGGCTCTCACCCGCGGGAACTTGGACCGAACCGCTCTTGCAGGTCCAGCGCCCGACCACCGTCACAGTCTCGAGCCCATCCCCCGGAGCACGCTCCGCAAGAGAGGACCACCAGACCCGATGGTTGAGCAAACGGGGCGGGGGTGCCCAGTCCAGCCGTTCGGACGCCGCTCAGCCCCCGACGGCGCGCAGCGCCCGGGCGCCCACTGCCTCCCGGAGCGCGTCCTTCTTGTCGGTGCGCTCCCAGGTGAATTCCTTCTCCGAGCGCCCGAAGTGTCCGTAGCTCGCGGTGCGCTGGTAGATGGGGCGGAGCAGGTCGAGGTGGTCGATGATCTCCCGCGGCTTCAGGCCGAAGGTGCGGCGGATCGCCTCGGCGATGCGCTCCTCGGGGACCTTCGCCGTCCCGAACGTCTCCACCATCACCGAGACCGGGTCGGCCACCCCGATGGCGTAGCTCACCTGGACCTCGCAGCGCTCTGCCAGCCCGGCAGCCACCACGTTCTTGGCGATGTAGCGGCCCATGTACGCCGCCGAGCGGTCGACCTTGCTCGGGTCCTTGCCGCTGAACGCGCCACCGCCGTGGCGGCCCATGCCGCCGTAGGTGTCGACGATGATCTTCCGGCCGGTGAGGCCCGAGTCACCCATCGGGCCACCGATGACGAACCGCCCGGTGGGGTTGATGAAGAAGCGGGTCTTCCGATCGAGCAGCTTCTTGGGCAGCGCCTTGAGGATGACCTCCTCCCGCACGGCCTCGTGGATCTTCTTGTTGCTGACGTGGTTCGCGTGCTGGGTGGAAACGACCACCGTGTCGATGCGCACCGGCTTGCCGTTCTGGTACTGCACCGTCACCTGGCTTTTCCCGTCGGGCCGGAGCCAGTCGAGCGACTTCCGCCGCACCTCCGCCAGCCGCCGGGTCAGGGCGTGGGCGTAGTGGATCGGCGCCGGCATCAGCTCGGGCGTCTCGTTGCAGGCGTACCCGAACATCATTCCCTGGTCCCCGGCGCCCTGCTCCTTGTCGTTGTCCACGCCCCGGGCGATGTCCTGGCTCTGGCCCTCGATGGCCACCATCACCCCGCACGTATGGCCGTCGTAGCCCATGTCGCTGTGGGTGTAGCCGATGCGGACGATGGTGTTGCGGACGATGGTCGGGATGTCGACGTAGGTGCTGGTGGTGACCTCGCCGGCCACGATGGCCAGGCCGGTCTTCACCAGCGTCTCCACCGCCACGCGGCCCCGCGGGTCCCCGGCGATGATCGCGTCGAGGACGCCGTCGCTGATCTGATCGGCCACCTTGTCCGGGTGGCCCTCGGTGACCGACTCGGACGTGAACAGGAAATCCTTGGGCATGGCGGGGTCTTCCAGTGGTGCTGCGAAAGGGCGCGGGACACTAACGACCGGCCGCTCCCGGCGTCAAACGGTCAGCGGGGAGGCGGGGTTGCGAGCACCTCGAGGCTCATCGGCTCGAACAGCGCGCTGGCATCGGCCCGCAGCCAGGCGTCCACCACCTCCCTCACCGGGAGCCGGCCACGGAGCCGGGGCCAGGTGGCCAGTGGGGCGAGCCGCGCAGTGACCGACGGAGGGAGCAGGGTCCGCTCCTCCCGGGTGACCAGCAGCGCCTGTCCCTCCTCGAGCGCACGGAGCATCGCGGCTTCCCCGGACACCCGGTGCACCGACTTCCCCACCAGGAAGGAGTAGAGGCCCGGATTCTGCGTCGCGGTGAAGAGCGCGCGCCCCGCGGCCCGCTCCGGGACCCAGGACGGGACCGGGGGCGGCACCGCTCCCGGGAGGACGCTGGCGAAGAGGAGCACCGCCGCGCCGGCGACACCCACCGTGGACGCCAGCACCGCTCCGCGGCCGATCGCCACCGCCGCGAGCAGGAGCAGCACCAGCACTCCCCCGAGCGCAAGGCGGACCGGAGAAGCCGTCGGGAAGCGCAGCGCGAGCAGCCCGGCCAGCGCCAGGGCGAGCAGCACCACCACGCTGCCCAGTCGGCGGCGCCCGGGCCGCACCTCGCTGGCCAGCACCGCCAGCGGCGCGAGCGCCGGCACGACGTAGTGCGGGTGCTTCAGCCCGGGAAGGCTGTAGAGGAAGAGCAGGCCCACGACCCAGGGCCAGGCGAGTGCCGCACCGGGGCCGCGCAGCCGGACCAGCGGCGTCCACGGAAGCAGCAACACCGGGAGCGCGAGCAACAGACCCAGCTCGCCCTCCACGGTCCAGGGGAAGCGGAACTTGCCCACGTTCTCGGTGCCGAAGAAGCGTCCGACGAAGACCTCGCCGTGCCGGTGGGCCATTGCCAGGTACCAGGGCGCCGCGAGCGCCAGGGCCAGCACGGCGGCTCCGAGCAGCCAGGACCGGTGGGCCCTCAGCAGCCCGCGAGGGGAGAGGTACACCACCGCCGGTGGCACCATCAGCAGCGGCCCCACCGGGCCCTTCAGCAACGTGGCGGCCGCCGCAGCCACTCCCGTCACCAGCAGGAGCCGGGGCGAGTCACCCTCCGCGACTCGCCAGAGTGCCCACAGCCCGGCGGCGAGGGCGAGCGCCAGAGGCACGTCCATGAGATCCACGCGGGCGTAGCGCAGCAGCCCCAGACAGGTGCCGAGCACGAGGATCGCCACCGGCTCGGCGGCCTCTCCCACCTCGCGGCGGGCGAGCCGGCCCGTCACCCAGGTCAGGCCCAGCGCCGCGAGCGCGACCGGCAGCCGCGCCGCCCAGAGCGTCATGCCGAACAGCGAGAAGCTGAGCGCCATGGCCCAGTAGAGAAGCGGGGGCTTGGTGAAGTCTGGACGGCCATCGACGGTGGGGGTGAGCCAGTCGCCGCGTTCGTGCATCTCGCGCGCGGCCTGGAGGTACAGGCCCTCGTCCGGATGCGTCCCTCCCGCAGGGCTGCCCAGGCCGGAGAAGAGCACCGCGGCCACGACCAGCAGCGCGACCGCTCTAGGCACGGCTGCTGCTCGGTGGGGACACGGTCCGCGCATCGAAATTGACCGGACCTCTACCACTGCCGCGGCCTCGAACGTGACCGCGCGGACGAAGGGGCGGCACCAGCTCCGCAGCCCGCGGAAGAGCGCTTGTCGAGCGAGCCGCCGACGGCTAACCAGCGCGGGCCATGAGGACCCTCTGCTGCCTGTCGCTCGCGCTCACCCTGGGGTGCGCACATTCGACGCCGCCGGCCGCGACACCACCGCCTTCCCCGGCCACGGCCGCGACGCCCACCCCGCCACCGTCGGCGGATGCGGCGGCCGCGGGCTTCATCCCGGCCGACGTGCGGCCGGCGCTGGAGATCCCGGTCGAGACGTACACCCTGACCAACGGGCTCAAGGTGGCGCTCTCGCGTGACACCACCGCGCCCATCGTGACGGTCGGCGTCTATTACCACATCGGGCTTCGCATCGAGCCGCGCAACCGCACCGGCTTCGCCCACCTCTTCGAGCACATGATGTTCCAGGGCAGCGAGAACCTCGGAAAGCTCGCCTTCATCCAGCTGGTGCAGCGAAACGGCGGCTTCGTCAACGGCTCGACTCGCTTCGACTTCACCGCCTACTACGAGGTGGTCCCCTCGAACGTGCTGGAGACGATGCTCTGGGCGGAGGCCGACCGGATGCGCGGGCTCAAGGTGACCCAGGAGAACCTCACCAACCAGCAGGGGGTGGTGAAGAGCGAGGTGCGGGTCAACGTGCTCAACCGGCCCTACGGCGGCTGGCCGTGGCTCACCGTGCCGCAGCTGGCGAACAGGAACTGGTACAACGCCCACAACTTCTACGGCGACCTGGCAGACCTCGACGCGGCCACCTTGGAGGACGTCCAGCAGTTCTTCAGGACCTACTACGCGCCGAACAACGCCGCGCTGGTGGTGAGCGGGAACTTCGACCCGGGCCCGGTGAAGGCCTGGGTCTCGAAGTACTTCGAGGGGATTCCCCGCGGCGAGGTTCCGCCGCTTCCCGACCTCACCGAGCCCCGGCAGACCGAGGAGCAGTGGAGGACGGTGGACGACAAGCTCGCCCAGCGGCCCGCGCTCGCCGTCGCCTACCACATGCCGGCGCGCGGCTCGCCCGAGTTCTGGGCCATGGCCCTGCTGCAGCAGATCCTGGTGGAGGGTCCGGACAGCCGGCTGTACCAGGAGCTGGTGCAGAAGCGCGGGCTGACCGGCGAGGTCGAGGGCGGGGCGAACCTGATCGGCAACCAGTACAACTACCAGGGCCCGATGCTCTGGATGGCCTACCTCTTCCACGACGCGGGGCACCCGCCGAAGGAGATCGTCTCGGCCATCGACGCAGCCATCGAGCCGCTCCGCCGCGCGCCGGTGGATCAGGCGACCCTGGAGCGCGCCCAGGTCAAGGCCCGCAGCGCCTATTACGGTTCCCTGGAACGGCTGTACGGCTACGGCCGCGCGGATCTGCTCGCCACCCATGCCCTCTTCGACGGCGACGCCGCGACGGTGAACCGCATCGAGCCCAGCCTGCTGGCGGTTACCCCCGAGCTCATCCAGCGGACGGCCGAGGAGTGGCTCCGTCCCACCAACCGCACCGTGGTCGCCCTGCAACCGGCGGGAGGCAAGTGATGCTCCGCATCCTCCTCGGCCTCTCCCTGCTCGCCGGGGGGATCACCCTCGCCGCACCCGAGACGCCGCCCCCCGCCGGGCCCACCCCGTCCTTCGAGCTGCCGGCGACGACGCGGTTCAAGCTTCCGAGCGGACTCCAGATCACCCTGGTGCCCTACGGCGCCGTGCCCAAGTCGAACGTTTCGCTGGTGGTCCGCCTGGGGAACGTGGACGAGCCGGCGGGTCAGACCGGTCTCACCGACCTCGCGGGCAAGCTCCTCCTCCAGGGCACTGCGACGAGGAGCGCGGTCCAGCTCGCCGAGTCGGCGGCGAGGCTCGGCGGGGCGCTGGCGGTGAACGTCCGCGAGGACGAGACCTCGCTGGACATGGACTGCCTCGGGGATTCCACCGCCGATGCGGTCCGGCTGGTGGCGGAGGTCGCGCGCACCCCGTCCTTTCCGGCGTCCGAGCTGCCACGTCTCAGGGGTGACCTGCTGCGCCAGGTGGCCATCGAGCGCAGCCAGCCGCAGCCGCTCGCCGAGGACGCGTTCGCCCGGGCCATCTATGGAAGCCACCCCTACGGCCGGGTCCTGCCGGTCGCGGCGGAGGTGGAGACATTCACCCTGGAGCAGGCGCGCCAGCTGTGGACGAGGTACGCCGGCGCCGACCGGGCGCACCTCTACGTGGTCGGACGCTTCGATGCAGCCACGGTGCGCGCCGCCGTCGAGGAGGCGTTCGGCGGTTGGGGCAAGGTGAAGGCCCCGGCCCGGCCGAAGGCCACGCCGCGTGGCGGGAAGCGGGTCTTGCTGGTGGACCGGCCCGGCGCGGTTCAGTCCACGGTGCGCATTGGCCTGCCAGTCGTCCCCCCCACCTCGCCGGACTACATTCCGCTGGTCGTGACCGACATGCTGCTCGGTGGAAACTTCAGCAGCCGCATCACCGCCAACATTCGCGAGAAGCGGGGGTACACCTACTCGCCGCGGAGCGCTCTGGGGCTCCACCCGGGCGTGGGCACCTGGGTCGAGCAGGCGGACGTCACCACCAAGGACACCGCCGCCGCGCTGCGCGAGGTGGTGGCCGAGGTGGAGCGCCTCCGGAAGGAGCCTCCCGGCGTCGAGGAGCTGGCCGGGGTGCAGAGGTACATCGGCGGAACGTTCGTGCTCCGCAACAGCGACCGTGCCGGCATCATCGGCCAGCTCCGCTTCGTCGACCTCCACGGCCTCCCGGCGGACTGGCTGCGGACCTACGTGCAGCGGGTGGAGGCGGTGAAGCCGGGGGACGTCACCCGCATCACCCGGAAGTACCTGGACCCATCCCGGATGACCCTGGTGGTGGTGGGGGACCGGAAGGTGGTCGAGGACTCGCTGAAGCAGTTCGGGCCGCTGAAGGTCGAGGCCCCGCGCCAAGAGGTGCGGGCGCCCTGACCTCGCCGACCATTGCCCGCCTGACGACACCTCGACCTGGACCTCGACTGCGGCCGCCCTGACCTCACCGACCATTGCCCGCCTGACGACACCTCGACCTGGACCTCGACTGCGGCCGCCCTGACCGAGCGCTCAGCCGCCTCGCTCGATCGCCGTCGCCATCACGTCGGCACAGAGCCGGAGCACCTCCAGACGGGCGTGGTGCTTGTCGTTGGCGGAGATCAGCACCCACGGCGCGTCCGGGCGGTGGGTGCGGTCCAGCACCTCGGTGACCGCCAGCTCGTAGTCCTTCCACCTGCGGCGGTTGCGCCAGTCGTCCGGGCCAATCTTGTAGTTCTTGAACCGGTCGGTCTCCCGGGCCTTGAACCGCTCCAGCTGGGTCTTCTGGTCGATGTGGAGGAAGAACTTGGTCACCTCCACGCCGTCCGAGGTCAGCATCCGCTCGAAGGCGTTGATCTCGTCGTAGGCGCGTTTCCACTCCGGCTTCCTCGCCAGCCCCTCGACGCGCTCCACCAGCACCCGGCCGTACCAGCTGCGGTCGAACACCGCGACCTCGCCTCGGCCCGGGAGCCGGTTCCAGAATCGCCAGAGGTAGTGGTGGCGGCGGCTCTCCTCGTCGGGCGGGCCGATGGGCCACACCTTGTACCCGCGTGGGTCGAGCTCCGCGGTGAGCCGCTTGATGCAGCCGCCCTTCCCTGCCGCATCCCATCCCTCGAAGACGAAGACCGCGCGGTGGCCGCCCTGGAACATCCTGACTTGAAGTCCGAACACCTCGCGCTGCCGCCGCTTCAGCTCCTGCTCGTAGGCCTCGTCACCCGGGACGCGGATGGAGAGGTCCACGTCGTCGAGCGAGATGGTGCCGGGTGGATAGACCTCGAACTCGTACGCTTTGTCGACCTTCGCCTTCCGGCGGCGCGTGGCCATGGCGGCTCCTGTGGAGACCAGCAGCACAGCGCAGCCGGACTGCTGCTCGCCAGTCCTTTTCCGCTGCAACCCCCGTTGCGGCGGGCGCGCCCGCCGCCCCAGAGTGCGCGCCGCCCATGCTCCGTCCGCTCGCCGCCCTCCTCCTCGCCCTCTCTCTCGGTTGCGCGAGCACCGGCAGCCAGGGTTCCCGCCCTGCCGCGCCGCGCCGGCCCGAGGCCTCGCGCGCGTACGACGCCCGCTTTCCCGACCCGGGCACGCCGCTCGACCTCCAGGTGCTCTCCACCTCCGACCGCGCGGGCTCGAGCGTCGTCGAGCTGACCTACGCCGGTGCGCCCGGGACGGCGCCGGTGCGGGCAACCCTGGTGCGGCCTCCGCAGGGAGCGAAGGGCGGCCCCGCCGTCCTCTGGGTGCACTGGCTCGGCGAACCCGCCACCACCAACCGGAGCGAATTCCTGGAGGAGGCGGTGGCGCTCGCCTCGCTCGGCGTGGTGTCGCTCCTGGTGGACACGCTGTGGAGCCAGCCCGGTTGGTACAAGCAGCGGACGATGGACGAGGACCCTGCGGCGTTCACCGCGCAGGTCGTCTCGCTGCGTCGCGGGCTCGAGCTGTTGTCACGGGAGCCCGGGGTGGACCCAGGGAAGCTCGCCGTCGTCGGTCACGACTTCGGGGGAATGACCGGAATGCTCGCCGCGGCGGCGGACGGACGGCCGCGCTGGCACGTGTTGCTGGCGCTGGCCCCGCGCTTCGAGCAGTGGATGTTCTACGACCCGAAGAAGCGGCCCACCGACGAGGCGGACTACCGGCGACGCCTGACCGCCATCGATCCCATCGACGCGCTGCCCGCCATCGAGGGTCCGCTGCTCATCCAGCTGGCCCAGGAGGACTTCTACGTGCCGGCGGCGCAGATCGAGGTCTGGCGCAAGGCATCTGGAGCGCGCGGCGAGGTCCGCACCTACGCCACCAGCCACGCCATGGAGGCGCCCGAGGTCAAGAAGGACCGGGAGGAGTTCCTCCGCCGAGGGCTGGGCGTGGGGGCATCGAAGCAGCAATGACCTGCACGGTCCCGGGCCCCCCCAACCCTGCGCAGTTGCATGCTGCGATTCGTGGGACCATCCTCCGGACCGGCAGACGCCCGGTGGCTCCCGGGCACCCGATGGCGGTCGATCCCCCGGCGACGGACGGAGGACGACCGGGGCTGGAGCCGAGCCTGGCTGGAACCGTCGTGTAGGGAGATCCGCGTTGTCGTCAGACGAGGACGACTGCCTCGGGAATCGGCCCCAGCTCGATGAGCTGAGTCGTTCGTACCTGGCCGCCCAGCTCGCGGGCGACCGGCGGGAGGCCGTTCGCCTTCTGATGGAGGAAGGCATCGGCCGCGGAAACTCGGTCATCGACCTCCACCTGCGCGTCATCCAGCAAGCGCAGCGGGAGATCGGCCGGCTGTGGGAGCAGAACTCCATCAGCGTCGCCCTGGAGCACCAGGCGACGGCGGTCTCGCAGCTGGCCCTGGCGCACCTCTACCAGCAGTCGATCCGCCGACCGCCGGTGGGGAAGAGCGTGCTGCTGGCCTGCGCGGAGGGTGAGCTGCACGACGTGGGCGCGCGCATCTGCGCTGACGTGCTGGACCTGCACGGGTTCGAGGTCCGTTTCCTGGGGGCGAACGTCCCCACCGACTGCCTCCTCGGCTTCGTCGAGCGCACGCGGCCGGACCTGGTCGCGCTGAGCGTGACCCTTCCCACCCATCTGCCCGCCACCCGCGCGGCGGTGGACACGCTTCGCCCGACCCGGGTGCCGCTCGCGGTCGGCGGCCGTGCTCTGGAGACCCCCGGCGCGCGGGAGGGCTGGGAGGGTGTGGCCATCTTCGGCGGTGACGCGATGGAGCTCCTGAGGGCGGCCCGCGCCACGCTCGGAGTGCCTGGATGAGGGAGGGGAGCGCCGGAGGCGTCACAGCCGCCGTGCTGACCCGGTGGCCGGGCCGCCACCTCACCCGACCTCGATTCCCAGCCGCGCCTCCATGGCCCGGAGGTGCCGGTCGATCTCCTCGGCGGTGGTGAGCTTCATCGCCTCGTCCAGGGCCTGCACCGCATCCGCCCGCGAGCAGCGGCGGATCAGCTCCTTCACCACCGGGATCTGCCCGGCGGGCATGGACAGCTCGTCGAGCCCCAGCGCGAGCAGCATCAGGGTGAAGCGTGGATCCCCCGCCACCTCCCCGCACATCGACACCGGGATGCCCGCCGCCCGGCCCGCCTCGGCGATGGCCTTCAGCGACCGGAGCACCGCCAGATGCAATGGCTTGTAGAGATACGCGACGTCGCGGTTCTGCCGGTCGATGGCCAGCGTGTACTGGATCAGGTCGTTGGTCCCGATGCTGAAGAAGTCCGCTTCCTGGGCGAGCCGGTCGGCGATCCACGCCGCGCTGGGCGTCTCGACCATGATCCCCACCGGGAAGCGGCCGCTCATCGGGACCCCCTCCCGCGACAGCTCGGAGCGGCAGTGCTCCAGCTCGCTCCGCGCCTCTCGCAGCTCCGCGACTCCCGACACCAGGGGGAACATGATCCGCAGATTGCCGTGCACGCTCGCCCGGAGCAGCGCCCGGAGCTGCGCGCGGAACATCTCCCGCTGCCGCAGCGAGTAGCGGATGGCCCGCAGCCCCATGGCCGGGTTGGGCTCGCGCTCCGCCTTGCGGAACCCCGGCATCTTGTCTCCGCCGAGGTCCACGGTGCGGATGGTCACCGGCCGCCCGCCGAGCTTCTCCAGCACGCTCCGGTAGGCGAGGTAGTGCTCCTCCTCGTTGGGCGCGTCCAGCCGGTCGAGGAAGAGGAACTCGGTCCGGTAGAGCCCGATGCCCTCGGCGCCGGCGGCCAGCAGCTCGGGGATCTCCTCGAGGAACTCCATGTTCCCCTGCATCCGGACCCGGAACCCGTCGGTGGTGATCGCGGGGAGCTGCGCCCCCTGCAGCGCCTCGCGCCCCCGGGCCAGGAGCTTCTCCAAATCTGCCCGGATGTCGGTCAGCGTCCCCGGCGGGGGATTCACCCACAAGAGCCCGCGCGAGCCGTCCACCGCGACGACGTCGCCCGGGGAGATCTGCTCGGAGACCCGTCCCGCCCCCACCACCGCCGGCGTGCTCCGCGCCCGGGCCACGATGGCGGTGTGGCTGGTCGAACCGCCCACGTCGGTGACGAAGGCCGCCACCCTTCCCGTCCGGGCGAGCATCGCCGCGTCCGCGGGGGACAGGTCATGGGCGACGATGATCGCCCCCTGCGGGACCTCCTCCTCCACGTCCACCACCTGCCCGAGCAGGTTCCGCACCACCCTGTCGGCGATGAAGTCCACGTCTGCCCGCCGCTCGCGGAAGTACTCGTCGGGGATCTCGTCGAAGAGGTGCTTGATCTTCCGCGTCACCCGCCGGACCGCCCACTCGGCGTTGATCTGGTCCGAGGCGATGAGCTTGTTCACCTCGTCGACCAGCATCGGGTCGCGCAGCATCAACCGGTGCGCCTCGAGGATCAGCGCGTGGTCCTTGCCGTCGCTCTGCTCCAGACGCTGCTTGAGCTCCCGCAGCTGGTACTCGGAGAGGTCGATGGCGGTCTTGAACCGCATCAGCTCTCGCTCCACCTCCTGGGGCCCCAGCTTCAGCTTCGGTGTCCGCACCCGCCGGCGGTCGAGGACGAAGGCCCGACCCACCGCCATGCCCGGGCTGGCGCCGATGGCCTGGAGCTTGAGGCTGATCGCCTGTGTGCTCACCGGGGCACCCTCACTGGGCCTCGCCGAAGCGGTTGGCGATCAGCTCGCCGATCTCCCGGACGCAGTCCGCCGCGCCCGGGCCCACCGCGGACACCGTGAGCACCTGGCCCTGTGCCGCGGCCAGCATCAGTACACCCATGATGGACTTGCCATTCACCGACTCCGAGTCGGTCCTGAGGGTGACGTCGCACTTGCAGCTGTTGGCGAGCTGCACCAGCTGGGCGGCCGCCCGGGCATGGAGCCCCAGCTGGTTGATGATGGTGAACTCGCTTTCCGCGCTCTCCGACGACATCACCTCTCCCCATGCATCCTACAGCCAGGCCCCGAGGCACCCCGCCAGCAACGCCGCCATGGCGGTGAGCACGGCGGTGGGAACCTTCCTGGCCACCAGAACGTAACTGAGCGCCCCCAGGGCGAGACAACCACCGGCGAGGAGCCACCCCCCGACGCCCCCCTGTTGCGCCCCGAAGGCGAAGGCCAGGTACGCGGCCGCCGCACCTGCGCTCGCCGCCGCCACCGCCCGGAGCCGAGCGCCCCGCGAGGGGAGGTGGGCCCGGGCCACTGCCTCCACCAGCCGGTCCCCCAGCTGCAGCCCCATCCGGAACAGCTGGGCACGGAGCGTGAAGTGCACGACGTTGTAGAGGACGAGGAAGAGCACCGCCGCCCACGCCCCGAGCCAGGGCACCAGGGCCGCGCAGAGCGCGCCCGCGGCCGGCCGGAGCGAGAGCCAAAAGAAGCCGTCGCCCAGCGCCGCCAGCGGCCCCATCAGCGCCCCCTTGAACTCGTTGACCCGGCGCGGGTCCTCCTCGCCGGCGGCGATGCGCTCCTCGTGGTAGAGCACCCCGCCCACGATGGCCGCGGCCACGTAGGGGTGGGTGTTGAAGAAGGTCAGGTGTCGCTGCACTGCCTCGCGCCGCTTCTCCGGGTCGGGGTAGAGCACCTGGAGCGCCGGGTACAGGGCATAGACCAGCCCCAGGTTCTGCATGCCCTTGGGGTTCCAGCTGGCCTGGAGCAGCAGCGAGCGCAGGAAGACCCGCAGCTCCACCGACCGTGAAAGGTGGGTCCCGGGGCCAATCATTCGCTCACCCAGGCGAGCACCAGCGTGGCCGCGGTCATGGTCGCCGCGCCGACGAGCCCCCAGAGCGCCGCGTTCCGGGCGCGCGAGCCACGGGCGGCGATGGCCGCGGCGACCGAGGCCATCGCCGGGAACGCCCAGGCGAGCCCACGGAGAACGACCAGGGGGACCTGCGAGAGGAAGGTGCCGATCCACATCCCCAGCGCCGCGCAGCCGACGTTGAGCACGAAGTACACCGCGGCGTACGGCCAGATGCCCCAGAGGTTCTGGCGGACCGCCCGCTCGAGCTCCCCGTGCTCGGCGAGCTCCAGCCCGTGCGCGCTCAGCGTCGCCGAGTAGGCCTCGACGCGCCGGTCCACCGCCCGGCCGAGCAGTCCGAGCCCGGCAAAGAGGATGAGGGAGAGGCTCCAGATGGCCGGGGTTCCCCCGCCGCCGGTCTGCGCGGCCATCATCGCCGCCGCGGCGGTGGTGCCGCTGGCGGCCAGGGTGTCGTTCTCCGGGAGCGCCGCGCCGAGCGACGCCGTGCCCAGATAGAACAGCTCGAGGACCATCCCCAGGTAGAGCCCCGTCTGGAGCTGGCCGAGCAGCAGCCCCATCCCGGTGGCGGCCACCAGGGGACGGCTGAACATCGCCTGCAGGAACGCGCGCCGCTCGAGGCCGACCAGCGCGCCCCAGGCCCCCGCCAGCGCGACGTGGCCCCAGCCAGCGTGCATGAGAGCGGTGTCTAGCCCTTCCGGAAGCGCTCCACCATCTCGGAGAAGGTGACCGGGCGCTCCGAGGGAACCCCCCGGGCCTCGATCTCCCATCCGGCGTCGTGCAGCGTCTTGAGCTGCTCCATCTCCTCGTGGTTGAGGAACACCGAGGTGGAGACCTGCCGGCGCATCGGGCCGTGGTGGACGTTGCCCAGGTTCACCCGGGTCTGAGGAAGCCCCGCCTTCCGGGCATCCATCAGCGCGGGGATGTCACGGAGCAGCAGCAGCGTCCGGACGCCGTCGGCGGCGATGGCCGGGTAGGGCACCTCCCGCAACGGCCGGATGTCCACCTCGAGCTCGGGAGGGACCGCCAGCCCCATCGCGGTCTTCATCAACGGGCTGTGCGCCGCCTCGTCGTCCGCGACCTCCACCCGCGCGACCTTGAGCACCGGCAGCCAGGCCTCGACCACCTGGCCGTGGATGAGCCGACTGTCGATGCGGAGGAAGGAGATCACGTGGGCTCGGGGCCTCGAACCGGGCGGACTGTACGGATCCGCCCTGACGGCCTCCTCACGAGGCGACGTGCCGCCCGGCGGCGTCGCGGACCAGCTCGGAGGCGAAGCGGATGTTGCGCTGGGCGTAGGTGAGCAGCGCCTCGGCCAGGTCGTGGAGCGGCAGGTGCTCCTTGCGGAGCGAGGCCGCCTTCATCAGCATCGGGAGGTTCACTCCCGCGAGCACCTCGACGTTCGCCTTCCCGCAGAGCAGGAGCGACTCCTTGCACGGCGTGCCGCCGAACAGGTCGGCGAGGACGAGGACGCCTTCGCCGTGATCGAGCTCCTTCACCGCCGCGCGCATCTGGGCGCGGATGCTCTCCGCCGAGGTGCCCGGTTCGATGCTCACCGTGGCCACCTCGGGCAACGACCCCATGATCTGTTCGGCGGTCGCCACCAGCTCCTGCGCCAGACGACCATGGGCTGCGACCACGAGCCCGACCATGTGACACCTCTCCTGCAGTCCGCCGCGGCTCCCTACTCCCACGTTGCCGTGGGCTGCAACCATTCGACACGCGCGGCGCACCAGATCTTCACGCCTCAGCGAACAATAAGGCGCAGGGCGAGGCTGTCCAGCCGGCGTCCAGCGAGACCCCTGGGTGCGAACGACCCTCTGCCGCGCTTCTGAGCCCCAGTAACGGACCTGGAGTACGGGCCGGGCGAGCCTGCTCGCTTACTCCTTCTCGATGTCCCGGTGCTGCAGCTGCACCCCGGCCCCGCCGGCGCCCAGCCGCTGGACGAGGGCGCTGGCGACCGCGACGCTCCGGTGCTTTCCACCGGTGCAGCCCAGGGCGACCGTGAGGTACGCCTTCCCCTCCCGCTGGTACCGAGGGAACAGAAACTGCGCCAGGTCCACGACGCGGTTCAGGAACTCCTGGGTCTCGGACCGCTCGAGCACGTAGCGGGCGACCTCGGGGTCCTCCCCGGTCAGCGCCTTGAGCTCGGGCACGAAGTACGGGTTGGGGAGGAACCGGAGGTCGAAGACCAGGTCGGCCTGCGGGGGAACCCCGTACCGGTAGCCGAAGGAGATGACGGTGAGGCTGGGGATGGACGCGCCGGACTCGCCGAAGCGAGCCATCACCAGCCGCTTCAGGTCGTGGACGTTCAGCTGCGAGGTGTCGATGACCTGGTCGGCCAGGTCCCGCAGGTCGGCCAGGAGCTCCCGCTCCCGGGCGATTCCCGCTGGCACGCTCTCCTCCGAGGCCAGCGGGTGCCGCCGCCGCGTCTCCGAGTAGCGACGGACCAGGCTCTCGTCCGAGGCGTCGAGGAACACGAGCTCCACCTGGTGCCCCTCGGCCCGGAGCCGGGCGAGAATGCCGGGCGCCTGCCGGAGCATCTCCCCTTCGCGGGCGTCGATGACCAGGGCGAGCCGGGTGTCCGGCCGGGCCAGCTCGGCGAGCCCGGTGAGCTGGGGCAGGAGGACCACCGGCAGGTTGTCGATGCAGAAGTATCCGGCGTCCTCCAGCGCCCGGACGGCGGTGGACTTCCCCGACCCCGACACCCCGGTGATGATGACGATGCGCCGGCGCTCGTTCGCCGGGGCGTCCATCACTCCACCTCCTCGCCCAGGGTCCTCCGCATGGCGCCCTCGGCGATGGCGCGGTTGAGCTGCTCGGCGAACTCCTTGGCGCTGTGGTGGCCCTGGAGCTTGAGCAGGTGGTTTCTGGCCGCCACCTCGACCAGGGTGGTGATGTTCCGGCCCGGCCGGACCGGGATGGTGGAGAGCGGAAGGTCCACGCCCACCACGTTGAAGAAGCGCTCCTCGACACCCAGCCGGTCGTACTCGCGGTGGGGATCCCACTCGACCAGCTCGATGACCAGCTCGATCTTCTTCCGGTCACGGACCGCCGCGACGCCGAACAGGTCCTTGATGTTGATGATGCCGAGACCCCGGATCTCCATGTGGTGCTTGATGATCGGGTTGCCCGAACCGTGGACCGTGTCCTGCTTCCGGCGGGTGACCTCGACGATGTCGTCGGCGACGAGCCGGTGGCCGCGGGTCACCAGATCGAGGGCGATCTCGCTCTTGCCGATGCCGGACTTGCCCAGCAACAGGATTCCCACCCCGATGACGTCCATCAGCACGCCGTGGAGGCTGGCGGACTCGGTGAGCGACTCCTCCAGGAAGACGGTGACCTGCTGGATGAAGGTGGAGGAGAGCAGCGGCGTCTTCATCAGCGCCAGCTGCGCCGTGCTGCAGGCGTCCACCAGCGAGCGGGGGATGGCCAGGTCCTTGGTGACGACCACGCAGGCCAGGTTCGAGTCGCTGAGCTTCTTGAGCGCCTCGCGCTGCGTCGCCTCGTCCAGGGTGTTGAGATAGGCGATCTCGGTGTTGCCGAAGACCTGCACCCGTTCGGGGTGAAGGTGCTCGGTGTACCCGGCGAGCGCCAGGCCTGGCTTCTGGATGCGGGAGCTGGTGATGACGCGGCCGAGCCCCTCCGCCCCGGTCACCAGGGTGAGCTGCAGCCCGTAGTCCCGGTCCTCGAGCAGGCGCGCGATCTTGATCGAGCTCATGGACGGCAGCTGGCTGATGTATCACGGGGCTCCCCCACGTGCCGCCCGACGCTCCAGCTGACACGGACGAGGACACGAGGCGCGCGCGGTGGCTGCTGCTCGCGGCGCTGTCGGCCGGAGCGGCGCTGCGCGGCTGGCTGGCCCTCACCGACCAGGGCATCGCCTGGCCGGACGAGATCTACCAGTCGCTCGAGCCGGCGCACCGGCTGGTCTGGGGCCGTGGCTGGGTGCCGCTCGAGTTCCGCGAAGGGCTGCGCACCTGGGTGCTGCCGGGGCTGGTGGCCGGCCTGCTCGAGGTGCTCCGCGGGCTCGGGTTCTCGCGGCCGGCGCTGTACGTGCCCGCGGCCAAGCTGGTCTTCGCCGCGGTGGGCGTGGCCACCGCGTGGGCCACGGCACGTCTGGCCCGCCGGATGGGCGCGGGCCCCCTCGAATCGACCGCCGCCGGTGCGCTCTGGGCGCTGGCCGCCCCGGCCATCTACTTCGCCCCGCGCGGGCTCTCCGAGCCTCTGTCGGCGTTCCCGGTGACGCTCGGCCTCGCCTGGGCCCTGCCGGCTGGCGCAACGCGGCGGGAGCGGGGCCTCGGTGCGGCGCTCCTGGGGTTCGCGGTGCTGCTCCGGCTGCAGGACGCCCTGCTCTGCGTGGCGCTGGTGGGCGCCTGGCTGGTCCGGCGGCGCTGGCGCGCGGCAGCCGAGGTGACGGTGATGCTCCTCGGCTGGGCGCTGCTCCTCGGGCTCCTCGACCGGCTGACCTGGGGTGGCTGGTTCCACTCGGCGCTGGCGTACTGGCGCTACAACTGGGTGCAGGGCAAGGGCGCGCTCTTCGGCGCCTCACCGCCGAGCTACTACCTCCGGGTCCTGTGGACCTCGATGCCGCCCGTCTCGGCGGTGATGGCCCCCGCGGTGCTCCTCGGGCTCCGGCGGGCGCCGGCGCTGGCGGCGGCGGTGCTGCTCTTCCTCGCGGTGCACAGCGCCATCCCACACAAGGAGCTGCGGTTCATCCTCCCGGTGCTGCCGGCGGCGATGGCGCTCGCGGGGGTGGGGCTTGCGGTGACGAGCACCCGAGTGGACAGGCGGATCCCGGCCGGGCTGGCGCTGCTCGCCGCCGTGCTGTCGGGCGCGCGGTTCCACACCCTCAATTTTGGTCAGCTCGGGGCCTACGACGGCCAGCGGGATGCGGTGAGCGCGTACGACGACTTCGGCCCGGTGAACCGCCTGCTGCTGGTGGCCAGCGAGCTGCCCGGGCTGTGCGGGCTCAAGGTGGAGGCGACGCACATCGCCTGGGCCGGGGGCTACACGTACTTCCATCGCGACGCGCCGATGTACTCGCACCTCGGTCCGCCCCGCGGGGCGCGGCACTACGACGTCGTCCTCACCGCGGCCTTCGCAGTGCCGCCGCAGGCGGTGGTGGCCCGCGACGGGCCGGTGGTGCTCGCCAGGCTCTTCGACGGACCCTGCGTTCCCGACCTCGGGTACCGGTCCGAGCTGCCCTGATCGGCCGAGCCCTGGCTCAGGGTGAGACCGGGATGAGCCGCAGGTCGAAGGTGACGGTCACCGCGTCGCCGACCTTTATCTCCGCGAACAGCACCTTGGTCGGCCTCACCAACACCCCGTGGTCGGCCAGGACGACGGTGGACCGGCCGCGAGCCCGGAGCCCGGTGCCGTCCCGCAGCACCCGCACCAGCTCCTTGCCCGGATGCGTGACGCCGTGGAGGGTCCAGCGGACGTCGAGCTCCACCCGGACGGGCTTCCGGCTCTCGAGCAGCGCCACGTCGTCCAGCGGCCGCGCCCCGAGCACCTCGAGACGGATGTCGGGAAAGGCCACCGACTCGGAGCCGCTCGCCGGGAGCCGGTCCTGGCCGTCGCAGACGTGCTCCTTCGGGAAGCGCCCACCGGCGCCGTAGTCCAGCCCCAGCGCCTCGCGCATGTGGCAGTCGCGGGTGCCGCCGTCGCCGCGGATGGCGGCGATGGGCACGACCACCCAACCCGACCCGGAGGCCAGGGTCGCCGGATCCAGGGTCACCTCACCGCGGATCTCCTGCGCAGTCTGGGTGTGGGTGCCGAGGCTGTAGACCACGAACGCCTCGGCCTTGCTCCCCTCGGCCGGCGGCGCCACCCGGAACGTCCGGGGCTCCGCGGCGGCGAGCGTCGGGACGAGCAGTGCCAGGGCGAGGAATGGCGCGGCGCTCACGCTCTGACGGCGACCGGGAGGGAGAACAACGTGCTGTCGTGCGTCCATCCCTCCTCCGGCGCCCGGGCCCCGGCCGGGAACGGTCAGGACCCCGGTGAGCATCCCCCACCAGCGACGGGTCATCGTGAAGCCTCCGCGGCCAGGGTGGCCGGCCGAGGGCTGTCCGTGATGCCGCGCTGAGTTATTGCCGAGGCGCTTGGCCTGCCGGAGCAGCCCGGGCAGAGTTCACCGCCATGTCCGATTGCGTGTTCTGCAAGATCCGGGACGGGCAGATCCCCGCCAAGCTGGTGATGCGTGACGACCGGTGCCTCGCCTTCGAGGACATCAATCCGCAGGCCCCGGTGCACGTGCTCTTCGTCCCGCTCCAGCACATCCCGTCGAACGACGCGGTCACCCCGGAGGACCGTGAGCTGGTCGGCCACCTGGTCCTCTCCGCGTCGCGGGTGGCGGCGGAGCGGGGAATCGCCGAGTCCGGCTACCGCCTGGTGATGAACAACGGGCCCGACGCCGGCCAGGCCGTGTTCCACCTGCACCTGCATCTGCTCGGTGGCCGACCCTTCAAGGGCGGCATGGTGCCGCGCTGAAAGATGTCATTCGCTTGCATCAGCGGATGCGAGGCGTTTGAACTTCTCGCGCAGCTCATGAGCCAACGGCTCGGAATTGCTGAGCAGCGTCTTGGCGACTCCCTTGCACCAAGCGAGAGCCCTTGGATGCCCCGACATGCGGGGCCGCGAGGAGGAGACCATGGCCAGCCCCGAAACCGCGTCCTGGGGTAATGGCGAGCACCCGGGCGGCACGATGGCCCGCGGGACGGAGGCGCGTCGGGCGCTCCGCGAGGCCGGACTCCGGGTGACAGAGCAACGCCTACGCGTGTACGAGGCGCTCGAGAAGGCGGTCCGGCCCATGAGCCACCCCGAGATGGTGGCGCTGCTCCCGCAGGACGGGATGGACCGCACCACCGTCTACCGCATCCTGATGGACCTCACCGAGCGTGGGTTGGCGCACCGGCGGGACCTGGGCGACCACGTGTGGCGGTTCGACCTGCGCGGGCCGGGCCCGCGTCGCCACGAGCAGAACCACCCGCACTTCAGCTGCACCGAGTGCGGAGCGTTGGAGTGCCTCCCGGTCGACGCGGTGACGCTGTCCCCGGCGCTGGCCTCCCGCTCCCCGGCGGAGATCCACGTCCGCGGCCGCTGCCTGCGCTGCGCCTAGGTCAGGGCGGCCGCACCGAGGTCCGGGGCACGGGGTCCCTGGGGCGCTCATGTCGGCGAGCGCGAGGCGGCCGCGGTCGGCGATGTTCTCCAGGCTCCTCGGTCGCGCCGCCGCATCCAGCTGTGGCCAAGCGACCCCGGAACGGCTAGGAGAGCCGACCGGAAGCGCCTCGGAAGCCCCTGCACAGGATGGGAACGATGCACCGTTGGGTCGTGGTGTGCGCCGCCGTCATCGTCGCGGCATGTGACCAGTACACGGAACCCCCTCCGCCGCGAGACGTCCAGCCGCTGAGCACTCGCGGGCAGGAGATGGCCTGGGCGGGCATCGACTACGCCGGGACGGGCCACGGGCGAGACCAGCGAAACGGCACCGGTGGCATCAACTCGGACATGAACGACACCCAGGAGATGGAGGTCGACCGGGAGGACGACCCCGGGCCTCCCGCGGGGAGCGGCAGCTTCGGACTGGCCATCACCGAGTCCGCTCCGGGCCGCGGCTCGACCGCGCCGGCGGCAGACCTCGACCAGCCCGAGCTGCGCAACGCCCAGCGCGGCGGCCGCGTGTTCCGCCCGAGCGACCACTACTTCATCAACGGCGTCGACCAGGGCCCGAGCTGGGACGCAGCGCCGGGCACGGGCGGTCCGAACAAGGCGAAGGTGAAGCAGCCCTAGCTCGGTCGCTGGCTGCGCCGGCCCGTCACCCCCGGGTCGGAAAGCGAACCTCGACCGTGTAGCAGCCCGGCGCGGGGGGAAGCGGCAGCGCACCGGGGACGACGCAGTCGCGCGCGGCGCGGTCGAGCTGATCCGAGCCCGTCGTCCCGAGCAGGCCCACGTCGCTGGGCCGTCCGGCGGCGTCGAGACAGAAGTGGAGCGGGACGCCGGGGATGGCGTGCCGCACGGCGCGGACCAGGGTGGCCGGGGCACACCGCTCCGCGGACCACGCCAGCCGCTGGGAGAGCTCGGCGAGGAGCGACACCCCGGCCGAGCCACCCGTGCCTGGCCCCGCCTGACCGGAGCCCTGTCGGGTCGGCAGGGCTGCCGTCCCCGAGCCGGAGGAGGGCGAATCGGCGAGCACCCACACGTCGGACTGCACCGGGGTGACGACCGCCGCGGCGCGCGCGGGACTCTCCGAGTCGCCCGTCACCGCGGGTCCCGGCGGCGACTCCGTCCGGCGCGCTCCACGTGGCTCCGGGCGGGTGGGAGCGCGCGGCGCCGGCTTCGCCGCGGACACGGGGAGAGCTGCCTCGGTCCCCAGCTCCAGCGCCTCGCGCCTGGCCGAGCCGGCGGCAGCCTCGCCCGGGGACGTGATGGACGTCTTCCCTGTCTCCACCAGCGACACCCGCATCGGGGGCAGGCGGGAGACACCGGGAGGCGCGGCCCCGAGCAGCGCGGCCAGCACGGAGAGGTGAACCGCGGCCGAGGCGGCCACCGCGCGGGACAGAGGCGGAGCGCTCACCGCGTCCCCCGGGGAGCGAAGAGCCGGTGCCCGCTCTCGGTGCGCGCCTCGGCCAGGCCGAGGCCGTAGAGGCGGCCCAGCCGCTCGGCGTCCAGCAGCTCGGCCGATGGGCCCTGGCCCAGCACCCTGCCGTCGCGGAGCAGCAGGGCCTGGTCGGCGAAGGCCGCCGCGAGGTTGGGGTCATGGAGCACGGCGATGGCCGCGAGGCCCCCCCGGACCCGGGCGCGCACCCGATCCAGCACCTGCGCCTGGTGCTGCAGGTCGAGGAAGGCGGTGGGCTCGTCGAGCAAGAGCAGCGCGGGCTCCTGGGCCAGCGCCCGGGCGACGAGCAGCAGCCGCCGCTCGCCACCGGAGAGCCGGGAGACCACCCTCCCCGCCAGGTGCTCGATGCCGAGCTCGGCGAGGACCGCCCGGGCGACGGCGAGGTCCTTCGGCCCCGGCAGGCCCCACGCCCCCTGGTGCGGCGCGCGGCCCATCAGCACCAGCTCCAGGCCGGTGAAGCCCCCATCCCCGTCGAACGCCTGGGGGACCCAGGCCACGCGCCGGGCGAGCGCGCGGCGCTCCCAGCCGGCCACCGGCCTCCCGAACAGGCGCACCTCCCCGGCGAGCGGCCGCAGCAGCCCGAGCACGGTCTTGAGCAGGGTGCTCTTCCCGGATCCGTTCGGGCCGAGCACCGCCCAGAGCGTGCCCGGGGCCACGGCGAGCGACAGCTCGGAGACCACCGGGCAGCCGCCGTACCCCGCCGCGAGCCCCGCCGTCTCCAGCGCGGGGGCGGTCATGCCGGGTGCTCCCGCCGGTTGAGGAGCCACACGAAGAGCGGTCCGCCGAGCACCGCGGTCACCACGCCCACCGGCGGCTCGGCATGGAAGACCCCGAAGAGCAGACGGGTCGCCGCGTCGGCCAGCACCAGGAACGCCGCGCCTCCGAGCGCGCTCGCCGGGACGAGCAGGCGCTGGTCCGGACCGAGCCACAGCCGGAGCAGGTGGGGCACGATGAGGCCCACGAAGCCCACCAGCCCGGCGAGGGCCACCGCGCCGGCGACGCTCAGCGAGGCAGCGAGCAGCACCAGCGCGCGCGTGCGCCGCACCGGGACTCCGAGGGAGGCCGCCTCGTCGTCCCCGAGCGACAGGAGGTTGAGCCGGGCGGACTCGGCCCAGAGGACCCCCAGCGCCAGCAGCTGGAACGCACCGCCCACCAGCAATGTTCGGGGCTGCTCGTAGCCCAGGCTCCCGGCAAGCCAGTACAGCACCTCACCCAGCCGGTCCGGGGTGAGCAGGGTCTTGATGCAGGTGATGACCGCGGCGGCAAAGGCATTGAACACCACGCCGGTCAGCAGCGCCGCATAGGGCGAGCTCTGCGCCCGCCCCGCGGCCAGGACCAGCGCCATCGCCGCCACCGCGCCCACGAAGGCGAAGAGCGACGGTCCGGCCAGGGCCTGCAGCCCCAGCGCGAGGGCCAGCGTCGCTCCCAGGGCTGCGCCTCCGGAGACCCCGAGCACGTATGGATCGGCCAGCGGGTTCCTGAGCAAGGCCTGGAGCGCGCTCCCGCTCGCGGCCAGCGAGGCCCCGACCAGCGCCCCGAGGACCGCGCGGGGGATGCGCAGCCCGAACAGCACCCGCCCGTCCGGGGAGGCCGGCTCGGCCAGCGCGCGGAGGAGATGGACCGGGTACTCACCGAGCAGCACCGAGGTGCCCAGGGAGAGGACGGCCAGGCCCAGCAGTCCGCCCAGGACGAGGCTGGCCCGGGCGGGGGTGAAGCGCACCGCCGAGGAGACCCTGACCGGCTCGGCCACGGTGGTCATCGCACGGCTCCGGGATGCACCAGGGCGAAGAGCTGCTCGAGCCCCCGCCCGAGCGCCGGACCGGGGTGGAGGAGTGCCTGGCCGGGCACCTCGGCCCAGCGCGCCTCGGCGAGGCCGGGGAGCGTCCGGAGCCGGTCGCGCCCTGCCGGGGTGTCGGCCGCGTCGAGGATGAGCTCCGGGTGGCTGCGGAGCGCGCGCTCCACCGAGTAGACCGGGTACGGGCCGCCGGCGTCGCGGGCCACGTTCACTGCCCCGGCGTCGGCGAGCAGCTCGTCGGCGAAGCCGCCCGGACCGGCCACCACCAGCGGCTCGAAGCCGTAGACGAGCAGCACCCGGACCGGCCGCCAGGCGCGCGCCTGCTCGCGGATGCGCGCCCGGGTCGCCTCCAGCTCCCGCGCCAGGGCCTCGCCCTGCTCGACCCGGCCCAGCGCCTTCCCGGTGGCGCGCTCGGCAGCGAGCACGTCCGCCACCGTCCCCAGCGGCAGCAGCAGCACCGCCGCTCCGAGCTCGGCCATGGTCTCCACCGCCCGACGGTTGCCCGGTCCGGGCTGGGCGAGGACCAGGTCCGGGTGGAGCGCCATCACCGCCTCCACGCTCGGGTCGACGAACCCCCCCACTCGCGGCAGCCGCGCCACCTCGGGCCGCTCGTCGAACCGCGACACCCCCACCAGCCGGTCCCCGGCGCCGAGCGCCAGCACGACGTCGGTGAGCGACGGCGCGAGCGTCACCACCCGGCGCACCTCTCCCCTCGGCGCGGGGCCCAGCATCCGGAGCGGACCCGGGTCCGCACCGGCGCCGAGCACCAGGAGCGAGAGGAGGGCGGCGATCACGGCGCGGGCACCACCTTCAGGTCGCTCAGGTAGCTGGTGCAGACCTGCGGCGGAGTCCCGCCGTCCACGTACCCCACCCGTTCCACGAAGGAGTTGGTCGCGTAGTCGATGACGTAGAGCCGGCTCGCGGTCTCATCCGCGACGTACACCGCGGTGTTCTGGGCCACGGCCCGTCCCACGCTGGGGGGCGGCTGCCCCGCGCCCGTGCTCGGCACCCAGGCGGCGATTGGCCGGTCGCTCCCGTCGAGCAGGAGCAGCGCGGTGTTGGTGACCGCGGTGATCTCGTAGTTCTTGTCCAGCGAGCGGGCGCCGGCGCAGCTGACGAGCATCGGGCTGGCCGCCGACCCCAGCGACAGCGCCCCCAGCCACTCCACGTTCTGGCAGGTGTAGGTGCCTGCGTCGGTCACCAGCCCGGGCACCGCCGAGACCGCCGCCTGGCCCTGCTTACTCGGGTCGATGCGGACCACGAGCGGAGGTCCGTAGTCGGCGCCGGGAGTCAAGCCGTAGAGGCGCAGGACGTTGACCGCCACGTAGACGTAGCCGTTCCGGGCGAGGGCCTGGGTGGGCGAGGGCAGGTAGAGGCCGCCGTCGGAGACCACGCCGCCACCGGGCAGCGCTGCCACCAGCGGCTGGAGGTCGTAGGTGTCGGTGACCCGGGGGTTGGCCGGATCGCTCACCTCCACCCGGACCACCTTCCCCGTTCCGTTCAGCGGCACGAAGAGCGAGGTCCCAATCTTCCCGAAAGGCTCGGGATAGCTCGAGGGATCGAACGGCACACCGCCGAGCTCCACGAGGCCCAGACTTCCCGCCCCGCCGGCCAGCAGCTGGCCCGCGTCCGCGGCTGGGGGCCCGCCGAAGATGCGGATGCTCTGCGCCGCGCTGGCCACCGCGTAGAGCCGCGTGCCGCCATCGGCCGGTTCCACGTAGAGCTGGCTCGTCCCGGGGAAGGAGATGGCCGCCAGCTGCTTCTTCTCGCTGCTGGCCGTGGCCAGGTCGGCCAGCGGGATCTCGAACAGGCTCGCGCTGGTGCTGTCCGCGTAGAGCAGCGCCGACCCCAGGACGCCGAGCGCGTCCGGGAACGAGGCACCGGGCGGGTTCAGCGGGGCCTCGAGCACCAGCCCTCCCGGTGTGTCCTGGATCCTCCGCACCGCGCCCACGTTGAGCCCGGAGATGCACCCGGCCATCAGCGCGGTCTGGCAGCCGCCCGAGGAGCAGTCCTGGCAGATGCCCTGGTTGCAGGCCTGCTGGTCGCCACAGGTGAGCCCGCAGGTCCCGCAGTTCCGCGGGTCGGAGGCGACGTTGGTGCAAAGCCCGCCGCAGACGTCCTGGCCCACCGGGCAGACGCAGGCGCCGGCCACGCAGACGTTGCCACCGCTGCAGGCCGAGCCGCACGAGCCGCAGTTCTTGCTGTCGGTCTGCGTCGCGACACAGGTGTCGCCGCAGCGCACGGTGCCACTGACGCACTGGAGCTCGCTGGAGGACAGGCAGCCGGGCAGCGCCGCCGCGGCGGCCAGCAGGAGAGCGGCGATGGCCACCCTGGAAGACGACGTCATGGAGACCCCTCGATGGGCACGGACGGCATGGTGGTGGTGTTGGAGCGCCCCAGGTCGAGGCGCAGGCTGACGGAGGCGAAGAACGCTCGGCCCGGGAGCGGGTAGCCGGCGAAGTCCTCGGTGTGAACGTCGCCGAGATTGGTGCCGGTGACCGAGAGTACGAGCTGCGGCCGCCGGAGGATCATCACCTCGACCCCGGCGTCGACCAGGGCCCGCGCTCCGATGGCGAGCGCCTCGGTGTTGGTGCGATCGACGAACATCTCCGACTGCGCGCGGAGCGCCGCCCGGAGGCGGAACCGTTCGGGGCCGAGCACCAGACGCGCCGTTCCCCGGTGCCGCGGGCGGAAGGGGATCTCCTTGCCGAAGTAGGGAGCGACGTCGCGGATGTTCTCGGTGAAGAGGAGCGTGTAGCTGCCGCCCAGCTGCACCCAGCTCGCCGGGTCGAGGTGGCCCTCCACCTCGAGCCCCCAGGCCCGCACCGCCGAGAGGTTCCGCGGCCGGGCTGCCAGCGGGGGCCGGAGCTCGTAGATGATGAGGTTCTGGTACTGCGCGGCGAAGCCGGCGAGCCGCAGCAGCCCCGACGCGCCGGAGACGGACACCCCGCCGTCGACGAACACCCCGCGCTCGGGCTGGAGGTCCGGATTCACCAGGGTGGTCCCGGTGGGGATGAACAGCTCGAGGAACGACGGGACCCGGAACGACTGGCCCACGTTCCCCTGGAGCGTCACGCCGGCCGGAAGGGACCAGGAGGCGCCGAGCTTGGGGGAGAGCCCGACGAACGTCCCCGCCTGGTCGAGCCGGAGCGAGGGGACGATGGAGACTCGGTCCTGTGCGAGCCGCCACTCGTCCTGGACGGACACCGAGGTGATGGCCCACCGCGGCGCGCCGGTGCTCGCATCGGCAAAGGACAGACCCAGCGAGGCGGACGCGGAGAGCCAGTGGTGGCCGATGGGCAGCGTCCCGTCCCAGGAGAGCGCCGCCTGCCACCAGCGGGTGTCCTCGGCGAGCATCGGGCCGGAGAAGGTGTTCGCCTCCCGCCGTGTGTCGAGCCGGATGGAGGTGTCCGCTCCCGAGGCGAAGCGGCGCGACAGCCGCAGCCCCGCCTGGAGGCCGAGGAAGTCCTGGTGCGCGTCGGGCGTGGGCGCGTACACCGTCCCGGCGAGCCCTCGGGACACCGCGCTCAGCTGGACGAGCCCGTCGAGACGCCAGGTGCCCAGCCGCCCGCCGCCCTTGGCCAGGCCGCCCACCCAGCTGGCCTGGTTGTTCTCGCGGACGAGCGTCTGGGGCTTGCTCGCAGGGTTCCCGGCGAGCGGGTCGTAGGTGTAGCTGAAGTCCCCGTCGGTATGTCCGGCGTGCAGCTCGAGCAGCCCCGAGCCATCGAGGACCGGCCCGGACACGCTCGCCGTGCCCTGGGTGCTGGCGAAGCTCCCGTGCGCCAGATCCGCCGAGACGACGGGGTCGCCCGCGCTCCGGGTCACGAGGTTCACCACCCCGCCGAGGGCGCCGGCCCCGTAGCGCGCGCCCGCCCCGCCCCGCAGCACCTCCACCCGCTGGAGCCCGGCCAGCGGAACGAGGCTCAGGTCGGCGATGCCCCCGAGGCCGTTCAAGGGCACCCCGTCGAGGAGCACCAGCACGCCGGTGCTCGAGGCTCCGCGCAAGGTGAGCTGCTCGCTCTGCCCGAGCCCGCCGCTCTGCTGCAGCGCCACGCCCGGGGACTCGGCGACGAGGGAGCCCACGGTGGGGACCTCCGCCTGCCGGCCCTCGACCTCGACGAGGGTGGTCAGCCCGGTCGGGTCACGGACCAGCGGGGACTCGGGAGGAGGAGGCGCGGCCGGGACGGGCACGTCCACCGGCGGCAGCTCCACCGCCGCCGGGGACTGGCCCCAGGCGATCGACGCCACGCTCAATGCCGGACCGAGACAAGCCCGGGCCCATCGCCATCCGCCCATCGTCCGCCTTCCACTCTCTTCGCCGAAGAGAGAAGGCCTTCTGTGGTCGCCGGGGTCTCCGGCGCCGCACCCTCGGGCAGGTCTCCTGGCTCACGGATCCGGACGGTGGGCGGCGCCCCGATGGCGCCTTCACGTCCGCGTTCGTCCTCCCACCTTCCCGCGGAACGTGCTGCCGTCCGCAGTGGCGACCGACGGAGGATGTCGAACCGGCCCGGTTCCTCGGGCCGCTCCGTTCACAGTGGCGGGACCGCGCCGGACTCTCACCGGCTTCCCTGTTGGGCCCGACATGGGCACCCGGGGGCAGGCGGCTGTGTGACACAGGGGCCGGGCGTGGCGCAAGAGCGTGCGACTCCTGGTGAAGGCTTTTGCATTGACCGGTTGCGGCGCGTGCTCGACGCTGGCTGGACGATGCGCCTGCGCTCCTGTCTGTTGCTCCTCGCCGCCCTCGGCTGTGTCCACGGCTTCAACCCGGTCGGGATGAAGCACTGGTACCCGCCGCCCGACACCGACACCGTGCAGCTGTGCACCGGGGACCGCGCGAGCCGCTGCACGGACCAGGCGCTGGCGCTCATCGACCCCGCGGCGCAGCAGAAGGAGCCCGACCGCGCGGCCCGGCTGCTCGGCGCTGCCTGCGAACAGGGCGACGGGCGCGCCTGCGGCACGCTCGACACCCGCTTCACCGCCCCGAAGCGGCTCGACCCGCTGCCGAACGACATCGGGCACGGGCCGCCGAAGGCCTCCACCTCCTACGGCGAGGTGGCCTGCACGGTGACGGTGCAGGGCGAGGCCATCAAGTGCCGGGGCATCCAGAACGGCGGGTACAACGCCACCTACACCGAGCACCTGCTCCGCAACCGCTACACGCCGGCCAAGCTCGACGGTCAGCCGTTCGAGAGCGAGTACATCGAGCGCTACGTCATCCAGGGGGACTGAAGCCTCATCGCTGGAGCGCGGGGGCTACCAGACCCTGCACACCTTCTCCGCAGGCTTGGTCATCGGCGCGCCGGGCTTGCACGAGAAGGCCTGGCCGAACTCGGGCATGTTCACCACCAGGCCGTTCACCCGGTATCTCGGCGGCGAGTGCGGATCGGTGCGCGCCCGGAGCCGGGCGATCTGCGGCCGCACGTTGGCGCAGGTCCACTGGGCGTAGCCGACGAAGAAGCGCTGATCCGGAGTGAGTCCGTCGACGGGGGCGAGCCGCTGCGCCGCGGTCGCCGTCCTCCAGGCGCGGTAGGCGAGCACCGCCCCGCCCAGGTCCGCCACGTCCTCGCCGAGAGTGAGCTTGCCGTTCACGTGAACGTCGTCCACCGCGATGTAGCTCGAGTACTGGTCCGACACGCACGCCGACCGCCGGTTGAACTCGTCGGCGTCCTGCTTGGTCCACCAGTCCTTCAGGTTGCCCTTGGCGTCGTACTGCCGGCCCTCGTCGTCGAACCCGTGGGTCAGCTCGTGGCCGATGGTGCCGCCGGTGTTCCCGTAGCCCGGCGCGGCATCCATCTTCGGGTCGTAGAGCGGCGGCTGGAGCACGCCGGCAGGGAAGTTCATGTCGTTCATCGAGGGGCTGTAGTAGGCGTTCACAGTCTGCGGCGTCATCTCCCACTCGCCGCGGTCCACGGGCTTTCCGATGCGGCCGAGGAGCCGGGCTGCCTCGAACTGCATGGCGCGCGTGACGTTTCCGTGGAAATCGTCCCGGGCGAGCCTGATGGAGGAGTAGTCGCGCCAGCGGTCCGGGTAGCCGATCTTGTTCGCCATCGCGGCGAGCTTCTCCACCGCCCGCGCGCGCGTGGGTGGAGACATCCACTCCAGCGTCCGCAGGTCCTCCTCCATCGCGTGCTCGATGCCGAGCACCATGGCCAGCGTCCTCTCCTTGAGCTCGGACGAGAAGTTCTTCGCCACGAAGACCTGTCCCAGCGCCTCGCCCAGGTCCCGGTCCACCCAGCGGACACAGCGCTTCCACCGCGGTGCCATCTGCTCGGTGCCGGTGAGGTACTTGCCGTGGAAGGCGAAGTCCTCGTCCACGAAGGCGCGTGAAAGGTACCGGGCGCTCACGTTCACCAGGTGCCAGCGGAGGTAGCGTTTCCAGTCCGCGAGGGGGCGGCGCTTCAGCTCGCGCTCGAGCGCCTGGAAGTAGCTGGGCTGGCTCACGTTGAGCACCTTCGTCGCCGGAACGCCGGCGGTGGCCAGGTAGGTCTTCCAGTCGAACGTCGGGGCCATCGCGATCAGCTTCTCCCGCGGGAGCCGGTGGTAGAGCTTGTACGGGTCGCGCTGCTCGACGCGGGTGAGGGTGGCCCTGGCCAGCGTGGTCTCGATGTCCATCACCAGCCTGGCGGTCGCCTTCGCCGATCCGCCGTCGTCGCCCAGGAGCTGGAGCGTCTTCACCAGATGCTCCTGGTACTTGCTGCGCTGCTCCTTCGCCTTCGCGTCCTGCTCCAGGTAGTCGTCCCGGTCGGGAAGGCCGATGCCGCCGGCGTACACCGCGGCGATGTACTGGGTGGCGTCGGAGGCATCCTGCTCGGCGTCGAAGCCGAACATCAGCCGCCCGGTCCGGGTGGCGAGGTGCTGCCGCGCCACCCACTCGGCGAGCCCCTTGCGATCCTTCACCTGGGCCAGCGCCTCCAGCGCGGGGGCGAGTGGACTGCTCCCCAGCGACTCGATGCGCGCCTCGTCCATGCACGCTGCGAAGTAGTCGCCGATCTCCTCCTGTATCGGGCTCCGCGCCGCGGAGGAGTCCGCGGCCGTCTGGAGCAAGCCCCAGAGGTGCCGCTCGATGTCGGCCTCGAGCTTGCCAAACACGCTCCAGGCGCCCTGGTCCGGCGGGATGGGGTTCTTCGCCATCCAGCCCCCACACGAATAGGCGAAGAAGTCCACGCAGGGGTCGACGCTCCGGTCCATCGACGCCGGGTCGAGCCCGGGCGTGTAGGGGAGCGTGGGGAGCGGCGACTCGGCGGGGCCCGGCGCGGGCCCGGCGGCGAGCGCGGCGGATCCGAGCAGCGCGGCGAGCAGGAGTCCGGGACGCATGGCGTGTCCTTCCGTCGAAGCGCCGCCGACCGTACCCGCTGCTTTCCCAGAGCCGTCATGCGCCTTTGGTCGTACGGACTCACCAGAGCTTGCAGACCTTCTCCGCCGGCTTGGTCATCGGCTGTCCCGGCTTGCACCCGAACGCGCGGGTGAGCTCGGGAGCCCCCCAGAGGTGGCGCTCGATCTCGTTCTGGAGCTTTTCGTAGGATTGAGCGTCGGCCAGCCGCCACACGAGTCGGCGTAGAGGTCCACGCACGGGTCCACGCTCCGCTCCATGAAGCGTGGGTCCTGCCCCGGCGCGTAGGGCAGCGTCGGTAGGGCCGAGTCGCCACCGGACAGCTCCGAGCAACCGCGCCGCAGCCGAGGAGAAGGACGGGAAGAAGGAGTCGTCGCATCGGCGTCCTGGATTCGAGGGGAGGCCGGACCCGACTTCGTGCCTCGCTGGTGACCGACGGCGTCTGCAGCGAGCGGACCACGACCCCACGAGCGGGGATGGACTGAACACCCGTCCAGAATGGCGGAGGGCCGGTCCCGCCGCCTGGACCGCTGCTGCGCCCCCGCTCGATGGAGACCGCCCTGGCACGCCCGCTGCTCGAGCCGCCTGCGTGCGGTCCGCATCGACGGGCCGACGCCGGGCCATGTCGGTCCGGTCAGGGCGTGGAGGTGGAAGGTGCTGACGACAGGAAAGCGGCTGGCGGTGTTCTCCATCCGCGAGGGGAAGGGTGGGACGGTCTGGGTGCGAGCAGGGTCGGCGTTCGTGAACCGCGATGGCTCACTGAACGTGCTGCTCGACGTGCTGCCGCTCGACGGGAAGCTGCACGTGCGCGAGGCGGGCGACCGTCGCGAGGCTCCCGGGGCGGCGGCCGAGCCGACGCTGGCGGCCGTGGGAGGTGCCCAGTGACCGCGCGTGGAGTGGTGCTCGCCGCGGCGGTGCTCTCGGCCAGCTGGGCGCAGGCCGCCCCGGTCCCGCCGGGCTCGGTGACGGCCGGGAAGGCCAAGCGGGCCGTCGGGACGGGGGTGCTGAACCTGAACACCGCCACCCTGGACCAGCTCGATGCGCTCCCAGGCATCAGCCCGAAGGTCGCCTCGGGGATGGTCGCCGAGCGCGCGGCGCGCCCCTTCAGCCGTCCCGAGGACGTGATGCGGGTCCGGGGCGTGAGCAAGCAGCGCTTCGAGCGGCTTCGGCAGCACCTGACGGTGACCGGCCCGACCAGCTTCGTGCCCGCATCGGGCCGGTCGAAGACCGGCGGTCCGAAGGCCCGCGCCCGGCAGCATCCGACGGGCACGCACCTCTGAGCCCTTCCGGCCGGCGCCTCCGGGACGACCCGGGGGTGCCTGCCACGTTCAGCGGCTGCCATCCCGGTCGGCCGCACCACTTCCCAGGACACCCCACCACAGGCCATGCTCTGGAGGTCCATCCAGGAAGGACGGAGCGGGGTCCGGGGTTGTCGCCTGGTTCCGCTCGCGCGCCTCCCAATCTGCCGTGAATCTGCTGCACTCCGCCCCGGAGACCGACTCCGCCCCCACCCCGTTGCCGGACGCGGCGGCGGGCGCGACCGTCGAGCGCTTCCTGCGCTCGGTCCGGCGCCGGCAGGCCCGGGCGGTCGCGCTCGAGGCGCTGCTCCTCGCCTCGGCCGGGCTGGGCTTCGGCGCGGTGCTCGCCGGCCTGCTGGCCGGGAGCTGGCCCCGGGGGGCGCGCTGGGTTCTCGCGGCCGCGGTCGTCGTGGCGGTCGCCCTGGTGGCCGAGCGTGTCTGGCGCCACTGGTCGCGCGCCGCCGGAAATCCCTTCCGCACCGCTCGGCTGGTGGCAGCGCGGGTGCCTGGCGTCTCGCTGGACTTGCTCGCCGCGCTCGAGCTCCGCCGGGCGATGGCCCATGACCCATCGTTCTCCACCGAGCTCGCCCTCGCCCATCTCCGGTCGGTCGACGCGCGGACGGCCCAGCTCGATGCGCAGGCCGTGGTCGATCGCCTGGCGGTCCGCCGGGCCGGCTTCCTCGCCCTCGGCGCGCTCGCAGCGCTGGCGCTCCTCTCCCTGGTCTGGCCAGACCGGATGCGCGCTCTCCTGGTCGCGCTCCAGCCTGCGGCGGCGCCCGGGAGGCTGAGCGCGCGGGAGCCCGTCACCGGCGAGCTCGAGGTGCTCTACCAGTACCCGGCCTACACCGGGCTCGCGCCCCGGACGGTCACCAGCACCGGCGACCTGGCCGGACCGAGGGGCACGGTGGTCCAGCTCCGGACCCGGGCGGACCGCACCGTCAGCGGCGCCCAGCTCGTCCTGAACAGCGGCACGGTGGTGCCCCTGCGCGTCGAGCATGGCCGGGACCTGAGCGGCAGCCTGGTGCTCCAGTCCACCGGCACCTACGTCATGGTCTTCACCGGCCGGAGCGGCCGCGAGACGGCCCGGGGACCCGACTTCGCGCTCACGGTCGAGCCGGATGCTCCGCCGCAGGTCTCCATCCTGCTGCCGGGCCCGGAGCTGGAGGTCGACCCCGAGCAGGAAGTGCTGCTCCGCTGGGAGGCCGCGGACGACTACGGGCTCTCGGACGTGGCCCTGGTGTGGACGGGGACCGACGGGCAGAGCCATCGCCAGAAGCTCGCCCATGACGACGGGCGGAAGAGCTCCGGGCAGTACCGCTGGCCGCTGGCGGGCCTGAAGCTCGCCGCCGGAGACCGGGTCAGCTACGCGGTGGAGGCGCTGGACAACGACGCGGTGGACGGGGCGCAGAAGGGCACCAGCCGGCAGCAGACCCTGGTGATCTACAGCGCCGCCGAGCACCGCCGCGAGGCGCTGCGCCGGGCCACCGAGCTCTGGGAACGCCTGCTGGCGCACCTCGCCACCCGCATCGAGGGGCCGGACCGGGACTCGCGCAAGACCGAGGACAAGGTCCGCGCCCAGGAACCGGTGGACCTCTCGGGGCTCGCGCTGGCCGGCGACATCGTGAGCACCGCCCGGGCGCTGGCCCGCGAGCGCGACCGCAACGAGGCGCTGGTCGCGGCGCTGCAGCACGTCGGCCACGACGTGGCGGGGCGGGTCCGGGCGACCTCCGACTCCCGCAAGCTCTGGCTCCGGCTGGCCGGCCGGCGCACCGACCTCGACATGGACGGGCGGCTGACCCGGGTGGCCCAGGAGGAGATCTCCGCCCTGGAGAAGGACGCGCTCTATCTGGAGTCGCTGCTGGACCAGCAGCGGCTGGAGGAGCTCCGGGACCTGGCCGCCCAGATGGCCGGCGAGCAGCGCGAGCTGGCGAAGCTCATCGAGCAGTTCCAGAGCACCCGGGACCCGGGGCTGCAAGAGAAGATCCTCCGCCAGGTCTCCGCGCTCCGCAGGCGCCTGGAGGAGATGGCCCGGCGGATGGCCGAGCTCCAGAAGAGCATCCGGGACGAGCACTACAACGTCGAGGCGCTCAAGGAGATGGCCCGTCAGCAGGACATGCAGGGCGGCCTGGACGACATCGAGAAGCTCCTCAAGGATGGGAAGACCGAGGAGGCGCTGCAGCGGCTCCAGCAGCTCCAGGCCCAGATGAGCGAGCTGCAGAAGCGCCTCGACGAGAACGCCGAGAGCATGGGCGCCCGCGCCAACCCGGAGCTGGTCAAGCGCTACCGCGAGTTCAGCGACGCGCTCAAGTCCACCACCGACGAGCAGCGGCAGCTCGCCGAGCAGACCCGCCAGGTCCGTGACCGTTACCGCGAGCAGATGCGTCAGCGGATGAAGCAGGCGGCGGCGGGACTCAAGGAGACGCTGCAGAAGAAGGCCGACCAGGTGGCCCAGGACTACCAGCGGGTGGGCCCCAACGACCTGGCCCCGCGGTTCGACTCGCCGCTGGAGCAGGCCAAGTCCGAGCTGGAAAATCTCAAGTCCGCGCTGAAGTCCGACGACTTCGACCTCGCGGCCGAGGCGGCGCAGCGGGCAGTGCGCCAGGCCGAGGAGCTCTCGCGCGCCGGCGATCAGCAGCGCGCGCTGGACGAGGCGTACCAGAACCCGCCCGACGTCCGCGAGAAGTCACGCAAGCTCGCCCAGCGGCTGGAGAAGGACGCGGAGACGGTGCGCGACATCCGGAAGAAGCTGGACCAGCTCTTCCCCCCGCTCTCCTCCCAGCTCGGCCAGGCCGACCGGCAGAAGCTCCAGGAGCTGTCCCAGGGGCAGCGCAAGCTCGGGCAGCGCGCGCAGGACCTCCAGCAGAAGATGCGCCAGCTGGAGCAGATGGCGCCGCTCTTCGGCGAGCAGGGCGAGGAGGCGCTGCAGCAGATCTCCGACCGCATGGCCGGGGCCACCGAGCGGCTCGAGGGCAAGGACCCGCAGCGGGGCTACGGCGAGCAGAAGGCGGCGTTGGACTCGCTGGAGCAGCTCCAGCAGTCCATGCAGCAGAGCCAGCGCGGCGGCGGCAAGGGCGGGCTCCCGCTCCCGCTGCTCGCCGGCGGCGAGCAGGAGGGCGGCAACGAGCTCAGCCGGCAGAAGGTCGAGGTACCCGACGCCGACCCCAACGGGGCCCCGCGCGAGTTCCGGAAGGACCTGCTGGACGCGATGAAGCAGGGCACGCCCGAGCGGTACCGGGACCAGGTGAAGCAGTACTACGAGGAGCTGGTGAAGTGAGGCGCGCCGCCACCGTCGCCTTCCTTCTCCTCGGTGCGCTGGCCTGGGCCGCCCCGCCGGCGGACGTGCGGGCCCGGGTACGGGCGCTGGAGGAGCTGCTCGACGAGGAGGACTACGTCGCCGCCCGCGCCGAGCTGGAGCGGCTCAAGCAGGGCCACGAGCAGAACGAGTCGGTGGACTTCTTCACCGGCCGGGTCGCCTTCGGCGAGGGGCGCTACGCGGACGCGGTCTCGGCGCTGGAGCTGGCCGGGGTGGAGGACCGGCCCGGGAGCTACCTCCGGCTCGCTCGCGACACCCTGGCCATCACCCGCGACCACGAGCGGGCCGAGAGCGAGCACTTCGTCTTCCTCTACCCCCGGGGCAAGGACGCGGTGCTCGCCCCCTACGCGCTGGAGGCGCTGGAGGCGCAGCGCGCGGCGCTGGAGAAGGATCTCGGCCACGCTCCGCCGGGGAAGGTGCGGGTGGAGGTGGTGAACGATGCCTCGGAGCTCGCCCGGGTCTCCACCCTCTCGCAGAGGGAGATCGACCAGACCGGCACCATCGCCATCTGCAAGTTCAACAAGCTGATGGTGACCTCGCCCAAGGCGGTGCTCCGCGGCTACGACTGGCTGGACACCCTGGCCCACGAGTACACCCACCTGGTCGTCACCCAGACCGGGCACAACTCGGTGCCCATCTGGCTCCAGGAGGCGATGGCCAAGTACCTCGAGTCGCGATGGCGCGGGCCCGCGGGCAAGGCGCTGCCGCCGTCCTCGCGCAGCCTGCTCGCCGAGCGGGTGCAGAAGAACGACCTCATCCCCTTCGCCAAGATGCACCCCTCGATGGCCAAGCTCCCCACCTGGAGGGACGCGGCCACCGCCTTCGCCGAGGTGTTCTTCGCCGCCGAGTACCTCCACAAGGAGCACGGGATGAGGTCGCTCCGGACCATCGTCGAGGCGATGGGCGCAGGCGCCAGCGATCAGCAGGCGGTGGAGAGGGCCACCGGCAAGCCCTTCCCGGCGTTCGAGAAGGGCTGGATGGCGTACCTCCGGGCGCAGCCTGCGCCGGCGACGAAGGCATCCGCCACGGCGGAGCGGCCGATCCTCAAGGGCAAGAACACCCCGCCCGAGGAGGGCAAGAAGGGGCGGGAGATCTCCTTCGGCGACTTCGACGACGTGGAGAACCCGGCCGCCCGGCGCTGGGCGCACCTGGGCGAGCTGTTCCGCGAGCGCGGCCGGTTCGCGGCCGCCGCCGAGGAATACGGGAAGGCGCACGCCCTGGTGGGCAACGCCTACGAGACCATCTCCAACAAGTACGCGCTGGCGCTCATGGCGGTGAAGCGGCTGGATGAGGCGGAGAAGGTGCTGCTGGGCTCGCTCGAGGCGCATCCCGGCTTCCCCTCGACCCAGGTCCACCTCGGCCGCATCTACCTCAGCCGGGGGCAGTGGGCCGAGGCCCGCTCGGCGTACCGGGCGGCACTGGCCCAGGACCCGTTCGACCCGGAGATTCACCTCGCCCTGCTGAAGTCCGCCCAGTCCCTCGGCGACGGGCAGCTCGCCGACCGGGCCCGGAACGCCTCGGCCATCCTCACCGGCATCCCCGAGGAGCGCCTGGCCGAGCTGCTGGGCCGGCTGCCCGGCCCGCAGTCCGACCCGTCCGACGTCGCGCTCCCGCGCGGCCCCGCCGAACCTCCCCATCCACCCCGGGCGGCCCCCAAGAAGTCCGCCAAAGCGTCCGAACCCACGGCCTCCGAACGGCTATGACCTCTCCCATGTCCTCGACCCCACTGACCGCCGTGGAGCCCGGAGCCGACCTGCGTGCGGTGGAGGCGCTCGCCCGCGCCCGCGCGGCCATCGTCGAGCAGATCGAGAAGCGGGTGGTCGGTCAGCGGGAGGTGGTGGACCACCTCCTCATCGCGCTCTTCTCTCGCGGGCACTGCCTCTTCGTCGGGGTGCCGGGGCTGGCCAAGACCCTGCTCATCTCCACCCTGGCCGAGGTGCTGAACCTCACCTTCAACCGGGTGCAGTTCACCCCGGACCTGATGCCCTCGGACATCACCGGGACCGACATCCTCGAGGAGGACCGGGTCACCGGCCACCGCGACTTCCGCTTCGTGCGGGGCCCGCTGTTCGCCAACATCATCCTCGCCGACGAGGTGAACCGGACGCCGCCCAAGACCCAGGCGGCGCTGCTGCAGGCGATGCAGGAGTACCGGGTGACGGCGGGCGGCGAGACCTACCCGCTCGACCTCCCCTTCCTGGTGTTCGCCACCCAGAACCCCATCGAGCAGGAGGGGACGTACCCGCTGCCTGAGGCGCAGCTCGACCGCTTCATGTTCCTGGTGGACGTGGGGTACCCGACGGCGGAGGAGGAGTTCCAGATCGTCAAGACCACCACCTCCGGCATCCCCCCCCGGCTGACCAAGGTGCTGTCGCCGGAGCAGATCCTCGCCCTTCAAGAATTGGTTCGCCGCGTCCCGGTGCCGGACCACGTGGTGCGCTACGCGGTGGAGCTGGTCCGGCAGACCCGGCCGAAGGAGGCCGGCGCCCCGGAGGTGGTCCGCAAGCACGTGAACTGGGGGGCAGGCCCACGGGCGAGCCAGTACCTGGTGGTGGCGGCGAAGGCCCGGGCGGTGCTCCAGGGCCGGTTCGCGGCGACGGTCGAGGACGTGCGCGCCCTCGCCCTCCCCGTCCTGCGCCACCGGGTGCTCCCCAACTTCGCCGCCGAGAGCGAGGGCATCACCAGCACGCGCATCGTCCAGCAGCTGCTGGAGCTGGTGAAGGGCTAGGTCAGGGCGGCCGCGGTCGAGGTCCAGGTCAGGGTGTGGTCAGACGGCGATAGTCAGCGGGCTCAGGGCGGCCGCAGTCGAGGTCCAGGTCAGACGGCGATAGTCAGCGGGCTCAGGGCGGCCGCGGTCGAGGTCCAGGTCAGGGTGTGGTCAGACGGCGATAGTCAGCGGGCTCAGGGCGGCCGCGCTCAGCGAGGGTGGCTCCTCGTGGAGGCGTTCCGTTGACCTCGCTCGACGCGGCAACGCTGGCCAAGCTCGCCGGGGTGAAGCTGCGCGCCCGCGCGGTGATGGAGGGCGTGCTCTCCGGTCTGCACAAGAGCCCTCACCAGGGTCAGAGCGTGGAGTTCTCCGAGCACAAGGAATACGCGCCCGGAGACGAGCTGCGGCACCTCGACTGGAAGGCCTTCGGCAAGTTCGACCGCTACTACGTGAAGCGCTACGAGCACGAGACCAACCTCAAGGCGACGCTGGTGGTGGACGCCAGCGGCTCGATGGGCTACCGGAGCGGCCCGCTCTCCAAGCTCGAGGTGGCCACCACTCTCGCCGGGACGCTGGCCTATCTGCTGGTACGGCAGCAGGACGCGGTGGGCTTGAGCGTGGTCACCAGGGCTGGCAGCGCGGACGTTCCCCCGCGGTCGGCGGCGGGGCATCTGCACACGCTGCTCGACTCACTGGACACGCTCCAGCCCGGCGGGGGAACCGACCTGTTCGCCGCGGCCGATCACCTCGCCGAGCGGGTGCGGCGTGGGCAGCTGGTGGTCGTCTTCTCCGACCTCTTCGACGATCGGGAAGAGGCCCTGGGACGCCTCCTCGCCCTGCGGGCCCGGCGCAACGACCTGGTCCTCTTCCACGTTCTCGACCCGGCCGAGCTCGAGTTCCCCTTCGACGATCCCACGCTGTTCCTCTCGCTCGAGGACGAGCGGAGGATCGAGGTGAACGCCCGGGAGATCCGCGAGAGCTACCTCGAGGAATTCCGGGCCTTCCTCGACCGCACCCGGGCCGCCTGCACCGAGGCGGACGTGGACTACACCCTGGTGCGCACCGACGAGCCGCTGGACGGGGTCCTGCTGCGCTTCCTCGGTCGGCGGCAGCGGAGGGCGGCGTGACCTTCGGCCAGCCGTGGCTCTTGCTCGGTGCGCTGGCCGGGCTCATCCCGCTCGCGGTGCACCTCTTCGACCGGCGGAAGCCGCGGCCGCACCCCTTCGCGGCGATCGCCTTCGTGCTCCGGAGCCAGCGGCGCACGGCCTCGCGACTGAAGCTCAAGCGCTTCGTCCTCTACACCCTGCGGACGCTGATTCTCCTCTCCATCCCCCTGGCGCTGGCCCGGCCCGAGCTCCGGCGCCCAGGTGCGGCGGTCTCCCGGGCGGCGGGGCCGGCGGCGACGGTGGTGGTGGTGGACCGCGGGCTGGCGATGCGGTTCGTGGACGGGCAGAGCCTGTTCGAGAAGGTGCGGAGCGAGGCCCGGAGCGCCATCGCCACCCTCGGCCCCGAGGACCCGATCACCGTCCTCCCCTGCGGGCCGGAGGTGACGCCCCCCAGCGCGCCCGGCCTCGACCGGCGCGAGGCGCGGGAGACGCTCGACCGGATGGTCCCAGCGTGGTCCACGGCGGACCTGGGCCGCTGCTTCGGGGTGGCCGCGCGGGCGCTGGAGGAGAGCCCCACCGCCGGAAAGCGCATCATCGTGGTCTCGGCATTCACCGCGGGCTCGCTCCGGCTGGAGACCCCGCTGCCGACCCTCCGCGGCCCGGGGGACAAGCGGGTCCGCCCGGAGATGGTGCTGCGGGACGTGGCGAAGGGCCGAAAGGTGCTCCCCAACCACTTCCTGGCCGACCTGAAGGCCGAGCCGGCACCCCAGTCCGGGGTCCGCGCGGTCCAGGTCGGCTTCACGGTGCGGAACGTCTCCGACGCCCCGGCCAGGGAGATCCAGGCCACCGTGGAGCTCGGAGGGCGGGTGGTGGGCAAGACCTTCCTCGCCCTCACTCCCGGCGGCACGGCGCAGAAGACGCTCACCGTCCGCTCCGAGGTGGGCGGACCGGTGGCCGGGGCGGTCACGCTCTCGCCGGACGGCCTGGCCGAGGACGACCGGCGCGACTTCGTGGTGCAGGTGCCGCGCGAGCTGCGGGCGCTGGTGGTGGACGGGTCGCCGAGCCCGGTGCGCTATCGGGACGAGGTCTTCTTCCTCGAGGCGGCCCTCAGCGCGCCGAGCTCACCCATCCGTCCGGTGGTGAAGGACGCCTCGGCCGGATTGCGCGAGCCGCTGGAGGGCTACGACGTGGTGGTGCTGGCCAACGTCCCGGCCCCGGTGCCCGAGGAGGTCGCCCGGCTGAAGGCCTTCGTCGAGCGCGGAGGCGGGCTCCTCCTCTCCATGGGCGACAAGGTCGAGCCCGAGCCCTGGACGGCGCGGATGGGCGAGCTGCTCCCCCGTCCACTGCGCCTGGTGAAGGCGGCGGGCTCGGAGGCGGGGGCGGGCGACGGGCGAGCGGCGAAGTTCGGCGACGTCCATTGGAGCGACCCGCTGTTCGCGCCGTTCTCCGGGCGGGGGCGCGAGGGGCTCATGGGCGCCCGTTTTCAGCGGTACATGCTGGTGGAGGGCGGGGCGAGGTCGGACGGCTCGGACGTGCTGGCGGCGTTCGACGACGGCGCTCCGGCCTTCATCACCGCGCGGCACGGGCACGGCCGGGTGCTGCTCTTCACCAGCACCTTGGACCGCGACTGGGGCGACTTCGCCATTCGCACCAGCTACCTGCCGCTGGTGCAGCGGGCGGCGGCGTGGCTCGCCGGCGCGCTGGACGAGCGGGAGACGCTCGAGGGACGGGTGGGGCAGACGGTGGCGCTCCACCCCGACCCGCAGGCACAGGTGACCTCGGTGAAGTCGCCCTCCGGGTTGGCCGTGCCAGTGCGCGGCGAGGCGGACCATGCCCTGCAGATCGGGCCGCTGCCCGAGCCCGGCCTGTACCGGACGTACGACGCGACAGGGCAGCTCGTCCCCGGTTCGCAGTTCGCGGTGACGCTGGACCCGGCCGACAGTGACCTCACCCGGCTCGACGAGACGCAGCTCCAGGCGTACTTCGGCGAGGAGGCGGTCCGCGGCCCGGGCGGGACGGCGGACCGGCGGGTGCCCATCTGGACCTGGCTGGTGGTGACCGCGGCGATGGCCTTCTTCGCCGAGGGGCTACTCCTCAGAAAGCCCTGACTGCAGTCCGGGCGGAGGCTTCCCCGGGCCCCGGGTGACACCCCGCCCGTCTCGTCAGAGTCCGAGGACCCGGACGGGCCACGCCCGACCTACCCGTTGTGCCCTCACGGGCCAAGGGGCACTCTGCCCCTGCAATGAACGGCCGCGCTGTCCTGCTCGCGCTCCTCGCCAGCGTCGCCTCGGTGGGCTGCGGAGCGCCCGTGCAGATCTGCGATGGCTCGGAGGGCGTTCGGCTCGCCGCGGCGGTCGGCGACGGGCTGGCGCTGTTCACGCTGCGCTCGGAGATTGGCCGCAGCTTTCTCTACGTCGACGGACGCTGCCGTTACGGCGTGGGCGCCGATGGCCTGGTGGCGCCGGAGATCGTCGGCCAGCTGGACCCTGCCGCCGAGCGCGACCTCTCCGAAGGCCTCGCCTTCGGGCGCTGGCCAGCGCTCGCCGGCCGGTACGTCGCGGACGTGGTGGACACGTCGGTGCTGGTGCTCAGGTCCGGGGTCTCGCCCGACGAGGCGGTCGACTGCGAGGACTGCCTCCACCGTCCGGCTCCACTCGCGGAGATCGCCCGGAATTACCTGGCGGCGGTCGAAGATCTCACCGCCCGGGGAACCGAGCCGGATGGGCCGGTGCGCTGGAGAGCGTGGGGGCCACTCGCCGAGTCGGGGGAGCCCGTCGTCGACGCGTCGACCGTTCCCATCGACTTCGCGTCGGTCGCCACCCCGTCGCCGTCCCCGACCATCCTGGTCACGACGTCGCAGGCCGAGGCCAACGCGCTCCGCTCGCTCCGGGTCTCGGCCCGTGCCGCCGGAGCCCGGGGGCTGGTCGTGCGCGATGCCTCGAGCCAGCTCTGGGCCGTCGACCTGCGCAGCGTGCTCCCCTTCGAGGAGCCGGACGGTCGCGTCCACCTTCGCTGAGGAAGGCGAAACTCCGGGCCGCCCGGCCCGGGACCGGCAGCTGTTCGCCGGGAGCTGACCTCGTCCCGATCGTCCCGGGTCAGGAGAGGACGGCCGGCCCTCCCCCGAGCACGCAGGGGTGCTGGACGACGCTCCGGTCAGCGGCCGCCGTCGTGCGGGCCGTCCTCGTGGCAGGCACCGCCGTCGCAGTCACCGTCGTCGTCGCGGCACGCACCGCCGTCGCACTGTTCGTCGTCGTCGCCGTGGCAGGGGCCACCGTCACAGGCATCGTGATGCTCGTCGTTTCCGCCCGGGGCGACACAGACGCCGTCGTCGCACTCGAACCCGGTCGGGCAGGCCATCGACGTCGCGCTGCCGGTGGGCGTCCCGGCATCGTCGCGGTGGTGACCGCCGTCGCCCTCCTCGTCGCCCTCGTGCTCGCCGTCGTGCGCCTCACCGTCGTCGTCCTCACGGCAGGCCCCGGGGGCCACGCCGCCGTCGGCCACCGTCTCGAGCGCGAAGCGCACCTGCTTGAACCGGTCCAGGCGGAGGCGTGCCGTCGCCGAGCTCGCGCTCTCGGTCCGGGCATCGAGCCCCATCGGGGTTCCCGAGGAGGACTCGGTGACGCTCGAGAAGTGGGCCGGCCCGGCCACCGTGACCGAGAGGGTGGCAGGACGGGCCAGGCGGAGGTCCGCCGGCTCGAGCGCGACGGTGAGGGCGGCAGCGTCCCTGCGGGTCTTCACCGCGACGTCGACCGGGCTGCTGAGCGCGCCCGCGGGGACGGCCAGCTCCACGCCGGTGCCTGGGACCGAGAGGGTTCCCCCGGCGGGACCGAGCGTGGCCCGGGAGCCGGAGTCGCTGGAGCCGCACCCGACGGCCCAGCCGAGAACCAACCCGGCAACGAGGCCGGTGCTGGCGAGAAGACGACGGTGGTTGTTCATGGTCATCCCCAGTCAGGTGCACCCCCCTCCCGGGGAGATGCCTCACGCTTGCGATTGCCCCGACGGGGAAGGGCCCGTCACGGACATCGGTCGATCGCGCCCAGGAGAGATTTTCGAGTCGTCCGGGAACTTCCCGGACCAGGGAGGACACCGCGGGTGGCGAACGTTGCGATCAGCCGGGGCGGGTCATCGGCCAAGGCTGCGGCCGTCAGCGGCCGGTGCCAACCCCGGAGGTCGAGGCCTGGACAGGCCGACCCGCCCGCCGGCCCGCGGCGAGCTGCTCGATGTGGGCGAGGATCCGCCCCGCCGGGTCGCCGCCCTCCAGGCGCGCCAGCTCGGCGAGCCCGGTGGGACTGGTGACGTTCACCTCGATGAGGCGGTCGCCGATCACGTCGATGCCGACGAAAAGCAGCCCCTCCCTGCGGAGGGCGGGGGCGAGGCGCCCGCAGATCTCCCGGTCGCGCGCGGTGAGCTCGGTCCTCACCGGCCGACCGCCCACGGCCATGTTGGCGCGGTTCTCGCTGTCCAGCGGGACGCGGAGGATGGCCCCGAGCGGCTCGCCATCGAGCAGGAGGATGCGCTTGTCGCCCTCCCGGGCGGCGGGGACGTACGCCTGCGCCACCACCCAGTCACGCCCACCGGCAGTGAGGAGCTCGAGCATCGACGGCGTGTTCCGGTCGCCTCGCCGCAGCAGCACCACGCCCTCGCCGCCGTGCCCGTCGACCGGCTTGACGATGGCGCCCTCCGGCGCTTCCTCCACGAACGCGCGGAGCTGCGCCAGATCGCGGCTGACCAGCGTCTCGGGGGTGAGCTCGGGGAAGTGCAGCGCCCAGAGCTTCTCGTTGGCGGTGCGCAGGCCGGCGGGCGAGTTGACGTACACCGGGGAAACCCCACCGGTCGCCTCCACCAGCTGCGTCGCGTGGAGGAACGCCACGTCCACCGGAGGATCCTTCCGCATCCACAGCACGTCGAGCACTCCGAGGGGCACCTCGCGCTCGGCGACGACGCGGAAGTGATGCCCCTGCCGGTCGAAGACCTCCACCTCGCGGGTCCGGGCATGGATCTGGCCGCCCTGGTGGAAGAGCGCCTCCTGCCCGAAGCTGAGCAGCCGGTGCCCTCGCTCCTGGGCCACCCGCATCAGCGCAAAGGTGGTGTCGTGGTGGACCAGCACCTGCTCGAGCGGGTCCATCAGGAAGGCGATGGTGAGGGGCGCGGTCTCCACCTGGCGCGCACCGTAACCGAGCCCGGGGCCCGGCGCCCGGCACAGATCAGCCAGCGCGCCAGAGAGCAAACACGCTACCCCAGCCCATCGCCAGCAGGAGGACGAAGGTCAGATAGACCACCCACTCCAGTCGCTTCAGCGCACCGGCGCTCGCCACCAGGCCCTGCCCCATGGCGAAGGTCTGGATGCCGTTGGCCAGGTGATAGCTCACCGCCAGGATGCCGAGGACGTAGACCACCAGGGTGGGCGTGTGGTGCGCCATCTCGTGGGAGATCTCGGCGAAGGGCTCGGGCCGCCCCTCCACGAAGCGCGGCCGCGCCCAGGCGAGCCAGAGGTGCGCACCGACGAAGCCGAGGAGCCCAATCGCGCTCAGCCGCTGGAGCAGGTACTTGAGGTTCTCGTAGTAGCCGTACCGGACGTTGTTCGGGCGGGAGGAGGCGAGGCGGGCGATTCCCCACACCGTGTGCAGAACGAGCGGGAGCAGGACCACCACCGCCAGGAGCACCTGGCCCAGCGGGTGGCGCGCTCCGGTCACCTCCTGCTCCCAGGCCTGGGGGCCCCCGAAGGCGCTCAGGTTGTCCCAGAGGTGGAAGGCGGTCCAGATGCCGAGCGGGGCGATCGCCAGCAGCGAGGCGATGCGCGCGCGGTAGAACGCGCCGGTGGAGGCGATCGGGTGGGCGGTGTCGGCCATGGCGATTCCCCGTGATTTCAGCCGGAGGGCCGGCGTGCAAGCGGCTTGTGCATCGGTACCCACCCCCAGGTGCTGCATCCCATGAGCAGCAGGCCGCCTGGTACACTGGGTGGATCCAGTGGGTGATCTCCGTCAGGCGTGTGCGCGGCTGCTGCTCGTGGGGTTTCCGGGTCGGGAGGTCGACCGCGACGTCGGTGGGCTGATCGAGGCCGGGGTGCTCGGCACCATCCTCTTCGGCCGCAACGTGGGCACGGCCGCCGAGACCGCCCAGCTACTCCGGGCGCTCAAGCTGCGGGCGGCGCGTCCCTTCCCGGTGGCACTGGACCAGGAGGGCGGGCGGGTGGCGCGGCTGCGCGGGACTCCCTACACGGCCCTTCCGCCCATGCGGAGCATCGGTCAGCGTGCCGACGCGGAGCTCGCCGGGCGGGTGGGACGGCTGCTCGCCTTCGAGCTCCGGGCCACGGGGTTCGACTGGGACTTCGCGCCGGTGCTCGACGTCGACAGCAATCCGGCCAACCCGGTCATCGGTGATCGCAGCTTCGGATCGGACCCGGTGGAGGTCGCCCGGCTGGGGGTGGCCCTGGCGGAGGGGATGGAGCGAGGCGGCGTCGCCTCGTGCGGGAAGCACTTCCCCGGACACGGGGACACGCTTCAGGACAGCCACCTGACCCTGCCGGTGCTGGAGCATGGGCTCGAGCGCCTCGAGGCGGTGGAGCTGGTTCCCTTCGACGCGTACTCCCGGGCCGGGCTCGCCTCGGTGATGACCGCACACGTGCGCTTTCCTGCGCTGGGAGAAGACGTCGCGGCCACGCTGAGCCGGCGGTCGATCACCGGGCTGCTCCGGGAACGGCTCGGTTTCCAGGGCGTGGTGGTCAGCGACGATCTGGAGATGAAGGCGATCGCCGATCCCGCGGCGGCCGCGGTGGAGGCGGTGCGGGCCGGCGTCGACGTGCTGCTGGTGTGTCACCACGCCGCGGTGCAGCACCGGGTGCTGGAGGCGCTGATGGGCGCCGCACGGAGCGGGCACCTCCCGGAGGAGCGTCTCCGTGACGCGCACGCCCGGATCGACGTGCTGCTCCAGCGGTTCGTCCGGCCCGCCGAGGATCGCGTGGCAGAGCTCGGGTCCGCCGAGCACCGCCGGATGGTCGACGAGCTTGCGCTCGGCACCCCCGCGAGGACCCTCGCCGGCCGCGATCCCACCGCACGGCGGGACGCCCCGGGCTGACCGAGGTCCGACCTCCCGTCAGCTCGAGGCCAGGCGCACGGCGCCGAGGTGCGACGCCGCGGTGCCAGACACCTCGTTACCGACACCTCGTCACCGCCGAGTCCCGCCGAGGGTGTCGACGGTCCCCGTTTCCGGACTATCGCATCCTGGAACCGGCGTCCGCGTGGCCCGACCCTGCGTCGCCCGAGCCGCCCGTGCCGGAGTTGCTCGACAGATCGCTCGAGGACGCCGCGCCGGCGGAGGCGGACGAGCCGCGGTCCATGTCGCTCGACCCGGAGCGGGGCGGCGTGTCTCCGCCAGGTCCACGGGCCGTGGGCATGGACGTGGCCCCTCCCCGTTCGGCACTGCTCGAACGGGACCCGTTCTGCTCGCATGCCGCCCCGAACGCCAGGGCTCCCATCAGCACCAGGACTTCGATCATCGCTCGCTTCATTGCTCTCTCCCGTCGGGTGTCAGGTGAGGGGTGACGACGCCCCGGGTCCCGTGGAAGGGGTTGACAGCCCAGCGTCCGCCGGGCCGCCGGGCCTCCTGCCGGAAGCCGTGCTAGAGCGACAGCCGCGGAGGTACCCTGACCACCGTCACCGCCTGGTTCCTCGGACTGCTCCTGGGCATGCGCCATGCCCTGGAGCCTGATCACCTCGCGGCGGTCTCCACCCTGGTCACCGAGGAGGACGACCCGCGCTCGGGTCTCTGGCTGGGCGCGTTCTGGGGGCTGGGCCACACGCTGGCCCTCCTGGCGATGGGCCTGGTGCTCGCGCTCTTTCGCACCACCCTGTCCGACCGGCTCACCGCGGTGTTCGAGCTGCTGGTCTCGGTGATGCTCCTCTTCCTCGGCGTCCGGGCGCTGGTGCGGGCACGCGCGGAGATGACGCGCGGCGCGCCAGTGCGGCACGAGCACGGCGGGCGGCTGCACGCGCACGGGGGCCAGGGCGCCCACGTCCACCTCGGGCGCCGCGCCTACGCCGTGCGCCCGCTGGTGGTGGGCATCATCCACGGACTGGCCGGGAGCGGGGCGCTCACCGCGCTGGTGCTCGCCGGATTCGACACCAACCTCGAGCGGCTGGCTTACACGGTGGTGTTCGGCGGGGGGTCGGTGCTGGGGATGGGGCTGCTCTCGGGCATCGCCGGCTGGCCGCTGGCCCGACTTCTCCGGACTCCGCGGGCGCGGGGCTGGACCAGCGCCGCCGCCGGAACCCTGAGCGTGACCATGGGCCTGCTCTGGGGCTGGCCGCTGGTTCCGAGGCTGCTCGGCTAGGCTGCCGACTTTTCCAGCGCCTGCACCGCGAGGAGCGAGGCCAGGGTGAGCTGCACCACCGGCTCGGGGCGGCGGGCGAAGGCGATGAGCTCGGCCACGGTCCGGGTCCCGTCGGCGTGCGCAAGCAGGTCCGATTCCCAGCGCTCGAGCTCGATGTCGGACTGGGGATAGACCGGCTGGCGGGAGGGGACCAGTCGGTCCTCGAGCGCCAGGATGCGCTTCACCCGCTCGGACTTGTAGAGCTTCTTCACCCCCCGGACGATGAGGTTGGCCGGGTTCACGTCGAGCTTCAGGGTCTCGCCCAGCGCCTTTCCGCCGAAGGACATCACGTAGGTGCCCTCCTCCCAGGCGAAGAGCGAGTAGATGATCGACTTCACCTGCTGCCCCACGTAGTAGACACGCTCGGTGTCGCGGAGCAGGCCGCGCTCGACGAGGATGTCGCCGGTGCGCCGCTTGGTCTGCTGCGCCATCAGCGTCACGTCCGCCAGCTGCTCGGGCCGAATCTTCCCGGTGCGGACCAGGAATTGGCCCAGCCGATCCGAGAGAAGGTTGGAGAGAGCGAAGACCGGCATGCCGTCCTGGAAGTAGACGACCTTCTTCACCTGCCCGCGCTGGACGCCCAGCTCCCCGGTCTCGCGGATCTGGAAGAAGGCGGTGATCAGCGAGGGCAGGTTGTCCCTCAGCTCGCCCCGGCGGAGGGCCTTGGTCGGCGCCGCCGCAGGCTCGCTCCCGGCCGGACGGGTCCGCACCAGCGTGTCCGGGTAACGCTGCATCGGCTTGGCGCGGAGGTCCGCGCCCCGGAGCTCGGCGCTCACCTCGCCGTCGTCCATCACCTTGATCTTGCCGGTGAGCTCCATCGTGTCCGGCTGGTCTTCCTCCTCGATGTCGATGTCCAGCTCGACCTCGAACTCCTCCGTTCCTCCGGTGCTGCTGGGTGTCGCCGGAACGTGACGGGCAACCGCCTCGAGCAGCTTCTTGGCCTCGAACGGCTTCTCGAACCAGGCCACTGCGCCGTGCTTTTGCTTCGCCTCCAGCCCGTGCTTGCCGCCCTTGAAGACGCCGGTGACGAAGATGACCGGGAGCTGGGGGAACTCCTTCCGCAGCTGATCGGCCAGGTGGTAGCCCATGAGATCGGGCAGGAGCACGTCTAGCACCGCGAGCGCCGGCGCGTTGCCCCTCGCCACGTCGAGGGCCTGCTTCGCCTTCGAGGCCGACACGACGTCGTAGCCGGCGTCCTCGAAGAGGTGTGTCAGGAGGGAGAGGAGCTCGAGGTTGTCATCGACGACGAGCAGTCGCGGTCGCGTCATTGTCCGTGACGACGTTAACAAATCCATCGCGTAGGCGACGCACGCACCCGGTGCGACACAGCGATGCCACGAGAGGCGCCGGGCCGCACGGGGCCGGCGTGCTCCGGCTGCCCACGTTCCAGCTGCAACGTTCCCCGGCCGGCCTCGCCTGCCGCGGGTCGACGGGCCGTCGCCGCAGGGGGCCCCGGGCCGCTTGACCTCCCTCGGCCCGGTGTGCGCACGCTGACCAGAGCGATGAGGCGCATCTGGGCGGCGGGGTTCTTCCTGGTGTGGACGGCGTGCGCACCCGCGGGCCACGGGAACCGGCCTCCCTCGCCCGCGCCGCCGCCCTCGCCGGGGATGATCGCCACCCTCGGCTTCGACCAGGCGGTGCGGATCGGCAGCGACTACGTGAAGCAATCCGCCGGGGTGGGTGAGGCCACGCTGATCGCCAGCCAGGAGCTGCCAGCGGGCATGGTCCAGCTCACCTTCGACCTCGGGCCGGGGAAGTTTCCGGTGCGGGTGGTGGTGGACCGGGTGAGCGGGCAGGTGTCGTCGATGGAGACGGTGCAGCCGGTCCCGGGCGTCACCCAGCCGGCGCGTTGAGGCTTGACTGGGCATCGCGGCGAACCACAGGCTCCGGGACGTGCGAGTTCGCCCGTCCGCATGGCTCGGCGTGGTCCTGCTGTGCGCCGGATGCGCCGCCTCCGGACGGGGTGACCGTTCACCCAATCCCGGCCCGGCGCCATCACCAGCCGCCATCTCCAACGTGGGGTTCGACCGGGCGCTGAGGGTCGGCAGCGACTACGTGGTCGCCAGCACCGGGGTGGAACCGAAGCTGGTCGAGAGTCAGGTCACGCCCACGGGGATGCTCGCGCTCACCTTCGACCTGGGCCCGTCGGTCCCGGAGCCAGTGCAGGTGATGGTGGATCCGAACCTGGGGAAGGTCCACAGCCTCGAGCCGGTTCAAAAGATTCCCGCCATCACCAGCCCGGCCGAGCCCAAGCCCAAGCCCCCGTAGTTGCGCCATCCCCTCCGCTCCGGTACGTGACCCCCCTTCCTGCCGGAAAGGGTGAACGGAACGTCATGGCTGAAAAGCTGACCCCTCGGGAGAAGAACTTCTCCGAGTGGTACGTGGACGTGGTCCTCAAGTCGAAGCTCGCCGATTACTCCGACGTCAAGGGCTGCATGGTCATCCGTCCCAACGGGTACGCGCTCTGGGAGAACATCCAGCGGGCGCTCGATGGGATGTTCAAGGCCACCGGGCACAGGAACGCCTATTTCCCGCTGCTCATCCCCGAGAGCTTCCTCCGCAAGGAGGCCGAGCACGTGGAAGGCTTCGCCCCCCAGCTGGCGGTGGTGACCCACGCCGGGGGCAAGAAGCTCGAGGAGGCCCTGGTGATCCGGCCCACCTCGGAGACCATCATCAACTCGATGTTCGCCCGGTGGATCCAGAGCTACCGGGACCTGCCGATGCTGCTGAACCAGTGGGCGAACGTGGTGCGCTGGGAGATGCGGACCCGGCTCTTCCTGCGCACCACCGAGTTCCTCTGGCAGGAGGGGCACACCTGCCACGAGACGGAGGCGGAGGCGCAGGAGGAGACCCTGCGGATGCTCGAGGTCTACCGGACCTTCGCCGAGGAGTGGATGGCGATGCCGGTGATCTCCGGGCAGAAGTCGGAGAGCGAGAAGTTCGCCGGTGCCCTGCGGACGTACAGCATCGAGGCGATGATGCAGGACAAGAAAGCGCTCCAGGCGGGCACCAGTCACAACCTGGGGCAGAACTTCGCCAGGGCCTTCGGCACCCAGTTCCAGGGGCGTGACGGACAGCAGCACCTCGTCTGGCAAACCTCGTGGGGCGTCTCCACCCGGCTGGTCGGCGGCCTGGTGATGACCCACTCCGATGACGCGGGCCTGGTCATCCCCCCGAAGCTCGCCCCGACCCATGTGGTCATCGTGGTGATCGGCAAGGGCGAGGAGCGCGGCCCGGTGACCGCGAAGGCGCAGGCGGTGGCCGAGGACCTCCGCAAGGCCGGCCTGTCGGTCATCGTCGACGACGACGAGAGCAAGGGCCCGGGCTTCAAGTACTTCGAGTACGAGCTGGCCGGGGTGTGCCTGCGGATGGAGCTGGGCCCCAAGGACCTGGCCAAGAGCGCCTGCGTGCTGGTGCGCCGTGACGATCGGAGCAAGGAGGCCGTCCCCCTTGAGCAGGCGGTGCCGGTGGCGAAGGCGAAGCTGGACGCCATGCAGAAGGCCCTGTTCGACAAGGCGCGGGCGTTCCGGGACGCGAACACCTTCGTGGTCGGCTCGCTCGAGGAGATGAAGAAGCGCGCGGACGACGGGTTCCTCGTTGCCCTGTGGTGCCTCGCACCGGCCTGCGAGGCGCGGATCAAGGAGGAGACCGGCGGCGTCACCTCACGCAACCGGCCGTTCGATCTCCAGCAGGTGCCGGGAAGCTGCGTGGTGTGCGGCAACCCGAGCCCCGGCGCCTGGGTCTGGTCGAAGGCGTACTGAGGCGTCCCCGACCGCAGGCTGAAATTCCTCCTCGGCCGCCGCGGCAGCGTGCATACGCTCGCCGCTCCGCGCCGCGCGCCCACGGCCATGAGCTCGGGGATCTCGATGCACCGCGTCGTCTGGCTCTTCGCAGCTCTCCTTTGCCGACTCGCCCTGGCGGGCACGGTCGACCGGTACTCGCTGCTCACCTCCACCGGTCGGATCGGCACGCTGGTGGTTCGCAGCGAGCGCAACGTGGTGGACGTGGATTGGCGCGTCGACCAGAACGGACGGGGACCGAAGGTCCACGAACACTTGGTGCTCGACGCCTCTGGGCTCCCCACCTCGCGGGAGATCTCCGGAACGAACACCTACGGCGCTCCGGTGAAGGAGAGTTTCCAGGTGGAGGCAGGCCGGGCGCGCTGGAAGACGCTCGACGACTCGGGGGAGGCCCCCAGCTCGAACGCCATCTACGTCGACAACCGCGGGAGTCCGTGGTCGCAGATGCACCAGCTGCGGGTGCTCCTGGCCAGCAAGGGGCTCACGCGAGCAGCCCTCCCTTCGGGCACGCTGCGCCTGGAGAAGGTCCGGAGCGTGAAGGTGGGCAGGCGTGTCGAGCGCCTCGATGCCTATGCGCTCTGGGGTCTCGGGCTCTCGCCGCAGGTCCTGCTCGCGCGCGGTAGCCGGCTGGTCGCCAGCCTGGACCCGTTCGCGGTGCTGGTCGAGGACGGTTTCCCCGAGTCCTTCGAGCGGCTCTCGGCCCTGGCGAGCGACCTCTCCGCCGAGCTCCTGGTCCGCCTGTCGAGGCGGCTCGCGCACCGGGTGGATGGGCCGGTGTGGATCACCCAGGTGAACATCTTCGATCCGGCGACGGGAACCTCGAGCGCGGGGCGGAACGTGGTGCTCTACGGTGACCGGATCGTCGGCCTGCGGAGCGACGCACCGCCGGCGGGCGCGGTGACGATCGACGGCGGCGGTGGGACGTTGCTCCCCGGGCTCCTCGATGCCCACGCCCACATGGACGACTGGAGCGCGCTCTTGCACGTTGCCTCCGGGGTGACGTTCGTGCGCGACCCCGGCAACGACAACCAGCGGCTCCTCGATCTGGTGCGCCGGATCGACTCCGGCGAGCTCATCGGGCCGCGGGTCAAGATGAGCGGGTTCCTCGAGGGAAAGTCTCCCTTCTCCGCCGCGCACGGCTTCACCGTGAGAACCCTGGACGAGGCGCTGGACAAGGTCCGCTGGTACGCGGACCACGGCTTCTGGGGCATCAAGATCTACAACTCGATGCCGCCGGACCTGGTGAAGCCCATCGCCGCCGAAGCGCACCGGCTGGGGCTCCACGTCTCGGGGCACGTCCCGGCATTCATGACCGCCGAACGGGCGATCGCCGACGGCTACGACGAGATCAGCCACATCAACCAGCTGCTGCTGATGTTCGTCCTCCGGGACACGGAGGACCCGAGGACGCCGTTCCGCTTCACGGTCATCGGCGAGCGGCTCAAGGACGTGAACCCCGCGGGCGCGGGTTTCCAGCGACTGTTGGGACTGATGAAGCAGCGGCACACGGCCCTCGACCCAACCCTGGCCACGTTCGTCAACAACCTCGCCGCACGGCCGGGCACCGGGTCCCCGGTGGATGCTCCGTGGCTAGACCACGTTCCGACGCCGGTGAGGCGCGACCGGAAATCCATCCTCCTGGACATCAAGCCGGCCCAGTACGCCGCCTACGAGGCGAGCCAGAAGCGCCAGGACGAGTTCGTCGCCCTGCTCCACCGCGAAGGGATCCCGCTGGTTCCCGGCACCGACGACCTCCCCGGCCTGGGGCTGCACAGCGAGCTCGAGTCATGGGTCCACGCGGGAATCTCGCCAGCGGACACCCTGGTCGCCGCCACATTGGGCGGAGCACGCTTCCTCGGAAGTGACGCCGAGCTGGGCAGCATCAGCGTCGGGAAGCGGGCCGATCTCTACCTGGTCGAGGGCGATCCCTTGAAGGACATCCATGAGATCCGCAAGGGGCGGCTGGTGGTGAAGAACGGCGTCCTGTACTTCCCGGACGAGATGGAGTCGGCGCTGGGGATCGTCCCCTTCGCGCGGCACGTCGAGCCGACATCCGCGGCGCCGCCCAAGCCTGCCGCGCGCTGAGCAGAGGAGTACACTCCGCCGCCCGTGCGCCTGTTCCTCGCCGGCGTGGTCCCGGAGGCGGTCAAGCAGAGCCTGGAGGCCCAGCTCGAGCCGGTGCGGGCGGCGACGCCACAGGCACGCTGGCTCCCGCCCGAGAGCCTGCACCTGACGCTGGTGTTCCTCGGCTCGGTCCCGGACCCGACCGTCCCCGTGCTCCGGCAGGCGTTCGCCGGGGTCTGCGGCCGGCACCACGCGCTGTCGCTCACCCTGTCGGGAGTGGAGACGTTCGGGCCCTCCCGGTCGCCAAAGGTCCTGGCCACCACCCTCGGCGGCGACGTCGAGCTGCTGCAGGCGCTGGTCACCGATGCGCGCCACGCCGCGGAGCCGCTGGTCGCGCTCGAGCCGGAGCGGCCGTTCCGTCCGCATCTCACCGTGGCCCGCGCTCGCTCGGCCCACGGGGACCCGCTGCTCGGGCGGTGCCGGACGGCGCTCGGCCAGGCGCTCGACGGTGGCTTCATGCTCCGGGACGTCGCCCTGGTGCGCAGCGACACGCTGGCCAGCAGGGCGGTGCACACCGAGCTCGAGCGCTGGACGCTCGCCGGCTGACGCGCACGATTTTCGCCCGGGGTGAACGACGGCGGAAGTGCGCGTCCGACCTGCCGAATCCGGCGAGCTCCCCGGTCGGCTTGACGCTGCTGATCGCCGTCTTACGTTCCGTGTGCCTTTCCGAAGGAGCAGGAGCAAGACCATGAGCACCATTCAGCGTTGGAATCCGTCGCGCGACTTCGCGCGGCTGCAGGACGAGGTGAACCGTCTGTTCGAGGGCAACCTTGGCCTCACCCGGAACACCGAGTCGTACGGCTGGACCCCGGCCGTGGACGTCTTCGAGGACACCGAGGGCGTGACCTTCAAGTTCGACCTCCCCGAGGTCGAGGGGAAGGACGTCGAGGTTCGCCTCGAGGATGGGACCCTCACCGTCCGCGGCGACCGGAAGCTCGAGCGCGAGGACAGGCGTGAGGGCTACCACCGGATCGAGCGCGCCTACGGCGTCTTCGCCCGGAGCTTCACCCTCCCCGCGACCCTCGATGCGGACAAGGCCACCGCCGAGCACAAGAACGGCGTGCTGAGGATCTTCGTCCCCAAGCGGGCCGAGGCGAAGCCAAAGAGCATCAGCGTCAAGGTGAACTGAGTTCCGTTCACCTCGTGCGCCGGCATTCGCCCGCCGGCGCGCGGCGCCCACCCTGCCCTGTTGGGCTCGGTGGGCGCAGTCGTTCCGGCGGCCAGCTGTGCAAGGCGTTGCGCGCACCGGCACCCCCGTGCACGGTCCGGACGCGTTCGCGGGCGGGCGCCGAGGACGCAGACGATGGCGCGGGGTTT